>NZ_KE383959.1:0-75668 GCF_000422925.1 Paludibacterium yongneupense DSM 18731
TTTGAACGAGCCTTTCGCGCCGCGATGCTTGTCATGACTATGGGACGAAGATCGCCGCGCAGCGCCCTCTTCGTCTCCGATACCCGCCGTCTTGTCCGGCTGAACGATCTGGAAGTCAATCTTGGCACTTTCCAGATCGGCTCGCACGACCTTGACAGTCATGCTGTCGCCGAGACGGTAGCGTATGCCACTCTTCTCGCCGACCAGCGCCTGGATATCCTTGCGCAGGTGGAAATAATCCTTGCCCAATTCAGAAATATGCACCAGCCCTTCTACATAGACGCCATCGAGCAGGACGAAGGCACCGAAGCTGGTGACAGCACTGATCTTGCCGTTGAACACTTCCCCGATCTTGTCGCGCATATAGAAGGTCTTGAGCCAGGACTCGACATCGCGACTGGCATCGTCGGCACGGCGCTCGGTCATAGAGCAATGCTCGCCCAGTTGCGACCACTTGCCCGGCTTATACGTCTTGCCCGCCAGGATTGCCTTGATCGTGCGATGGACCAGCAAGTCCGGATAGCGCCGAATCGGCGAAGTAAAGTGGGTGTACGCGTCGTAGGACAGACCGAAGTGACCGTTGTTGTCCGGGGTATATACCGCTTGCTGCATCGAGCGCAGCAACACGGTTTGCAGGACCGGGGCATCGGGCCGGGTGCTGATCTGCTCCGCCAGCAAGGCATAGTCCTTGGTGGTCGGCTTATCGCCGCCGCCCAGAGTCAGCCCGGACAACTTGAGGAAGTTGTGCAGATTTTCCAGCCGTTCCGGAGTCGGACCTTCATGGACGCGGAACAGGCATTTGTGCTTGTTCTTGAGAATGAAGTTCGCGGAGCAGACATTGGCAGCCAGCATGCATTCTTCGATGATGCGGTGCGCGTCGTTGCGGGTGACCGGCACAATGGTGTCTATCTTGCCCTGATCGTTGAACAGCATCTGCGTCTCGACGGTGTCGAAATCTATCGCGCCGCGCTTTCCGCGCGCGCCGAGCAAGACTTTGAACAGATCGTACAGGGTACGCAGATGCGGCATCAATGCCGCATCGCCGTCATCTTTCTGCAGCCAGTCCCAAACCTGATTATAAGTGAGCCGCGCCTTCGAGCGCATGACTGCAGGGTAAAAGCTATAGTCCTTGACTTTACCCTTGGCGCCGATGCGCATATCGCACACCATGCACAGGCGGTCGACATCGGGATTGAGCGAACAGATGCCGTTGGACAACGCCTCGGGCAGCATCGGGATCACGCGCCGGGGAAAATAGACCGACGTTCCGCGCTCGACGGCGTCGGAGTCAAGCGCACTGCCTGGCTGCACATAAAAGCTGACGTCGGCAATAGCCACCACCAGACGGAAACCCTTGCCCTGCTTTTCGGCAAAGACGGCATCGTCGAAGTCACGGGCCGTTTCGCCATCGATGGTTACCAGCGGTAGCTCACGCAGATCGACACGCCCCTTGCTGTCGAGCTTGCGCACCTTCTTGGGCGTTGCGTGCGCTTCTTCCTCGGCCGCCAGCGAGAACTCATGCGGCAGCGCATGCTTGCGCAGCGCGATTTCGATTTCCATTCCCGGGTCGGCGTAGTTGCCAAGCACTTCGATCACGCGCCCGATAGGCTGGCGATACCCGTCGGGCTGCATCACGATCTGAACCATGACCACCTGCCCCTGCTTGGCGCCGTTCTCGCCGCCCGACTCGATCAGGATTTCATGGCTGATGCGCTGATCTTCGGCAGTCACCATCCACACCCCGTGTTCGAGATGGATACGACCAACCAGCTTCGAGACCGCATGCTCAAGCACTTCCGCGATGCGGCCTTCGATCCGCCCGCGGCGATCGGTTCCGGTCGCGCGGACCATCACGCGGTCGCCATGCATGACCTTATGCATTTCGCGTTCGGACAAGAAAATGTCGTTGCCCTCCCCGTCCTCCGGGATGGCGAAGCCAAAGCCATCCCGGTGACCGGAAACGCGGCATTTGACCAGATCGAGCTTTTTCGCGACGCACACGGCGCCCGCGCGATTGATGATGATCTGCCCTTCGCGCTCCATCGCAGACAGGCGGCGGGTGAAGAAACCCAGTTCTTCATCCGTAATGGAAAGCACGCGCGCCAGTTCGTCCTGGGACATGGGCACCCCCTGCTGCGCCAGAATGGCGAGCACGTGCTCGCGGCTAGGCAAGGGCTTGGAATATTTGAGTTTCTCCCGTTCCAGATAAGGATCCTGCAGCCGGAGAGAAGGATTTTTTGTTTTTTTTGGAGTAGCGGGCATTGACATCCTCTGGGAGCTGAATATAATTCGCACTTCGTTGCAGCGCTGTAAGTCGTCGATGATACAGCAAACGACATGCCCAGGTGGCGGAATTGGTAGACGCACTAGGTTCAGGTCCTAGCGGTGGCAACACTGTGGAAGTTCGAGTCTTCTCCTGGGCACCAGCTTCCATCATAGACATTGCATGACGCTGTAGCAAAATTTGATAGGCCCAGGTGGCGGAATTGGTAGACGCACTAGGTTCAGGTCCTAGCGGTGGCAACACTGTGGAAGTTCGAGTCTTCTCCTGGGCACCAATCAAATCGATGAAAAACCCGCTTTTGCGGGTTTTTTTATGCCCGCCCTGTCCCAAGGCCCAGCGCGGCCCGCCGCAACGGCTGCTAACTTGCAGGTAGACATCCCGTCCGCCCACAAGGAGCGCCCACGATGCATTCGCCTTCCCGTCGCCAGCTACTTCAACTCTCGGCCGGCACCATGGCAGCCGCTTCCCTCGATGCCTTGCCCGCGGCCCTGCGCCAGGCACTGGCACACCCGGCCAGCGGACGCGGCGATATCAGCGATGTCGAGCACGTTATCATTTTCATGCAGGAAAACCGCTCCTTCGACCACTACTTCGGAACCCTGCGCGGCGTGCGCGGCTTCGGCGACCCACACCCCTTGCGTTTGCCGTCGGGCAAAGCGGTATGGTTCCAACCCCGAGTAGCCAACGGCGATGACTGTGTCCGCCCGTTCCATCTCGACGAAAAAGTCAGCCGGGCACAATGCATGGACTCGCTCGACCACAGCTGGAAGGGAGTGCGTGCGCTGTGGCAGCATCACGACTTCTGGGCCTGGCGCAAGACGCCGCTGTCGATGGGGCACTTCACTCGCGCCGATCTTCCGTTCTACCATGCGCTGGCCGACGCCTTCACCATCTGCGACAGCTATCACAGCTCCTTGTTCGGTCCGACCGATCCCAACCGCCTGTTTCTGTTTTCCGGCACCAACGGGCTCAGCGTCGGAGCCAACGGCCTGCAAGCGGCATGGAACATCGACGACGCAAACGAAACGGCCGACATGCGCAACGATAACCCGTTGTGGCCCGGCCTCGGCTGGCGCACTTACGCCGAACGGCTGGAACAGGCCGGCATCAGTTGGCAGGTCTATCAGGAGTACAACAACTACGGCGACAACGCACTCGCCCACTTCAGCGCATTCCGCGGTCTGGACCCGGCATCGTCCTTATACCGGCGCGGACGCGCCTGGGTGCCGGGCTCCAATCGGGCCAATGCCGACAGCAGCGACGGGCGCTATCTGGTCGAGGCCTTCGGCGCCGACATCGCCAGCGGTCGTCTGCCACAGGTGTCATGGATAGTCGCTCCACGTCATCTGAGCGAACACCCATCGTCCTCGCCCGCCGCCGGCGAAGATCTGTGCTCGCGGCTGCTCACTGCCCTGGCCTCACACCCGGAGACCTGGTCGCGCAGCGTATTCCTCCTGACCTACGACGAGAACGACGGCTTCTTCGACCATGTGCTTCCACCCCAGCCGCCGGTTGAGCGCAGCCAGGGCCTGAGCAGTGTCGATACATCGGGCGAGACCTATCTGGGCACCCCGGTCGGCCTCGGCATCCGCGTTCCGATGCTGGTGATCTCACCATGGTCGCGTGGCGGATGGGTGTGCTCGCAATTGTTCGACCACACCTCGGTGCTACGCTTTCTGGAGAAGCGCTTTGGGGTTCCCGAACCTAACATCTCCCAGTGGCGCCGCGCGGTCACCGGCGACCTGACTTCGGCCTTCGATTTCGGCGCCGCGCGCCCCGACTGGCCAGCGCGCTTACCCGACACCTCGCAGGACTGGATCAGGGCGCGCGAAGGCTGCCAGCTGCCGCCCCCCGCGCCCCCCGACAGCCAGGGTCCGACCGCCCAGGAAGCCGGCGTGCGCCCCGCGCGCGCACTGCCCTACCGCCTGCAGGTGGACGGGCGCTGCAACAGCGCAGACGGCCGCTTCTGGCTCGACTTCATCAATACCGGCCGCGCGGGAGTCGCGCTCACCGTCAATGCCGGCAATCGTCTGGATGGCCCCTGGTATTACACACTGACGGTGGGGGCACGACTGTCGGACTACTGGAGCGCCGCGCGCTACACCCGAGGCGAGTACGACTTCGAAGTGTATGGGCCCAACGGCTTCTATCGCGCCATGCGCGGCCGTCTGCCGCCTGCAGGCAGCGCACTCGAAGTGCGCGCCTGGGACGCCAGCACCAGCGGCGATCTGATAGTCGAACTCCACAACATGGAAGCGAGCGCGCTGACATGCACGCTGCAGAGCGTTGGCGACGCCAGCCGGACGCTAAGACTGGCAGCCGGTGAAATCCGCTGCGAGCAACTGGTGCTGCAAAACAGGGCCAGTTGGTACGATGTGCGCATCACGGTGAGCAGCGATGCACACTACTGGCGCCGGATCGCAGGCCACGTCGAAACAGGCCGCAGCGGCTATAGCGATCCGGCGCTCGGAATCGCGAGCTAGTCGACCACGAAGAAATTCAGCTCGACGCGGTCGGGATAGCGCGCTCCGCTGGCGACGAACAGGGACCGTGTCATCCAGCGGTGCTCGGCGGACTCGGTCTCGAACGACGGCGTCGTCCGGAAATAGACCCGGTCCGGGTCGACGATTTCCCCGCGCGTGATACTGGCCATCACCTCCGGTTCGCCACAACGGACACCGGTATTGACGATATAAATCGAGGCGCCATCGTCCAGCTTGAGCGCATAGCGCGCATCGAGCGTGGTAAAGCCATCCGCGCGTATCAACTGATAATCGGCGCCGCCCGGAACGACGATGCCATTCAAGCCGGCCCCCCGGATGCGACCGCCGTTGATCGGGATGATGCGGCGCACTCCATCCCGCGTTTCGCCGATAGTGATGGGGGCGCCGACCTCGACGTGAAGTTCGGCGACATGCCTGAGCTGTGGAATCATCATGTTAGTCTGGATTAACGCGGCATCAAACCGCGGAGTATGAGAAATCGTTACGGCCTCAGGCGCGCGATGGCTTGACGGCAAGGGCGGCCCCCGAGTTGCGGGGCAGCCGGATGAACCAGAGGACGGAACTGAGAGCAACCACCGATACGGCGACAAAAGCCCAGGAGAAATCGATGGCTTGCATCTGCGTATGTCCGGCCAGACGGCTCGCGCCTTGCAGCGCAAATGCCCCGACAGTGACCCCCATCCCGGCGGCCAACTGTTGCATGACGCTCGCAAGGCTGGTTGCTTGACTCATGTCGTGATTATCGATATCGGCATAGGCAATCGCATTCAAACTAGTGAACTGCAGAGAACGCATGCAGCCGCCAAACAAGAAAACGGCCGTCATCAACACATGCGGCGTCGAAGCGTCGAACAAGCCGAACGCGCAGAGCGATAGTGCCGCCAGGACGGCATTCACCACCAGCACCTGGCGAAAACCGTACCGCTGCAAAATGCGGGCGGCGACTGTTTTCATGAAGATAGCCCCGATCGCCGTGGCACAGGTCAGCAATCCCGACGCGAAGGGCGAAAGCCCGAAGCCCAATTGCAGCATCAGCGGCAACAGAAAAGGGATCGCCCCGATGCCAATACGGAACATGAACCCGCCAACCACGCCGGCGCTGAAGGTCTGGACCGAGAACAGGCGCAAGTCGAGCAAGGGAAAACGGGCACGGCGCGCATGAATGGCATAAGCCGCGACCAGCACCACCCCCAGTACGACCGCCGCCCAGGAAACGCGCGGCGAGACCAGATGCCGGCCGGCGGTCGCCAATCCGAGCATCAACCCGGTCAGCCCGATCGATGTCAGCAAAAAACCCGAGTGGTCGAGTGGCGGCACATCGTCTTCGCGCAGATTCTGGATATGGCGTGTCGCCAGAATCATCCCCAGTATTCCAATCGGCAGGTTGATCAGGAATATCCAGCGCCAATGCCAGTAAGTACTGATGAAGCCGCCGAGCGGCGGACCGATCACCGGCCCCACCAGGGCAGGAATGGTCAGATAGCTCAGGGCTTGCACCAGTTCAGACTTCCGGGTCGAACGCAAAATCACCAGCCGTCCAACCGGCACCATCATCGCGCCGCCCATCCCCTGAACGAACCGGGCCGCGACGAAGCCGCCCAGCGTGCCGGACAAGGCGCATAGAATCGAGCCCCCCATGAACACGCCTATCGCAGCACGAAACACAGTCCGGGCGCCGAAGCGGTCGGCCATCCAGCCGCTGATCGGAATGAAAACCGCCAGACTGACCAGATACGAGGTCAGCGCGAGTTTCAGCGAGATCGGATCCTCCATCAGATCGCGAGCGATGGCGGGCAGCGATGTCGACAGCACCGTGGCATCCATGTTTTCCATGAACAGGGCCGTGGCGATGATCAGCGGGATCAGCCGCGTCGGCGATAAGGCCGGGAGACGGGGCAAACGGGGCAGACGTATCATGGATGCGAAGTCAGAGGGCGCGCCATTTGAATACCTGGCGCAAGTAAGCCAGGAAGGTCTCGTCGCTGCACTGGGTTTTGCCGATACTGTCCGGCAGCTTGGCCACCGGCTGATCGTTGCAGTTCACCAGCTTCATGACGATATGCAGTGGCCGCGGCCCCAGATCGTTGGTCAGATGCGTTCCGATGCCGAAAGCGGTCTGGATGCGATCGGCGAAGTGGTCGTACAGATCGAGCGCCGCGTCGACCGTCAGGCCATCGGAAAACACCAAGCGTTTGGTCAACGGATTGATGCGCAGGGACCGGTAATGTGCGATGGCCCGTTCCCCCCACACCAGCGGGTCGCCGGAGTCGTGCCGCAAGCCGTCGAACAGCTTGGCGAAGTAGAGATCGAAATCGTTCAGGAAGGCATTCATCCCGACCACATCGGTCAGGGCAATGCCGAGATCGCCGCGGAACTCCTGCACCCAGCCTTGCAGCGCCGCCGTCTGAAAATCGCGCAACCGGGTGCCGAAGGCCTGGTGCGCCTGCAAATACTCGTGCGCCATGGTCCCGACAGGCAGCAGGCCGTAATGCTTTGCTTGATATACATTGGAGGTGCCCTTGAACTCGTCCGGCAGGGCCAGCATCAGGGTTTCCACCACCTCGTCGTGCCAGCGCCCGGAGAAACGGCGTCTCAGGCCGAAATCGGAGAACGCAAAGGGATGGGCGTGCAGCATCGTCGGCAGCCGCCGGCGGAATACGGCGATCTTGTCTTGCAGCCTTCGACGGCCTTCGGTCAGCACCTCATCTTCGCGTCCGTGCACCAGCCGCCTGAAATACAGCTCGTTGACGATGTAAAGAACGAAGATTTCGAAACTCATCACATGCACGAGCGGACCGCAAGCCCGGATGGTCAAGGTGTCCCCGACCGTGTCGACCTTGATGAAACGGCGTTGAAAGCGGAACAAATTCAGAAAATCGACAAAATCGCTTTTCAGGTAGCGCAAGCCACGCAGATAGTCCAACTCGTCCTGACTGAACATCAACGAGCACAGATGGTCGAGTTGCTCATCCACTTCGTCCTTGAGCAGGGCGAGCGGAAATTCGGGCGTATTGCGGCACACAAATTCATACTGGGCCTTGGCACCGGGGTGCTGATGCAACAGCGCCTGCCACATGGTGAACTTGTACAGGTCGCTTTCCAGCAGGCTGCGGACAACAGGATCGAACATAGGCTACTCCAGAAGAAAGCGACGACAACGCTGCAGTGTACCCTCGCTGTGTTTGCCGCGGCAAACGTTCCGGTGCAAAGGTGTTGACAAGCAATGGCAAAGCTTTTATATTGGCGTCCTCGCAGCAGAATACTATGTTTGCGAAGCCCAGGTGGCGGAATTGGTAGACGCACTAGGTTCAGGTCCTAGCGGTGGCAACACTGTGGAAGTTCGAGTCTTCTCCTGGGCACCAATTCGAAAAACCCCGTCGATGCAAATCGGCGGGGTTTTTTTATTGCCCGCCGGTTCGGCACAGGCTGCGCGGCAGACTTCTTCCCCGCACGCGCATCCGCGCGGTCGCGACGGCTGGCGAGCGAAAAAAACGCGCCCGGAAATCCGGCCGCGTTTTTTTATAGCCGCCGCTCGATGCAGCGCGCAACGGTCATTCGAACGGGTGATGCAGCACGATGGTTTCTTCGCGGTCGGGGCCGGTGGAAACGATAGCGATCGGCGCTTCGCACACTTCAGCAATGCGTTCGAGGTAGGCACGCGCATTGGCGGGCAAATCCTCATAGCGCTTGACGCCGAAAGTCGACTCGCTCCAGCCGGGCAAGGTCTCGTAGATGGGCTCGCAGGCGCTGACCGCATCCGAGCCGAACGGCAGGATATCGATTTCGACGCCGTTCAGGCGATAGCCGACGCACAGCTTGACCTCTTGCAGGCCATCCATCACATCGAGCTTGGTCACGCACAAACCGGAGACGCCATTGATCTGGATCGAGCGCTTGAGCGCGGCCGCATCGAACCAGCCGCAACGACGCGGGCGGCCGGTTACGGAACCGAACTCGTTGCCGCGCTCGGCCAGGAACCGACCGATTTCGTTTTCCTGCTCGGTCGGGAACGGCCCCGATCCCACTCGCGTGGTGTAACCCTTGACGATACCGAGCACGTAGTTGAGCATCTGCGGCGCCACGCCGGCCCCGGGAGCAGCCGCGCCGGCCACGCAATTGGACGAGGTGACGAATGGATAGGTGCCGTGATCGATGTCAAGCAAGGTGCCTTGCGCGCCTTCGAACAACAACGGGACGCCCGCCTTGTTATGCTCGTACAGCGTGCGCGAGACATCCGACACCATAGGCTTGATCCGCTCGGCCTGAGCCATCGCTGCCGCGTAAACGGCATCGAAATCCACGGCTTCAGCACCCAGATACTGGGTCAGCTGGAAATTGTAGTAAGCAAGGTTTTCTTTCAACTTGGCTGCGAAGCCCGCCGGATCGAACAAGTCGATCACGCGAATGGCGCGGCGTGCCACCTTGTCTTCATACGCCGGGCCGATACCGCGACCGGTGGTACCGATCTTGCCTGCGCCGCGCGCGGCTTCGCGCGCCAGATCCAGCGCCACGTGGTAAGGCAGGATCAGCGTGCAGGTCTCGGCAATCTTCAGCCGCGAAGCGACGGCTACGCCGGCGCTCTCCAGCTCGTCGATCTCCTTGAGCAGAGCCTCGGGCGACAGCACCACGCCGTTACCGATGAAGCATTCGATATCACAGTGCAGGATACCGGACGGGATCAGACGTAGAACGGTTTTCTTGCCGTTCACCACCAGGGTGTGGCCGGCATTGTGGCCGCCCTGAAAACGAACCACGCCGCGCGCGTGGTCGGTCAGCCAGTCGACAATTTTGCCCTTGCCTTCGTCGCCCCACTGGGTACCGATAACGACAACGTTCTTGGACATTGGTAAGACCCTCTTCTCTCAGACAGACACTGAATCAGTTGAACGGAACCACTTGCCACGCATCACCGACCGCAAGCAGTTGGCGGTCGCAGTTGAGTGCGGCGGCGGATTCGCCCAGGTAATCGATAATCACGACATTGCCGGCCGCGCGCAGTTCGGCGATAGTCTGCGCCGCCGCGCGGGCGATCTTGGAGGCGACACAAATACCGCGCGCCGAATCGCGCTGCGGCAAAACCCGGATCAGGTCGCGCAAGTCGAGGCTGAAACCGGTAGCCGGACGGGCGCGGCCGAAGCGGCGCCCGATATTGTCATAGCGGCCGCCGCGCGCCAATTCGCCCGACCAGCCAGGAGCATAGGCGGCGAACAACAGGCCGGTATGGTAAAACGCGCCCCGCAGTTCGGTCAGATCGAAACTCAGCTCGACTCGCCCTTCCAGTGCGGTGGCGATGGCCGCCAGTTGCATCAGTCCGAGATCGACTTCGGGAATCGACGGCAAGCGCTTGCGTGCGCGTTCCAGCACGCTGGCAGGGCCGTACAGCTCGGGCAGGGCCAGGAAAGCACTGCGATACGGTTCGGCCACATCGCCGACCAGCGACGCGACGGAAGCGGCGTCCTTGGATTTGAGCGCCACAAACAGCGCCTGACTGAGTTCGGGGCGCAGGCCGGCGGCAGATGCCAGGCCGCGGAAGATGGCGACATTGCCGACGTCAAGACGCAGCTTTTCGACCCCAACCAGCTCCAGGGTCGACAGCATCAGTTCAATGATCTCCAGGTCGGCCTCGATGCCGGCGAAACCGTACAACTCGGCGCCGACCTGCAAGGGTTCGCGCGAGCTGGTCTGCCCATCGGGCCGTGTATGCACGACGCTGCCTGAATAACACAAGCGGGTCACTCCGGTGCGCTCAGCCAGCAAGTGGGCATCGATACGCGCTACTTGCGGCGAAATATCGGCACGCAGCCCCAACTGCTGACCGGACAATTGGTCGTCCAGCCGGAACGTCTTGAGCGCCAGTGCCGCATCGCCGTCGGAAACGAGCGAATCCATGTACTCGATCAGAGGGGGGAGAACCAACTCGTAGCCAGCGGTGCGAAACACGTCGAGCATGGCCGACTTGGCCGATTCCACCTGCCGTGCGGTCGCAGGCAGGATGTCGGCAATATGTTCGGGTAACAGCCAATTGCGCATAATCGATCAGTAACAGAATAAAAGGCGGGTGGGTACCCGCCTTGATGTCGGCAAACTGGCCGGAACAAAGCCGGCCAGCAGTGAATTTCGCAGATTGTCGCTCGCGGCGCCCGGGCGCCGGATTAAGCGGAAAGTCTGGTCCGATCCGGAAAAAAGCCGAGCTCAGCGCTCGGCTACGGAAGACTTTTCTAATTGTACGCCAATTCCTGGCCGCGTGCTTGACTGCTGCCCGCGCGCTGCGCGCGAGAAGCGCCCCTGTCCGGCCAAATGCTGTCGCATTACGGCAACACCGACCACGCTTCAGGGCTCGCGGCGGGGCTTGGAGCCAGACGCTCGACGAGGACATCGCGCAGCAAGTCCAGGCCGGTCCCCGTCAGCGCAGACACACGCACGGCTTGCGCTACGCCCTCATCATCGCGGATGATTTCCGGGTCGAGGCCATTCAAATCGCACTTGTTCCACACGATCAATTGCGGAGTCCCGTCGGCGCCGATTTCGGCCAGCACCTTGTTGACCTCTTCGATCTGCATCTCGCGCATCGGACTCGCGCAATCGACCACATGCAGTAGCATATCGGCCTCCACGGTTTCCTCCAGCGTCGCGCGGAATGCCGCGACCAGGCTGTGCGGCAGATTGCGGATGAAACCAACGGTATCAGACACGACGATGGACAGTTGCTCGTTGATATACAAACGCCGGCTGGTCGTATCCAGCGTTGCAAACAACTGGTCCGCCGCATAGGCCCGCGCCTTGGTCAAGCTGTTGAACAGCGTCGACTTGCCGGCATTGGTATAACCGACAATGGACAGGGACGCGATGCCCGAACGGTCCCGGCCGCGACGCTGGGTGCTTCGCTGACGCTGTACATGCGCGAGACGGTCCTTGAGCAATTTGACGCGCTTGCCCAGCAGGCGGCGATCGGTCTCCAGCTGCGTCTCGCCCGGACCGCGCAACCCTATACCGCCCTTTTGCCGTTCCAGGTGAGTCCAGCCGCGCACCAGCCGGGTCGCCAGATGCGACAACTGGGCCAGTTCCACCTGCAGCTTGCCTTCATGGCTGCGCGCCCGCTGTGCAAAAATGTCGAGAATCAGGCTGGTCCGATCGACCACGCGGCACTGTAAGGCACGTTCCAGATTACGCTCTTGCGCTGGCGACAGTTGATGATTGAAGATCACCACATTGGCTTCGCACGCGCGCACCACGGCACCGATTTCGTCGACCTTGCCCTTGCCCGCGAACAAGGCCGCATCGGGACGCTGCCGCCGCGCCTCGACGGTCGCGCACACTTCTACGGCCGCGCTGGTCACCAGCTCGGTGCATTCCAGCACACTCTCGCGAAAATCACTGTCACCGAAGTCAAGGCAGACCAGCACCGCCTTGTCCCCTACTTCCGGACGATCGAACACGTTGTACACCCTGTAAACAAGAAAAAAGCCGAGCAACGCCACCCGAGGGTGCGTTGCATCGGCCAAGCCATACCTGCAGCGGGATCAGCCTTCAGGCTGCTCCGACTTCTGACCCGTGTAATGCTCGTGCGGAATCGTGACCGGGCGGGCGGGAACGACCGTGGAGATCGCGTGCTTGTACACCATTTGCGTCACAGTGTTCTTCAACAGAACGACGTACTGGTCGAAGGACTCAATCTGTCCCTGCAATTTGATGCCATTGACCAGATAAATGGAAACCGGTACATGCTCCTTGCGCAAGGCGTTCAGGAACGGGTCTTGTAACATTTGCCCTTTAGAGCTCATTCGTTATTCTCCGAATCGGTGATTGTTGTAATAGGTCGACGACCAGGCCCGGCTTCGCACCTTATGTTTTAGCACATATCATACCACTGTACTATTTTTTACCGCTCTTGCCATAGCGAGGCTCTTTATCCTTCAGCTTGCCCTTGAAACGGGGCATGGCCTTGGGTTTCTGCCTGTCCTTTTCGGTATCGTAAGGATTTTCGCCGGTCTTGTATTGCACGCGCAACGGCGTCCCTTGTAACTTGAATACCTTGCGAAAAGTATGCTCGAGGTAACGGGTATAGCTGTCAGGCACATTATCCAGCGCATTGCCGTGCACGACGATAATCGGCGGATTCATACCGCCCTGGTGGGCGTAACGCATCTTCGGGCGTACCGGACCGACTCGCGGCGGAGCCTGCCGCTCGACGGCCACCTTCAGCACACGGGTCAGCTTCGGAGTGGCCAGCTTGCACATCGCCGCTTCGTAGGCTTCGTCGATGGACTTGAACAAATCCGCTATGCCACGGCCTTCCTTGGCCGAAATAAAGTGGAATTTGGCGAAATCCAGAAAGCTCAACTTGCGCGCGATTTCCTGCTTTACTTTTTCCCGCGCATCGGGCCGCAGGTTGTCCCATTTATTGACGGCGATAACCAGTGCGCGCCCGGCCTCCAGCGCAAACCCGGCGATGGTGGCGTCCTGCTCGGAAATATCGAGCTGGGCGTCCAGCACCAGCACGGCCACGTTGGCGTCTTCGATCGCGGTCATGGTCTTGATCACCGAAAATTTCTCGATCGTCTCGCTGACCTTGCCTCGACGGCGAACGCCTGCCGTGTCGATAATGGTATAAGTGCGGTCTTCGCGCTCAAAATCAATATAGATACTATCGCGTGTCGTCCCCGGATGGTCGAAGGCGATAACGCGATCCTCACCGAGAATCGCATTGACCAGCGTCGACTTGCCGACATTGGGGCGCCCGATCACGGCAAACTTGGGATGACGCGCGCTTTCTTCTTCTTCGGCATCGGGGAACTCTTCCAGCACCAGTTCCATCAGTTCGCGTACGCCGTCACCGTGCGAGGCCGAAATCGCCAGCGGCTCGCCCAAGGCGAGTTCGTGGAACTCGGCCCCGGCCATCGCGTGACTCAAGCCTTCGGCCTTGTTCACCACCAGAAAGACCGGACGTCCCTGCTGGCGCAGGCGATTGGCGATGATCTTGTCCTGCGGCGTAACCCCGGTACGACCATCCACCAGGAAGACGACGACATCGGCCTCATCGACGGCCTGCAGGGTCTGCTTGGCCATTTCGAACAGAATGCCCTCGTCCACGACCGGCTCGAACCCCCCGGTATCGATGACGAGATAGGGTTTTTCGCCGACCCGGCCGTGGCCATAGTGACGGTCGCGCGTCAACCCCGGCTGATCGGCAACCAGGGCGTCGCGGCTGCGTGTCAGCCGGTTGAAGAGGGTCGATTTGCCGACATTAGGCCGGCCGACCAAAGCTACAGTTGGTTTCATCAGAGACTGCTTTTATCCCAGTGACAGCATCACCAGGCGACCGTCGAGCCCCTGAATCAGGGCCGAGTCGCCTAAAGACACGGGTTGTCCGGTCTGCCCGCTCGTGCCGAGGCGGATACGCCCCACCAGACTGCCATTTTCATTGGACAACAGATGCGCATAGCCTGCGCTATCAGTTACCAATATATAGCGTCCGAGCATTGCAGGACCGGATACGTTACGATATTTGATGTCGTCTTGCTTCCAGACATTGCGACCGGTATTGCGATCGTAGCTCAGAATCGAGCCATTTTCGTCAGTGACATACACATGTTGCGCGTCCAGCGCGATCCCGCGGCTGGATGAAATTTCACGGCCCCATTGCAACTGGCCGTTATGCGCGTCAAAGCAGGCGACACGCCCCTGATACGCGACGGCGCAGATCTGGCCGTTATCGAATACCGGGCGGCTCACCACATCGGTTATACGCTCGAGTTCGGTCGCGCCCTTGGGCGTGGACACCGCGGCTTCCCAGGCGATATTGCCGGCATCCTGCCCGAGTACCGACACCTTGCCCGCGGCTTGACCGATCAGGGCGACATCGGAACCGACCAGGGCCATCGACCCGGTGTCGCGCACGGTCAGGGCCGGCAACACATGGGTCTGCGACCACAGCTGCTTGCCGTCCGCCAGGGCAAAACCGGTGACCCGGCCATCGCTGCTGCGGACGATGACAACCTTGGAGCCGGCTTGAGCCGGTTCCAGCGCGACACTGGTCAGGGCCTGATCCCAGCGCGTTTTGCCGCTCGCGCGATCGATCGCCAGCAGATGCCCGTCCCGGGTGACGGCGAACATGAGATCGTCATTGACCGTCACGCTGGCGGACAGCATGCGGCCAGTGTCGGATTTCGACACCACGCGACCGGTCAGGGAGTCGATGGTCAGAACGACGCCCGCGGCGCTGGTCGCGATCACATTGCCGCGGTCATAGACCGGAACAAAGCTGTCGCTGGGCGTCTGCCCTACCGAAACGGACCACTTCACCTTCATGGCCTGCAGTTCGTGCACAGGCTTGAGCGGAGTAGCCGCCTGACGCGTCGACGATTCAAACCAACTGGCACAACCGGCCAGCAGCGAGGTGGACAGAACTACGGTAAGCAACAGACGGCGGCGCATCAATCAGCCTCCCAAGGCATCGAGTTTGGTCTGGATATACTGGCGCTCGGGCGAATCGCCTGCAAGCTTGGCCAGCGCGGCCTTATAGGCATCGCGGGCCGCCGCGTCATCGTTCCGGGCAACGGCGACGTCGCCCTTGAGATCGAAGAACGGGGAGTCGAATTCGGCAGGATGCGCCGCATTCAATTCGGCCAGAGCCGCAGGAAAATCCTTGGCGTCCAACAATACACTGGCCAGGCGCAAGTGGGCGAGCGCCACCAGCGGCTCCTTGCCATTTTTTACCACCCAGCCAAGCTGCTGGCGGGCAAACGCATTATCGCCCTTGTCGAAAGCGACCTTGGCTGCCAGCAAGGCAGCGCGGCTGGCATGGCCGGTATCGGCATAGCCGGTCTCGATTTCGGCCACGCCGCGCTTGATCGCGGCCATATCGCCCGACTGTACGGCCGTCTCGACCTGCGCGTAGACAACCGCCGCACGGTCGGCCTGCGATTGCCGGTACAATCCGTACCCCTTGTAAGCCAGGTAACCCAACGCCAGCGCGCCGACAGCGGCGGCGATCCACTTACCCCACTGGTGCCAAAAGGCACGCAGCGAGTCAATCTGTTCCTGCTCCTGCAAATCGAACGCCATTGCGCTCCCCCTCGTCAAACTTTCAATGCGGCAATGGCATCTGCCACGCCCGCGACCGCGACGGTCTGTTGTTCTGCCTCGCTACGCAACGATTTGACAATCGCCGTCGCCGCGGACACTTCGTTTTCGCCGACGATGACCGCGAAGGCGGCACCGCAGGCATCGGCCTTTTTCATTTGCGACTTGAAGCTGCCGTCGCCGCAATGCTGCAACACCGACAGGCCCGCACGGCGCAGAGCCTGCGCGAGCGTCAGCGCATAGACCGGCGCGCCTTCGCCCTGCTGCACCAGATAAACATCGGGCGCGGGCGCCGCCGGCAGCAGCTGCTTGTCCTGCAACAGCAATAGCACGCGCTCTATGCCCATGCCGAAGCCGATGCCCGGGGCCGGCTTGCCCCCGAGCTGCTCGGTCAGTCCATCGTAACGCCCGCCTGCGCACACGGTACCTTGCGCGCCCAATTCGGTCGTCACCCACTCGAACACCGAATGGTTGTAATAATCAAGACCGCGCACCAGCCGCGGATTCTCGCGGAAAGGAATCCCCAGAGCGGCGATCATCGCCTTCCAGCCTTCGTATTGCGCTCGCGACTCGGAGCCCAGATAGTCGAGCAAGCGCGGCGCCGCATCGCACATTTCCTGCAGGGCCGGGTTCTTGGTGTCCAGCACGCGCAGAGGATTGCTGTACAGACGGCGCTTGCCATCTTCGTCCAGAATGGACTGGAAACCTTCCAGATAGGCGATCAGCGCCACTCGATGCGCGGCACGCTCCTCCCGGTTGCCCAGCGTGTTGATCTGCAATTCGACGCTGTCGGCAAGCCCGAGCCGACGCCAAAGATCGGCGGTCAATGCAATCAGCTCGGCATCGATATCGGGGCCGGCAAAGCCCAGCGCCTCGACGCCGAACTGGTGAAACTGGCGATAGCGCCCTTTCTGCGGGCGCTCGTGCCGGAACATCGCCCCCTGGTACCACAAGCGCTGGGTCGCGTTATAGAGCAAATTGTGCTCGACCGCCGCCCGCAAGGTGCCGGCAGTGCCTTCCGGGCGAAGCGTCAGGCTCTCGCCATTGAGGCTGTCGGTGAAGGAATACATTTCCTTCTCGACAATATCGGTGACTTCGCCGATGGAACGCACGAACAACGGCGTCTGCTCGACGATGGGGGTACGGATATTCTGGTAGCCATAATCGGCCAGCAAACCGCGCATCACCGATTCGAAATATTCCCACTGGTACGATTCGGCCGGCAGGACATCGTTCATGCCGCGAACCGCCTGTATTTTTTGTGCCATCGCTCTATCTATTCAGTCTTCATATTCGGCATCCGCCCCTCACAGGGGACGGATCGGAATCGTCTTCATCGCCTCGCGCCGCTTGACGCCGCCAGGCGCGTAACGCGTCTGCACATAGGTGGCGACCAGCTCTTTGAAAGCTTCGGCGATGCCATCCCCCTTCAGGGTCACATCCTTGCGCCCGTCGATATAGACCGGCGCGACCGGCACCTCGCCGGTCCCCGGCAGGGAAATTCCGATATCGGCCAGCTTCGACTCGCCCGGGCCGTTGACGACACAGCCCATGACCGCCACCTTGAGATCCTCGACCCCGGGATACTGCAAGCGCCAGATCGGCATCTGCTCGCGCAGATAGGTCTGGATGCTCTCCGCCAGCTCCTGGAAGACGGTGCTGGTGGTGCGCCCGCAGCCGGGGCAAGCCGTCACCAGCGGGGTGAACGACCGCAAGCCCATTGTCTGCAGGATTTCCTGCGCCACGATCACTTCGCGCGTACGCGACTCGCCCGGAGCCGGCGTCAACGAAATACGAATGGTGTCGCCGATCCCTTCCTGCAGCAGCACGCCGAGCGCGGCGCTGGAAGCGACGATACCCTTGGAGCCCATTCCGGCTTCGGTCAAACCCAGATGCAAAGGAAAATCGCAGCGCCGGCCAAGATCACGGTAGACGTTGATCAGATCCTGCACATGGCTGACCTTGCACGACAGGATGATCTTGTCCGGCGCCAGGCCAAGCTCGATAGCCTTGTCCGCGCTTTCCAGCGCGGACACGATCAGGGCCTCGCGCATCACGGCGTCCGGCGACTGGGGCGCCGCGGAACGGACATTGGCATCCATCATCCGTGTCGCCAGCGCCGGGTCGAGACTGCCCCAGTTGACACCGATGCGCACCGGCTTGTCGTACTCGACGGCCGTGCGGATCATGAAAGCGAACTTGTCGTCCCCGCTCGCACCGCGGCCGACGTTGCCGGGATTGATACGGTACTTGGCCAGCGCCGCCGCGCACGTCGGGTAGTCGCGCAGCAGGCGCTCGCCGTTGAAATGGAAGTCGCCGACCAGAGGGACATCGCAGCCCGCGTCATCCAGACGCTGCCGCACGTCGGCGACCGCGGCGGCAGCCTCGGGCGAATTGACGGTGATGCGCACCAGCTCCGAGCCGGCCTCCGCCAGCTCGATGCACTGCGCGGCAGTCGCCGCCGCATCCGCCGTGTCGGTATTGGTCATCGACTGCACCACGACCGGGGCGGAGGAGCCAACCATCACCTGGCCGACCCGGACCTGCCGGGTGGCGCGTCGCGTATTGGTCACGCTTTCCATGGTCAGTCCCTACTTGAGGTCAATATTGGCGACAGTACCCTTGATACGGTCGGCAAAATTTACCGGCTTGCCATTGAAAGTCAGGGTCACCTTCTCGGCATTACCCAGGCGAACCTTGAACGGGGGCGTACCGCTTGCATCGCGGGCATCGCCCGGCTGCAGGTTGCTGAACACCAGCTTCTTGCCGTTGGCATCGACGATGGAAACCCAGGCCTCCTCTTCGGTGCTGACGGTAACGCGCGCCTGACCGGCTGCGAGCGGAGCCGATGCCGACGTCGCGACGGGGAGGCTGGCGACCGGCTTGACCGCGGGTTTGGCCGCCGCGGCCGCAAGCGGCGCGACAGCGGGCGCCGAGGTCTCCAGCACCGGCGCCGAAGCCATCGCCGCCGAAGCCGACAAGCTCAACGGCATGGACGAAGCGACGGGCTCGGAGGCGGCGGGCTGCGCTTGCGTCATCGGCAGCCCGCCGCCGTTAGCACTATCCTGCCCTCCCTCTTCGCGATGGCCGAATACCCAAATGGCCGTCGCCCCCAGCACCACCCCCACCAGGCCGACAACCAGCCAGCGACTGGCCGGAATCCTCTTGTCAGCGGCAGGCTCATGCTGGGCGACAGGCTCGTCGCGCACAAGATTGGCGACGTCGTGCACGGCCGACGGAAAGTGCCCTTCCAGTGCGGCCATCAGCGGCGCCGGGTCCAGTTCGAGAAAACGTGCGTAGTTGCGAACGAAGCCACGGACAAAAGTGGCGCCGGGCAAGCTGTCGAAATCATCGCGTTCGATGGCCTCCAGCTGGCGCAGCGACAATTTGAGGCGGTCCGCCACTTCAGACAGGCCCAGACCGGCGGCTTCGCGCGCAGTGCGCAATTCCGCGCCTACGCTGACGGCTGCCGGCGCTTCCGGGATTTGTTGCTCTTCCGCCGACGGATTCGGTGCCGGCTGATTATTCTGTTCGGATTGTTGTCCCATCCTTCAGGTCCCGCTCAACATCAGTTAGTTTCCCTGAATGCCCGATCAGCACAGCGACTGTCCTACGCTGCACTCCCGGGCGCGATACCTGCTCCACCCGCTCATCGTTCGCGATGAAAACGGCCCGAAAACAGGCAACTGAAGCGGACGCACTACGGCGAAAACGCCGTCAGGAACGGCATGGTCGCGACGTCCGTTCAGCCCTCTACTCGAAAGACCGGTGCGGCAAAAACCCCAGCCCTCGCGGGCCATTGTCTCACGCCGTACCGTCCTTCGCGATCTGAATCCATTTTTCCTGCCGCCGGGTCTTGTCCTGCACCTGGCCTGCCAACTGCCCGCACGCGGCATCGATATCGTCGCCGCGCGTCTTGCGCACGGTCACCACCAGCCCCGCCTCCTGCAGTATTTCGCGGAAGATGCGAATGGCGTTATTGCTCGAACGCTCGTACCCAGACCCCGGAAAGGGATTGAAAGGGATCAGATTGAACTTGCATGGCACGTCACGCACCCGTTCAATCAATTGCCGAGCATGTTCGGGCCTGTCATTGACCCCGTCAAGCATCACATACTCGAACGTCACGAAATCGCGCGGGGCCTTCTCCAGATAGCGGCGACAGGCAGCCATCAATTCGTCCAGCGGGTATTTGCGGTTGATCGGCACGATCTGATCGCGAATCGCATCGTTCGGCGCATGCAGGCTGACGGCCAGAGCGACCGGGCACGCATCGCGCAGCCTGTCCATCTGTGGCACCAAGCCCGAGGTCGACAGAGTAACACGTCGTCGCGACAAACCATATGCATGGTCGTCAAGCATGATCTGCATCGCCGACACCACATTGTCGAAATTCGCCAGCGGTTCGCCCATGCCCATCATCACCACGTTGGAAACAACGCGCTCGTTCTTGGGCGTCACGCCCATCGCCTTGTTGGCCCACCACAGCTGACCGATGATTTCGGCCGTGCTCAAATTGCGGTTGAAACCCTGGCGCCCGGTGGAACAGAAGGTGCACTCCAGCGCGCACCCCACCTGCGACGACACACATAGCGTCCCGCGTTCGTCCTCGGGAATGAACACCGTCTCCACACCGTTGCCGGTGCCGACATCCAGCAGCCACTTGCGCGTGCCGTCGCCGGCTTCCTGGCCGGTCATCAGCTCGGGCACCCGCACCTCCGCGCACTGATGCAACTTGGCACGCAGGCTCTTGGCGATGTCAGTCATCGCATCGAAATCGCTTTCGCCCATCTGATGCATCCAGCGCATCACCTGGCGCGCGCGAAACGGCTTCTCGCCCATGGCAGCGAAGTGCGCAGTCAGTTGGTCAAGGTTGAAATCGAGCAGGTTGGTCTTCATGCAATCCTCATCAAACATCAAACGGCCGCCCGCGGGCGGCCGTTTTTCCTCAGCGCGCGCTAATTTCCGACGCGGCAAAGAAATAAGCTATTTCGACAGCGGCATTTTCTGCACTGTCCGAGCCGTGCACGGCATTCGCATCGATGGAATCGGCGAAGTCGGCACGGATGGTGCCCTTGTCCGCTTTTTTCGGGTCGGTTGCGCCCATCAGCTCGCGGTTCCGGGCAATGGCATTTTCACCCTGCAGGGCCTGAATCATCACCGGCCCCGAAATCATGAATTCGACCAGATCGCGGAAGAACGGACGGTCCTTGTGTACCGCGTAGAAGCCTTCGGCTTCGGCACGCGACAGTTGCTTCATTTTTGCTGCAACGATGGTCAGGCCCGCCGTTTCGAAACGATCGTAAATCTTGCCGATCACATTCTTGCGCACGGCATCCGGCTTGACGATGGACAGGGTACGTTCAATTGCCATTTAAATCTCCCAATCAAGAAGACAACTGGCTAAACTATCGTTTAATCTAGCGCAGTCGGGTTACCCAATTTTGAGGAACCCGGTATTTTACCAGCCTTTTCCACCCTTCGCCGCACAATATTTAAGCACAATGAGCGAACAACGCCCGGATCCACATAGCGAATACGAAAGCGACGAACGCGATTTCAGTTCGCGACTGAAAATAAGGCTGGCCATTGCCGGCGGGCTGGTCGCCGTCGCACTGGCCGCCATCCCCGTTCTCGACAGTCTCACCGGCAAGACGCCGGTGCCCCCCCAACCCTCGGCGCCGACAGCCGACAGCAACTCGGGCAAGATCGTCGCCTCGGGCGCAGAGCAGTCATCGGCTCCTGCGGAGAGCGCCGCCAGCGCCCCGGCCGCAAGCGCACCTGCCGAGGCATTGCCCGGAACACCGGTCGCACCGGATCTGTCCAAGACGCCGGGCATGCAGTCGGTGCGCCCGCTCACCCAATCGCCAGCGCAGCAGCAGGCCACGCCCCCGGCAACCCGCCACGACGCCGCGCCGCGGCCACCGCACAACAGCCTGGCCCATTCCGGCGTCACGCAAGCGCCGTTCACCTTGCCGCACGCGCAGCCGGCCGAAGTGCCGCGGCCCGCAACGCCCCCCGTCCACCCGTCCGGCACGGCAGCAGCGCCCGCTGCCGCGCCCCCCGCACCGGCCGCCGCCCGTGCCGACGAGACGCCCCCAGCCACCCGGGCCAGACCGCAAGGCAGTTCGGTCGGCTATACGGTGCAACTCGGTCTGTTCAGCAATATGGGAAATGCCCAGAAGATGTTGGATGAACTCAAGAGCCACGGCATTGCCGCACACAGCGAAACCCGGGTTCAGCTCGGCCCGTTCCGCTCCCGGGCAGAAGCCGAAGACGCGATGGCAAAACTCAAGAGCATGGGATACGCGCCCCTGCTCGCACCAAGCGGCGGCAACTGAGGCGGACGCGGCCCCGTCCCGGCGACGGCGCCCGCCGCGGTGGCGCCTCAGCGGCGTCGGCTGCGAATCAGATCGGCCAGAATGGCCAGACCGCGATCGGCCTGCTCGGCGTTGGCATGACTGAAGTTCAAGCGCAAACCCCTCGCTCCCGCCCCCGGCTGTGCGTAGAACGGCGCCCCCGGCATGAACGCGACCCCGCGCTCCAGCGCCAGCGGCAACAAATCGTCGCAGGCAAACTCGCTTTTCAGTTCCAGCCAGAAGAACAGACCGCCGCTCGGAACCGTCCACGTGGCCAGATCGGAAAAATACCGGCTCAACAGCACGGCAAAACGATCGCGCCGCACCCGGTAGAAATCGGCCAGATCGCGCAGCCGCGCCTCCCTCCCATCGGCGCTCAGCTGTTGCAGCACCAGCCACTGGCTCAAACGGCTACTGTGCAAATCGGCGGCCTGCTTGAGACGATAGAGGTAGGGAAAGACGTCGTCCGAGGCCGCGAGAAAACCGAGCCGCAACCCTGGTGCCAGGCTCTTGGAAAACGAGCCCTGATAGATCCACGACGCACGCTCAAGCCTCGCACACACAGGACGCCGCTCGCACTCATCGAACACCAGATCGCGATACGGATCGTCTTCGAACAAGGCGATTGCCCGTTCGTCGCACGCATGGGCAAGCGCGCGGCGCTCTTCGTCGCTATAGCAATGACCGGTCGGATTCTGAAACGTCGGGATCGCATAGGCGAAAGCAGGGGTCGCCTCTCCCGCCGTCTCGGTCGAACCATGCAGGCTGTCCAGCCCTTGCAGGTTCGCGCCGAAGAAACGGAAGACCTGCAAGGCCGCGAGATAAGTCGGGGTCTCTACAGCAACCGGCGTACCCGGATCGATGAATAACTTGGCGACCAGGTCTATCCCCTGCTGCGAACCCGACAACACGAGAATCCGGTCAGGCGGACAATCGAGACCGCGCCGTTCCAGCTCGAGCGCGATCTGCCCGCGCAAGGCCGCTTCCCCCTCGCTCGGCCCGTATTGCAGGCAATCGGCAGGCAATTCGCCCAGGCTCAGATCGGGAAACGTTTCCGTCGCGGGCAGGCCTCCGGCAAAAGACACCATGCCCGGCCGTCCGATGACGGCCAGTATCTCGCGGACCGGCGAGGAATGCAGCCGCTGCACCCGCCGTGAAAACCGGTCATGCATCATCCACTCCATATGAGTCAATAAATTTGACTCATAATGAAATCGCCATCCATAAAAGTCAATGCTATTGACCAAACACGCCGCCCTACGTTGACGCCGCCCTCATCCGGCCTTTCAATCGGGAGATCAGCCCCCCCCTTGCGCCCGGATCCGCCATGCACATGCCCGATCTGCTCCCCTTGCCCTTGAGCGTGGCACTATTGCTGCCGATGGCTCCCGCCATGGCAGCAATAGACGACTACCGCGTCGTCAGCTGGAATATGCAGGGAGCGTCCGCTCCGACCGAAAGCAAATGGCGCGTGCACATCCGCTTGCTGCTGGACGGGCAGGATGCGGCAAATATCGTCGCCCTGCAGGAGGCGGGCAGCCCGCCAGCCAGCGCCGGCCTCATACGCCGCATCGCGACGACGACGGGGCAGCATGTCGATGAATATTGCTGGAACCTCGGCACGCGCTCGCGGCCGCGCGAGGTGTTCATCTATTTCCTGGCGACCGACGTCGGCGCCCATCGCGTCAATCTTGCCATCGTTGCCGATCGCATCGCGGACGAAGTCATCGTGCTGCCGGCAGTCCGCCCCTATCCGGCGCGGCCCGTGCTCGGCATCCGCCTCGGGCACGACCATTTTTTTACGACCCACGCGCTGCGGCTACGCAGCGGCGACAACGATGCCGGAGCGCTCTCCAACGCCGTCGACAGCTACTTCCGGCCGCAAGCACGGCCACAGGAAGAATGGATGCTGCTGGCCGACTTCAACATGCCGCCTGACGATCTGCGCGGCCAGCTGCAGGATCTGTTTCCCCGCACGCTGCGCGACACCCGCATCGTGACCCAGCCGGCCGCGACCCAGGTCTGCGGCAATGTGCTCGATTACGCGCTGATCGGCCGCTTCGGCGGCTGGGACCGCCGTGTGCCGACGGCGAATCTGTTCATCGCGCAGTTGCGCGGCCAGCTGGCATCGGACCATCTGCCCGTCCTGTTCAGCCGGCCGCGCTGAACGCGCGAGGAGCCCCCATGTCTCAGTCATGCATCCGCTGCACTGTCGCAGCCTTCGCCCTGGTCTGCGCTTCGGCCGGGGCGACAGACGATGAGGGCACGCCGGTCTCGCTGCTGAACGTCGGCACCGGAGCGGCCGTGACGATATGGTACGACGAGCCCGGCCACTATCTGTGGGGCTACCCGCCCCATGACACGCGACGCAACCGGCATCGGCTTTGGACTGTCATCTACCGCAGCGACGGCAGTCTGTCGCTGCGCAATCCGACCACCCGCAGTTGCATGGAGAATCACTACCGCGAAGGGATCGTCAACCGTCCCTGTCGCGACATCCCGAAGCAACGCTTCCTGCCCCTTCTGAGCCACGACGGCGGCGTGATGCTGCAGAATGGGGACAACGGCGCCTGCCTGCATGCCTACGCCGGCTTCTATGCCCACGCATTCTCCATCAATTTCCGAACCTGCCCCGTCTCGGGCGCCGTCGCCGCCGGCCTGCTATGGATTCTCGGCCCGCCTTTGCAGGACAGCGTACTTCCCTAAAAATAGACCACAGAAAATACCAAATAGTGTCGTCATTTCTTTTATATTCAATAGAATATACATAGCCATCGCCTCGCATCTTGTAGTGGTATAATTTATGGTATAAATTACCTGTGTCCATACTTTACCGCCACGACAAAGAGGAACCTCATGGCCGCCGATTTCAACCCCTCCGCTTTCATCGAGTCGCTGCGCACGTCGAGCGCTGCGCTCGACGCCGCAGCCGCCTATGGCCAGCTGATAGCAGGCAAGATCGATCGCATTTATTTCGTCAGTTGCGGCGCCCCCAACCGCATCATGCTCGGCTTGCAGTACTGGCTCGAACGGCTGAGCCCCTCGCTGGAAGTGCGACGCTACTTTCCCGCCGAATTCATGGATATCGATCCACCGCGGCTGGACGAACGGACTCTGGTGGTCTTCGCCTCGAAATCGGGAACCACGCGCGAAACCGTCGATGCCGCCCGCTTTGTCGCCGCTCGCCCCTGCCGCACAGTCTGCGTGACACAGACGGCGGATGTTCCGCTCGCACAGCATCCACAGCAGGCGTTCTACATGGGCAAGATCGACGACGCCTATTTCGGCTGCTACATGATCCTGCAGGCCATCATCGGCGGCGTCCTCGCCGCGCGCGACCATTGGCCGCACCTGGACGCGCTGCTCTCCTCGCTGCGCGCCCTTCCCGCGGCGCTCGCCGACACCGCGCTGCGCTACCAGCTCCGCGGCGCACAGGAAGCAGAGCAATATCAGAACGACAAAATCCTCTACCTGCTCGCCGCCGGCCCCATGTTCACTTCGGCCTACGTGGTCGGCGTCTGCATTCTTGCCGAGAGCCAGTGGATGCACTGTCTGGCCATCGAAGCCGCCGAGTTCTTCCACGGCCCCTTCGAAGCGGTGGACGAAACCACTCCGCTGGTATTGTTTCTGGGTGAAGACCCGAGCCGGCCGCAAATGGAGAGGGTGTTGCGTTTCTGCCAAACCCGCGCGCGCCGCTTGATGGTTTACGATTCGAGGGATATGCCGATGCCCGGAATCAGCGAAGAGGTCCGTCCGATGCTCGCCCCCTACATCGCCGGCTTTGCCTTCGAGCGTACAGCGGCACACCTTGCCGAGCGGCACAATCAAGCGCTCACCACCCGGCGCTATATGTGGAAAACGGAGTACTGAGCCATGCCCCGCCTTGTCTGTGTCGGTGACAACACCAGCGATGTCTATCTGGATCGCGACCTGATCTTTCCCGGCGGCAACGCCGTCAATGTCGCTGTCCAGGCAGCGCGCCAGGGTGCCAGCGTCGCTTATCTCGGCCGGGTGGGCGCCGATGCGCGTGGCGCGCATATCCTTGATTCCTTGCGCAAAGAAGGAGTCGATATTGCACGCTGCCAAATCGGGGAAGGCCCCACGGCATGGGCCTGCGTGACTCACCGCAACGGCGAACGGCACTTTCTGGGCAGTCACAGCGCGGAAAGCGGCAAACTGGCCCCGAGTGCCGACGACCTGCTCTGGCTCAGCGGTTTCGACCTGATCCATACCAGCTTGTACAGCCGGCTCGGCGACGTGCTCGCGGCGATTCCGCCCTCTTCGGCCCGCCTGTCTTTCGACTTTTCGGACGACTTCACCCTGGACGACATCGCGGGTGTCGCCAGCTGTATAGACATCGCCTTTCTGTCTCAGGCGGGCCGCGACGACGAGGACTGCGCCCGTCTGGCGCGCGACATCCATGCACTGGGAATAGGCAAGGTCATCATCACGCGTGGCGAACACGGCGCATTGGCGTATGATGGCGCCCTTCTGGTACGCCAACCCATCGTCGAGACCCGTATCGTCGATACCCTTGGCGCTGGCGATGCCTTCATCGCGGGATGCCTGCTGGCACTGTCCGGCACAGACGATCTGCCGGCGGCGCTGCAGGCCGGCAGCCGGCTCGGCGCGGCAGCTTGTATAGAAGAAGGCGGTTACGGCCATGCCGGACGCCTGGAGCCCGACTTCAGGCAATTGATTGAGCAGGCTCTGTGTTTGACTCAACCCAATCACCCCATGCCCTAAGGAGCACACCTTTATGAAAAAATACGCATTGCTCGCGCTGATGGCGACCGCTGCCGCGCACGCCTACAGCCAGGAAACCCTCCGTTTCGGCGTCGAAGCCCAGTTTCCGCCGTTCGAATCCAAGACCCAGGCCGGCAAGCTGGTCGGGTTCGACATCGAGCTCGGCGACGCCATCTGTGCGCAAATGAAGGTCAAGTGCCAATGGGTGGAGAACAGCTTCGACGGCATGATTCCGGCACTGAAGGCGAAAAAATTCGACGCCATTCTGTCCTCGATGTCGATCACCGAAGAGCGCATGAAGCAGATCGACTTCTCCGACAAGCTCTACAACACCCCGATCGGCCTGATCGTCGGCAAGAAATCCGGCATCAAGCCGCAGCTGCAGGCCTTGAAGGGCAAGCGCATCGGCGTGCTGCAAGGTTCGATCTTCGAGACCTACGCCAAACAGAAATGGGCGCCGAACGGCGTGAATGTGGTGCCCTACCAAAGCACCGACCTGGTCTATGCCGACCTGGTTTCCGGCCGTCTGGATGCTTCGCTTGACGACGCGGTCGCCGCGGATGCAGGCCTGCTGAAAAAACCGGAAGGCAAGGGCTTCATGCTCGCCTCGCCGACAATCCACGACGACAAGATCTTCGGACCGGGTACCGGCATCGGTCTGCGCAAGGAAGACAGCGCACTGCGCCAGAAAATCAACAGCGCCATCGCTGCCATCCTGAAGAACGGCACGTACAAGACGATAGAAAAGAAGTACTTCGCATTCGACGTTTATAACGCCAAGTAAGCCCGATGCGGGCCTGCCCGCATCGCACACGGGCGCCGTGCACAGACCCGCCGGCGCCCGTGTACCGTTACAATACCCCGATCGCAACACCTCCTCCGCGGGGACGACCACTGACCATGACATTGCACCTGATCCGGAAACGGGCGAACGAGCGCGCCGAAGACGCATTGCTGGCCATGCTGGAAAGCCCCGAATTCGCACCCGGCGACCGCATCCCGGCCGAGCGCGACCTCGCCCAGCAACTCGACATCAGCCGCATGACACTGCGCAAAGCCATCGCCCGCCTGGTCGAGCAGGGCGCGCTGCGGCGCGACGGCAATCGCGGGACCTTCGTCGCCCGCCCGGAAGTCAGCCGCCCGCTGTCCGAACACAAGG
The DNA here is from genome assembly GCF_000422925.1 of Paludibacterium yongneupense DSM 18731. Lineage (GTDB taxonomy): Bacteria > Pseudomonadota > Gammaproteobacteria > Burkholderiales > Chromobacteriaceae > Paludibacterium > Paludibacterium yongneupense. The sequence continues at coordinate 28,135 of NZ_KE383959.1, forward strand.
CGCGAGGGGTTTCCAGCATCGTCGAACTCAACGGCGGCCAGGCCGGCAGCCGTCTGCTCTATTTCGAACAGACCACGGCCAGTCCCCGGCTCGCGCGAGCGCTGGACATCGCCGACGGCGACGCACTGCTCGCCATTCGCCGCCTGCGGACCGTGGACGGCAAACCTTTTTGCGTCGAGACCAGCTACCTGCCTGCGGCCAGGGTCCCGGGGCTGGTCGCAGCCGACCTGATCGAATCCGGCTCGCTGTACCGCCTGCTGGAATCACGCTACCGCCTGACGCCGGGCTGCGACGAGGGCACGCTGCAAAGCGTGGAACTCTCCAGCGAAGATGCGGCACTGCTGGAGCTGCCGCCGGGTGCCAGCGCCCTCGCCTATCGAGGCGTCGTCTTCGATAGTACGGGCATCCCCCTGGAGTACGTGGTGTCGGTCAACCACCCGCAGCGCGTGGTATTCACCCTCTCCAACCGCAAGCTCTCGATTCAGGCCTGAGGCCGTAACTCAAACCTTGCCGACCGTGCCTGCCGCCAGCGCGTCGCGGCGGCCGCGGGGTTTGGAAAACACCAGCACATTGCCGACCATGACCAACCCCAGTCCGCACAAGGCTGGCAGGGTCCAGTGATAGCCCTCCAGCCAGGCGGAAATATTCAACGACACGACAGGAAACAGCACGGTCGAATAGGCCGCGCGCTCGGCGCCGAGCCTGCCGACCAGCATCAGATAGGCGGTAAAGCCGATCACCGACCCCGGCAGCGCCAGGTAAAGCAGCGCCCCGAGATAATGCGTGCTCCAGTCCATCGTCACCGGCACACCGCTCATGCCCGAACCGGCAAGCAGAACCAGCGTCCCCACCAGCATGGCCCAGGCATTGGTCTGCACCGGCAGCCATCCGCGCGCCTGCAAGGCGCCGGAGAGCAGATTGCCGGCGGAAAAACACAAGGTACCGCCGAGCGCCAGCAGCAGACCGGCCACGGTGTGGCTGCCGGTATGCCCCCACTCGGGCGAGAACAGCGCCGCGATGCCGCACAAGCCCAACAGCGCCCCGGCCAGCACCCTCCCGGACACGGCGCGACCGAGAAATACCCTGCCATTGAACGCGTTCCACAGGGGGGCCGTCGAGAACACCACCGCCACCAGGCCGCTCGGAATCCAACGGCTGGCATGATAGAAACACAGAAAATTCAGGCAGAACAGGCAGAGCCCCTGCGCCACGACCAGCAGCGCGGCCCGGCCGCGTGGACGCACCAGCCGCCGGGTGCAAGCCAGGATCGCAAACAGAAACAGCGAGGCGAGGCCGAAGCGGTAAGCGATAGACAGCGGGATCGCCACGCTGCCCAGTTGCAGCTTGATGGCGATCCAGGTCGTGCCCCAGATCACAACCACCAATAGATAGAGAAAAATCGTCATAGCCCCTCCGAATATGAACCATGAGTATCCACAGTTGCGGCGGAGAGGACTTGCAGATTCTTGCGCAGTTTTGCTACGACAGCATCGCACGGAAGAACAGCTGCGATATCATCGCACCATGAGCCCCGTTTCCTTCGACTACCCGGTATTTCAGCGCCTGTCGCATTCTCGCGCGAATCTGGAGCATGCCCTGTGCGTGGGCGACGGCATGGCCATTGCGGTCTGGAACAATCGCCACGATGCCGTCCACTACGCGCCGCCAGGCCATCACACTCTATCGCTCTATCTCGAGGGCGGGTACGGGACTTTCCGGCGCGACCGGGCAGGCGAGCGCGGAGCACCGGGTCGGCTGTGCCTGCTATCGGATGAAGAGGACAGCGAATGGGTCATCAACGGCCCCCTGCGCTTCCTCCATCTTTATATCCCGCCCGCCGTCCTCAGTGCGCATGCCCTCGCGCTCGCCGATCTAGAGCCGCGCGAGCTCGAACTGGCGCGCACCGCCTTTTTCGACGATGCCGAACTGGCCGGACTCTTGCGCCCGCTACTCGCACTGCCCGGCAGCGACCCCGACGCCCACGTCGCCGGCAACGCACTTGCCCATGAAACGGTCGCCCGGCTGATCGGCAGCCACGCACGACGGCGACATGCGCCAAGACTCAGCGGCGGCCTTGCGCCCGCCGTGCGGCGCCGGCTGACCGACTGGCTCGACGCCCATCTGGACCAGCCGCTCACGCTGGGCAGCATGGCCCGCGAAGCCCATCTGTCGGAATTCCACTTTGCCCGCATGTTCCGCCGCTCCTTCGGCGTTCCGCCGCAGGTGTGGCTGCATACGCGACGCATTGCGCGCGCGCGGCAGCTGCTGGAGGCCGGCGCGCTACCGCTGACCAGCGTCGCACTGGCCTGCGGCTTTGCGTCGGCCAGTCATTTCAGCAACCGCTTCCGCCAGGCCACCGGTGTCAGCCCGTCGCGCTATCGCACGCTGAAAACGGGCAAGACAGCCTGACGGCATCAGCCCCGGCCGCTCATCGCACGAATGACTTTGGCCACGCCATCGAATACCACGGCTATCAGCACCACCGTGCCAACGAAATGCCACAGGTCGGCGAATACGAATCTGATAAATTCCATTTACAAAAATCCAGTTCAAGGGTTTGACGAGCTGTTGTAGTCTACATGACCCGGGCCGCGCTGCCGTATCGCGAATACACCGTACAGAAAAGACAGAATGAACCGCTACCCCGACTCCGATATCGATGCCATCTACCGTGTCATCCGCGAGCGCCGCGACATGCGCCATTTCAGGCCCGACCCGGTGGCGCCCGACCAGCTGCAACGACTGCTGCAGGCCGCACACTGGGCGCCTAGCGTCGGATTCATGCAGCCCTGGCGCTTCATCCGTATCACGGCCCCCGAACGACGCCAGGCACTGCACGCCATGGTTGAAAGCGAAAGGAGGCGCACCGCAGCCGCGCTGGGAGAACGCGAGGATGAATTCATGCGCCTGAAAGTCGAGGGCATTCTCGACTGCGGCGAGGTACTGGTCGCGGCCTTGATGGACGGACGCGAGCGCCACGTCTTCGGCCGGCGCACATTGCCGGAGATGGATCTGGCCTCGGTCGCCTGCGCCCTGCAGAACATGTGGCTGGCGGCACGGGCCGAAGGACTGGGCATGGGCTGGGTGTCACTGTTCGATCCCGTGGCGCTGGGCACGCTGCTGCATCTGCCGCCGGGCGCCAAGGCAATCGCCATCATCTGTCTTGGCCATGTCGACCATTTTTACGAACAGCCGCTGCTGGAACAGGAAGGTTGGGCCGGTCGCCAAGCGCTGGCGACACTGGTCAGCGAGAATAGCTGGGGCGAAGCGGATGCACGGCGGATAGCCGTCGCGCCAACGCTTGCCAATACCTCGCCATGAGCATCATGGTCCGCCGTAGCCGGGAAACCGACTGGCCACTCATCCGGCGCCTTTTTCTCGAGGTGCGTCGGGCCACATTTTTCTGGCTGCCGACCGAGCATTTCCAACCGGCGATCTGGATGAACAGACGCAGGGCGAAGACATCTGGATCGCAACCGAAGAAAGTGGCACCATCGCGGGCATGCTGGCCCTGTGGCAGGCCGATAATTTCATCCACCACTTATACGTCGCGGCCCCTTACCGTCAGCGTGGCGTCGGCCGGCTGCTGCTCGCGGCCTTACCAGGCTGGCACGAGCAGAGGTTTTACCTGAAATGCCTGAGCCGCAATGAAACCGCCCTCGGATTCTATCGCGCGGTCGGCTTCGAAGAGACGGAGACGGGCCACTGCGAAGAAGGTGAGTATGTCGTGCTCGCACATGAGCCGCAGCCCCAATCGGCAAAAGACTGGACCTGATCGACGGCCAGGCCGAGTGCAAGCAGCCGTGTCCAGTCGCAGCGGATGAAATAAAAAATACATATAAATACTATCGGTAATGTAATAAAATATCGGGAAACTCTAATATTGTAGTTCACACGATAGCTCTAGAGGGCCTGACGATGAATGCAGCAAAGAAAATCCGGTTGTTGATCGAGCGCGGTGAAGATGGCGAGCAGGTACAGGTGCTGAGAGACTTGGTGTCATCGCTCGAACTGGGCAAGTCTTTTAATTTGAAAGACCTATACGATATTGATATGCGTTACTTCGATGTCGCCATGGAGTTGCTGAAGGACTGGCGCTTCGACCAGCACATCGCGTCCAGAAGCAAACTTCTCGAACGCCTGCTGTCCGACACGATGCCGGAAGCCACCAAACCGGACTGAGACTCTGCCGCCGCGCCACAAAGCACCCGGTCAGCCGGGTGTTTTCGTATCCGCCCGCCCCTGCCTGGCCGGTAACGAAACGTGCTCAACGCCCGAAACCGTCTGCTCTCCCGCCGTCCCGGCCTGTCCGCACAAGACCGCCCGCCCCAGTCATCCTGTACTGCGCATCACATCCCTTGCATCGCCTGCGCTTCATCCATGATCCATTCTGCAAATGCTCGGACGGGAGCTGCGCTCAACTCGATGGGTGCGGGCAGAACGAGACAGAATGTCTTGGCAATTGTCTTGCCCTCCGGCCATGGCGCGACAAGCCGGCCTTGCGCGAGCTCGGCTTCCACGTAGAGGCGCGGGACCAGGGCGACGCCGAGGCCGGCCAGCGCGCCCTCGATCAGCATCGAATGAAGGTCGTAGCGCGCACCGATTGCCGGATTGCTCAAGGCGATCCCGCTCTCCCGCGAATAGCGTTGCCACGCGTCCGGGTTCTGCCGCCGGTGCAGGCGAGGCAGCGTGTCCAGCGATGCCGCCTCACCGCTTTCCTCCAGAAGCATCGGATGGCAAACGGGGACCAGTACCTCATGCAACAGGGAGCAGGTTCGCATTCCCGTCCAGGCAGGGTGTTCAAAATGAATCGCAGCATCGAAGCCGCTTCCGGCGAGCACGAAGGGCTCCATCCTCTCTGCAAGATGCACCGTGATATTTGGGTGCCTCTGCTGAAACCGCGGCAGACGCGGAATCAGCCAGCGCATCGCGAAAGTCGGGATCGTCGCAATGTCGAGACTGGCACTGCCGCTCGGCTGCCCCATCAGGTACTGGCTATCGCGCTCCAGCCGGTCGAGCAAGCCGCGGACTTGCGCCGCGTAGCGCTCGCCGTTTGGCAGAAGCCGGACGCGGTTGCCGATCCGCTCGAACAGCGTGACGCCGAGAAAGGCCTCCAGGCGGGCGATCTGGCGGCTGATGGCGCCTTCGGTCAGAGACAGCTCATCGGCGGCGCGGGCAAAGCTGCCATGGCGGGCAGCCGTCTCGAACGCCATCAGGGCGGAACTGCTGGGTATCTTTCGTCGCATCGGAGCCTTCCGGCGGAGCGGCTCGGCTCGCGAGTTCGTCCACCATGACATTTAATCACTAAAGTATGCCTAAAAATCGATTTAAAGGGTAAAAAACGAGGAATATCATGATTTAACATCAACAACGAGGAGGCCTGGCACGGGATATCTCCGCCCAGGAAAGACCCTATGATCTATACGGTGGAATGCAGCTTCGCCGATCCGGCCAGCGAAGCGGAATGGAACGATTTCTATAGCAAGGACAAGCTGCCGGCCCTTATCTCGGTGCCGGGTTTTCATACATCCCAACGCTTCAGGGCCTTGAGTCACGGCTGCCCTGTCTATCTGGCCATTCATTCGATCGACAACCCCGGCATTCTGACGAGTGAGGAATACCGCCAAAAGGGCGGCGGCAATTTTGCGCGCTGGCAACAACACATCGCGGACTGGCACCGCAATCTCTATGACGGCCTCGCCCGGGCACCGGCCATCGGCGCGGATGACTGCCTGGCATTGAGCGCAGTCGGGGCCGCCCCGCTGAGGAAGATGGGCCTTGACCCCGCTTCAATGTATGCCATCGCGCTGGAGAAAGTCCCGGAGCATCGATGGCTCGCCCGGATCAACCGCGCGGCGCAGACCGTGCTCGGGCACGTGCCGGAAGGCGTCCATCTCTATGCACCGATGACGGAGCAACTGACGAGCAGCGCCGATACCGCTGCCGGGAATTGACAGGGCGCACCGATGCCGAACATCACGATCTACATCTCGGCGGAAGCGATGCCGCCGGATCACGCGCTAGCGGAGTTGACGGAGCAATGCAGCCGGCTTTGCGTAGAGACCCTCAAAGCCGCTTTGCAAAACGTGCACATCATCTATGTCGCCGTTCGCCAGGGCCGAGGGCTTCCCGTTTTTACCGAAGTCCGGTACCGCCTCGAACCGTTTCGTACCCCGCCGGTCATGGAGGCATTCATGGACAAGCTTGACGAAGCCATACGGCACGCAACGGGACTGACCGCCCGCATCCGTTGCTTTGGCCATACCGGATCAACCTTGCACGCACGCAACTGAATGGGTGTACTGGAGCAAAGCGATGACAGATTTGATATTTCCCGGACAGCAGGTCGGCGAGTTCTCGGTTACGGCCATCAGCGATGGCTATCTCAGCGCCAGCCTGGAACTTCTTTCCAATATCGACCCCGCCGATGCCTGTAGACGACAAAAGGCGGCGGGCCAGCGCGACCCTACAGCCATCCATATCAACTGCTACCTGGTTCGTGGGCGCGGCCGCACGATACTGATCGATGCCGGCGCAGGCGGATACAAGCAATGGGGCGGCGACCTGAGAACGAATCTGGCGCTGGCGGGTGTACATCCCGTCGAAATCGACACGATCTTGTTGACCCATGCCCATCCCGATCACGCAGGGGGACTGATGGATGAGCACGGAGCCGCTGTCTTCCCGAATGCAGAGCTTGTCGTCCATCGCCGGGAGATCGGTTTTTGGGAAGATGAGGACAATCTTTGCCGCGCGAGCGAACGCGCCCGCGGCAATTTTCAGATAGCACGCCAGGCCTTCGACACCTACCGGGCCCGGCTGCGCTCCTTCGATTCCGGCGAGGTGATACCCGGCATCCATGCCGTACCGCTGCCGGGACATACGGCCGGGCATTCCGGTTTTCGCCTGGACTCCGGCAAGCACGGGCTGCTCGTATGGGGAGATATCGTCCACTTTCCCCGGATCCAGATCGCGCGTCCCGACGTATCCATCGCATTCGATCAAGACATGTTGCTGTCGGCCACGACGAGGTCGCGGCTGCTGGATATCGTCAGTGCGGAGCAACTGATCATTGCCGGCATGCACCTCGGCAAGGCGGGCTTTGCACGCATCGGACGAACGGCAGAGTCCTACGAGATTTTCGACGAGCCATAAGCGGAAACAGGGGGCCGGCAGCCGCGCCACGAAGAACGGGACGGATAAGCGATTCGTATCTGGCCCGTGGCAAGCGATGCCAGCTTGATCGAATCAGCCTGGTCAGGCAGCGCCCCGGCATCGACCCTGCAGCGGATAGGGCCGTACGATAGCGATGAACAGACAACCGCAGCAAGCAGGCGGGAAGCGCGCGCCTCGCTTGGCGCACAGCAACGAGATGGCGTAATTCTTGCTTGGCTGGTTTTACGTATTGGCTTAAACCAGGGGAACATCGTGTCATCTCTACGCTCGAAAATGCTAACCGTGGTTCTTCTGATCCTGCTACTTCCTTCACTCCTGATCGGCGGTGTGGCCTATTGGAAGATGCATGATGCCCTGATCGGCTCCATACGCGATCAGGTCAGTCAAACGGCCAACAGCAAAGTCAGCTTCATCACAGAATGGGTCTCCTCGCGCCAGGCCATCGTGTCGTCGGTCCTGCCGCGCGCGACCCAGCCCGAGCTGAAACCCGTCCTCGATCAGGCGCAAGAAGCCGGCAACCTCGACGATATGTATGTTGGCGAGCCGAATAAGCGCATGACCCAGTTCAGCCACTCTACGCCGGTGCCTCCCGGCTACGATCCGACGGGGCGGCCCTGGTATGTTGCAGCCAGCAAAAGTGAAGAAGCGATCAGTACCGCCCCTTACATTGATGCCTCGACGAAAAAACCCATTATCACGTTCGCTCGCGCACGGCGCGACAACGGCCAACTCGTTGCGGTGGCGGGTGGGGATGTTTCCTTGCAACGCGTAGCGGACGAAGTTGTCTCTGCCAAGCTGCCCGGTAACGGTTATGCCTTTCTGATCACGGACGACGGTTCCATCATTGCCCATCCGGCCAAAGAGTCGGGCATGAAAAAAATCTCCGAAGTGATCCCTGGCTACGATACTGACAAAATCAGCAAAGATGGCGTCTTGCAGACGGTAACGCTCAACGGGGATGCAACCCTGACGGCCTTGTACCCGGTCGGCAAGACGGGCTGGATTCTCGGCGTCGTGGTTCCGGTCGCCGCGGCAACCGCATCGGTCAGCAACCTGATGTGGGTTATGGTGGGAATGCTCCTCGCGGTTCTGATCGTATCGGGCCTGCTGGCTTACGCGGGAATCACGGGGATGCTAGGCAGTCTGACCCGGCTGCGCGACGCCATGCGCAACGTTGCGAGCGGCGAGGGCGACCTAAGCTTCCAGTTGACGATACAAACCCGCGATGAAGTCGGACAAATTGCCGAGGCCTTCAACGCCTTCGTACATAAGCTGCACGGCATGTTCCTGACGGTACGCTCCGACGCAGAAGCCATGGCGCGAGATACCGTGACGCTGCATAAGGCCGCCGACGCGATCGCATCCGATTCACGCACACAATCGAGCGAGTTGTCCGCCACCGCCGCGACGATCGAGCAGATCACGGTCAGTATCAACCATATTGCCGACGCGACAGGCGAGGCGGAGGCCATGATCGCTTCCACGCGCGAAGACTCCATCTCCTCGCATCAGGCCATGGCCAATGTCGCAGACGAGGTCGAGTCCATCGTACACACCGTTGAGGCCCTGCAAACATCGATGTCGGACCTGTCCTCCCACTCCGAGCAGATTCGCGGCATCGTCGCAGTGATCCGCGAGATCGCGGACCAGACCAACTTGTTGGCGCTGAATGCGGCCATTGAGGCGGCTCGGGCAGGCGAGCAGGGTCGCGGTTTCGCCGTCGTTGCCGACGAAGTCAGAAAACTGGCCGAACGGACGGCGTCGGCAACGGTGGAAATCGCCCAGATGATCGATAGCGTGATGGCTCAGACCGATGTCGCCATCGGTCATACCGCCGTTACCAACGAACGGGTAGCCTCCGGTGTGGCCCTGTCGCGCGAGGCCGCCGAGAAAGTCAGAGGCATCAAGGGCAGCACTGAAAGCATCGCTGTGCGCATGTCCGAGATCAGCGCGTCAACCAAGGAACAGAGTGCGGCAACCACGGCCATGGCGCAAAGTGCGGAACGCATCAATAGCAAATCGCTGGAAAGCGATCAGAATGTGCAACAGATCCTGCAGACCATCCAGGAGCTGACGCTGCGCAGCAGCGATCTGCGGACCCTGGTCGGACAATTCAAACTCTAGCCCCGGCACTCGGACCCGCGTGCAGCGCATTGCTGACGCGATCCCCGGAGCCGCCGGCCCCAGCGCTTGCCATTGCCCGGCGGCTGGCTTCGACACATCGACTCAGACGGCATCCCTTTCGGGGTGCCGTTTTTTTGTTCTCTCCGTCCGTTGCGCGCACTGTCGTGTCCTGACGGCAGCCGATACTGATCGTCGCATGGGCAATAGCCTGGCAAATAAATGTCAAAGGCATTAAACAAAATACTTTTGTCATGTACAATTCCCCCTCGCACCTCTTCTATTTTCCATTGCTTGTAGGTATCTGTATCTGCCTGTACAAGACATCCCCGGCCTCAAGCCGGGGATTTTTCATCCGTTCCAGCCTGTCGCGCCCGGACGAGGACCGTGCCCGCCCTTACGGATGGCAGGGCAAGGGGTTTTACGCATGCTGCGGGCTCAGAAGAGGGGTCGATTGCGCGCGCAGGGGTAAACGGCGGCATGGACGGAATCGACCCGGGGCAGCCGGTCATGCAGTTTGAGGGCTCATGGCGGCGACCAGATGCGAATATCGACCATAGACTGACGCGAGCTCGGCTCCCGCCGCCACCGATGCGGCAGCCTGCCGAACCTCGCCCCCCTCTTGACCGAGAACCTTGCCATGGCATGATAGATATGTCATTGCGCTTGATTATTGCTCTTCAAGAAGTTCATAAAGGGATCTGCCGTGCCATCTGCCAATCTGGTCACCTTGCTGCCAAGCGCGATGCCGGGCATTGACGCCACCATGGCAGAGACTTCGCGTCATTTTGCGCGGCATTTCCATGACCAGTTCGGCATCGGACTGCTCCTGCGCGGAGGCCAGCGCTCTCTCAGTGGCCGTGGCATCGTTGAAGCCCTGCCCGGCGATGTGATTACCGTCAACCCCGGCGAGGTGCACGATGGTGCCCCACTGGATGACACAGGTCGGACATGGCGCATGCTGTATCTCGATCCGTCCATCCTGGTCGAGGCCGCCGACGAGTTGCAATGCCCTGTGCCCTCGGAGATCGAATTCACCCACCCGGTCATTTGCAGCCCGGCGCTGGGCAACAGCTTCAAACATCTTTTCGCCCTGGCGGCAGCACAGCGACCTTCGGCACCCAACCTGCCTCTGGAAATGGCGCTTTGCCTGCTGCTGGAACAGATCATCGGACATCACTCGACCCATAGGGTCAGACCACAGACTAGCGGGCCGATCAAGCGGGCCAAGGCGCGTATCGATGACGATCCGGCCTTGAACATCACGCTGTCCGCCCTTGCCGCCGAGGCGGGTCTATCCCGCTTTCAGCTACTGCGCAGCTTCGCGCGCGAAGTGGCCCTGCCCCCCCATGCCTATCTGATACAGCGCCGAACCATGCTGGCACGTTCGCTGATCTCGTCAGGCCTTGGTCTTGCGGACGCCGCCATCCAGGCTGGCTTTGCCGACCAGAGCCATATGAACCGGGCATTCAAGCGATTCTTCGGCTACACGCCCGCGCGATTTGCCGCCGCACGGTGAGCGTTCGGCCACCGACCTATGCCGTATTTGGGCAGGCAACGATGGCTGGAGTCACTTGGCGCCCGTCATTGGTAGAGCTACGGCTGGCAGCAAATTCATTACGCCATGCACGCCGGAACAGAACGGCATGGCGGAACGGGCGATCCGGACGTTGAAAGAGCCATGCGCGCATCATCGTTTCGAAAGCCTGATGCACGCCAGCCGTATCGCTGCAGATTGGATCGGGTTTTATAACCACCGGCGTCCCCATCAGGCTTTGGGCATGAAAATGCCGGCCAAGATGTACGAATTAGCAGGGCTTTGTTGCATAAATAGGGTTCAACGCACAAAGCCCCTTTCCCCAGACGGATTTATGGCATGCGCACCGTTGTCGGTGTCCCCAAGCACGTGAAACGGTTCAGGATCGCGGCCCGAACTTGGAGCTCAGCGACCTGCCGGTCAAAGTCCCTTGCCATGACCCGTTCGCCCAACAGCTTGACGCAACGCATTTTGGTTTCCACCAGGCTGCGTCGATGGTAGCCACTCCATTTTTTCCAGATCGTCCGGCCCAGACGGCGCGTTGCACGCAGAATCTCGTTCCGGACATGCGCTCCCACTCGGTTTTCCTTCCACGGCATGGCGTTCCGCCGGGTGGGAATCACCGCTTCGGCTTGCCGCTTGGCGATCGCCTCATGACAGTCCTTGGTATCGTAGGCACCGTCGCCGCTCACCGTGGCAATCCGTTCCTCCGGCGGAATCTGACTCAGCAACTCAGGCAGCATCGGGGCATCCCCCACCGAGTTGTCTGTCACTTCAATCGCCCGGATTTCCAGCGTTTGCGCATCAATGCCCAAGTGCACCTTGCGCCATTGGCGGCGGTACTCCGCACCATGCTTTTTCGTTTTCCATTCGCCTTCGCCCAGCATCTTGATGCCGGTGCTATCGATCAACAGATGCAAACCCGCCGTGGTCGGACGGCAGGGAATCATCACCTGCAGGTGCTTCTGGCGCCGGCATACCGTGCTGTAGTCCGGCGTCGACCAATCCAGCCCCGCCAGGCTGAGCAAGCTTTGCACCATGCCTACGGCTTGGCGCAGCGCCAGGTTGAACAGGCATTTGATCGTCAGGCAGAACTGAATGGCGGCATCGCTGAAGGTTTGCGTACGGCCGCGCTTGCCGAGCGGACTGCCCTGCCAGTTCATGTCACGGTCCAGCCAGATCATCAATGAACCGCGCGCTTTGAGCGCTGCGTTGTAGGCTTTCCAGTTCGTGGTTTTGTACTTTGGCGGGGTGGGCTTGCTCATGCCGTCATTCTACCCCGCCGGATCGGGCCGTGATTTGTGCAACAAAGCCCATTGCATTACTCCAGCGGTTGAATCGGTCTCGGGTGCAACATCTGCTGGCACCACTCCCAATCATTCAGAAGCTCGGCACGGTGCGCTTGCGCCCACTCCAGCGCCAGAGCGAGCGCCAGCCGCGGCAGTTGCTTTGGGAGTACATCCAGCGTCTGGATATCGCCCACAGCCTTCCTATATCACACCGTGCAGGCCATTTTTCGTGACAGCTGGCGGCACCACCATCAAAGACGCGTTGATCGCGTGGGGACTGATGAGCCAGCTAAGCAGACTTCCAAACAGAGCTTCCTCTTCAGTGGGAAGCATCATAATCTGGCAATTTACGGTAAAAAGAATGCATTAATTATGACTACATAGTACTACTTCGCTTGGATAAGCATAGCCCTCTTTCACTAGGGGAACCGAAAGAAAAAAAAGTATCTCAGAGGCACAACGCGCCTTGCCGCTGCTATCGCAGCCATGGCTGACAAGTTGCACGCGACCATGGATGAGGTAAGGAACGGCACCGGCAATCTGTCGTCTGCCTCTCAGGAACGGAGTGCAACCTCGCAATCGCGGGCAGAGGGGGCGAGTGAATCGGCGGCCGTCATCGGAGAAATTTCGCCCTCGATTAACCAGGCCAACGATAATGACCAAGGTCACCGAGAGCATTGCCAGCAAGGCCTCGCACGAAGTGGCTGAGGGTGGCGAATCAGTGTGCCAGACCGTCACCGCGATGCGCCAGACCGCCAACAAGAACGGCATCGTCGACGATATCGCTTACCAGACCAATCCGCTGGCGCTGAACGCCGTGCTCGCAGCCGCACGCGCCTGCGAGCACGGCAAGGGCTTTGCGGTAGTCGCCGAAGTGCGCAAGCTGGCAGAGCGCACAGTCCAGGAGGTCGGTGAAGTCGCTACCAGCAGGGCCGAGCGCGCCGGACAACTAGATGGGGGAAATCTGCGGAGATGGTCAGGCGGTACGCGCATCTTTCGCGCGATCATCTGGCCGAGTATGTGGGGAGGATCGAGGGTACAAAATCACCTACAGTACCCATGAAAAAGAAAACGGGCTAGGCGCGTTAACGCCATAACCCGTTGATTTCTCAGTGTAATCTTGGTGCCAATGAAGTGAATCGAACACTCGACCTACTGATTACGAATCAGTTGCTCTACCGACTGAGCTACATTGGCAATCCAACTTGTTAAAAAAGCCTTGAAGCTGATTACGATTCAAGGCTTTTTTGAATTCTGGTCGGGGTGAGAGGATTCGAACCTCCGGCCTCTACGTCCCGAACGTAGCGCTCTACCAGGCTAAGCTACACCCCGACTGTCTTGCCTTCACCACTGCAAGAGAACGACATGGTACATGTTTTTCGTGTCTACTGCAAGCCGCAAGTTTTGGTCGGGGTGAGAGGATTCGAACCTCCGGCCTCTACGTCCCGAACGTAGCGCTCTACCAGGCTAAGCTACACCCCGATTCCGATCTTGCGGTACCCCAGAGAAAATCTACGGAAGCTGTCGCTTATGCGGTACAATTCCGTGCTTCTGAGGCCGCGCATTATGAAACAATTATGTGGTTTAAGCAACTCTCTTTTTATCGTTTAAACGGGGATTCCATCCCCGAGGTGGCGCAACTGGTTGACGCGCTGGAGAAAACTCCGTTCACGCATTGCGGCGGACTCGACTGGTTCGGCGAAGGCTGGGTCAGCCCGGCCGGGCATCTCGACACCCCCGTCTTTTCGGCTCAAGGCTGCCTGCTCGTCTCGCTCAAACGCGAAGACAAGGTCCTGCCCTCGTCGGTGATACGCGAATGGGTCGAAACCAAGGCCAGCGAGATCGAAGAACGCGAGTTTCGCAAGGTCGGGCGCAAGGAAAAGCTCGCGCTGAAAGAACAGGTGACAGACGATCTGCTGCCGCGCGCCTTCGTGCGACCGAGTCGGCTATCGGCCTATATCGATGCCGAACGCGGCTGGCTGATGGTCGACTCCGGCACCGCCAGCAAGGCCGAAGCGCTGGTCTCCAAGCTGCGCGAGGCGCTGCCGCCCTTCCCTGCCGCCTTGCCGCGCACCCTGATCGCACCGCACACGGCGATGACCGACTGGCTGGCCGGCGGCGAAGCGCCGGCGGGCTTCGAGCTGGACGCAGAGTGCGAGCTGAAGGATGGCAGCAGCGAAAACGGCGCGGTAATCCGCTGCGTACGCATGGACCTGACCGCCGACGAAATCCGCCAGCACATCGCCACCGGCAAGCAGGCAACCCGGCTCGGCCTGATCTGGAAGGAACGCATCCGCTTTGTCCTGACCGATACGCTGCAACTGAAGCGTATCCAGTTCCTGGATGTACTGCAGGACGAAGCGAGCCAGGCCGGCGACGATAGCGCGAGCCTGTTCGAAGCCACCTTCACCTTGATGGCAGGCGAACTCGGCGAACTGGTCGATGCGCTGATTGAATCGCTGGGCGGGCTGGAAGCGTCGCAGTTGCAGCCGGGCGGCGCCAGCGCCCCGCAGCCGGCACCAGCCCCGCAGGCGCCGGCTGCACCCGCCGCCGATGATGACCAGGGACTGCCCTGGCGCGTTTGAAGCTTAATCGAAGCGCCAGCAGGCCATCGATAGCGACCCCATGCGCCAGTCGTCGTGCAGCAGGCGCGGCGGCGTAAATTCGTCGCCCGCGCCCAGCGCGACAAACAGAGGACGGAAGTGCTCATCGCTCGGGTGATTGACCGCGGCGTGCGGCGCTTCCGTTTTCCATTCCTGCAGCGAGCGGCGATCGCCGGCAAGCAGCTTCTCCGTCACCCATCCCGCAAACTCTGTCGCCCACGCAGGCGGCGCCGAACCTTCTTCCGCCAGAGCCCACAGATTGTGGGTATAGCTACCCGAAGCCACGATCAGCATATTCTGCGCACGCAGGGTGCCCAACACGCGGCCGAACTCCACCAGACGAGCCGCAGACAAGCTGCGCGGCAGTGACACCGCCAGCAGCGGGACGTCGGCTTGCGGATACATCAACATCAGGGGCACCCACATTCCGTGATCGAGACCGCGCTGCGCGACCGTCACCGGATGGAAACCGCCGTCTTCCAACAGTTCCTTCACCTTGCCGACCAGGGCGGCATCGCCGCGCGCAGGATAGTCGAGCTGGTAAAGAGCGCGCGGAAAACCGGAAAAATCATGAATCGTCTCCGGTTGCAAGCTGCCGTTGACGGTGATCTCATTCGTTTCCCAGTGCGCGGAAACGACGACGATGGCGTCGGGACGCGCCAGGCTGGGCCCGAGGCCAGACAGAAAACGCGTCGTCGGGCTGTCTTCGAGCGGAAGCATGGGCGAGCCATGCGAAATAAACAGAGCGGGCTGGGTTGCTGTTGTCATGGGCTAGGTCCTCAAATAGCGTTACAGCCATCTTAGGCCAGCCAAGCATAGTAAATAAACAGGCTTTGGGTGGCTGGATTATTCACCAGACCGCGCAGACGCAAGCATCTGCGCGTCACGGCCTTCGCTTACAGCGTCTTGAGCTTGCCGCGGAAATCGGTGAGGGCATGGTAGCCCTTGGCTTCCATGATATCCGACAACTCGCTCTGGATACGGGAGAACGCGCCGACGCCCTCTTCATGCAAGCACGTCCCGATCTGCACGGCAGTGGCCCCGCACAGAATGTGCATGAATGCTTCCGCTCCGCTGTCGATGCCGCCGCAACCGATCACGTATTTATGATCGAGCAGACGCGAAAACTCGCGCACATTGGCCAGCGCCGTCGGCAGCACATAGGCCCCGCCGAGCCCGCCGAGCCCGCCCTTGGGCTTGATGACGGCAGACTCGCTGTCCATATCGACGACCAGCCCGTTGCCTATCGAATTGATGCAGGTCACAAAGCGCAGGTTTTCGCAGGCATTCAACACCTCGGCCATCTGCGTGAAGTGCGCGACATCGAAATACGGCGGCAGCTTGACGCCGAAAGGGCGCGCATACACACGCGAGATGGCGCACAGGGCGGCGGCGGTGGCGGCAAAGTCGTAACCGAGCTGGGGCTTGCCCGGCACGTTCGGGCACGACAGATTGACCTCGGGCAGGCACGGCAGTTGCAGATCGTCCAGTGCCTGCAACATGGTCAGATTATCCTGCAGCGACATGCCGGACAGGGACACGAACAGCGGTTTTCCGGTGCTGTAATCGTACTCGGCTGCGTACTGGAAGTAGTAGGGGTAGCCCTGATTGGGCAGCCCCATCGAGTTGATGCTCCCCATCGGAGTCGAAAAATAGCGGGGCTCGGGATTGCCCTCGCGCGCTTCGAGCGTACAGCTCTTGGTAATCAGCGCACCGGCTGCAGATGCCGCGACGGCATCCAGCTCTTCGCGCAGGCGGCACATCACACCGGATGCGTTATAGAGCGGGCTCTCCATTTCGAGGCCAAGCCAGCTGAGGGATAGATCGACGGCCATGCAGTTCTCCAGGGGTCGGAAAGGTGGACAAAGCGGGCGCCCAGTGTGCCACGCCCTGCCCGTATCGCGCCATGCGCGAAGTCAACCCGCTGCGAACAAGCGGATAGCGCTTTGATAGAAGAGAAAGCACAACACCCATGCCAACAGCACCGACCAGCCGACGGTCAGCGACGTAAACGCCAGGCTCCTGGATTCGCGGCGGATGGCGGACACCGCCGACACACAAGGCACGTATACCAGCGTGAAAATCAGGAAACTCAGTCCCGAGATCCAGCTCAGATGGTGCGCCAGGACGCTGCTCAAGCCCGTTTCGGGCACGGCATAGATCACGGCGAGGCTGCCGAGCAGGATTTCCTTGGCGACAAAGCCGAATAGCAAGGCCACCGCCAGTTCGTGCCGGATCCCGATCGGGTCGAGCACCGGTGCCAGCAGATCCCCCAGCGCATTGGCCAGCGTACGATCATGCCCGGCCGGAATATGTGTGAGCAGCCACACCATCAGCACGCCGATCAGGATGAAGGTCGACGCCAATTCGAGAAAGGCGCGGACTTCGCCCAACGCGCGCACTCCCAGATGCCGGATCGACGGCAGGCGATACGGCGGCACCTCGAGCAGGTAAGCCTCATTGCCGACATAACGGTGTTTGAACAACCAGGCGGTGCCGATAGCCACCAGCAGGCTGAGCACATACATCCCGGTCAACACCCACGGCGCCAGACGCGCAGGGAACAGCGCACTGGCGAAGAACACCACGACTTGCAGACGCGCCGAACACAAGGAGAAGGGGATGATCATCATCGACAGCAGCCGCTGGGCGCGATCGCGCATGACGCGGGTGCCCATGATGGCCGGCACGTTGCAACCGAATCCCATCAGCTGCATCACGAATCCGCGGCCATCCAGCCCCAGGTGCGCCATCAGCGCATCGGTCAGATACGCGGCGCGCGCCAGATAGCCGCTATCCTCGACCAGCGCCATCAGCACGAAAAAAATGAAAAGGATAGGGGCAAAGGTCAGTACCGTACTGACCCCCTGCCACACCCCGTCGACGACCAGACTCTGCAGAATCGGCGGCAGAGGGGCAACGGCCGCGCTCAGCCAATGATCCCGCGTCCAGTCGAGTACGCTGCCCAGCACATCCTGCAACGGCGTGCCTATCGCGTACGTGGTATTGAACAACAAGGCCATGATGGCGACGAACAACGGCAGGCCGAGCCAGGGATGCATCAGCCAGCGATCGATTTTTTCGCTGATCTGCGGCGGCAGCACTGCCGGCAGCGTCCAGCACCCGTTCAGCACGCTCCGCGCTTCGGCCAGTGCGACTCCGGTCGCGGGCAGCGCATCCAGCCTCGCACTGCGCGCCTCGCCGCTGCCGGCCCCGATACGGTTCAACTCGGCCATCAGCGCCGGCCAACCCTGCATGCGCCGGGCAGAGACCAGTACCACCGGCACTTTCAGTCGCGCGGCCAGCAGGCCGACATCAAGGTCGACCGCCAGCCGCTTCGCTTCGTCGGCCATATTCAGCACCAGCACGCAAGGCAGACCGGTGGCGAGCATCTGCATCGCCAGCGGCAGCTGCCGGTCGAGTTGGGCGGCATTCAGAACCAGAATCACGCCATCGAAGGCGGTGGTGGCCAGGACATCGCGCACGACGGCTTCGTCATCGCTATAACCGGTCAGATCGTTGACGCCGGGCAAGTCGACGATCTCGACCATGGCCCCCCCCAGCAGCACCTTGGCGCGCGCAAGCTCGACAGTGAGGCCGGGCCAGTTGCCAACCCTTTGCGACAAACCGGTCAACCGGTTGAAAACCGTCGATTTACCGGTGTTCGGCAAGCCGATCAAGGCCAATCGCTTCATGCCCCACCCTCGACTTCGACCGAACGTGCGAGACTGCGCCGCAACAAGAAGCGGGTGGTCCCGACCTGCAGAACCATCGGGCCACCCAGCGGCGCGATGCGGGTCAGATTGAAGATACATCCGGGAACCAGGCCGAAGGCTGCCATGCGGCGGCGCGCCTCCTCGGGCAGGTCGAGCCGAACGACCACGCCCTTGCAGCCAGCGCTCAATTTATCAAGGGTCAACATGCCAGTACCAACAAGTGCAAACACGAATAATTTGCATTTATACCTTATCCTGCAGAGTTTACCATCCCGCACTTCACCCTGCTTGATCCGTGTCAAACCCGCAGAGCAGGCTGGCGCAGCGGCAGGCGCAGCAGGTAGAATCGGACTATTTACCCAAATCTACGGAACCTCACGCAATGAGCATCAAGTCCGACAAGTGGATCCGCCGCATGGCCGCCTCAGATAACATGATCGAGCCGTTCGAGCCGGAGCAGATCAAAGTGGTCGATGGACAGAAGGTCATCTCGTTCGGCACGTCCAGCTACGGCTACGATATTCGCTGCGCCGACGAGTTCAAGGTCTTCACCAATATCAATAGCACGATCGTCGACCCGAAAAATTTCGACCCGCAATCGTTTGTCGAAGTCTCCGGCAAGGGCTTCTGCCTGATCCCGCCGAATTCGTTCGCACTGGCGCGCACTGTCGAGTACTTCCGCATCCCGCGCAATGTGCTGACGGTATGCCTCGGAAAATCGACCTATGCCCGCTGCGGCATCATCGTCAACGTCACGCCGTTCGAACCGGAATGGGAAGGCTATGTGACCCTGGAGTTCTCCAACACCACGCCGCTGCCGGCCAAGATCTACGCCAACGAAGGCGTCGCCCAGGTCCTGTTCTTCGAATCCGATGAGGAATGCGAAGTCTCGTATCGCGACCGCGCCGGCAAATACATGGGTCAGAGCGGCGTCACCCTGCCCCGCCCCTGAGGTCCGCCTTTTCGGCCGCACCCAACCCGCCACGTGGGTTGGGACCGACACTTCGGTATTATTTTCTTGTTTCAAAACAAGGAATTCTCGCAATTTCCCGACAGTAAGCTAGGATAAACTAGGGCTGCGGAGTTGCACATCCCGGCAACCACAGCCCTGGCACAGCAAGCTTCTTGTTGGGGCGTCGCGGTTCCCCCTTGCCGCTTCGCCCCTTTTTTTGGCCGTCGATCTGGTACGCTCGCCCGCCAATCATTGGTGTACAATGAAATTTTTTACAATCGACCTTGTGCCATGCCTGTCTCTCTCTACGATTTCGAGGCCCTGAGCCTGCAAGGACGCCCGATCCGCTTCGACGAACTGCGCGGCAAAGTCGTGCTCATCGTCAATACCGCCAGCCGCTGCGGCTTCACCGGTCAATACGAAGGGCTGCAAGCCCTGCACCGCCGCTACGCGGAGCGTGGCCTGGTCATCATCGGCTTTCCCTGCAACCAGTTCGGGCGCCAGGAACCCGGCACCGACACCGAGATCGAGGGTTTCTGCCGGAGCAACTACGGCGTAGACTTCGCACTCGGCGCCAAAGTCGACGTCAACGGGGCCGGGGCACACCCCTTGTGGCGTTATCTGCAAACCGCGCGCCCCGGCCTGTTCGGCATCCAGCGCATCAAATGGAATTTCACCAAATTTCTGATCGACCGCAATGGCGTCATCGTCTGCCGCACTGCCCCCTGGGTGGCGCCGCACAAGCTGGCGCCGCGCATAGAACGCTTACTCGATAATTGAACGGCATCACCCATGAACGATTACCTGCAACTCGACCAACAACTCTGCTTTGCGCTCTATGCCGCCAGCCGCGCCATGACGCAGGCCTACCAGCCTCTGCTGGGGCCTTTGGAACTGACCTACCCGCAATACCTGGTCATGCTGGTGCTATGGGAGCACGACGGGCTGAACGTCAAGGAATTGGGCGAACGCCTGTTACTGGATTCCGGAACGCTGACCCCGCTTCTCAAGCGCCTGGAAACGGCTGGGCTGATAGAACGCCGCCGTTCGCAACAAGACGAGCGCCAGGTGTGTATCCGCCTTACCGACGACGGTCGCGAGCGGCGAGAGATGGCCCGCTCCATCCCGCTGGCCATGGCCGCGCGAATCGGCTGCGAAACGCAGGATATCGCCGGCTTGCGCGAAACCTTGATGCAGCTGATAGCACGACTCCGCTGAGGCAAAAAAACGGCGAGCAGACGCTCGCCGTTTTATCGTACCCCCCACACCTCCTGCTTAACTGCAGCTCCCTGACTCGCCGATAGCCCGGCGCGCTTCAAGCGCCAGCAATGCCAGATCGTCGTCCAGACACTCATGCAAATCCTGCAACGAGGCGACCAGCAAGGCCGAGGCCAGTTGCTGCGGCTCGCAGCCGAAGACTTCAGACAAAGCGCGCAATTCATGGCAGGTGTGCAAGTCGATAGGAGTATGCACCACATGATGCGCACTCTCCCGCAACAATGCTACCGTCACCAGTTGATCGCGGCCGGCCTCGAGTTCGGACAACAAGCTTTTCAGTGCATTTCCCATGGACGTCCTCCTTGAGTTCCTTCTTCTGCCCTCTCTAGCAAGGATAGACAGCCGCACCGGCTCATGCGGAAAAATATCGCCCGCGCTTGATCGCCGACACGAGAAAAAAGGAGGACTTCAGCCGTCGACGTCACCGTCGAGGTAATACCAGCGCCCGCCTTCGCGCACGAAGCGGCTGGTCTCACTCAGCCGGCAGGCACGCCCTCCGGCCTTGTAGCGGGCAACGAAGCGAACCGTGCCCGCGCTATCGTTTTCGCCGCCGGCTTCGCGCGAGAGCACAGTCAGTTCCAGCCATTTCACCGCCGCCCCTTCCTCGGCCAGTCCCAGGGCGGTCGGACGGGTGCTGGCATGCCAACTGGCCAGCAGATAGGCCTCGTCCGCACGCGTATAGGCGGTGTAGCGCGAACGCATCAGCGCCTCGGCCGTCGGCGCCGGGACACCTGACGCGAGATAGCGGCCGCAACACTGCTCGTAGGACGGCCCCAGGCCGCACGGGCACGCCAGTGCGGCTTTTTTCATTTCCGGTTTTCCAGAACGGGCATCCCGTAGACATTCAACAAAAAATTGGTGAACGCAGGATCGGCCGGCTTGCGCGACATCGCGGGCCAGCGCCGTTGCAGGTCCCGCAACCGGGCTTGCATCCGGGCCTGGGCAGCTTCGGACGTCATACTGCCGGCGTCGCGGGCAATGGCCAGCGCGCGATAGGTGGCAAATGAGGCATCGTCGACCGCATTCGCGCCGACCAGCCGCAAACGAAAAATATTCAACTCGTCCGCGGCCTCGAGCCGGTTCAGGCGCCCCTCTTTGACCTGGTCAGCCAGACGATTGGCTTCCTTCAGCAACTGCGTGCTTTTCGGCAACGGCTGTGCCACGCTGCGGGTCGGCGAGTCCGCGGCGGACGGGGGGGGACGATTGCCGGCGCAGGCGCACAAGGCCAGCAACAAAACAAGGGACAGGAGTCTCATGGCCAGATGTAATCACAAACGGCCGCGTGCGGTCAAACGCGACAGCGGCGCCGGACCGGCATGGCCCGAGCACACGCAAAAACGGCGCAACAACGAAAGCATCGCTTTCGGTTGTTGCGCCGTGGCGCGCGAACCGCTCAAGCCAGGTGTTCGTACAGGGCGGTAGACAGATAGCGCTCGCCGAACGACGGGATGATGACGACGATCAGCTTGCCAGCGTTTTCCGGACGGTTCGCGAGCTGCAGCGCTGCCCAGATCGCGGCGCCGGAAGAAATGCCGACCAGCAGCCCTTCGCGCGTGGCAACCGCGCGTGCGGTTTCGAACGCGGCATCGTTGGGAACGCGGATGATTTCATCGTAGATCTCGGTGTTCAGCACCGGCGGCACGAAGCCGGCGCCAATGCCCTGGATCGGGTGCGGCCCCTTCGCTCCACCGGACAGCACCGGCGAAGCATCGGGTTCGACCGCCACGATCTTGACGCCGGGCTTGCGCGCCTTTAGAACCTCGCCCACGCCGGTGATGGTGCCGCCGGTACCGACGCCGGAAACGAAGATATCGACCTTACCCTCGGTGTCGTCCCATATCTCTTCCGCCGTCGTCGCACGGTGAATGGCCGGATTGGCCGGATTCTCGAATTGTTGCGGCAAGAAATACTTGTCGGGATCGGAGGCCGCGAGCTCGCGCGCCTTGGCGATCGCACCGCCCATGCCTTCCGGCCCCGGGGTCAGCACCAGCTCGGCGCCATAGGCGCGCAGCAGAATGCGGCGCTCGCGGCTCATCGATTCCGGCATGGTGATGACGAGCTTGTAGCCGCGCGCCGCACACACCATCGCCAGCCCGATCCCGGTATTCCCCGACGTCGGCTCGACGATGATGGTGTCGGGGCCGATTTTACCGGCCTTTTCCGCCGCCTCTATCATGGAAATAGCGATGCGGTCCTTCACGCTATGCGCCGGATTGTAAAACTCCAGCTTGGCCACCACGGTGGCAGCGGCGCCTTCGGTTACGCGGTTGAGACGAACGAGCGGGGTATTACCAATCAGATCGGTGACGCTATTTGCGATAGGCATGGGCTTATTCTCCATAAAGAGTAAATGCGTACGGCGTTATTTCTCCCAATAATATAGAGACAATGCGGCACTCTCCAATATTGTTTGCTTATAAGCATCAAACCGACAGTGATCGTTGGGACGGAAACACGGAACACGCAACAGACGCGCCGGGGGCGGCAGAGGGAGCAGGCGGCATGCAGGGCGCAGGCAGCAGACGCTGCCCCATGCATGCCGCCCGTCCGCGGGCACAGGGTGCCGCGAACGTGAATGGCGGGTGGACTTACTCCTGCGCCTGCCCGGCTTCGATGCCGGACTCGACGCTGCCGCTGGCTCCGTTATCGGTATCGGCCGTCGTTTCGACAAGCGCCGTAGCAGCCTTTACTTGCTGCGGTCTGGCAACCGCCTGCAATTCCGCGGATTTCTTTTCCTCAGCCGAGACTTCCCCCGCCGGTTTACCGGCGAGATCGAAGCGGCGGCCACCGCGGGACAACGATTTGATATAACGCGGTTTGCGACAGTGGTTGGCAACCACGCGCGAAATCAGGACCGGATCGAATTGAGGCAAGGCGGCGATCAGGCTCTGATGGATACCGAGCGCAAGGGGGCGAAATTGCCGGAACACATCGAACTTGTTGTAGATGTGTTCAGCAATCATCTCCGTCTGTTTTTTCTTGCTGAGACTTTGCACAGCAGACTTAAGAGCGGCGCCCAATGCCGTTTCAGTTTGTGGCTTCATGAACTTCAATCTAGTCGGTTAACGCACCGGGCGGCGAACCGCCCGTCTGAGTCCTGCACTTCGCATACTCAACCCTAAACACGACGCCGCTCCCGCTCTTTGCTGAATGGCACCGCACAGACCGCGTATCTTATTCTAAAACGCGCGAAAAAGCGAAACGAGCGCGGCAATCACGCAGCGCAAGGGATACAAAAATCGCCACGCCGCGAGTCAAAACCAGGATGGAGGTATTTCCCACCCGGGTGTCAAACAGCAAATCATATTCAGATGACATCTGTCTACTGGTACAAATACTAGCCCTGCGCTCAGACCTTGAAGCGCGAAACCGACTGCAGCAGTCGCTGTGCCAGGGAGTCGACGGTATGGGCCGCCTCGTCGGCCAGTTTGACCGAGCGCTGCGTTTCATCGACCACCGTGGCCACCTGCTCGACACTGCTGGCGATACTGGTGCCGGCCTGGCTCTGTTCGGACATCGCTTGCGCCACCATGGCAATGCGCGACAAGTTGTCCTCCACCGAGCGGTTGATGCTACGCAGCGCATCAGCCGCGCTGTCAGCCTGCGCAACGCCCTGTTCGACGGCGGGTCCGATCCGTTCCATCCGTTCCGACACCTGCCCGGTCTCGTCGACCACGGCGCCGATGATGCTCGTGATCTCACCGGTAGCCTGCGCCGTGCGCTCCGCGAGCTTGCGCACCTCGTCCGCCACCACGGCAAAGCCGCGGCCGAGCTCACCCGCCCGTGCAGCCTCGATCGCAGCGTTCAGCGCCAGCAAATTGGTCTGATCGGCAATATCGCGGATCGTGTTTGCGATGCCGCTGATATTGCGGGTACGCTCGGCCAACGAACCCACCAGCGTGGCGGTATCGCCGACGCGGGCAAATATCGCCTGTATGCTGGCAGCGGCCTGTTGAGCCACGACCAAGCCATCGCCGGACAAGGCGACGACTTCGCGCGATGAGTGCTCGTTTTCGCGTGCATTGTCCGATACATGGTCGATGCTGACCGAGAGCTGCTCGATGGCCGCCGCCGCCGAAGCGGTGGAACTGCTGGCATTGCCGGAGATCTGATCCAGCGACTTCATCTGCGTGGTCAGGCCGGTGGCGGTGCCCTGCAGCGAGCCGGCAGCCTGGTCGATTTCGGCGACGAGCAGGCGCAGGCCGTCACGCATCCGCCCCATCGCGCCGAGCAGGCTGTACTCGGGGCCGTCGTTGATCACCTCGCAGGACAAGTCGCCGCTGGCGATACGCTCCATCACTCCTGCAGCGTAGGCGGGTTCGCCACCCAGCGTGGCCACCACCTGGCGCGACATGATGAGCGCCATCCCGCCAACGGCGAGCAAGGTCAGGAAGCCCGCGATGAGCAGCACGCTCGCCCCGTGCCAGAACACGACGTTGACATCGTCGATGAACACCCCGGTGCCGATGATCCAGCCCCACTGTTCGAAGCGATAGACCCCGTTCAGGCGTTGCCGCGGTTCGGCATTGGGCACCGGTGCGGTCACCTCCACAAACGCGTATTTCGACGTTTGCAAACCCTGCTTGTAAGCCTCGACCACGGTACGCCCGTCCGGCAGGCGGCCTCCATCGTCGAGTTTGCCCAGACGGCTCTTGGTGCGATGTACTATCAGTACGCCTTCCGCATCGCGCCCGATAAAGTAATTATCGCTGCCCGTCATTTGCAGCAGGGTCTGCACCGCAGCGCGTTGTGCCGATGCCCGGTCGAGCGCGCCTGATTGCTCCAGCTTGGAATAATGGTTGAGGATGCTTTCCGAAAGTCCAAGCTGGTTCACGATCTGCTCGTGCTTCTGATCCATCAGCGCCTGATGTTGCAATCCCAAAGCCACCGCCATTACCAGCACGGTACCGAGAAAGCACAGCAACGTCATGATGATCAGGCGCGTTCTTACCCGCATGCGAAAGCCCTTTATCACAAAGAAACGTTAACAAATGCGTGACGCTACCGTAACTTTCCTGCCATGTGACGAAGTTTTTATGTTCTTTATATTAAATCGCCCCACCTTTCACAATATCTATTGTTGCTATGAATCACTCTACGCGGTTTCGGCCCGCGGCCTTGGCCCGATACATGGCCCGGTCCGCGGCGGCAAGCAAGTCATCGAGTTGCCGGTGGTCGCCGCCGGGGCGGCAACTGCCCACGCCTATGCTCATCGTGGCCGCAATGTGCTGTCCGTCGAAGGCGACCGTTTCGGCTCCGACCTCGGCACAGACTCTTGCCGCGATCTGCCGCGCCTCCTCCTGTTCCGTGTCCGGCAGGACGATGAGCAACTCTTCGCCACCGTAACGACCGAGCGAATCATGCGCTCTCAACACACGGCGGATGCGTTGACAGCAATCCACCAGTACCGCATCTCCACCCGCGTGGCCAAAGTGGTCGTTGATCGTTTTGAAATGGTCGAAATCGCACATGAGAACGGCAAGAGCGCCATCGCTGCGCTGCAGGCGCGAGTACTCGCGCTGCAGGATGCTCATGACCGCCTGCCGGTTCCAGGCATTGAGCAGAGGGTCGATCAGACTGGCGTGTTTGGCGCGATCGAGTTCGGCCAGCATTTGACGCTGAACTTCGCTCAACTGGTGCGCTCGGTAGACGGTTTCCAGCCAGTGTCCGAGGTCGTGCAGCGCCAGTTCGTCGCGACTGCTGAATTCGCGGGCAACCGTATCGAACAGGCATAGCGTGCCGAGCACATGCCCTTCTGCATTACGGATAGGACGACCGGCGTAGAAACGCAGGTGAGGCGGCCCGAGTACCAAAGGATTGGACGCGAAGCGAGGGTCGAGCGTAGCGTCTTGAACAACGGTTATCCGCTCGCTATGGATAGCGTGAGCGCAAAACGTCATGTGCCGGGTGAACTTTCGACGTGTAAGGCCAATGCACGACCTCGCCCACAAGGTGTCGCTATCCAGTAGCGAAGCCATCACGATGGGCGCCGCAAACAGACGCTGGGCGGTTCGCGTCACGCGATCGAAAGCCTCATCGTCCGGCGTGCCAAGCAGCTGCATCCGACGCAATGATTCGACACGTTCATCGTCATTGACCGGCAACAGCGGCACAATCATGACCCAGCCCCAAGCGATTCAATCGTCATGCGCGCCACTCACTCGAACGAGAGATTAGAGAGGCCACGTTTTACTGATATTCACATCGTAAAACATTGATTCCAATTAAACCGCTGCCTAATTCCCACTATCCAACAGCCAGGTCACCGCATTATTCCCACACGTCATGCAAATAAAATTACAAACGTTCATTGAGGATATGCCGTTCCAGCTAGAGCGCATCGTGCGAGCCGGACCGTTTCACCCGCAACGGAAGGCGCGACCGGCCCATGAACCGTCATCCCTGCCGCCTCGCAGCGACTCGGTGTGCGTGGTATTGAAGAAAAGGGGCTGCCTCATGTCGCCTTGCGCATACGCAGGACAACATGATAAAGGGGACCGCTGGCCGGCGTTTCGACCAGGGTTCGGATTTCCGCATCGATCACCCACCCGGCCCGCAGGATAGTCCGCAAATTATACGTTTCTCCGGCAATCAGGTCGCAGCGGTAGGCCAGGCTGACGAT
Source organism: Paludibacterium yongneupense DSM 18731 (assembly GCF_000422925.1). Lineage (GTDB taxonomy): Bacteria > Pseudomonadota > Gammaproteobacteria > Burkholderiales > Chromobacteriaceae > Paludibacterium > Paludibacterium yongneupense. Next base: position 55,429 of record NZ_KE383959.1, read on the forward strand.
GGATTCGCCAGAAGGCAAGGCCGTCTGTCCGGAATCGCAGTGCATGATCGTGTCTTTGCGCGAGCGGCGCAAAATGGCGTCGGCTTTATCCGAGCGAGCCTTCGCCTCGTTTTTCTGCTGCTCGAGCGCGGCTTCGCGCAGCGCAGCCAGCTTCAGCTTTTCCTTGACCGCAAGTTCTGCGCTGCTTGCCCGTCCCCCTGAAAACCGCGCCGCAATGCGTCCGTATTCTTCATCGCGGATCTGCGCGGCGACACCCAGAACCAACTCCTTGCTCATCCGGGAAAGAAACAGCAGCTCGTTCTCATTGCGCATCAACGCAGGATTGCCCGCAAGACCATTCGCATCGAAATTGAGCGAACGCAATTGCTCGTTGCCGGTTTCCGGATCTTTGCAGTTGAACTTGAGCTGCAACACGGGCAGGCACCGGCTCTCCCCCTGTCCGCCGCCAAAATCGCACGTCCGCAACGGGCTGGCATTATCGCTGCCTGACAACAACATTCCGCTACGGGTCAACGCTTCGTAATCGCGGACGCCCCGGTTGATGGGATCGAGCCCGGAAAAACGCAAAACCATCAATTCATCCAGCGGGTAGTAACTACCGCTGCCAAATACATGCGCCACGCGCCAATAAAGTTTGAATTGATCGGGGCTACCGGCAAATGCCTCCATCAGGGCGATATTCTTCCCTTTTTTAGGCATCCACGGCACGGCCGTGAATTTGTCGACGACACATGATTCGCCACGGTCGGATATAATTTTCCAATTAGGCGCCGCCTGCGCAATCGCTAGCAGCGTAGATAAGCCGGAAATAACGAGTGCCTGTCGAAAGCCGATGCCATTGAATCTGCTATAAATTGAAGACAACATTACACAGCTTTCCATATCAAATGCATCGTTCCAGGCAATGAAATAACTTGCGATAGTATTTGAACAAAATCGATTAGCTTGTGATATGTATCACTTCCGGGCCGCGGCGCCAAGAGCGTGGCGAGCCGAAGCAAGAAGAGCAGGGGCGGCGGCTGCCGCCCCACGCTCTCAGAGATGGAAGCGGGTGACCGACTCGCGCAGGTCCCCCGCCAGTTTTTCCAGCATCTGCACATTGGCGTTGGCCGCGCGCACGGACTCGGCCGACTCCTCGACCATCTGGGCAATACGCTCGACATTTTGCGCAACACTGGTGCTGGCCTGAGTCTGTTCGGCAGTAGCGGCAGCCACCGAACGCACCTTGTCCAGTGTGACGGCGGCGCCGGCGCTGATCTCGCGCAATGCCGCAGCCGCTTCGTTCGCCATCGAAACCCCAAGCACGACCTGCGGGGTGACGGCATTCATGCTGGACATGGCGGTCCCGGTGTCGTCCTGTATCGTCGAAACCATGACCGAAATTTCAGTGGTGGCTTTCGTGGTGCGTTCGGCCAGCTTGCGCACCTCATCCGCCACAACGGCAAAACCGCGCCCCTGCTCGCCTGCGCGTGCGGCTTCGATCGCCGCGTTCAGCGCCAGCAGATTGGTCTGGTCGGCGATATCCTTGATCACGCTGGCGATCCCGCCGATCTGACGCGAGCGGTCGAGCAAACCTTCTATCTGCGTCGACGCCATGGAAATCTGCTCCGACGCTCCCTGGATCGTCCCCGCCGCCTGATTGACCTTTTTTTCGCCGTCGCCGGCCAGCGCGCTGGAGTGAGCCGAGTTCAGCTCGGTTTCACGCGCATTGCTGGAGATATGGTCGATGCTGACCGACATTTGCTCGATCGCCGCGGCAGTGGAACTGGTGGCATCCGCAGACAGGCGCGAAGCCTGATTGATCTGCGCCATCTGCCCGGTCAACCCCGTTACCGCCTGCCCGAGCAGATCGGCGCCACGCTGGATGCCTTCTATCATCTGGCGCAGGCCAGACTGCATACCGGCCACCGATGCCAGTACGCTGTCCGCGCTGAACCCGTCCCCCAGTTGCTGGCTCAGATCGCCAGCGGCAATGGCCTGCGCCACCCGGGCCGCATACTCGGGCTCGCCCCCCAACTGACGATAAATACTCCGTGCCATGGTGACGGCCAGCCCGACCACACATAGCAGTACGAGCGCTCCCAGCCCGATGAAGCGCCAGGCCAGACTCCAGTAGGCCGCGTCGATATCGTCGGTAAACACACCGAAGCCGATGATCCAGTCCCAATCCCCGATTTTCTTCACCTGGTTGATCTTCATCACCATCGTGTCGGTGCCAGGCTTCTTCACCATGATGTAGACGTAGGCCGGTTCACCGATGGCCAACTGGTCGAGATACTGCTGGAAACTGAAACGTCCGTCCGGCAGCTTTGCCCCGAAATCCACCTTGCCGACATCCTTTTCAAAAGGCAGCACCAGACCTAGCGCGCCGACGGTACGCGCCCAGACATAAGTCGTTTTGCCGTCCCGCAGCTTGGACAAAGCCTCGATGGCCTTGGCCTGCGCCTGTTGCCGCGTGAGCTTCCCCTCCCGCTCCAGTGACTGGAAGTAGAGCACCTGACGCGAAGCCAGCTCTAGCACCGTATTGATTTCGGCGCGTCGGTCAGCAAGCATCGTCGCCCGCAGTTCGCTCAAAGCGAAACCGGCCACCAGCATCAACCCCAATACCGCACAAGCTACGATAATCCCCAGACGTTTTGCCAGGCTCATGACTCCCCCCATCCACAATGATTCCCGTTGCCGGCATCCGGCCTGCTCCGCCTCCCGCCAGGTCGGGACTTCCTGCCCGTTATAAATTGCTCCACTATTACATTAGGACATCTTTATCCCGGTAACAGCCCGCGCGACGGTTTATTGCGGCTTATTCATGCACTGCCTGCTTTACGATGGCATCGTAGCTTCCATCCTCGCGCAGGCTTTTCAAGCCGCGCTCAAAATCGGCCAGCAGCAGCCGATAAGCCGGACGGTTTTTCGGAAAGGCATTGTAGAAATAATCGACATGCAAAGGGGGGTCGACCAGCTGCACGCGCTCGCGCTCGGCGCCGAAGTCATGCTGCAGGGCATAGAGCGTGGCCAATTTTTTGTCTACGAAGAGATCGAGCCGGCCCGCCAGAAGCTTGCGAATATTTTGATTGACGTCGACGGCCTCCTCCACATGCAGGAAGGCCGCCCGATCGAAGGCCTGCGATACGACGGCCCCCCTGACCTTCCCGATGCGGTAAGGTGCAAGGTCGGCGAGTGCGGAATACCGTACAGGATGCGAGCGCAAGGCAAAAAGGTAGAGTTCGGCGCGGCCGATGGGCGACGAAAAGGCCATCTTCCGGGCACGTTCCTCTGTCAGATAGGCTCCCAGAACGATGTCGACATGCGCTCCTTCCATTCCTTGCTGCAGCGCTCGCCGCCAGGGCATATAGCTGATGGTCGCAACATACCCCTCCCGCTTCAAGGCCGCCAGTGTGATGGAAGCCAGATAGCCATCGCGTTTCTCCTCATCCGCGACGATCAGCACCGTCCGGCCAGCGATGGCGACATCGGCGGCGGACGCCCCGAGCGAGCAGAAACCGGACAGGACAAGCACTAGGCTGAACAGGATAGCGGGCATGGTGCGCAACACCGGCAAATAGCATGCTACAAGTTTAGCTGTTGCATCGGGCATGCAAGAAATGATCGCTCTCCGGGCGGAACGGCGCCCTGCGCATACAGGCGCAGGGCGCCGTCGGACGGTTAGGGACACGCTCGGCCGGCCTCGCCCGGTCTGCCAATCGCCGACGGCGGCCATCCGCACGATTGGCCACCAGCGTGCAAGCCGGTCCCTGCTCCCCCGCCCGAGCCGCTTCCATTGCCGCATTCAGGCCCGACAGATAGGCCAGGCCGGCAACCTCCTTGCTGACGGTGACCACGTCATCGATGCGCCGCCCCCGTCGGCCGCAGGCTCAGCCAGGCCCTTGCTCGGCAGACGGGACAGAGGGCGATGCGGCAGCGGCGCAATACTCGATCGCGCCCTGGAAGTTGTTGAACACATGGGACCCGGGCCAATCCGGCAGGGTCATATCCTCATGCTTCGCATAAGCCGGCGTGAGTGCCAGCGCCATGACTTTGTCGGCAGGAAGATCGGCCGGCAATTGCCGGCGAGCCGCAGACAAAGCCCGCGCTCCGCCTTCCGGGGCGGCACTGATCAGCCACACCAGCGAAAGGATGTCGACGCGCGCCGAGGGCACGTCGGGGGACAAAAGCTCTTGCCGCGAGACGCGCCGGGCATCGATGCGCTGCGCACGCAGCGCCGCCACCAAGACTTCGGCAGCCAATTCATCCAGTTCGACTTCTGCCGCAATCACAAGCACCACCGAGCCTGCCGGCACATCCAGTGATCCCTGCCAGCGTCCGCTCTGCTTTTCGCGCCGCTGGCGCAAGCGCCACGCCAGCGTCTCGTCTTCCAGCACCGAAATGCGCGCGCGTCGCCGCACCTTCTTGCCCTCAAACTCGATGAGCAATGAAGCGACGGCGTGATTGACCTTGCGGCGCTCGTCATCGGTGATGGAACGCTGTTCGAAGTCGGACAGCGCCAGGTACAAGGCAGGCATCAGCACCTGATCGCAATAGGCGCCGATTGACTGAGTCTTGAGAAATTTCCGTACGCCGACCAGGATGTCATGCGTATCGCCACGCAACACCCGTTGATAGAACCGTTCCGGCAAATTCAAGGACGGGAAGTCGCCGAACAGGATGTCTAGAAAACTCAATGCCGGTAAATAACGCCCCGCCACGACCAGACACAAGGTCAACGGCGTCGACAGCATCAGCCCTGCCGGCCCCCAGAGCGCACTCCAGAAAATGGCGGACACCACAACCGAAAGCGGGGAAAGTCCGGTGCTGTGGCCATAAAGATGCGGCTCGAGCAGCTGCGAGACCAGAAGTTCGATCGTCAAGAACACAATCAGCGTCAATATCGCCTGCGACCACCCCGGTGCGATGGCTGCCGCCAGCAGCGTAGCGAGCAAGGCGGCGATCCACACCCCGATATAGGGCACAAAACGCAGCAAGGCGGTCAACGCCCCCCAGAGAAAGGCTTGCGGCAAGCCCGACAGGGAAAGCGCTAGCCATACCACCGCCCCCACGATCAGATTGACGCCGAACTGCGACACAAAGTAGCGCGATAACCGCTGTGCCGCATCATTCACTGCCGCCGTCGTCGCCCGCAGATTTCCGGGGCCGGCCAGGCGCAGGAAGCGGTCGCCCAGCGTGTCTTGCTCGAGCAAAATGAAGACCAGGACGATAAGTATGACGCTGGCCATTTCCAACGGGCTGGCCAAGGTGTCGAAAAGGTTCAGCAATAACTGCCACGGCCCGTGTCGCGGCGCATGCAATTCGACGGGAATGGGCTGAACGGCAGCCGTAGCGCTGCTCTCCCCCGTCTGGGATGCGGCGGGCAACGCGCTGCCATGCACGGGAGCCATATCGCTGATGACGGAGTCGGCACGTTGTGTCAACTCGTCGAGCCGCCCCAGCGTCATCGTGTTCAGCTGCGCGATCTTGCCCCGAATGGTCGTTTCGTACTGGGGCAGCGAATGCCCCATGCGGACAAGCTGTGTCCCGAGCTCCATGCCGGCCAGCAGCAGTCCCAGCGCAAGAACCACCACCGCCGTACATACCGAGGCCCCTTGTCCGAGGCCAAGGCGATTGAGCTTGCGCACCAGCGGCGCGATGAAAAAACTCAGCATCACCGCCAGAGCGATCGGAATCAACACCCCCCGTCCCAAGTAAAGAAGCCCGACCACAACGCCGGTAGCGACGATCTGATCGGCTGGCGCGCTACGCGGAAAATCAGCCCGGATCCGAGACATGCGGAATTCCTCTATCAATGACGTACAAGCGTTCCAGGCTAGCGAGATAGGCAGACAGAACGCGTGGAATCTCGGCGATAAATACCTCGAGTGCCGTTGAACCCGACAAGAAAGCCATGTGGACGCCTCCGAGCACTAGCGTGTGCACCATGCCCGCATAGCGATGCCGCGACTCCGGGCTCGCCGCCGTGAGCCGGACAGCCAGCACATCGGTCATCAGCCCGACAAATCCGGCTTCGTTCTGTGGGAAGAAGCGCCCGGCCATGACCGGAAAAAAATCGGGATGCCGCTGCAGATAGTCGACATAGTCCGCGACGAGCCGTCGCGCCACGTCGTCGGCTCCCGCTTCCAGCCATGTACCGCGCTCGATCTCGCGCAAGCGGAGGGTTATGGCATCCATCGCGGCAGCGTGACGCTGCGCCAAGGCCAGCAACACGCTGTCCTGGTCCGGAAAAAAATGATAGAGCGAACCGATGGAGGTCTTCGCCTCCCTGGCAAGGCGATGCATGGTAACGCCTTCCAATCCGCCGGCCGCAATCAGTACGGCCATCGCATCAAGGATGGCATCCACCCTCTCGCGGCCTCGCTGCTGTTGCGGACGCCGCCCGGAATGGGCTGATGAAACACGGCTACGTTCAGTCACAATGGCAAACTTTCTGATATCAAACACTCGTACACACTAGAATGTTTAGTCTAGTATATCCGCAAAATTACCGACGCCCCCCAGCGGCCACCCATGGAACCCTGCGCTTGGACCCCCATCGACACCTGGTCGTCTTCGAGCATTGCGACCGGGTCTACCAGCGTCCCCTGCTCACTCTCGGCCAGCACGCACGCTGCAAAGTATGCGGACTGCGACTACCGTGCGCCCAGACTCTCCGTTGCGAACGGTCTCTGGCCTTGAACCTGGCGGCGGCGATCACTTTCGCGATCGTCATGGCCACCCCCGTTATACATGCAGACGTCTGGGGACACCATGCCGAGGCCTCGCTATGGCAGGCCGCCATGGCGCTCGCGCAAGGCGGATCTGCCCCGATTGCCATTCCGGTGGCGTTGATTCTGTGTGTTCCCCTCCTTCAAAGTCTGTTGCAGTGCTGGATACTGGTCTTTACGCTGAAAGCGGTCCCGGCCCCCGGTCTCGCGGCAATGATGCGGGTCGGCGTCTGGCTGCGGGCGTGGAGCATGATCGAGGTATGTCTGCATGGATCTGCCGGATCCCGATGACGGGATCGGAGGCGTGGAAGCGGCATTTTTAACGGCGAACGACAACCTGCAAGGCTGATCTGTCCAAGTGGCGGCCTATTTGTGCCAGGGCGAACGCTCGCCCGCCACGCCGGCACATGGCGCGTGCGACGACGGCGGCAAGCCCATGCCGTAAAGCTTGCCTGCATCGATCTGCCCTACTGTGGCGACAGTTCATGCACGGGTATCGATCTGCGAGCCAATCGGGCCGATCGTCCACAAGTTGCGCGTCAGCCCGTTCCGGGCGTTCGTCATACTGCTACTGGGTTGAGTCCACGGGTCGACCAGAGGGAAGGTTTGCAGGAACGTTGAAGTGGCGTCTGTCACCGCTTTATTCAGCGCATCGACCGTGGTGTGCAAGCCCCCCGTAAAAGCCGTCATGTCGGAGCTGACTTGACGCAGCGGCAGAGTGTTATCCGGCGTCGCGGAGAGCAGCGGTGCATTCAGGTTCTGCACTTTTGATGCAAACCTGGTGAAGAATGGCTGGCTGTTGATCGAAACGGGAGACAGCGTATCGTTCATCGCTGGGCCACCTCATGACGACGAGGCTCTCTGCTTTCAGAATGGCTTGGCATGCGAAAAGTAGCAGCGCCGTTTTTATCGGCACCATCACGATGAACCGGTGTTACGGCGGCCGTTGTTTTATTCGCCGACAACACGGCGGTGTGTAGGGTATTTACTCGCATTAGATTTCTCCAGTTTTCAAAAATTGCAGCAGAGTTTCTTTGCTAAAATACCGTACTGTACGGTACCTATTTTTTATCGACAGGCCTCCTCTGTCAAGCACGGCAAAGCGGCAAACCGTACGCCGGGCAAAACGAGAATGAAACGGACAGGCGCCCTTGCATGAACCGCGTGCCCCGACAGACGCGCGCCGCAGGCTTCACACAAACCGGGATATGTGCCTGTACGCAAGGTCAACGCATGCACTGCGCCCCCTCCCCGCTTTCCCGATGGAATCCGGTATCGCAAGCCAGGCAGGTCAGCTCTACGGGACAGGACCGTGGCCGCCATCCGGCTGCTGCCCCGGATATCCCCCCTCGCCCATGCCGAGGAGAGCGAGGGCCAGCACTTCTGGCGCTAGCCCCCTCTGGCTACCGGTCTGAGCGCAAAAGGTGCGAAAACAGTCCACGAGCATGGCGATCGTGTCGTGCATCCGAGGGCCGTACTGCAAACGGAACGCGTCGTCGCGCCCCGCCAACAGCCAGGCCTCGATTCGGCAGAGCACGACATCGCGACGGCGATACCGGGCATCGAACACGGTCCGGACCTGCTCCGGCGATGACATCGCCCCCGCCTGGCCGATGCCGAGAGCATCGAGCGCAGCCTCTTCTTCGGCATCGAGTCGCTGCAACAACTCGATGAACATCGCGCGTTTGCTGGCAAAATTCGAGTAGAACGCACCTCGCGAATACCCGGCTTCGCAAACAATATCGTCTATCGTCAACGCAGAATAACCACGCGCGACAATCTGCTTCAGCATCGCGTCGAACAGATTCTGCCGTGTCAGCTCACGCTGCCCGGCACGGCTGAGTCGAGTTGAAGTCATATCGGCATCCGATGATTCCGGTGGGTTCGCCTGCGACGCAATCCGTGGATCGCCCTCGGGGTGGCAGGATGCATGGGTGAAGGTCACCCTCTTGTGCCCTGAAGCCAACCGTCCCGGGCGCCATCAGTGTCCGACCGAAGACGGATCGACCGTTCGCATGGCCTTGGGCGCAAGGCAGATCGCGGCGGATGCGGCCAGAAATACGAAGCCGATCACAACCATCAGCCCATTGGTCGCCAACAGCAGACTCTGCCCGGTCACCATCATATTGGTCAGTTCGCGCCCGGCTTGCGTGAGTACGCCGCCCTGTCGGAGCGCCGCCGTCGCCTGCCCGCTGTGGTCGACCACATTGGCCAGTTCGGCGTGAGCGATATAGCTGCGGTCCTGCCAGGAGGTCGTGACCAGCGAAGTGGCAAAGGCACCGGAAAGGGTGCGCACGAAGTTCATCAACCCGGCGGCCGAGGCCGTTTCCTCTTCATTCACCGACCCCATAGCCAGACCGGTCAGCGGCACGTAGTACATAGGCATGCCAATGCCCATGAAAAACAGTGGCACACAGATCGCCCAGTAACTCATGTCCGACGTCGCCAGCGAACGCCAGAACGTGTCGCCGGCAAGCCAGAACGTTCCGAAGAAAATCAGGTAGCGAGCGTCGATCCGATTTGCCAGATTCGCCGCGATCGGGGAGAAAAGAACGGAAAGCACGCCCCCCCATGCGACCACCAAACCGGCCCAGGTCGTGGTGTAACTCATGTTGTACTGGAGCCAGAGCGGGGTCAGTACATTGAGTCCGAAGAAGGCGCCGAAGGCCAAAGCGAGAACCAGCATGCAGGATGAAAATCCCCTATGGCGGAATACGCGCAGATTCACGATCGGATCTTTTTCGGTCAACTCCCAGATCAGGAAAGATACGAAGCCGATTGCGGCCGTGACCGCCAGAATCCGGATCTCGTCCGACGAGAACCAGTCCAGATCCTTGCCTTCGTCCAGCATGATCTGCAACGAAGCGACCCAGATCACGAGCAGAAGCATCCCGACCTTGTCGATGCGGCTTCTCACCGTGGGGTCCTCGTAGTTCTTGAGCATGCCCCAGGCAATCACGCTGAACGCCGCTGCCATCGGCACGTTGATGAAGAAAACCCAGGACCAGGAGTAGTTGTCGCACAACCAGCCTCCGAGCACAGGTCCCACCACCGGAGCCAACAGCGTGGTCATGGCCCACAGCCCCATGGCCTGCATGGACTGTTCCTTGGGAAAAATCCGCAGCAACAGTGTCTGCGACAACGCCAGCAACGGTCCGCCTGCCATGCCCTGCATCACGCGCATGCCGATGAGCATGCCGAGCGACGTCGACATGCCGCACAGCAGCGAGAAGACGCCGAACATGGCCACGGACAGACAAAATACCCTGACGCCTCCGAATCGGGACGACAACCATCCCGTCAGCGGGACGGTAATCGCTTCGGCGACCGCGTACGAAGTGATCACCCATGTCCCCTGACTCGAACCCGCGCCAAGCGCACCCGCCATATTGGGGACGGTCACGTTGGCAATAGTCATATTGAGGACGGCGACGAAGTTGGCCATGGCCAGGATGATGCCGCCCAGCCAGAGCATCCCGCCTTTCAGACCGGCATGCTGTCCTTGCTCGTGCGGCATGTTCGACACGGCGTGTTCCATGCGATTCTCCCGATCAAGACTTGTTGCGCAGATCGACGGTTACGTCCATCGACAGGCCGACTCTGAGCGGGTGCGCCACCAGCTCCGCATCGTCGAGGCGGACCCGGACCGGCAACCTCTGCACCACCTTGATCCAGTTGCCCGTGGCGTTCTGCGCAGGAATCAGCGAGAAGGCGGCGCCGGTACCGCCATCGAAACCCGCGACGACACCGTGGTAGATGACTTTGCTGCCGTACAGATCGGAAACCAGTTCGACCGGCTGTCCCGGACGCACCCGCTCAAGCTGGACCTCCTTGAAGTTGGCGTTCACGTAGATGTCTTGCACGGGAACGACCGACAGCAAGGGGATGGAAGGCTGAACGCGTTGCCCGAGCTGAACCTGGCGGCGAGCGACCACACCATCGACAGGCGCCCGAATCACGGTACGCCCGAGGTCCACCTTTGCTCTATCGAGTCTTGCCTGGGCCAGGGCGACGCTGGCAACGGCGGCATTCAGGGCGGCCAGAGCGTTGTTGGAACCATCCTTGATCTGGGTGAGCTCGTCGCCGGAGATGGCCCCTGTTCCGACCAGCGCCTTTCTGCGCTGCAGATCGATACCCGCGCGTTCGAGGCTGGACCGTGCGGCAGCCTCCTGCGCCTGTGCGCGGGCAAGGTCGGCCTGTGCCTGACGCATGGCAAGGACGGCATCGGTATCGTCCAGCTTCAGCAGAATATCGCCACGCGCGACCTTCTGACTGTTGCCCACTTTCACTTCGGCGACCAGACCTTCGACCTGCGAGGTAACCGTCGCAACGTCGGCATCGGTATAGGCGTTGTCGGTGGAGACGAAGCGGGAACCGATCATCTTCCAATACATGCCGTACCCGCCGCCGACAGCCGCAATGGCGATGGCAAGCAGAGCGAACAGATGTTTACGTTTATTGCTGGGTTGTGAAACCGATACGTCGGTGTTCGACAGCGGCATAGACTGACTCATTGAATTGCTCCTGAATATTTCCAAAATCGATTACCTGCCTGCCGGACTCGTGCCTTCATGGCTCTGAAATCCACCGCCGAGGGCACGTACCAACGCAACATCGAGGCTCATGGCACGGGCTTCCACATCCGCCTGGGCGCGCTTGGCGGAAACCAGCTCGTCCTCCGCCGTCGTCACGTCCAGATAGCTGGCCAACTGGCCGCGGTAGCGTTGATTGACAATGTCGTAGGCTTTGCGGGCTGCGATGACGGATGACCGGGTCGCGCGAAGTTCCGCCCCCAGTGCCTTGCGGCTTGTAGCGGCATCGGCGACTTCATGCAGCGCGTTGCTGAGGGTCGCGTCATAGTTCGCCACCGACATCTCGTACTCGGCGTGGACCCCGCGCAGTTGCCCTTGCAGTCTTTCGGTATTGAAGATAGGCAGGGATAAGCCAACGCCGGCATCGCCGATATCGGAACCCGACTTGCCGAGGTTGTGGATACCGAGAGATTGCATGCCCAGCATGCCGATCAGATTCACGCTCGGATAAAAGCCGGCCTTGGCCTGATCGATGCGCCGGGCAGCGGCCTCGGTGCGCAAACGTGCGGCCACGACATCCGGACGGCGGCCGAGCAGATCCGATGCCAACCGGGGCGGCAAACCGGTGGAAACGGGGATGTGCGCCGTCGGGCGCTTGATCGCCAATCCACGGTCCGGACCCGCGCCGAGCAGCGCCGCAAGCGCATTTTTCTGCAAGGCGATACGCTCGTCGCTGGCATGAAGATTTGCTTCCGCCTCGTCCTGACGCGCTTCGACGCGATTCACGCTGGCCATGGTTTCCATCCCGTTGACGTAACGCTGCCGGAATAGCGCAGCCGTTTTACTGCGCAGCGCCAGCGCTTCCGCGTCGGCATCGCGTACCGTGTACAGGTGGGACAACTCGGCATAGGCCGAAGCAATGGATGTCGATAGCAGCAGACGCGCCTCGGCTGTCTCGACCAGGCTGGCCTGCTGCTCGGATGTTGCGGCGGCCAGAGCCGAACGGTTCTTGCCCCAGAAATCGAGCTCCCACGACATGTTCAGGGTCGCCTGGCCGTAGTCATGCCAGTTCTTCGGCACGGCCCCCGGAAAATCGCCCTGCGGCATCAGATAGTTGTAACTCTGCTTGGTCTCGTCCAGCGCGGCATTTCCCGAGACTTCGGGCAGGCGCGTCGCACCCGCGCTCTGCACCATGCCGCCGGCCTGATGGAAGCGCGCCTCAGCCACTTTTAACGTCGGCGAACCGTTCAGCGCTTCGGCGATCAGGGCGTCAAGTTGAGCGTCCGCATAGGCGCGCCACCAGCCGTCGCCAGGCCATACGCCGGCAGGTGCGTCGAACGACTTGGCGGAATCGAGATTCGCGACCGGGTTGACCGTCGGCAACGCCCCCAGATCCGGGATCTGGGCACAACCTCCCACCGCGAGAAAGCCGGTGGTCATAATCGCCCTTAGTAACCACCGCCGGTTGCGGTGAGAGGAAGTTGATGATGTTCTCATGGATTGCACTCGTTATGTACTGTACGGTACAGTTTATAATCTTGACATCACCACCGTGTCAAGCAAAAATGTACCGTACAGTACAAGTTGATGTTTTCTGCAAACAGAGAGAGGTCGGAGAATGAAAAAGGGCGATGCCAAACGGCAGGCGATCCTGGAGACGGCGTATCGCCTGTTTCGCGATATGGGATTTGATCAGACGTCGATGTCGGAAATTACCGCTCAGGTCGGAGGATCGAAAGCCACCTTATACAGTCACTTCGCCTCGAAAGAAGAGCTGTTTGCCGAATGCATGACGGCAGCCATCGATCAGTGTTTTGAAAACACCCTTTCCAGTCTCGACAACGCTCGCGGCGATACCGAGACGGTGCTGCGCGACTTCGGCGTCAGCTTTCTGCGCTTCGTCGCGTCGAGCGACATGATCGCCGTAAGGCGTCTGATGATTTCAGAATCGTCGCGTCTGGGTATCGGAAAACTATTTCTAGGCAAGATCAACGCGCTCCGTGACCGGATAGCGGTTTTTCTTGCTACCGGCATGGATTCCGGAGCGCTGCGCCGCGATGATCCCATCCTTGCCGCCAACCAACTGCGTGGACTGCTGGAAGCTGAAATCGTAGAACCGCTGCTGCTTCAAGAGGAGCCGCAGCCAGGGGATACCGAAAGGACCCGTTCGGCGCAACGCGCGATCGATGCGTTTCTCAGGGCTTATGCCCCTTGACCGATGTCGGCACTGCCTGCAGGATTGAGCGGGCGGCTGGCCGCCGCCCGGCGTTGCGCGCCGTAGCCACGACTCCCTGGCACGCACTCGCCCCGTCGATGCCACCCGCCCGGGGCCATCCGGATCCGGATACCGCTTTTCCAGATTTTCCAGATAGGCTCGCGATACAAAAGGGGCTTCAACAAGAAATCGTTCAAGCCGCGCTTGGCCAGGCAGGCGAAACTGGCCCCACCCATCGCGAATTCAGGCATCGTCTCCGCAAGACGCTCGTGCGTCTCGTTGGCCGTAGTCGACAAGCGGGCATCCAGGATCTGCACCGATAAGGCAATAAAATCGGCTTCGGCAGCAGAAACAGGAACATCGAGCCCGAGCAGAAAAAAGTCAGGATGCCGGCGCCCATGATCGGCATAGTCTTCGATCAGGCGCTTTGCAATCTGCCACGCGCTCATGCTCTGCCACTCCCCGGCAGAATGGGCGAGCAAGGGGTAAGCATCTCGCTGATAACCGAGCCACACAATCGCGCTGTATTCGATTTAAATGGTCTCGGTAATGGTTCAGGCACCCTTTAAAATTGGAATATTTTGAGTTTTCACACAGTCTGCGACCAAAGCGGCCAATGACACTCAGGCCCAAATATGTCCGCAATGTATAGGGCAGCGGACATCGTGCGGGCCGATGTCCAGTGAAAATTATCAGGAGACAAACTCATTTACCGCGACCAAGCAGGTGCCATCCTTAGAAGCTGGCTGCGGCGCACAAAATAGATCACCAGACCTCGCAACATCATGCTCTATATGGCGCTTATTAACAGCGAACGCCAGGATGGGCCGCCCCTGCCGTACCACAGCCCCTCTTCATCCAGTACCTGCCTAAGCGATGCCCATGGTCATGACCAGCATCCCGATCTCGTGGAGATCGGTTTTGAAGGGGATCTCGCCCAGGGGGCGGAACCCGCTCCGCTGGTAAAACTGCTGTGCACCCGTATTGCTTTTCAGCACATCCAGCCAGAGTTGTTGCTGAGCGTGTTGCCGGGCACAGGCGACAATATGGTCGAGAAGTTGCTTGCCATAGCCTTTGCCCACGCAGGCCTTGGTGAAGTAGATCTTCTGCAGCTCAGCGCCACGCTGTCCCTGGATGGGTTCGGGCATCGCCCAGTTGATTTTGGCGAAGCCCACCGGTTCCCGACCATCCGCTTCATAGGCCAAAAGCCAGAGATGGTGGGCCGGTGAACCAAAGGTGGTGCGCAAAGCATCCGTCGTAAAGTCAGCAGCGAGAAATCGCTCAATGCCGTCAGGCGTCCAGAGCGAGGCGAAGTGATCGCGATAGGTGATCGAGCCAATGTACTGAATGGTCTCGATATCGTGTTCAGTCGCGGGCCGAATCGTCAGCGCTTCCATCCTGTCGTACTCCTTGCATTGAATGCTATCGAAAAGCTCTTGTCTGGCGAGATTGCGTTCCTGCAAGCACCCCGCCCCCTGCCATGACGGCCGCATTCCCGCCGTGAACTGCGGCAGAAATGCCAGAGTGCCAGAACATGAAGACCATCCAGAGTCCACATGGTTACCGTACGCTCAGCGACATCGCCTGCATGAGCGCCCGAGGCTGAGTTGTGCCGATGAAGACGCCGTCGAGCAAAAAGCCCTTGACTGACATCTGCGGCAAAAGAACCACTCAGGGCAGGAAGGTCCGGACAACGGCGCGTACAGCCGGCTAGCCTTCCCTATAGATCCCATTCTGCCGAAGAGAAGCCGAGCGCACCAGCGCCACCCAGAGCAGGTTTTCCCTGACCGCCGGCGGAAGGCATGGCGATCACGGCTACCGAAGGCGGCGCCGACGAGTGCTTTGGTCGCAAGGGCGAAGCCATTGAGGCTGTAGGCAATGACAATTCGCTGTAGCCGAGACGGCAGTAATTCCACATCCGGTCAGCCGATGTTCGCGCGGCCGATTCGGAGAGTCGAGCGTGTATGAGCCTGTCAGAATTTCTGTGTGACATGAGCCCATTGAAGGCCTACTATCGCCATGAGCCGCCATTTATCATTACTGTAATCGCCTACTTTTAGTCAAAGCACATATGCCTACTCGTGTCGGTGCTGGCACCTATACTCTGACAATGTCTCTCGCAGTGATCGCCTATGCGCTGGCGACCAGGTATGCGTCCGAGACGCTCGTTGTAGACCATGTATTGAGTCGGGCAGGCCTTCACTACTGGGTTGCTACCTTCGGCACCATGGTCGGTGTCATGTTTTGGCCTCTTTCGGCAAGCCGGATGCGGGATCTCAACTTTCCCGGTTGGACGGTGAATATTCTGGCCTTTCCGTTGATTGCAGTCATCATCCTGCCGCTGCTGTGCTTTTTGTCTGGTCCCCGTTGGACCAATGACTATGGCGACCCGCCAGCCCGCTCCAGTATCCTCAAGGTGTTCTGCGCCTGTACGTTCTTTGCCTTTGCGGTTCTTCTTACATACTCGGCGTTATTCGCATACCACCGTGCAGACTATCTCCTGTCCATTGGTGCGCTCTGACCCTTCCGTCGGGAGGCCGCCATCACCGAACCCGGGGCGGTCAGCAGCGACGTAAGCACACACGCAGGCCCCCCTCTCCGCACTGAAAGCCTTTGCGAAAATGGGAGAGACACCGATCATCGAGGCTTTTATTGCTGAAGCCGGGATCGCGCGCAGAACGCTCTACAATAATTTCCCTAGCACAGCGGAATTGCGGCTTGCCACGCGGGCATGGCTCGGCGCCAATCTCATCGAATCGATCGAAACCGAAACCGAAACCGGCGGACTGGACGATCCGCTGCCCTCATTGCGTCGCTCACCGATTTCGATCGAGACCGACTGGTCTATAGAACAACCTCTGGCCAGTCACCCGCAAGAAAGTTGAACAGGCTTGCAATCGCGTAGGCAAAACGGCGCGACAACACTTTCTTCGGCCTATTTCCCTATACGGACGAATGTCATTGTCGGGCTTGAATGCCGATAGCCATATTTTCTTGGCGAGCATCGTCGATTGCGCTTTCAACGGCGTCAGACGAGGCAGCCTGCGCAGCACTGCGGTAAGCCTTCGGCGAATGGCCTGTCATACGCTTGAAAGCGTTACTGAACGCACTCTCGGAGGTATAGCCGAGCGATCGGCCTACAACCGCTACAGGGGTTTTCTCTTCCCGTAGAGCACGTTCGGCAAGGCGCATACGCCATTTGGCGAGATAGGTCAGCGGCGCGTTGCCCGCACTCGTCCTGAAGTGGGAAGCGAATGTTGTTCGGGACATCGCGCACGCCCTGGCGAGTTCATCGAGATGCCAGGAACGCGAGGGATCGCCGTGCATCAATCTCAGAGCTGGCGCGATACGCGGGTCGCCCAATGTCCGTAGCCACCCGGCCGAGATAGGGCCTGATGTTTTCAGATGAATCCGCAGAACGTGAATGAAAAAAAGCTGTGAAAGCTGAGCCGAGACGAGCTGTGCCCCAGGCAAATCAGATCCACGCTCATTGACAAGCTGATCGAGAAGCCAGCGGAGAGTCGCTGTCTGCCGTGACGTAGCCCGTATGTGAATCCACGGTGGCAGGACATCCGCCAGTAATCGGCCGCTCGCCTGATCGAGCAGGACGTGGCCGCCGATGTGGGCGAAATCATTGCCATCCCCCAGTACCGCCGTCGATCTACCCGCACCGGAAAACACGCTCATCGCCTCGATGGGCGCGACGGCTGGATCACTGGCCAACACGAAAGCACGTTTCGCCATCAGCAGACCAACGTCCCCGGTGCCGAAATGGATCGGTTCGGCTTCGCCCTCGATGCAAAGCCAGCAGCTACCTTTCACCACGGCGAAGAACTTTATATTGCTTGGCTTCGGGAAACGAATGGCCCAGGCGCCGCCAGCGGTGAAACCACCCGTCACCAGCGATTCGGCATTGGTCAGCCTAAGAATGTCAGAGAATGGATCGTCACTCAATCTCGTACTCACGCGCAAATATCCAGCACTATATCGCATTAACAATACGAGCGCAGCGCCTTAAACTCGCAAACAGCGACTTGGCAACCATCACTATGGAGATCGACATGAACAACAAGGAAGAGCGGGTACTCGTCACAGGGGGAACCGGATTCATTGCGCAGTACTGCATTCTGGCACTGCTGAACCGCGGCTACCACGTGCGAACCACGGTGCGTTCATTGACACGGGAAGCCGAGGTGCGCGACAACCTGAAAGCAGGCGGCGCAGAACCGGGCGACCGACTGTCGTTCTTCACCGCCGATCTGACCGCGGACGAAGGCTGGGCCGAGGCTGCGGCCGGGTGCATCTACGTGATACACGGGGCTTCGCCGACACCGACCGGCAATCAAACCAGTGAAGAAGAATGGATCCAGCCTGCGGTGGATGGCAACTTGCGTGTGTTACGTGCGGCACGCAATGCCGGCGTCCGGCGCGTCGTGCTAACCTCAGCCTTCGGTGCGATTTGTGCCGGGCATGGCCAGATGAAGCGGCCTTTCAACGAGACCGACTGGAGCGACCTGACGAGCAAGAATGTCTGGCCCTACCAGAAATCCAAGACACTGTCGGAACGGGCGGCTTGGGAGTTTGTCGCCGGCGAAGGCCAGGGCCTGGAGTTGTCCGCCATCAATCCAGTCACTGTGCTGGGGCCGGTGCTCGGTGCCGACTATTCGCATTCCATCCGCCTCATCAAGAACATCATGGATGGCCAGCCGGGAATCCCCAGGATCAATTCGGGCTTTGTCGATGTACGCGACGTGGCCGACTTGCATCTGCGCGCCATGACTCACGAAGCGGCCAAGGGCGAACGCTTTCTGGCGATAGCCGGCGAAAGCATGTGGCTGGCCGAAGTGGCCAAGGTGTTAAAACAGCGCATGGGGCTGGCCGCCGACAAGGTTTCGACACGGGTGCTACCCAACGCGATGGTACGTTTGGGCGCGCTTAAAGATCCGGCATTGCGAGGGGCAGTGCCATTGCTGGGCCTGAACCTGAATGCCACCAGCGAGAAGGCCATGCGATTACTTAGCTGGTCGCCGCGTTCACGCGAGGAAGCCATCGTTGCCACTGCCGAAAGCCTGGTCCGACACGGGTTACTGAGCGATGCAAACTGACAGCTGCCAAGTGCGAAATAGAGCCGTCGTGCGATCTCCGCTATTTTCTCGACCTCTCTATCGTTGTTTCATGGCTGGTTGCAAAAAACGGCATCCATTGAGCAATATCGGCGTTCCGCGACCGAACCTCGCCGTCAGCCTCGATCTGATATCTGACGCTGGAACCGGGCGACGATGAATGTCGCCTTTGGGTTGCAGCCGCAGTCGGAGACAACCATCGGCCATCGACGGAGCGAGCGGTAGTTATCGAGCCAGAAGAGACACCGGCTTTCCTGCCGTCATAGCCGCAACGCGGCTGATCGAACCAGCCCAAGGTCAAGGACTGACAGACTTGAAGTAATAGCTTGTCGAGCAAGGCTCTCCGTTAGGCATCAACGCGTAGTTCGGAATATCTCCCGCCTTCAGCCAGCCTGTTCTCGCATAAACGCGCGATGCATCGCTCCCGGTGACGGTGTCGAGTACCAGCGTCGTCTTTCCTAATTCACGCGCCTTCACCTCGAGCGCAAGAAGCAATCTCTCGGCGATGCCTTGGCGACGCACGCGGCGATGGACCAGCATCTTGCTCACATCGGCACGGTGAGGCTGGTTGTCGGGCATGTCGATAACCAGCGTCAGTGTGCCGCAAATGCGGCCCGCCTCGTCCTCGGCGACAAACAGATGCCGCTCGCCTGCAGCGACGGCGGCCGCTACCTTGTGCCAGAACGCTTCAGGGCGGCCGGCAGCCAGGGGCAGCATGAAGCCGACCGATGCCCCACCCTCGACGCAGTCGCGCAGCACTTCAGCCAGTTCACCCACGCGTGCAGCGGCTTCGACGGCGTGGAGTTCTCGAATCGTGCTCATGTTTTGGCTCCTGTGAGGGCGACGAGGTAGCGGGCCGACTCTGCGCCGGGATTGTGGAATTGGATGGGTGCATTCAAGCGCATGGCCAGGCAATCGCCAGGATTCAGCTTCCACTGCTCGCTGCCATGGACGATCTCCATGACGCCGTCGATCATCCAGACGAGTTGGTGGATGTCGACGTCTCGTTCCGAGGTCTCGAACATGAGGCGCTGCCCGGGAGGGAACAGAACTTCGACGAGTTGAAGCGGGGAGACGCCAGCCGGCGACACGTTGCGGCGCCGGTAGCCGGAGGCAGGGTCGTCCCATACGGGCTGCTCGGCCACACGGATCAGCGGCGACGGCGCGTCAGTAACTGGCGTCTCCTCGAAGATTGACGCCACACTGACACCCAGGGCCGAGGACAGCTTGTCCAGCACGACCGCTGTCGGGCTGCTTTGCCCTCGTTCAATCAGCGAGATGTTTGAGCGGCTGACCCCGCTCCTGTGGGCCAGCGCTTCAAGGGACAGCCCTCGGGAGGAGCGCAGCTCATTCAGGCGGCGTCCGATGCGTTGTGTGATAGTCATTGCATCCAGTTTAATAGATATTAATTCCATTATCCAGGACGACGTGCATTTCTTCAACGTCGTGTTGTAAAAGGATATGGGATCAGACTCTATCCAGGCGCAAGACCATGTGGCGTGTCACCGCGCCGGAGTTTCAAACGGATCGACTCGAAGGGACAGGCTATTGCCGGCCATGAACCGGGGCTTGTCCTGAGGCTTGGCTTGATAGAACCCTCAAAAAGGGCAACTTCTGCTATTTGGCGCGGTTCATCCCCGCGGTCGCGGGGAACAGC
>NZ_KE383959.1:77195-146168 GCF_000422925.1 Paludibacterium yongneupense DSM 18731
GTTTTCGGTTCATCCCCGCGGTCGCGGGGAACAGACTAAAAACAAACCATTGTTTTTAATCAGCATTTCAACCACTCAAAAATCTACCGACTTTTCTGCGATCAGCCTGCGTTTTCAGCTTGTTAAAGAACGGAGGGTCAATCCTGCTCCTGGCTATCCAGCGGATGAAATGATACCAGCGTGGCTCCGTCAAACTCGGCGGGCATACGACGGTTTTTACCCAAAGTAACAAACTCGAAACCAGCTTCGGTGCTGGCCTGCCAGGCCATAACCGCATTGCCGTTCTCCAGCCCAGCTTCCACCTGCTCCCACAAGTACTCACGTACCTTACGGCTATAGGTTCCCACGTAAACCCCGGCGCGGACTTCCAACAACCAGATCGCCATGCGCCCCCTCAGTCGTGGCGGGGCGTTTTCAAGCACGATGACCAGCATCGCCCAGTCCCTTCTCTTCAGGTATCGCGGCCTCCACCACCCCTTTCACATTGGGCACTTCCAGCCCGCCAACAGCCAGAATATCTTCGATGTCCGGGATGATACGCTCCAGCAGTTTGGTTCTGCGGAACATGTCGCGGCAATGTTGCCGCACCGTGCGCTCGTCGTTGCCACCGGTAAATTTTGAAGCTACAGCAAAGGCAACCGGAACCACGGTTTCGAATTTATAGATGTCCGCAATATCGTAGACAAATGACAAGGGTTTTCCACTATGAATGAAACCAATGGCCGGGGCGTAGCCGGCGGCCAGCACCGCCGCTTCTACCACGCCATACAGGCAATGGTTGGCAGCAGACAGGCAGCGGTTTACCGCATCGGCGGCGTCCCAATCTTTGTGATCGTAGTTTCTACCATGCCATTTGACGCCATATTGCTCGGCAAGCTGTTTATACAGCGCCCTCACCCGCGCGCCTTCGATACCGCGCAGTTGATCTACGCTGCGCCGCTGCGGTGGCTCTTCGCCAAAGCGACGGCGATACATTTCGCGCACCACTTTGAGCCGCGCATCGTCGTCCAGCGCCAGTTTAGCCTGATATAGAAGCCGATCAGCGCGTGCTCCACCGGGCTGGCCAGCAGAGTACAGCCTCACCCCGGCCTCTCCCACCCACACCAGCAAGGTACCAACTTCCGCCGCCAGCTTGCAGGCGGCGTGGGACACACGCACGCCCGGCTCCAGCATCAGACAGGCAACACCGCCCACCGGGATGTGGGTACGAATGCCCGTAACATCCACAGCCACAAATGCACCATCCAGAACATCCAGCTGGCAACGCTCGACAAACAGTGCAGAAAGTCGCTCCTTGATGGGGAGCGGCTTGAGCCTGGGTAGCAGATCAGCCATGGCTCACCGGCGCCAGTGACAAGAGGCCTAAGCCCAGGGATTTTGCGTGCCCTATTCCTTGATGGATTGTGGTTTGCAATGGCGCTGCCTGGTCAACGGCCAGCACACCTTCAAAACCTACCGCCTGTACCGTGATGACATGTCCTTTCTTGCGGACTGTCCAGCATTCGGAGCGGGTACGCATCACGCTTTGCGCCACGCAACCGGCTTTTTGCAGTTGCCGCTGCAACCAGGCCAATTGATCATCCTCCTTGTTCAGGCCATAGCGTTTACCTTCTCGGGTAACAGTGGGATTGGCCAGCAGGCGGAAGCGATAGCATCGGTCATCTTGCAGCAGGGCTGACAGATCCAGCACCTTGCTGGCGCTATCCCGCAAATAGCCTGCGGGGAGTTTGTGCCATCGCCCCGCTTCCTCTGATTGAATCAGCAAGATGGCCACGCCCAGGGAAGCCTCTACACTTTCCAGTCGCCACAAAAAGCGCGCAGGCTGGGCTTCATCGTGTTCGGCAAATGCCCGGCTCAAGGTACGGTGCATGTCGTAAGCGCTGGCAAGGTCGCGTCGAACGGCAGCCTCCCGGCTATCAAGCTTGAGTCTGGTCAGGAACATGCATCACCTCCGGTTTGACAAAGCGTGGGCCAAATCTGCGTTCGGAGAACGGGCCCACCGGCTGATCCAGGCGTACAGCACCTTCGGATGGGTGTTCCAGCATCAGGCGCAATGGCTGCCCGTGTTGTTCGGCCCGACCGCTGGCCAGCCGCGGCCAGGTGTGCAGCACAGATAGCAAATCACCATTCTGCACGCCTTCGGGTAGCCATAGGGGAAGCGCGGGTGGCATGGATTTGCGGCCGAGCGCCAGCGGCCATACCGGCTGTTGCAAAGCTAGCTGGATGGTTGAGAGCAGCGCAGCGTCCCCTTCCAGCCCCACCAGAAATACTGCGTCGGACAGATAAAAACGCGGACTGACCACGGTACGTTTGTGGTCTGGCTTGCCGGAAGCCAGCAGCACGCCGGTTGCTGTCTGATAATCACGCATTAGCAAGCCTTCACGGTCCACGCGCACCGCCATGCGCAATGAGGCGATATCATCCACCGGCAGGCTACGGTCACGCCCGAGTGCGGCGCAAATCAAGCCGATAACGCCGGATTTTGAGGGCTCCAGCCCGCTATCGCGTTCGTCAAACCGGCTGGTGGTGCCCCATGCCTGCATGGGGCCAGCCAGCCGAAGCAGCAAGGTGGCCATATTATTGCTCCAGCCCGCTACTCACTTGCGCCACAACCCAGTCGGCCAGTGCAGTCAGGCTGGTTTGGCACTCGCCCAGGTCTTGCGGCCACGCATGAGATAAATCCAGATAGGCCCAGCGATCCTGCTCATCACCATAAATGGCCGAGAGCTGCTTGTCGTAATCTGCCAGCGCTGCAACCGAAGGGCTGGTCAGCGCCTCGCCACCTCGGGCATACACCGGCTTCTCAAAAGCATTTGCCAGATTGAGCGGGCTTGCATGACGAATGGCGATACCGATAAAGCTGGGCGGATTATGCGCGGCAAAAGTGTTTTGCTTGCCGGTAGGAATGGCTCGGGCTACCGCCAGCACCAGCGCACGCAAGCCTGCCAGCGCCAGTTCGCGGTCGCCTTGCAGGTTAGCGACCAGCTTGGCCGGGTCAAGCACCGCATAGCGATAGAAGGTGGCGGAATTAAACTCGACCTGACCGATCATGCCGGCACCGGTTTCATCCGCTGCCCCCATGTCATCCACGGCGGTGAAATAGTCGAATTCGCGCTCTACCCGATGGGTACTGATGGCATGGGCCACCTGGCAGGCGGCGTCCTGATTCACTTCGGGCAAGTCCGCCAGCATGCGACCAAACAGGGCCACATCCAATGCTTTGCCCCCATTCATGATGGTTTTTGCCTGTTTCACCACCTCTGCCGGCGCACTGGCCTTTGCGTCTTTTTTGCTCTTTTTCCCGCCACTGACCGGCGCTGCCAGCACGTCCCAGTGTTGATTGACGAGTGAGGCAAAACCATCGACTTCCTGCTGTCCCAAGAACAGCAGGTATTCGGTTTTACCATCGTCTTTCAGTTTCAGACCAGCGGCAGAGAGTGCGCTTTCAATACGGCTATCGAGGTCCTCCGCGTCACGGCCATATTGCTCTTGCAATTGCGCACGCAGCAGTTCCAGCAGTTTCTTGGTGCGGATGCCCTGATTCGGCACCGGGAAGTCAGCATTCAAACGAATGGCCCGCTTAAAACACTGACTGCTGACACGGGCACGACGATAGCCGCCAAACACCGCATCTTTCGGTGCACCGGTATCGTCACGGTTGAGGTTGGATGGCGCAAAGTTCTGGATCAGGTGAAATTCGACAAACAGGCTCATGGCAATTTTCCAAAAATGGCGATATCAATTCAGGGAACAGCGGCTTATTTCTCTTGTGCAACCAACTGGCGATAAAAATCCCGCGCCCAGCGCTGGCGCACTTTGTCGCGCGCTTCAAACTGGAAGGGATTGAGATAACGCGACAGGTCCTGCAGGAGACTGACGTAATCCAGCCCGTAGCCATCGGCGGCCAACAAGGACACAATCTGGCGCAGATATTGAGATAGGTCTTCGGCGTCAGCAGCCAGGAGAGCGATAAACCGCTGTTCGATACTGCCGCTGTCACGCGCCTGCATCAGCTTGCCCAGTGCAGCTGCCAGGCTTTGCCCTTCGGCATGTTGCGGGTGGCGAGAAAACAGTGCGGCCGTGACATACAAGGCCTGGCGGTAACTGTCTTCGGCATGACTATCTGCTGAAACAAAACGTTCCACATACGGGAAGGCTGGCGGATACGCCCCCGGTGCGAATCCGGCACTACGGCGCAAGGCCGCCAGCGCGCCACGGTTGTTTTGCGCCAGGTTTTGCAAATGCAGGACAAAGGCCTGCGGCTGGTCAAACATGAGATGGCTCCTCTGGCAGGGATGCGATAACAGGACGCAGGGACTTGATCAGCCCCAGATAGAAAGATTCGTGCAGGGCACGGGCCCGCAAGGCACGGGCGCTGGTACCCAATTGGCGACACACGGTTGCCCAGGACAGCTCGGCAGCAGCCAGTTTTGCCGATCGCCAGTAGGCGTCGGCTGTATCCAGCCGGTTATCGGCGAGAAACACCAGAAGTTGCGGCAAACGGCTTTCCAGCGTGGAGAAGTAGGAGGCGGTGGCAGGACCGTTGTCAAACACCGCCCGCGCGCGACTGCGTGTGTCCTTGTGTTTTGGGTCAGGCATGGTATTAGCCAACATGCTACAGGCCTTCTCCTTGATGCTTTTGAACAGATCCTCGCCTTCACGCAAGTAAATGCGCAGTACCTCAGCTGCATCTTCCTGAGCCAGCAAGCGTTGCGGCAGGGCAAACCGTTCAACACGCCAACGCAAGAGTTTGGCCTGATCACTGGCCAACCCCAGCACCATGACCGCAAGCCAGCCGGAGGATTCACCCAACCTTTGCAACACCAGATTGGCGTAGCCCAGTACTGCAGCAGGCAAGGCATGCTTGCCACTGGCATCCGGTAAAAAAGTCGGTAAATCACGCCACACTGCCCGGCCCTCGCTAAAGCCCAGCCGCACCATGCCCACGCTACCAGCGCGGTAGCTTGCCATACTGTCCGGCACGTGTTCGTCGTCGGCCAATGCAAGGCCGGCGGCAAAACGTATCTGGCTAATGGTTTGCCCACCGTCGTTGTCCGGTAATAGCAGGACTGCACGGCTCAAGCGCGTATAGCGGTCATTTGGCCCGGTTGCTAGCGCGGGCTCGCCACGCAAAGCGGCAATATCAGGTTGCGGCTTTTCCCAGGCAGGCAAGTCACCCTCGCCTTCCGGCTTGGAAGGATGCAATGCCAAGCACAAGGTCTGAGCCAAAGTCTCACCCACAGGCAGGATGGCAGCGGTATTAGCCAACGCCCCTGCCTTGTCTGAATCCCTGACAGTTTTCACCAAGCCCCCTGGCGTGAACTGCAAGAAGCCCAGTAACTGGCACATCAGCGAGGAGACGGGCAAGCTGCTCCCCAGAGTGTCTACCGCATGATCAAACAACACCGGAGCATTGCCACTGCTACTGGCCAACACAATCTGTGTCCAGGATTTACTCTTGGCTCGCGTCTCCTCTGCTACCGCCAAAGCCGCTACTTGCATGAACGGCCACTCGGGATGAAATACATAGAAGCGCTCACGCCAGCGTTCCAGATAATCATGAATCGCGTCGACCGGCAGGCCTTCTCGATAGTAGCGCGCCATATCCCGCGCTGACCAAGTGCCGAACTTGTGCGTAAAAGCGCGATGGGTGATGACCAGCAGCAGACGATATAGCGCGATCAGGCTGGGCGGTGCCGTTTCCGCCAGTGCACTGATCTGCTTGGCATCGGCAAACAGCTGCAACAAACCAATATCTTTGACCTGCCCATCGGCATAGCGCACCGGTAGCCAAGGCTCGTCCAACAGGTTGTATGACTTCATGGTAATTCCTGCAGGGTTTGAGTGGAGTAGACCAGACCCAGTTTCGGGTCCAGCCGAATGGAAAGCTTGCCGATCTGGCATACGCCGTCTTGCAGCAACAACGGAGGGTAATGCGCAAGCAGGGGGTGTTCGGCCAACGCGGGATGGGGTGCTTGCGCTTGCAGGTGTTTGAGCAACGCTTTACGGGAAATCTTAATTTGACGTGCATACAGCTGCCGCGCCAGTGCGTCGCTTACGGGCTTCTCTGGGGTAAATGGCGCACTGCCGGCATGCATGCGCCACTGGCCATCGGCATCCACCCACACTGGAATGGCAGTGATGCTTTCGCTGCCCAGGCGGGTCTGATTACGCAGCGCCAGCGTATCGTCCTCGTCCGCCCCATGCGGTTTGTCGTTGTAGGCATATTCAGGGGGTTCACGCGGATCGATAGCAATATGGCGCGCCAATTGCACCTGAAAATCAGTACTAGCCTTGTGCTCTATACGGCTAACATCTTCAATTTTTTGCACAATATCAGCCGCCAGCACGGGTAACGCCGGCCATGGCGCATACACTGCCTGCACCAAGCGGTCGATATCGTCGGGCAGCCTCCATACCGGTTCATTAAGCAGCATGGCCCAAGTCACCAGACACAGATAGTCGCCGTAAATCCGTCCCCAGTTCGTAGTCTCCAGGTCAGGTAGACGCTCGGACAACAAGCCGGCAACCAGTAGACGCGGCTGGCAGTGGGCAACCGGCCGCAGATCACGCTGATGACGATGTAGACGACCGGCTCGCTGCAGCAGCAGGTCAACCGGCGCCAGATCGGAAATCAGGAAATCGAAGTCAATGTCGAGGCTCTGCTCGGCAACCTGGGTCGCAATCAACAATGCGCGTCCAGGTCGTTCCGCTGTTGGGCCAAAGGTATTCAGTACCTTCTCTTCGATATCCCGGCGCTCGTCGGCAGGAAAGCGGGCATGGAACAGCAGTAGTACCGTATCGTCAGGCAAGCGATCAACCAGACTCAGATAGAGCTGCTGGGCGCGATCCACCGTGTTGACGATGACGGCTCCGCATCCCCCTTCTTGCAAGGCACCCAGGGCCTGAATGGCGATGCTGCCCAGCGATTCGTCCAGTCCGCTTACTTGGATGGGCTCTTGCTGGCGTGCACTAAAGGTGTCACCGCGCACACCCTTGCCATCGGCCAGCAATACCCGTGGATAAGGGGGGTTATCAGGAATACCTCCGGTCACGTCCCAGGCTCGCAGTAAAGCCTCACGCTTTTTATCCGGCAGGGTGGCACTCATCAATATCACCGAGCAGCCTAGCGCTTTCAGCCAACGCAACAGGGTTTCGATCAGGCCACCGGTGTAGGCGTCGTAAGCGTGTACTTCATCGAGCACGACCACCTTGTTGGCCAAACCCCATAGCCGCACAAAGTGATGTTTGACGTTCATTACCCCAAACAAGCCTTGGTCCACCGTCCCCACCCCATAAGGGGATAGCAGACCGCGCCGCTTTTGCGCAAACCAGGCAGAGGAGCGCACGGCTTCATCGCGCGAGTCACCCCATATATCGCGTAGGCGGGCCACGGTTTCATTCATCTCCGAGCCACCGTGCGCCAGTTGGATGTCCAGCATTGAGTGACCGGCAAAAGAGCGCAGAAATTTCAACGTGCGCTCGAACATGGCATTGCCGGTGGCTTGCGTGGGTAAGGCCAGATAGATCCCGCGATGACGCTCGCGCTCTTGCAGCCTCAGACAGGCAAGAAACGCCAGCTCGGTCTTTCCCTCTCCCATCGGAGCTTCCACCACCATCAAACTAGGGCCCTGTCCTCCTGACAACAGGGCATCGGCTACCTGCTGCAAAGGGCGAGCCGTAACTCTCTGGCTCGCACCAAGAATCTGCGTAATTAATTCGTTACTACTGGCATCCGGTTGCTGCAGCAAGGCAAAAAATGGCGGCCACCCCAGCTTATCGGGCTTTGCCAGCACCTTGAATGCTATTTCCCGAGCGTTGGCAAAATGCCCGGCCAGGGTGGCGTCACGTTCACCGGGCACAAACCATTCGCTGTTGGAACCGATCCAGTCACACACACTGGTTAGGCCCGCCAACCATTGAACGGCAGTAAGGGATAGCAATTGATCCTGGGGGGCAGAGTCGGGAGAAAGCGTTTGCCAATAGGCATGAAAGATTTGCTGGCGAGTTGATTTCCAGATATCGGGCTCACCTACCGGGTGGATCGCTTGACCATCCAGAAAATTGAACCCATGGTGGGCACTCACCGCTTGCACCACGCCGGAGGCCCAATCGTAAGCCACACCCATGGATTGCAAAAACTTGGGAAGCAACGCAGCGGTGGCGGCATCGTGCCTATCCGCCTTAAGGCATATATCCGGGGAGAAAACCAGGCCCGACTGTTGGCCCAATCGCATGCCGGGCTCCCATTTGGCCTGAAAGCCGGGAATCGCTTTTCCAAAATCATGCAGGCCAACCAATGCGGCCAGCCAATGCCTGACAGCGCCAGCCGGTAAACCAAACCATTCAGCCGTCTGTATCTCATTGCTCGGGCAGTATTCCAGCAACACCGATGCGACAGCAGCCACATCCAGCATATGGCACAGCAAGCTGTGCCATAGCTCTTCTCCACTTTTTGCCCAAATATTTCTGCAAGCGGGCGGAAGTGCATCAAACCGAAGCGGATTTTCACTACTAAGCAGCGGCGCCATGAATAGCCATGTACCCTTTGTGTTTACATTGGCATATTACATTGATTTCATATTTAGTTTAACTTCACTTCTCCTGCATCATAAACGGTCTGCTCCCAGTGCGGCATTATCGATGTAATGTACTGCCTCATGCAGCTTGCAACATCCAAATGACCTTGCTCCTCGATAGGATGCCGTGCAAGCAGTAGATTACAGACTTTAAGATCTTAAACCACGGTACATCCAATGATAGGGAAGAATTCCACATCGAGGCGATGAAGAATGCGCGCACCGTGATCTGGCGACCAGTGGGCAGCCATTTTCCGTGACACTCTTGGGCAACCGCTTCGAAATTGTTCGTGACGGCAAATATGGCCTGCTGCTTATCTTGTTTTTTGGCCCCGTGATTGAGGATTTTGATTAGCGAAGAAGAATGAAAGAGCAAGAAACGGGGCACGGAAACGGATCGTACCCAAGATACTGGCGACACTCCTAACCGTTGCCGAGGTGTTGATATGTCTGATTCACACGTTCTAAGCGAGCCTGCCATCCTTATGCTTCGGAACGCCTGTCGTTCTGATCAGCACAAGGAATGCAGATGGCACGCCCAATATCGCACACTTTTCTTCAGCATTCTGGCTCGGATGGTGTTGCATCATCGGGATCGGCGCAGCATCAAAAACAACAGAAAATCTTAATCGTACTGGCGAGTGCGTTCTCAATCTTCCGTCGTCCCGTGAAGCCGGGGCAGTGGATCGCATCGCCCGCACCACTGGCTCCAATCCGGTTCCAGCTTCAAAGCAAGTTTGGCCTGACTGGACTGACACCGGTTGATTCGCTGACGATGGCGGCCCCGCGAGTACAGGAGTGTCCCGTTCGCATGGAGGCAGTCGTGGCCGCGCGGCACGGTATCAGTGAAGATACGCCGCAACTACGCGGCGCCATCAATATCTTCGAGTTGGGGGTTCAACGGGTACATGTGCGCCCTGATCTTCTTCTCAATGGCGCCCCCAACCGCATCGCCCCAGACAAATGGCACCCGCTCATCATGAGCTTCCAGAATTTTTACGGCTTGTCGCCGGGCCAAATACATAGCTCGAAACTGGCAGATATTCCATAGTCAGCATATCGAAGCCCCGATGCTGAGCGGGCCCGTACTTGTCCGCGTGCTGGAAGTTGAGTTGAATCGAGCTTCGCAACCATTGAAGCCGATTCATCTTGACTGACCGTTCGTGGCTGCGGATTCAACCGGCGACGGGCGTTATCGGCAGTAGCCGGATAGTCCCGGACAAACCCGGACAACAAAAAACCCGCATAGCCTTACGCTGTGCGGGTTTTGTGTACTTTATCGGACCTTCCCGGAAGGAAGGCTGGTGCCCCGAGCCGGAATCGAACCGGCACAGCCGAAGCCGAGGGATTTTAAGTCCCTTGTGTCTACCAGTTTCACCATCGGGGCCTATCGACGCCGCCGGCTTGCACCAGGCACATCGAGTCGAGCATTGTATGGGCTAAGCCCACCGCTTAGCAAGCCGACACCCGGATTTGAATTGTAGCCATCTGACATCTACCATTAGAACGTCCGGTCGTTGCGACCGTGAATGCAGCCCCGCCCGCTGGCGGCGGGTTCTTCCATCGACGAGAAGCGATACATGAACG
Organism: Paludibacterium yongneupense DSM 18731; assembly: GCF_000422925.1. Lineage (GTDB taxonomy): Bacteria > Pseudomonadota > Gammaproteobacteria > Burkholderiales > Chromobacteriaceae > Paludibacterium > Paludibacterium yongneupense. The sequence continues at coordinate 87,362 of NZ_KE383959.1, forward strand.
ACGGCAGTAGTCCCTGGCGTTGCCCGGCAACGCCTCCATCCAGCCATACCGGCCCGGGCAGGGCTGGCTCGTCGACGTCTTGCCGTCTCGCGCGGTAAGCCGCCGCTGCGCCGCCTTGCGGGCCCACCCGCAACAGGAGACGCAATCATGAACTACGGCAGCCTGATTTCCGAATACACCCAACTCAAAAATGAAGCGCAATCCCGGCCGGCGGCCGAGGGAGCCAGCGTGCTGCGCTTTATGCTGGATGCGCTGCGAAAGTGGCGTTATCGTGTCTGAACCGGTCCCGTCGGCGACTTGTTACCTGCAAGGGGATATGCTCAATGTTGACAGGCAAAACCAGCATCAGCCTCGGCCTGCAAGGCGGAGGCGCTCACGGCGCATTTACCTGGGGGGTACTGGATCGTCTGCTTGAGCATGAGCAATGGCATATCGACGGGATCAGCGCCAGCAGTGCCGGCGCCATGAATGCCGTGGCGCTGGCGCAAGGCCTGCTCGATGGAGGCCGTGCCGGCGCGCGCGCGGCGCTGTCACGCTTCTGGATGGCGGTGGCGGACAGTGCGCCGTTCGCCTTGCTGTCCGGCTCGCTCGACAACGACAACCTGACCCTGGCCCCGGCCTTCCAGGCCATGCTGCAATGGTCGCGCTACCTGTCGCCGGAAGAGCTCAACCCTTTCGACCACAATCCGCTGCGCGACATCATCGCCGAGCAGTTCGACTTCGAGCGTCTGCGCCGCAACGGCCGGGTCAAGCTGTTTGTCGCCGCAACCCACGCCAACACCGGCAAGCTTCGCATCTTCAACAACAGCGATCTCAGCGCCGACGCGGTCATGGCCTCGGCCTGCCTGCCAACGATCTACCGGCCTGTCGAAATCGACGGCGAGCCTTACTGGGATGGCGGCTTCGCCGCCAACCCCGCCGTGTTCCCGCTGTTCTACGACTGTCGTGCCGACGATATCATGCTGGTGCTGCTCAGCCCGCTCTCCTTCCAGACCACGCCGCAAAGCGCGGAGGAAATCAAGAATCGCGTGCTCGAGCTCGCCTTCAACTCGACATTTCTGCGCGAGATGCGCATGTTCACCCACCTGCGGCGGATGCTCGGACAGCGCTGGCCGATACTCGGCCGCTTCGAGCGCCACTTGATGCGCACGCGCTTCCACATGATCGAAGCGCCGGAAAAGCTGGCGCAATTACATCCGGCGACGAGGATGGCGGCCAATGCCGACTTTTTCGCCACCCTGCGCGATCTGGGCCGCGCAGCGGCGGAGACATGGCTCGCCGCGCACGGCGCCGCCGTCGGGCGACGCTCGACCGCGCCGCTCGACGACTTGTTCTATTAGCGCAGGAACAGCCAGACCGTCAGCGCGGCGCCGACGCAAACGACAAAGGCGCGCAAAATCTTCTCGGGCAGGCGGTGCATGAGCCAGGAGCCGCTGATGCCGCCAAGCACCCCGCCCGCGCCCAGCGCCAGCACGGCGGGCCAGCTGACTTGCGGCGAGAAGACGAAGACCGCCACTGCAGATGCATTCATCGCCATCGCCAGTGCGTTCTTGGTCGCCGTGGCGGTTCGCACCGCCTGCCCGGCCACGGTCAGCGCCGCCAGCATCAGAAAACCGATGCCACCGCCGAAGTAACCGCCGTAGATCGCGATCGCGCCCTGCACCGCCAGCAGCACCGGCAGTGGCAGCGTGGCGGCCGCGTCTAGCGGTTTGCGCCGGAAGCTGCCCCAGGCGAATACGCTGGTGGCGAACAACACCAGCCACGGCACCAAGCGGGCAAAGAACTCGGCGGGCGTACTCAATAGCAGCAAAGCACCTGCGACCCCTCCGACCAGACTCAGGGCAAACAGATAGCGGAAGCGCAAGGCGCCGACATCACCCACCAGCCGCCGCCCGGCATACGCCGAGGTCATCTGGCTCGGAAACAGCGCGATGGTCGATGAGATATTGGCCGCCAGCGGATTGAGGCCGGCCAGCAGCAAGGCCGGAAAAGTAATGAAAGAGCCGCCGCCGGCGAGAACGTTTTGCGCGCCGGCGTAAACGCCCGCCAGGGCGACCAGCAGCAAGGCATGGACGGAGGGATGAGCGATCGGCATGGTCATCATTCGAAAAGAGGTAAGGCCCGATTCAAAACCATGCCATTGACTATGGCAAATTGATTTATCTAATCAGGCCGAGGCACCCAGGCCATACCCATGCCGCCCCAGGTGCCGCTCCAGCCGCCGGCCAAGCTCGGCCAACGTCGCGCACACGATGAAGTACAGCGCCCCCGCCGTGAAGAACAGCGGCAGCGGGTAGATCATCACGCGGTTATTGACCTGATTCGTCAGCAGGGTCAGTTCCGGTACGCTGACGATGAAGGCCATGGACGTATCCTTGATCAGGGCGACAAACAGATTGACCAGCGATGGCAGCATGGGCGGCAATGCCTGCGGCAACAGGACCAGGCGCAAAGTCTGCCACGTCCCGAAACCCGAGGCGATTGCCGCTTCGCGCTGCCCCGCCGCCACCGCCCCCAGCCCCGACAGGACGATGTGCATGACCGATACGGCACAGAACAGAGCGAGCGCGAGCACCACCGAGGCGGAATCCGGCGCCCCCTTGCCCATCAGCAGCGGCAACAGGAAGTAGAACCAGAAAATCAGCAGCAGCAGCGGGATGCCGCGCACCAGATCCGCCAGCAAAAACAGCACGCGCCGCAGCGCGGGCGGGCTGAACCAGGCCAGCACGGCCAGCGCGAAGCCCGACAGCAGTGCGATCCCCCCGGATGACAAGGCAATCAGCAGCGTCAGCAGCAGCCCGCCTGGCTCGCCTTCCGCCGCCCTGCCCCACAGCAGATAGCCGATATTATCCGCGATGGCGGACCAGGCGCCGGGATCAATGACGGACATTTCGCCTCCACGACGGCAGCAGCGAATTGCCCAGCCCCTGTAGCAGCGCGCTGAGCAGCAGTCCTAAGCCCAGATAGATAGCGGAGACCACGGCAAAAGCTTCGATCGCATGGAAGTTGTAGCTTTCGATCTGATTGGCCTGGTAGCAAAGTTCGGCGACGGCGATAGACATGGCCAGCGTAGAGTTTTTCATCAGATTGAGGTACTGCCCGATCAGCGGTTGCCAGGCATGGGCCAGCGCCTGGGGCAAGACGACGAGTCGCAGCGTCTGCCAGGCACCGAGCCCCAGGCTGCGACCGGCCTCGATCTGGCCGCGCGCGACCGCACGCATGCCGGCACGCATGTCTTCCGCCACGAAGGCGGCGCTGAACAGGCCCAACCCCCAGACGCCAACCAGCAGTTCGAGCGAGGGGAAAGCCAGGCCGACCGCGTGATGGGGGGCATTCAACCATGTGCGCCAGGCGGAGGGCAGCAGGCCGATGCCACCGAAGTACCAGAACAGAAACTGCACCGCCAGCGGGGTATTGCGGAAGACCGCGACATAGGCGGCGGCCAGTGTCCTGGCCGGACGCGACGGCAGCAAGCGCAGCCCCAGCAGCGCGACGGCGATGGCGGTGGCGAGCACGCTGGCACACAGGGTCAGCTCGAGTGTGGTCAGCAGCCCCGACAGCAGCCATTGCCGCGGCGGGCCGCTCAACACCGCCAGCCAGTCGAAGTGGTAGCCGTTCATTCCGCCCCCCCGGGCTGGCGGGTAGCGGAATGGCGATGTCGCCCGACCATCAATGCAGGGCGATCTTGAAGTCGCGCGGCAGCGGCGTGCTGCTGCCCTTGCCGAACCAGGTGTTATAGATATGCAGCGCCTGTCCGTTCTTTTCCAGACCGACCAGGGTCTGGTTGATCGCATCGAGCAGGCGTTTCTCGCCCTTCTTGACGGCGATGCCGTAGGGTTCGACCGATACGCGATAAGGCGTGAGTTCGTACTTGGCCTTGTCCGGCGACGCGGCCAGCAGCCCGGCGAGAATCGCGCCGTCCTGGGTAATCACCTGGACATTGCCGTTGCGCTGTGCAGCGAAAGCCAGAGCGATTTCGTCATAGGACAGCACGGTCGCCTGCGGGAAGGCCTTGTGCAACTCCTGCTCTTCCGTGGTGCCCTTTACCGCGCCTATCTTGGCGTTGGCCAGGTCCTGCTGTTTGCGGAACTGGCCTTTGGGGACGAGAAACTGCTGGCCGGTTACAAAATACGGTGTCGAGAAATCGACCTGGCGCGCACGTTCTTCGGTAATGGTAAAGGCGGCGACGATGGTGTCGACCTTGCCCGAAGCCAGCAGCGGAATGCGATTGGCCGGATTGGTCGTCTTCAGCTCCAGCTTCACGCCGAGCTTGCTGGCCAGGGCCTTGGCGAAGTCGACATCGTAACCGGCGACCGCATGCGTCTTGGCATCGATGTAACCAAAGGGAGGGTTGCTGTCGAAAACGCCGACGGTGATTTTGCCGGCATGTTTGATTTCGTCGAGCTGATCGGCATGCGCGCCGCTGGCAAGCAAGGTCAGCAGCAATACGGACATATACTTTTTGCTATGCATTATGAGTCACCATCGGTTGATTTGCTTATATGTGACTCATGCTACCGCCGCAGAAACGATATATCCAATAGACAAAAACGAATTACAAATACCGATAAAGTCTAACAAAACAGACGTTTTTACTGATTTTTCCGCTAGACATAGCGTTTTACACCTTTCGAACATGCTCTAGCGCAACGCGAGAAGCGGCTCAGCTTCCGACTTCGAGCGAACCCGGAATGCGCGGGCTGACCTGATTGCGCCCCCGGTCCTTGGCATGGTAGAGCTCGACGTCGGCCAACTGGATCAGCCGCGACGAGGCCTCGCCGTGCAGCGGATAGAGTGCGGCCACCCCGATGCTGAGCGTCACTATCGGACCCGCGCGGGAATAGCCATGCTCAAGCTCGGCGTCGCGCACCGCCTGTACCAGCTTCTCGGCCAGGTAGAGCGCGCCCGCGAGATGCGTGCCGGGCAGCACCAGCGCAAACTCCTCGCCGCCGTAACGCGCAGCGAGGTCAAGCGGGCGCCGTGCATGGGCAGCGATGATGCGGGCGATATCGCGCAATACCATATCGCCTTCGTGATGGCCGTAATTGTCGTTATAAGCCTTGAAGTAATCGATGTCACACAGCAACAGGGCAACGGGCTTGCGCTCGCGCTGGGCGCGCGACCACTCGCGCTCCAGCACCTCGTTGAAACAGCGCCGGTTGGCAATGCCGGTCAACGCATCCTCGCTCGCCAGGCGTGCCAGCTTTTCGTTGACCACTTCCAGCTCCTGGGTTCTCTCTACCACCCTCGATTCCAGGTTATCGATCATGTCCTGCAGGCTGACGGCCATCCCGTCGAAGGCGTGCGCGAGGCTGTTGATCTCGCGCACGGAACTGTCAGGCATCGGCCGCCCGTCCCACTCGCCGCGGGCGAGTTGTGCCGCATACTGATTGATCTCTTCGATGGGATGCGATACCCGCTTGGTCAGTGCGATGCCGAAGCGCGTGCCGATCACAACGGAAAGCAGGATCAGCAGACCGCTGATACGCAGATTGTCGGTCAGCATGCCGGAGAAATCCTTCTCGGGTAGCAGCACGCCTATTGTCAGTTTCAGGCCATCCGGCCCCTCGTACGGAATCGCATTGAGCAGATAGTTCTCCGACCCGATACTGATCAGGCGCGAGCCGGTGAGCGGAGATCTCTTCAACTCGCGTCCGGCGGCGGCAATGCGCGGTTCATGGCTCTCGCTGGCGCTGAAACGGTGCAGATCGCCGCCGCGCATCTCGAACAGCGAACTGCTGTCCGAGGTCGCCAGCAGGTGGCCATGGACATCCATCAAAAACGAAAGTCCGTGCGCGCTGCTCTGCGACTCTTCCAGGAACCGGCTGAGCTGGTCCTCGCCCACATAGACGCCAGCGACCCCGAGCAAGGCATGACCGGCGCCGTAGACGGGTGCACCGATGCCAAAACCGAGACCATCCCGGCTATCGAGGTGGTCGGGATCGTCCCAACTCGGCGCGCCGGTGGCCACCGCCCTGCGAAACCAGGCGGTTTCAGTCACGTCATAGGGACTTTCACCCACATATAAAAGATCGCGCGCGCTATCGTCCGAACCGGTGGAATAGATCTGCAGTACCCCCCGGGTCCGTTGCCCGGACAGCACCACATGCACTGTCGTCCCCTGGCGGGCGCGACGTGCGGCGACGAACTCGTTAGAGGGGCGGCCAAAACTGATCGCCGTCAGATAAGGCATCTGATACAGCTGCAAAGCAAACATCCGCTGCTGCGCGAGGCTGTCGTCCACCCCCATCTGCCGACTCTGCAACAGGTCGCGGTTGACATGGGCGATCGTGGCCGCAGAGTTGAACAACTGCTGCAGGTTGGTCTTGATGCGCTGGCCGATCTCGTCGGAGAGCCTGCGCTCGAATTGATGGGCGGAGGCCTGCCAGTTCTGATACGAAATCCATCCAATGAGGACGACTCCGGATAAAAATAACAGCAAGAACGGCGCTATCAAAAACGTCCGCAGCGATACCCCTCGTTTCATGCCGTTCCCCATGACCAGACAACCCATACATTGATACTAGTAAACACGGACGAGATATTCCGTTCTTAAGGTCATACCCGTCAAGAATTGACGCACGCCTCCTCCCCGCATCGACCAAAGCGCACTATTATTCCATAAATATCATATAGTTAAAAAAATTAACCAAAGTGCCAATAACAATCAAACTGCAATTCCTATATGCTATTCACTAGCATTAAATCTAAATTATCTCTTACAACAATAATCCCCCTCCAGGAGGAACGATGAACTGGAATCAGGAACTGCTGGCCAGTAGCCTGTGGCTGGCCAGAGCCTACGGCATCACCTTGCTCGCCTTTGGTCTGTTCGCCTGGGCCGTTACCCGCTACACGCAATGGGGGCGCCAGTTCGTCGCACTGGCCGGCCCTTATTTCTCGCCGCGGCGCAGCCTCAAGCCGCTTGGCATTCTGGCTTTGATCCTGCTGTTGACCTTGCTCGCCGTGCGCTTGAACGTACTGTTCTCGACCTGGTTCAACGGCATGTACACCGCGCTGCAAAATCTGGACGCCAAAGTCTTCTGGATGGAGATCGCCGTGTTCTCCGTGCTGGCCAGCTTGCACGTGGTGCGCTCGCTGTTCGATTTTTATATCCAGCAGAGCTTTACCCTGCACTGGCGCCAGTGGCAGAACGAACACCTGCTGGGCCGCTGGCTGGACCGGCAGGCCTATTACCGCAGCCAGTATCTGGCTCAACCGGCCGACAACCCCGATCAGCGGCTGCAGCAAGATGTCGCCAGCTTCGTCACCACTTCGCTCGACCTGTCGATGGGGATGGTCAATGCGCTGGTCTCGACAGTGGCCTACACGCTTATTCTGTGGAATCTGTCCGGCATACTGAACGTCTTGGGTCTGCATATTCCCAGGGGGATGGTGTTCGCGGTCTTCCTCTATGTCATTGTCGCGACCGGTTTCGCCTTCCGGATCGGCCGTCCTCTGGTCGGACTGAATTTTCGCAATGAAAGGCTGAACGCTGATTACCGGTATGCTCTGGTCCGCCTGCGCGAGTACGCGGAAAGCATCGCCTTTTACGGCGGCGAGGGGGTCGAAGGCCGACAGCTGCGCCAGCGCTTTGCCCGCATCATCGACAACGCCTGGCAGATTGTCTACCGGTCGCTGAAATTCCAGAGCTTCAACTTCATCGTGTCGCAGACGGCGGCGGTATTCCCTTTCATCATTCAAGCCTCCCGTTTCTTCGCCAAGCAGATCACGCTTGGCGACATGGTGCAAACGGCCCAGGCCTTCGGGACCCTACACGATAACCTGTCTTTCTTCCGTAACGCGTATGACAATTTTGCCAGCTACCGTGCGGTGCTGAACCGGCTGTCCGGCTTCACCGAGGCGATCTCGAACGCCGTAGCCCTGCCCGAGCCGTCGCGGCATGAGCGCGGCAGCGAACTGAGCCTGGAAGGGCTGAGCGTGCGCACGCCCGCCGGCGTCTTGCTGCTCGAGCAGCTCACTGTCCGGGTCGACACCGCTCGGCCCCTGCTGATACGCGGGCGCTCGGGCGCAGGCAAGACCACGCTGCTGCGCGCGATAGCGGGCTTGTGGCCGTATAGCGAGGGCGAGATCGTACGCCCCGAGGGCGCTTCGCTGTTTCTGTCGCAGAAGCCCTATCTGCCGCAGGGAACCTTGCGCGATGCGCTCTACTACCCGGCCGGTGTCGTGGCACAGGACGATGCCATGGCACGCCAGGTCTTGCGCGATGTACAGCTCGGGCACCTGATCGATCGCCTCGACGAATCGACCGACTGGGGGCATATCCTGTCGCTAGGCGAACAGCAGCGTCTCGCTTTCGGGCGCCTGCTGCTGGCCAGACCGCAGGCCGCGTTTCTGGACGAAGCCACATCGGCCATGGATGAAGGGTTGGAAGAAGCCATGTACCGTCTGGTCAGGGAACGCTTGCCGCAACTGGTGCTGGTCAGCGTGGGGCACCGCAGCACCCTGCGCGCCTTCCACCCGCGCGAGCTGCAACTGCTGGGCGACGGCGCCTGGCAACTGGCCTGACAAGACCGGCGGGCGGGGGCCGCCCCGCCCGCGCAGCCTAGCGCGCGCTCTTGTGGTAGCGCGCTTCGAGACGGGCCTGGAATACTTCCAGGACGATGGACAATATCCAGTAGATCACCGCGGCGGTAATCAGCATTTCCATATAGCGGTAGGACGAGCGGCCATAGCTCTGTGCGAGGAACATGATCTCCCACAAGCCCATCACCGATACCAGCGACGAATCCTTGAGCATGGAAATAAACATCGCCCCGACCGGTGGTATCGCGACCTTCATCGCCTGCGGCATGATGATTTTGCTGAAGATATGGCGCCGGCTCAGTCCGAGCGCCATCGCCGCCTCCCACTGTCCGCGATCGACGGACAAAATGGCCGAGCGAAAAATCTCGCTCAAGTAGGCGCCGTAGCACAGCGACAGCGCGGTAATGCCGGAGGGGATGGCAGCGGGGACCGGGCCGAGCTGCGGCAAGCCGAGATAGATCAACAGGACTTGCAGCAGCAGCGGCGTACCGCGAAAAAACGAAGTATAGAAAGTTGCGATGCCGAAGGCGCACGCACTGCTGGACATGCGGCCCAGCGCCGACAGCAGCCCCAGTATCAGGGAAATCACCATGGAGGCCAGACAGAGCAACAACGTCAGCGGCACCCCCTGGACAAAACCGTCCGGAGCCAGCTCAAAACCGAGCAGGCTGGGCAATTTGTCCCAGACAAAGGAAAACTGCAGTTGGAAGCTGGAAACGAACAGCAGAAAACCGGCGAGCAGCGTACCCCACACCAGCGCCACGCGCAGCTTGAAGGAGGGGACGAAAGATTGTTGAGTCGACATAGAATACTAAGCAAAGCCCCTGCCGCAGAGCGGCAGGGGCGGGGCGAGTCAAATACGCATCACTTGGTGATGTCGCTACCGATCCACTTTTTGGATATCTTCGAAATCGTTCCGTCCTTGCGCAGATCGGACATGACCTTGGCCACCAGCGCCTGCCACTCCGGATCGCCCTTGTCCACGGCGACCCAGTTTGGTTCCAGGTACAGGGGTTTGCCTACAATCCTGAACTTGCCCGGCTGCTTGTCCAGCCGCGCCTTGGCCGTCACATAGTTGGATACGATGCCATCGATGCGCTTGCCGTCGCCCAGCGCCAGATCCTGATAGGCGAGGTCTTCGCTCGCATAGGGCGACACGATCACGCGGTCGAAAGGATAGGTCGGCTGAGCGCTGGTGCCCCACAGAGTCAGGGCTTTCTGCGCGTAACGTTCATAGGATGAACCCTGTTCGACGCCGATGCGCTTGCCGCCGGCATCGCGCATGTCCTTGATCCGGGTATTGGCGGCATTGACCACCAGCACGGCGGGCGAGCTGTAGTAATAGGAAACGAAACTGAGAATATCGGCTTTTTTCTTGTCCGGCGTCATCGAGCATACGCAGATATCGAAGCGGTTGCCCCAGCGACCGGCGGTGATAGCCTCCCAGGACGGCGTTTCGATTTTCAATCTGGCGCCCAGCCTCGCGGCCACGGCCTTGGCCACGTCGACGTCGAAGCCATCCATCTGGTTATGCGCGTTAAGGAATGAGAACGGCGGGTAGCTCTGGTCTAGGACTTCGACCAGCACATGCGTTTTTTTGACTCGATCCAGCGTCGCGCCGGCCAGCACCGCCACGCTCCACACTGCGCACAAGGCTGCGACGCCCGCCCGCTTGGTCCATTTATTTTGCATACCACTCACATTCAAAATTAAATTCCGGTTAGTCCGAATATTCCACAAATTTACCATGAGCACAACCTCGCCCCCCGCTGCGCCGCCTCGCGTCGGCCCGGCACGACGCCACAGTAAGCCTTGCAATAATCGCGACTTGCGCAGCGGAGCCGGCTATCAGCGCACGGTGGCCGGACGCCTGCTGAAGGCCCTGCTTCACGCGAGCGACAGGCGTTTGATGACGGCTACATGTCTATACAAAACAGGCGGCATACCGCTAGGCATGTGGCAAATAAAAGAAGGCCTGCACTCTTGTCTAGACACGGACGCGGGCGCCCCTGCTCTAGCCACCTGCGTTACACCATGGCATGCTTGACTCAAGCACACTGGACACGGGAGGACGCCATGCGCGAGATCACCATCCGCCACAGCACGGCGGACGACATCGCTGGCATCAGAAGCGTTTACGAAGGACCGAAAGCCTATTCCGGCACCATGCAACTGCCCTTCCCCTCTCTCGAGAAATGGGAAAAGCGGCTTGCCGATTTTCCACCCGGCCGTTACAGCCTGGTGGCCGAAGTCGAGGGCGAGATCGTCGGTCAACTCGGTCTGGAAGCGATGCAGAACCCACGGCGCAAGCACGTCGCCAGCGTAGGCATGGGGGTCAAGGATGCGTGGCACGGGCAAGGCATAGGCAGCAGGCTGTTGGCGGCCGCCATCGACCTGGCCGAGAACTGGCTCGATATCAGTCGCATCGAACTGTCAGTATTCGTCGACAACGCCGCCGCGATCGCCCTCTATAAGAAGCACGGCTTCGCGATCGAAGGCGAATCGCCGCGTTACGCGTTTCGCAACGGCGAGTATGCAAACGTCTATCACATGGCGAGAATGACGCGACTCTAAGATCGCGCCGTCTTCCGCGCCGCTCACCGACATGTCATCATATAAGGCATGGCGCAATCACCATATTAGGTGAGTAGCAAAAACGCATAACGTCCGCGGGGAAGAGATGACCGATTTTACCAATGAAGTAAACGAGCGTATCGCCGCTCTCTCCGTCAACACCGAGCTGCAGGAGATTTCCGCCGCCTTCCTGCGCGCTTCGACGGCCCCGAAATACTGCTACAACTTCGCCTGGCAGGGCCGCCCCATCATTCAGTACCCGCAAGACATCGTGGCGATGCAGGAACTGATCTGGGCGATCAAACCCGATCTCATCATCGAAACCGGCATCGCCCACGGCGGCTCGCTGGTTTTCAGCGCATCCATGCTCGCCCAGCTCGATCTGTGCGACGCCATCGAGAGCGGCGCCACGATCGATCCGCGCCAGTCGCGGCGCAAGGTCGTCGGCATCGATATCGATATCCGTGCCCATAACCGGGCGGCGATCGAGGCGCACCCGATGGCATCGCGCATCCGGATGCTGCAAGGGTCGAGCACAGACCCCGCCATCGTGGAACAGGTGCGGGCGATCGCCGCCGACTATCGCACCGTGCTCGTCTGCCTCGACAGCAACCACACCCACGACCACGTGCTCGCCGAACTCGAAGCCTATGCCGGTCTGACCTCGGTGGGCAGCTACTGCGTGGTGTTCGATACCGTGGTCGACGAGTTGCCCAAAGAATTGATCCCCGACCGCCCATGGGGTCCTGGCGACAATCCCAAAACGGCGGTATGGGCCTTCCTGAAGACGCACCCCGAGTTCGCGATAGACGCGAGCATCCACGACAAACTGCAGATTACCGTCGCCCGCGACGGCTATCTGCGGCGGATCAAGCACTGAATCGCCGTGCCTCCCGCCGCCCCCGGCGGTAGGCGCGGACATGCCGGCCAGGCAGAGCGCAATCCGGCCGGCAACCCTCTCTCCCCTCGTTCATCTTCCATTCCATACGCTGAAGTGGTGCCGGTCTGGCACATGCGCCCTGCACAGGCGTCCCGTTCTGGCGCACGCGATGACAGCGGCCGGTGCAAGCCGTGCGAGCCTGGAATAATTATTCCTTGTTTTTCAATGACCTAAGCACCGCCCTCTTTGCCCCCATCTTCTCCTGCCTGATCCAGTCAGCCTGGCATGACGTTTGCTATGTTATAAAAATAACAAAACGAACATACATGACAGAGAACGAACAGCGGAGATCAAATGGAACAAGCCGATATCATCGCCGACATTGAACGCCATTACCCGGAGCTGACGCCCACCGGCAAAGACATCGCCAGCTATCTGCTCGCCAATCTGGAGCAGTTGCCGTTCGAAACGGCCAGCAGCATTGCCCAGGCCACGGGCACCAGCGGCATTTCGGTCGGGCGCCTGCTGCGCACACTCGGCTATCGCAATCTCGACGATTTCAAACACGCGTTGCGCGGCAAGACAGAAACCCGCCCATGGATGATCACCGACCGCCTCGGGGCATTTCGCGCCCAGCACGACGCAGCGGATCGAAGCGATCACTCGCTGACGCTGGAACTCGAAGCCATCCGCCATGCGCATGCACTGGCTCAGAGTCCGGTCTTTGCCCGCGTCGCCAAGCGCCTCGCCCATGCCGAAGCCGTGTTCATTCTCGGCATTCAGTCAACACGTGGCATTGCTAACGCTTTTTTTAGCCATCTTGAGTATTTGCGTCCGCGTGTGTTCTACGCCGAAGGCCAGGCCGGCACCTATGTGGAATCGCTCAATTCGGGTTTCGCTCACCCCTATCTGGTGGTCACTGACCTGCGCGCGTATTCCAGCCTGACGCGCAAAGTATGCGCCGCCGCAGTCGAACGCGGCATCGAGGTCTGCCTGGTCACCGACTGCTATTGCACCTGGGGCCGCGACTACCCGATAGACCTGCTGCAAGTCAAAACCGATGTCGGTCAGTTCTGGGATGCCTACTCGCCCTTGCTATGCCTGTTCAACCTGCTGGCCTCGTCCGTGGTCGAGCAGCTGGGGCCGGAGCTCGATACACGGCTCGCACAAAACCGCGCGCTGCAGAACACCTTTGGACAATTCGAACAATAACCGGAACCCGAACCATGCCACAGCACGCCGCTCCCCTGGTTGTCATCCACCCTCCGCGCCACCATGTCGAGATCGATCTGGTTTATGCCGGCGCCGACAATCTGACCGGGCGCCCGATCTACCGTCAGCCCTGCTGCCTGCTGCATCCCGATGCCGAGCGCGCACTGGAAAGCGCCATCCGCATTGCGGCACTGGCCGGGCTGCGCTTGCGCATCCTCGATGCCTACCGGCCGGCAGAGGCTCAGCGCCGGCTGTGGGATGCCTTGCCCGACAGCCGCTATGTGGCCGACCTGGAGCGCGGCTCGCACCATAGCCGCGGCGTCGCGCTCGACGTCACGCTGGTCGACGGCGACGGCAGCGTACTGGACATGGGCACGGCGTTCGACGAGATGAGCGAACGCTCCCATCCTTTTCACCCGGCAGTGGAGGCGGCGAGTCAGCGCAACCGCCTGCTGCTGCTAGCGATCATGACCCAGGCCGGCTTCCGGCCGATCGCGACCGAATGGTGGCATTTCGAACTCGACAATGCCATCGCCTATCCGCTCGTCGACGACGAGCGGCTGACCTGCCTTCCCTTGCCGCTGCGGTAAGGGTTTCATCGTGTTATCTGTCCCTGTCATGTCAAGAAGGAGCGCTCGATGTACGAACCATGTTCTGTAAACGAGAAGGTATCCGCGCACGCGCGCATCACCGTCATCGCGGCAACCCTGCTGCTGGCGCTGGGGGCGACCGCGACGGCACTCGCCGCCACTCCGCCCGGGGTTCTGGTGATAGGCAAGGCCGCCGATCCGCAGACGCTGGATCCCGCGGTTACCATAGACAACAACGACTGGACCGTGACCTACCCGTCCTATCAGCGACTGCTGCGCTACAAGGGCGGCTCGACGAGTGTCGAAGGCGATCTGGCATCGTCATGGAGCTCATCCCCGGATCACCTGAGCTGGACCTTCGTCCTGAAGTCCGGCCAGCGCTTCGACGACGGCACGCCGGTAACGGCGGAGGCGGTCAAGCAGTCTTTCGAACGCATGCTGAAAATCGGCCAGGGGCCGGCCGATGCCTTCCCCAAAGGACTGGCCGTTTCCGTGCCCAAACCGGGGGTGGTCAAATTCACCTTGCCGACGCCGTTCGCCCCCTTCCTGTACACGCTGGCCAATGACGGGGCCGCCATCATCAACCCCAAGGCCGTGGCGCAGAACGCCGGCGATGACGGACGCGCCTGGCTCGCGCGCAATACGGCCGGCTCCGGCCCCTTCCGCCTGGTATCGTGGCAGAAGGGACAATCTCTGGTCCTGGCCCCCAACCCCTATTACGGCGGCCCCAAGCCCGCGCTGTCCAAGGTCGTGGTAAAAATCATCGGCGAGGCATCGACCCGGCGCCTGCAGCTCGAGCGCGGCGACCTGGACATCGCAGAGGAACTGCCGGTCGATCAACTGGAAGCGCTCAAGCACACATCGGGCGTCACCGTCGGCGCCTATCCTTCGCTGCGCGTGACCTATCTTTACCTCAACAACCGCAAGTCTCCCCTGTCCAACCCGGCGCTGCGGCGCGCCATCTCGTACGCCACCGACTATGACGGAATCATCAAAGGCGTCTTGCAGGGCAAAGCAAAGCAGATGCGCGGAGCGATACCGCAAGGGCTGTGGGGCTATGATCCACACGCCATGCAATACGGCTTCGACCTCAAGCGCGCGCGCGAGGCACTCGACCGTGCCGGTACCAAGCCCGCCACGCTGAGCTTCCTCTATTCGGACCGCGATCCGAACTGGGAGCCAATCGGTCTGGCCTTGCAGGCCAATCTGGCCAAGCTGGGCATCACGCTGACGATGGAAAAGCTGGCTAACGCCACGATGCGCGATCGTGTGGGCAAGGCCGACTACGATATTTCCATCGGCAACTGGAGCCCCGACTTCGCCGATCCCTATATGTTCATGAACTACTGGTTCGAGACCGCCAAGGCCGGGTTGCCGGGCAACCGCGCGTTCTACACCAATGCGCAAGTCGACGCGCAACTGGTACGCGCCGCGACGCTCACCGATCAGAAGCAGCGCACGCAGCTGTATCAGTCGGCGCAGAAGACCATCATCGGCGAAGCGCCCTATGTCTTCCTGTTCCAGAAGAACTATGAGGTTGCGTTGCGCAGTTCGGTCAAGGGCTTTGTATTCAACCCGATGTTGGAGCAAGTGTTCAATCTGGACACGCTGTCCAAGCACTGACCCCGGTCGCGGGGAGGGCCGCCCGCGGCCTTCCCCGACCACCGGAGATGGAGACAAGCCATGTCCTTTCTTCCCGTTTTGCGCCAGCGTCTGTTCGGACTGATGGTGGTGGTGCTGGGGGTCTCCTTCATCACCTTCGCCGTGTCCCATCTGATTCCGGGCGACCCCGCGCGCCTGATCGCCGGCGACCGCGCCTCGAACGAAACCGTGCTGCACCTGCGCCATACGCTGGGGCTGGACCGCCCATGGTGGGTGCAGTATGCCCACTACGTGAACGGGCTCGTGCATGGCGATCTCGGCACATCCATACGTACCGGCCGCCCGGTACTGGAAGACCTGGTCGCGTTTTTTCCGGCCACGCTCGAACTTGCGCTCGTCGCGCTGTTCTTTGCGACGGTGATCGGCGTTCCACTCGGGGTACTCTCGGCGGTGTATCGCAACCGCGTACTGGACCAGATCGCGCGGACCGTATCGGTCATCGGCATCTCCACGCCCGCATTCTGGCTCGGGCTCGGCGTCATCGTGCTGTTCTACGGCAAGCTGGCCTGGCTGCCTGGCAGCGGGCGGCTGGACGAAGGGCTGGATGCGCCGGCGGCGATAAGCGGCATGTACCTGCTGGACGCCCTGCTGCGCGGCCAGCGCGACGTATTCTTCAATGCCCTGCAGCATATCCTGCTGCCGGCTTTCACCCTGGGTTTTGTCCACCTCGGCGTCGTCGCCAGACAAATCCGTTCGGCCATGCTCGGCGAATTGGGCGAGGACTATATCCGAACCGCGCGCGCCAGCGGTCTGTCGGCAGCGAGCGTGATACTGCGCCACGCGCTGCCCAATGCACTGATTCCATCGGTCACGGTGCTCGGCCTCGCGCTCGGCGATCTTCTATACGGTGCGGTTCTGACCGAAACCGTGTTCGCCTGGCCCGGCATGGGCGCCTATGTGGTCAATTCGATTCAGTCGCTCGATTTTCCCGCGGTCATGGGCTTCGCCGTCCTGGTGTCGTTTGCCTATGTCCTGGTGAACCTGCTGGTCGACCTGTTGTACCGGCTCATCGATCCACGTATCAAGGAGGTCAACTGATGGAAGCTAGCTCGATGGAACAGAGCGAAGCCGCAACGCCGGCCGGGCGCGGCGGGCGGGTGTGGTACCGCCTGCGGCAAAGCCCGCTGACCCTGGCCGGAGGAGCGGTCATCCTGCTCGTGATACTGCTGATGCTGAGCGCGCCCTGGCTGGCACCCTATCCGCCCGATGCCATCGATCTGGGCGCCCGCCTGGCGGCGCCGTCGGACGCGCACCGCTTCGGCACCGATGAAGTCGGGCGCGATCTGCTGTCGCGCGTTTTGTACGGAAGCCGGCAGTCAGTGACAGCCGGTCTGGCGGTGGTACTGCTGGCCGGAGTCATCGGCTCGCTGACCGGCTGTTTTTCCGGTGTCGTCGGCGGCCGCGTCGACAGTATCATCATGCGGCTGATGGATATCATGCTGTCGGTGCCGTCGCTCGTGCTCACCCTGGCGCTGGCGGCCGCGCTCGGGCCCAGCCTGTTCAACGCGATGCTGGCCATCGCCGTAGTGCGCATCCCGTTCTACGTGCGCCTCGCCCGTGGCCAGGCATTGTCTTTGCGCGAAACCGGCTACGTCAAAGCCGCCGCCACGTTCGGCGCGTCGCGCTGGCATATCGTGCATTGGCATGTGCTACGCAACAGCCTGCCGCCACTGATCGTGCAAGGCTCGCTCGATATCGGCGGCTCCATCCTGATGGCGGCGACGCTGGGCTTCATCGGACTGGGCGCACAACAACCCACGGCCGAGTGGGGGGCGATGGTTGCGACCGGCCGCAACTACCTGCTCGACCAGTGGTGGTACTCGGCTTTTCCCGGCGCCGCCATCCTGATCACCGCCACCGGATTCAATCTGTTCGGCGACGGCTTGCGCGATCTGCTCGACCCCAGACAACAGGCACGCTGACCATGAACCCATCCCCCGTTTTATCCATCGACCGGCTCAGCCTCGAGTTTCCGGTCTATCGCGGCGCCATCCATGCGCTCAACGGCGTAACGCTGTCGGTCGGCGCCGGTGAAATCGTCGGCATCGTCGGCGAGTCGGGCTCCGGCAAGTCGGTGACGGCGATGATGGCGATGCGGCTGCTACCCGCCACCAGCTATCGCGTCACCGCCGGCTCGCTGCACGTTCTCGGCCACGACATGCTGACGGTGTCCGAGCGCACCCTGTCGGCCTTGCGCGGCGCCGATGTTGCCATGATTTTTCAGGAACCGATGACGGCGCTCAATCCGACACGCCGCATCGGCGCCGCCATGGTGGAAGTGATCCGCTGCCATCGGCGCCTGTCGGCGCACGACGCGCGCGCGCATGCCATCGCGCTGCTGGAAGACATGCACATCGCCGACGCCGCCGGCGTGCTGGAACGCTACCCTTTTGAACTATCCGGAGGCATGCGCCAGCGCATCCTCATCGCCCTGGCCTTCTCCTGCAATCCTCGCCTGCTGATCGCCGACGAACCGACCACCGCCCTCGACGTCACCGTGCAACGCCAGGTACTGCTGCTGTTGCGCGAACGCGCACGCGCGCTCGGCACCGGCGTTCTGTTCATCAGCCACGATATGGCCGTGGTCTCGCAGCTCTGCGACCGGGTCTATGTCATGTATGCGGGCAGCGTGGTCGAGTCCGGCCCAACCGCCGACATCCTGGTGCGCCCCGCGCATCCGTATACCCGCGGCTTGCTGCTCGGTCTGCCGGAATCGGCTGCGCCGCATACTCCGCTGCACACCATCCCCGGTACGGTACCCGATCTGTCGCGCGCATTGTGCGGTTGTCCGTTTGCCGCACGGTGCCCGGATGTCGGCCCGGCCTGCACGCTCAAGCCGGAACTGAGCACCGCCGCCGCGCGCGCGGTCGCCTGTCATTACGTCCACCACCCGGAGCCGGTCGCATGAACACTCCCGCCTTATTGACATTGGATGCGGTCCACGTCCGCTTTCCCGTCGCCCACAACTGGCTCGGACGCGCCACCGCGCACGCCCACGCGCTCAACGGTGTCTCGCTCGCGGTGAAGGCCGGTGAAACCCTGGGCATCGTCGGCGAGTCGGGTTGCGGCAAAAGCACACTGGTACACGTTCTGACCGGGCTGCTCGCACCGTCGTCCGGAGCCCTGCACGGCCGCGACGGAGAAGGCACGCGCATGCAAGTCGTGTTTCAGGACCCGCAATCCTCGCTTGACCCGCGACTGCCGGTGTGGAAAATCATCGCCGAGCCGGCCTGCGTGCTGCAGCACGCCACGGCCGCGCAGCAGCGCGCGCTCGCGGCTGAGGTCGCGGCCCAGGTCGGCCTGCGCGCAGCAACGCTCGATCGGTATCCGCATGAATTTTCCGGCGGGCAGCGCCAGCGCATCGCCATCGCGCGCGCGCTGGCGGCGCGGCCGGACATCATCGTGCTGGATGAGCCGACCTCGGCGCTCGACATCTCGGTGCAGGCGCAGATTCTCAACCTGCTGGCCGAGCTGCAACGCGAACGCGGGCTCACCTATATCCTGATTTCGCACAATGTGTCGGTGGTACGCCATGTCAGCGACCGGGTGGCGGTCATGTATCTGGGGCAGATCGTCGAAATCGGCACGACCGAACAGGTCCTGAATGCACCGCAACACCCTTATACCCGACTGTTGCTGGATGCGGTTCCGAAACTGGGCACGCCCTTTGCCACCGATGCGGCAACGACCCGGACCGAACTGCCCGGCAATCGCCAGCTGCCTGCAGGCTGCTTCTTCGCCGAACGCTGCTCGGAGCGCTGCGACGCCTGCGAACGGCCGCAGAACCTGCTGGACAGCAGCGATGCGACGCGGCAGGTGCGCTGCCATCTGCGCCAGTGAACACAGGGAGACGGGGACGAAAGCGGCGCGCGTACGCCTCCGAGCGGGCACGGCGGGCTCTGCTGCCGCAGGGCACGAGTTCACGCGGGCAAGTGGCAGACGGCCTCGATATTATTGCCTTCCGGGTCAATCACGAATGCGCCGTAATAATGGGGATGATAGTGCGGGCGCAGTCCCGGCGCCCCGTTATCCCGCCCACCCGCCTCAAGCGCCGCAGCGTAGAAAGCGTCGACGCTTTGCCGGTCCTTGGCGCTCCAGCACAGGTGGCATCCTGTCGTCGCCTCGCTCCCCCCGTAGGGGGACTCGCCATCGACAAACCAGGTATCGATCCGCTCGCCGTCGGCCTGGCTTGGATCGGGATATCCAAACCCCAGGACATTGAAGCCATGAACGGCTTCATAAGCGACGCGGTAGCCGAGCGTACGCAGTATCGGCTCATAGAAAGCCTTGGTCTTCGCGATATCGCGGACACGAAATGTCATGTGGTCCAGCATGGGATGCACTCCTTTTCATTTGTGACGGTCGGTAGCGACAATCAGAATACACAATGGAGTATGCATTAAGCATTGCCGCATGGTTCGATACAACGGCAAAATCGCTGCCCTGCCGATCCCCTTACTCGCGCTCACGCCACGCAGCCGCCAGCGCTTCGGTAAACACCTGCAGCTTGGCCGGTGGCCGAGGCAGTGCCCTCAGCAGGTGGATTTCTTCTTGGCGCCGGGCTGGATCGTCAAATACGGTGACGAGCTTTCCGTGAGCGCCGGCGAGTCCCGTGACCCACGTCGGCAGGTAGGCCAGGCCCAGCCCTGCCATGGCTGCCAGCAGTAATGCCTCGTAATCATCGCAAACCAGCACATTGTCGTCGGCGTTCTCCGGTATGAGTCCTGCCGCTCTCAGGCCGCGCCAGCCCAAGCCATCCGGGTCGTGGCGCTTGTCCAGCAAGCGGTGGCCGATCAGATCCGCAAGCGAGTCTGGCTGCCCGTGCTCGCTCAGATAGTCAGGGCTCGCGCAGATTGACCAGCACTGTGTCCCCAGGCGCAGCGCATAGAACCGGCTGTCCTTGAGCGGACCAATGCGGATCACCGCATCCAGGCGCTCGCGCGTCGGATCGGCCTGCCGCTCGGTGAAATCCAGTTCTACGCGCAAGGCGGGGTAGCGTGCGAGCAGGTCGGGCAGCAGCGGCAGGACGAGATGGCGGCCGAAGGTGGGGAGGCAGGCCACCCGCAATACGCCTCGCGGTTCATCGCCCAGGGTGGCGACCTCGGCGCGCAGGTCCACCAGTTCATCGAGCAGGGCGGGGACGCGGGACAGAAAGAGTTCACCCGCATCGGTGAGGGCCAGTCCGCGCGTGGATCGCACAAACAAGCGCGTGCCCAGCGCCGCTTCCAGTGCGTCGATCTGGCGGATCACCGAGGACGGCGCCACCCCCTGGCGGCCGGCCACGGCGGAAAAGCTGGATGCCCGGGCGACGGCCACGAAAACTGGCAGGTATTCTGCATAGCTAATTGACTGCATTCTTGCATATTACGCAAAACCGTTGCGCGCTGCAGCTGCATTCTACTGACCCAGCAATGAGCCTAGTATTGCTCCGCGATGAAACAGTATGAATGGAGTTTGTGAAATGGCTTTGCTTCCTCATGACACGACGCCGCTTTCCGGGCGCAGCGTGCTGGTGTTGTCGGCGACCTGCGGTTTTGCCGTGGCGACTCTGTATTACAGCCAGCCGTTGCTGCCCATGATGGCGGCGAGTTTTGGCGCGAGCGCCTCTGCCCAGGGTTCCATTGCCATGCTGACGCAGCTCGGCTATGCCGCGGGTTTGCTGCTTTTCGGTCCGCTGGGCGACCGGCTTGAGCGGCGCGGGCTGATCACCCTGCTGCTGTTGGCGAACATCTCGGGCTTGGCGCTTTGCGCAACGGCGAACAGTCTGGATTGGCTGCTGGCCGCCTCCACCCTGGTCGGGCTGACAGCGGTAAGCGCGCAGATCATCATTCCAGCGGTTTCCGGCCTGGCCGATCCCGCGCGACGCGGTCAAACCGTGGGCAGGCTGATGAGCGGCCTGTTCGCAGGAACACTGATGGCGCGCACCATCAGCGGATTTGTGGGGGCGCACGCGGGCTGGCGCGCAATGTTCTTGTTGGCCGCCTTGCTCGACATGGCCTTGATCGCGCTGGTCAATTATCACCTGCCAAAAACGCCGCCGGACAGCGAGCTGCCCTATGCGAAGCTGCTGGCTTCACTGTGGCAACTGCCTGCGCAGCAGCCATTGCTGCGCGAGGCCTGCCTCGTCGGCTTCCTGCTGTTTGCTGCATTCAACGTTCTGTGGGGCTCGCTGGCGATGATGCTGGCGCGGCCGCCCTACGGCTATGGCAGCGAGGTGGCGGGACTGTTCGGGCTGATAGGGATCGCAGGCATGTGTGCGTCCCCCACCATTGGCCGTTTGGTCGACCGATGGGGCGGACGCCGGATCGTTGCACTGGCGGCCGGGCTGGTGATGATCGCGTTCGCGTTGATTGCCGCGGCATCCTGGAACCTGGGCATGCTGATAGCGGGAGTGGTGGTGCTCGACCTCGGAAGCCGGGCCAATCTGGTGGCCAATCAGACGCGCCTCTATGCGCTACTGACCCAGGCGCGCGGACGGCTGAACACCCTGTTCATGGCGAGCTATTTCCTGGGCGGCGCAGTGGGCTCGGCCCTGGGTGGCGCGGCGGCGAGCCAATATGGCTGGCCGGGGGTGGCTGCCGCCGGCGTGCTCCTGGCTGCGGGGGCGTTCGGGACGGTTGTGCTGTGCCGTACGGCCGGACGTGTCGCTGATCCTGTCGGATGAGCCTCTTCTGATTCATACCGCCAGTATGGCTATGCCGTCAGGGGCTCGCTCGCAGCGACCCCGCAACTCGCGTCCACCCACAAACAGGCCGTTGCCCGGGTGGCAGAGGGGGGTGATTTTGACACAACGGCCCGAACAGCTGCATTTCACTGCGGATTCAACCGGTGGACGCAACACCCTATAACTGCATTATGCTGATGCAAGAATTTTCATGCATGAAGTGGGCGGGCGAGGCGGGGCTTCGATGGCGCGCGCGTGGCGCAGATCGTCAAGGATCAGCCACAATTTGTATCGCACCTTTTCCTTGTCATTGCATCGGGAGATCACATGATTCGTCTGTTCTTTGCCTATGTCTGTTCGCTGTTCCTGCTTTCTGGTGTCGCCGTTGCCGAACAATCCTCGGCGCCGGCAGTAGTACTACCACCTGCACAGTCAATTAGCCTTTGGCCACAGCAAGCACCGGGGGGAGACATGGTGCTCGGGGAGGAACGCAGCAATGCGGTGGGAACCGTTCATCACGTTGTCCACGCGCGGATGGAGATCTATCGGCCTTCCAGGCCGAATGGCACGGCAGTGCTGATCATCGCTGGAGGGGGGTACGCTGGCATCGCGATTGGCCACGAATCACAGCCAGCGGCACGCTGGTTGCTTGCACTTGGAGTAACCCCTGTCATTCTCTATTACCGCCTGCCAGCTGATGGGTGGCTGCCGGTCGCTCCGTTTCAGGATGCCCAGCGAGCAATGCGTTTGCTACGCGCGCAGGCAGGAAAGCTGCAAATTGACCCGCAGCATATTGGCGTGCTGGGATTTTCTGCCGGCGGTAACCTGGCAGGTATTACTGCTACTCGTTTTTCCGAAACATTCTATGCCGCTGTCGATGATGCCGACCGACTATCATCGCGCCCTGATTTTGCCGGGCTGATTTATCCGGTTATTTCGCTGAGAGCACCTTTCAATACAACCCGGTCTAGCCATCATCTTGCGCTGCAGCCCGATTCGGTGAGTGCTTATTCAGTCGAACTGCATGTCGATCAAGGAACGCCACCGACCTTTCTGGCTCAGGCAGCGGATGATCCTATTGCCAACATCGGCAACAGTTTGCTCATGTTCGATGCGCTTCACCGGCAGAAGATTCCGGTCGCATTACACATCTTTCCCAGCGGAGGGCACGGGTGGGGGATCGGCAAACCGGGAACGCTCGAAACCGCTTGGCCTCAGCTGTTTGCCGATTGGGCGACGTCTTGTGGCTTTCCGCTCGCGACAGTTGCACGCACGAAATAACGCAAGAAAGCCCTGTCTCGTATCGTCGCGATGTCCGGCAACGGCCTCACGAGCTCGGGAGGAGAGATTCCGCGGTCGGGCACAATCTCAAGTCGAGAGCAGTAGGCGTCCCCTTCTTTCTCAGTTTCAAACGTAAAAGAAACGGGCCTCGGCAGCAGTCCCTTGCGCCTGACGGTGAACTCCCAGCTCCCGCTAGATCGTAGCCTTTTCGTGGCCATGGAAATCTCGCGTATACGGCAATGAGCATAGTGCACGGGTGGTTCGCCACTTTTTGCGAGCGATCCGAAATCAAGGGAAACCAGATACACAAAAGCCCTGCAACTCATTGAGTTACAGGGCTTTTCTATTGGAGGCGGGGGTCGGAATCGAACCGGCGTACACGGCTTTGCAGGCCGCTGCATAACCACTCTGCCACCCCGCCATGAGGGGCTTCAAATCGCCTTGGGCAATCTGATGAAAACTGGAGCGGGAAACGAGGCTCGAACTCGCGACCTCAACCTTGGCAAGGTTGCGCTCTACCAACTGAGCTATTCCCGCGTCGCATACAACATCTAAAACCAGCATAACGGTGGAGCGGGAAACGAGGCTCGAACTCGCGACCTCAACCTTGGCAAGGTTGCGCTCTACCAACTGAGCTATTCCCGCGTCGCATACAACATCTAAAACCAGCATAACGGTGGAGCGGGAAACGAGGCTCGAACTCGCGACCTCAACCTTGGCAAGGTTGCGCTCTACCAACTGAGCTATTCCCGCATCGCATACGACATCAAAACCGGCAAACGGTGGAGCGGGAAACGAGGCTCGAACTCGCGACCTCAACCTTGGCAAGGTTGCGCTCTACCAACTGAGCTATTCCCGCATCGACACATGACTACCGAAAAGCGCTGGAGCGGGAAACGAGGCTCGAACTCGCGACCTCAACCTTGGCAAGGTTGCGCTCTACCAACTGAGCTATTCCCGCTTGGACTTTTCGTCCCGGCGTCACCACCGAGAGATTGCGAATTATAAAGATTAATCCGTTTCTGTCAACCGTTCAGACGTCGATTTTTTTACCCTTGAACTCGTGGGCAGCCATTCTCAGGTAGTAAACCATTGACCACAAAGTCAAAATCACGGCGACCACCATACACAGATTTCCAAGCGTCCAGGTATCGATGCCGGGGATGATGGGACCGTCGTACAGCAGCATCAATATCGCCACCATCTGCGCCGTGGTCTTGAGCTTGCCGATATAGGCCACGGCCACGCTCTTGCGGCTGCCCATCTCCGCCATCCATTCGCGCAGCGCGGAGATGGCGATTTCACGGCCGATGATGATCATCGCCATCCAGCCCGGCGTGCGGTTCAGTTCGACCAGCAGGATCAGGGCCGCCGCCACGATCAGTTTGTCGGCGACCGGGTCGAGAAAGGCGCCGAAGGCGGAGGTCTGCCCGAGACGGCGGGCGAGGAAGCCGTCAGCCCAGTCCGTAAAAGCCGCCAGCGCAAAAATGACGGCACCGGTCGTATTGCGCATATCGGACAGCAGAATGCTGTCCGGCAGGAAAAATACAGCCACGCAGATCGGAATCAGGACAACCCTGAACCAGGTCAACAGGATGGGTAGGTTAAACGGCATCGTCGCTTCTTGTTGTTGGCCGCACTACGGTTCAGTGCAGGGTGTTATAAATCTGTTCGGCCAGCGTCAGGCTGATGCCTTCCACCTGGGCCAGATCATCGATACTGGCTGCCGCCACGCCGCGCAGGCCGCCGAAGCGCGTGAGCAGCCGCTGCCGGCGCTTGGCGCCGACGCCGGGGATATCTTCCAGCGTCGACGAGGTGCGCGCCTTCGCGCGCCGCGCACGGTGCCCGGTAATGGCGAACCGGTGCGCCTCGTCGCGCACGGTCTGGATCAGGTGCAGCGCGGGATGGTCGCTCGGCAATTGTAGCGTTTTTTGCTGATACGGGAGGACCAGCGTCTCCAGGCCCGGCTTGCGCCCTTCCCCCTTGGCCACGCCGACGATGGTCAGGTCCAGCCCCAGTTCGGCGAACACCTCCAGCGCGACCCCCACCTGCCCTTTACCGCCGTCTATCAGTACGATGTCGGGCCGTTTGCCTTCGCCAGCCGCGAGCTTGCCGTAGCGGCGGCTCAGGACCTCGCGCATCGCGCCATAATCGTCGCCGGCCTTGGCCGTTTCGATATTGTAGCGCCGATATTCTGACGGTTGTATGGCGGTATGATCATAAACCACGCACGAGGCGACCGTTGCCTCGCCCATGGTATGGCTGATGTCGAAGCATTCGATGCGTTGCACCCCCTCCAGCCCCAGCGCTTCGTTCAGCAACTGCACCCGGTGCGTCTGCGTGGCCTGCCCTGCCAGTTTTTGCCCGAGTGCCAGCATCGCGTTTTTCTCGGCCATGGTCAGCCAGATCCGCCGCTCTCCGTTTGGATTGCTGATCAAGGTCAGCTTGCGTTCGGACTGCAGCGCCAGATGATCGCACAGCAAGGGGTCGATCTCGCCATTGACGATGAGCACCGGCGGGATGGCGCCCCCCAGATAGTGCTGCGCGAGGAAGGCTTCAAGCACGGCCTGCGGCGAGTCGCCATCGTCGTTGCGCGGAAAATGGCTTTTGTCGCCAAGGTGGCGCCCGCCGCGAATCATGACCAGATTGACACAGCAAACCCCGTCTTGCGTCGCCACCGCGACCACATCCGCGTCGAGCTGGTTCGAGTTGCTGGAAACGAACTGCTTCTCCTGCATCCGCGACAGGGCCTGGATCTGATCGCGCAGCTCGGCAGCGGTTTCGAACTCCAGCGCTTCCGCCGCAGCGTTCATGCGCACGCTCAAGGCATCGAGCAATTCGTTTTGCTTGCCTTGCAGAAAGGCGACCGCGCTGGCGACATCGGCGCGGTAGTCCGCATCAGCGATCAGGCCGACGCACGGCCCCGAGCAGCGCTTGATCTGAAAGAGCAGGCACGGGCGCGAACGGTTGCCGAATACGCTGTCCTCGCAGGTCCGCAGCCGAAACACTTTCTGCAGCATCTGGATGCTTTCGCGCACGGCATAGCTATTGGGGAAAGGACCGAAAAACTGATTGGGCCGTTTCGCCTCGCCGCGATAATAGGCAAGCCGCGGATAATCGTGCGCGGTCAACATCAGATAGGGGTAAGACTTGTCGTCGCGAAACAGGATGTTGTATTTCGGCGTCAACGCCTTGATCAGGTTGTTTTCCAGTATCAGCGCCTCGGCCTCCGAGCGCGTCACCGTGGTCTCGATGGCGGCGATCTGGCGCACCATCAGGCGTATGCGCGGCGACAGGTCGTTTTTCTGGAAATAGGAACTCACGCGCCGCTTGAGATCGACGGCCTTGCCGACGTACAGGACTTTTCCGCCCTGATCCAGCATGCGGTAGACACCGGGCAAAGACGGCAGGCCGGCCAGGACCGGCTTGGGATCAAACGGGGCGACAGCCATGACCGTCTCCGGGCTGGATGCAGCGCGACCGCGCGCGCCCGTGCGAAGCGGCAAAGCCGCTGAAATGGGTAGGATTTTGCATCAATACCAGTATACCGGTATAATGCGCCTTTGCCGCAAAGGAAACGCCAGATGCGTATCATCGAGAAAGCCTACACTTTCGACGACGTTCTCCTCGTCCCGGCCCACTCAGTGGTACTGCCGCGCGACGTTCAACTTTCCACCGTACTCTCCCGCAATATTCGATTGAACCTGCCCCTGGTCTCGTCGGCCATGGACACCGTGACTGAAGCCCGCCTTGCAATCGGCATGGCCCAGGAAGGCGGCATCGGCATCATTCACAAGAATATGACCGGGGAACAGCAGGCGCTGGAAGTTTCCAAGGTGAAGCGCCACGAAAGCGGCGTGGTCAAGGATCCGATCACCATTGCACCGGACATGCTGGTGCGGGATCTGGTCCTGTTGACCCGTCAGCACAAAATTTCCGGTCTTCCCGTCGTCAAGAACGGCAAGGTAGTGGGTATCGTCACCAACCGCGATCTCCGCTTCGAAACCCGCCTCGACCAGCAAGTCGCCTCGATCATGACTCCGCGCGAGCGCCTGATCACGATCCGCGAGGGCGGCAGCATCGATGAAGCGCGCGATCTGATGCACACGCATCGGCTGGAGCGCGTGCTTGTCATCAATGACGAGGACGAGCTCAAGGGCCTGATCACGGTCAAGGACATCATCAAGACCAGCGAGCACCCGCTCGCCAGCAAGGATAGCCAGGGCCGTCTGCGCGCAGGCGCCGCGGTCGGCGTCGGCGCCGGCACTGAAGATCGCATCGAACGCCTGGTTGCGGCCGGCGTCGACGTGATCGTGGTGGACACCGCTCACGGCCATAGCCAGGGCGTACTCGACCGCGTGCGCTGGACCAAGCTCAACTTCCCGCAAGTCGATGTCATCGGGGGCAATATCGCCACCGCCTCCGCCGCACTGGCGCTGGTTGAAGCCGGTGCCGATGCCGTCAAGGTCGGCATCGGCCCGGGATCGATCTGCACCACGCGTATCGTGGCAGGCGTCGGCGTACCTCAATTGACCGCCATCCACAACGTGTCCGAAGCGCTCAAGGACACGGGCGTCCCCCTGATCGGCGACGGCGGCA
Source organism: Paludibacterium yongneupense DSM 18731 (assembly GCF_000422925.1). GTDB lineage: Bacteria > Pseudomonadota > Gammaproteobacteria > Burkholderiales > Chromobacteriaceae > Paludibacterium > Paludibacterium yongneupense. The sequence goes on from NZ_KE383959.1 coordinate 115,371, forward strand.
TCCGCTTCTCCGGCGACATTTCCAAGGCGCTGGCGGCAGGTGCGCACACGGTGATGCTGGGCGGGATGTTCGCCGGCACCGAGGAAGCGCCAGGCGATGTCGAATTGTTCCAGGGTCGTTCCTACAAGTCCTACCGCGGCATGGGTTCGCTCGGCGCGATGACGCAAGGCTCTTCGGATCGCTATTTCCAGGACAACGAAGCCAATGTCGATAAATTCGTGCCCGAGGGGATCGAAGGCCGCGTACCCTTCAAAGGTCCGATCGGCCAGGTCATTCATCAATTGATGGGCGGCCTGCGCTCGTCGATGGGCTATCTGGGCTGCAAAACGATCGAAGAGATGCACGAAAAAGCCAATTTTGTCGAAATCACGTCGGCCGGCATTCGCGAATCTCACGTCCACGACGTACAGATCACCAAAGAAGCACCTAATTACCATATGGAGCGCTAAAAACCGGCGCTGCCTTAGGGTAGGAGAAAGCGCCCCGCCATGCGGGGCGCTTTCATTTTGATTGGCGTGTGCGCACACCATGAGCGACATGCGCTAGACTAATGTCTTTCCATGCTCAACCTCCATCCATGACGCCTTACAACACCGACTTCATCGCCATCGGCGACCGGCAGTATCACATTCGGCAGTGGGGCGACCCGGCGCGCGAACCGGTATTCCTGCTTCATGGCTGGATGGACAGTTCAGCCACCTTCCAGTTTCTTGCCGATGCTCTCGGCCTGGGCTGGAACCTGATCGCTCCTGATTGGCGCGGCTTCGGCGACAGCGACTGGAATCACGACAGTTATTACTTTCCGGACTATCTCGCCGATCTGGATCACATTCTCGAACACTATTCTCCGGGGACGCCGGCCGCGCTGGTCGGCCACAGCATGGGCGCCATGATCGCCAGCATCTATGCGGGGGTACGGCCAACCCGCGTGTCGCGGCTGGCGCTGATCGAGGGCTTCGGCCTCAGCGATACCGATCCGGCGGAAGCGCCCGGACGCTACGCACGCTGGTTGCGCGAGAAACGCAGCAACTTCGACTTCCGCCCGTTGCTCGATCGCAGCGAGGCGGCGGCACGGCTGCTGGACCGCAACCCCCACCTGAGCCAGGAGCGCGCCGACTGGCTGGCGGACGCACTGACGCGACCGCAGGGCGACGGCACGCGCATCTATCGCGCCGACCCGCGCCACAAGATGGTCAACCCCGCGCTCTACCATCTGGAAGAAGCCAAAGCCTGCTGGCGCAAGATCACCTGCCCGGTGCTCTGGGTTGCGGGCGAGGACCCGTGGGAACACCCGCAGGTACGCGGCGTGCTCGATACGCTCGACGAGCGGCGTGCCTGCTTCGCCGATCTCAGCGAAATCCGTTTTGCCAACTGCGGCCATATGGTGCAATGGGAAGCGCCGGAAGAGCTGGCGCTCGCGCTCAGCGCCTTTCTGCGTCCTTACTGACTGCGCCGCAGCGGCGACTCAGCCTAGATAGCGCGCTTCGAGATGGGCGCGGTAATGCACGGGATCGAGCGCGCTGCCCGTGGCACGCTCGATCAACTCGTCGGTTGTCCAGCGGCTGCCCTGACTCCAGATATGGCGTCCCAGCCAGGAGAACACCGATCCGAAGTCGCCGGCGGCGATGTCGGCGTCCAGCAAGGGACGCTCGCGGCGCATGGCGGCAAAATACTGCGCCGCATACATCGCGCCCAGGGTATAGCTGGGAAAATAACCGAAGCAGCCATCCGTCCAGTGGATATCCTGCATGCATCCGTCCCTGAAATTGCCCCGGCTATCCACACCGAGATAGGCGCTCATTTTTTCGTCCCACAAGGCAGGCACATCGCGGCAGTCGACATGTCCCTCGATCAGGTCGCGCTCGATCTCGTAGCGCAGCATCACATGGGCCGGGTAGCATAGCTCGTCGGCTTCGATGCGGATCAGCCCGGGCTCGACGCGGGTAAACAGTTTGATCAGGTTTTCTGTTTCGTAGGCCTCGCTCGCGCCGAAGTGCTGTTCCAGCAACGGCGACAGTTGCGCGATCAAGCCGGGGTGGCGCCCGAGCTGCATCTCGAAGGACAGGCTCTGGCTTTCATGCACGCCCATCGATCGGGCCTGCCCGACCGGCAGGTGCACTCGGGTGCGCGGCAAGCCCTGTTCGTAGCAGGCATGCCCGGTCTCATGGATGATGCCCATCAGGCTCTGGATGAAATCGTCTTCGCGGTAGCGCGTGGTGATGCGCACATCTTCCGCCACGCCGCCGCAGAATGGATGCACGCTCAGATCGAGACGGCCAGCGTCGAAATCGAACCCCAGCTTTTTCATCATGATCAGCCCCAGCGCACGCTGGCGCTCGAGCGGAAACGGTCCCTGCGGGTAAACCAGTGTGTCGCCGGCCTGGCGGGCACGAGCGCGTGCGATCAGATCCGGCAACCAGCCTTTGATCTCGCCGAAGATCCTGTCCAGCCGTTCACTGCGCACGCCAGGTTCGTATTTGTCGAGCAAGGCATCGTAGCGGCTCAAGCCGCTGGCGTCGGAGAGATAGGCCGCTTCTTCGCGCGCAAGCCGCACCACCTCCTCGAAATTGGCCAGAAACCCGCTCCAGTCGTTCGCCCCCCGCTGACGCCGCCAATCGTGCTCGCAGCGGGCGCCAGCCAGAGAGCGGGCTTCGATCAGCGCTTCCGGCAGCCGGCTGGCCATCAGCCAGACGCGGCGCATCTCGCGCAGACCGGCCGCCTCGTCTTCGTTCCCGGCTGCCGCCTCCGCATCGGCGAACAAGGCGCCCAAGCCGGAATCGGTCAGCGTGCGGTGCAGCAACACGTCCATCTCGGCCATCGCCCTCGCGCGCGCCTCGTTGCCCTTGGGCGGCATCATGGTTGCCCGGTCCCAACCGGCCATCGCCACCAGATGCTGATAGCGGTACAGACGGGTAAAAACCTGTTCGAGTTGAGACTGAGCCGGATTCATGAGGTTCTCCATTCAGACGGTAGGACGCAGGGTCAGGCGCAAATCGGCCCCCACTTTCCTCGTTTCCGCGATGTCGAAGCGGATGCGCGCGTCGAGGCTGCACAACTCGGGCCAGGCGAACAAGCCACGCGCACTTGCGCCGAGAAAGGAGGGAGCGAGATAAAGAATAAGTTCATCGACCAGCCCCGCTCCGAGCAAGGCGCCCGAGAGCACGGCGCCAGCCTCGACCATCAGCTGATTCACCCCGCGCGCGCCCAAGGCCGCCAGCAGGGCGGCGAGATCGACGCGGCCATCCACGGCAGACGGCAGGCACAGGGTTTCCCCACCTCCCGCGCGGTAGGGCCGCAGCCTTTCCTCGTCATCGAGACAACTGACAAGCAAGGTGTTCCCGCCCTGATAGATGCGGCTGTCGGCCGATGTGCGCAGCCCGCTGTCCAGCACGATGCGCAAGGGCTGGCGCGCGACCGGTGTGTCGCGCACGGTCAGTTGCGGATCGTCGGCCAGGACCGTCCCGCTGCCGGTCAGTATCGCATCGCACCGCGCGCGCAGGCGATGCACGTCGCGCCGCGCATCCGGCCCGGTTATCCACTGACTCGCACCGTTGCGCAGGGCCGTGGCGCCATCCAGCGAGGCGGCCGCCTTGAGCGTCACCCAGGGACGGCCGCGCTCGATGCGCGATAGAAAACCGCGCTGAACCTCGCGCGCCTCGCTTTCAAGCACGCCGCAACTCACCTCGACGCCGGCGGCGCGCAAGCGTTCCAGCCCCTGCCCGGCCACGGCGGGGAAGGGATCGCGCAAGGCCGCAACCACGCGTGCGATTCCGTGCCGTATCAGCGCATCGGCACAAGGCGGGGTACGGCCATGGTGGCTGCAAGGCTCGAGCGTGACATAGGCTGTCGCTCCGGCGACGTCTTCGCCTGCTGCCACGGCGGCCTTCAGCGCCTGGATTTCGGCATGATCGGAGCCGGCTTCGAGCGTAGCGCCTTCGCCCAGGATGCGCCCGTCGCGTACCAACACGCAGCCGACGCCGGGATTCGGAGCGGCCCGGACAGAGGCCCCGGCGGCAAGACGCAGCGCACGCTGCATATAATGAAAATCGTTATCAGTCATGGCTAGTCCAGAACGCACCCCGGTCCCGAGTGCAAGCGGTCAACGATGGGTCTTCTGAATTTCCTTGATGGCGTCGGAAAACTCGGAAATATCCTGGAAGCTGCGGTACACCGATGCGAAGCGGACATAGGCGACTTTGTCGAGGCGGGACAGTTCGGTCATCACCATCTCGCCGATCTGGCGCGAGCTGACTTCACGCTCGCCCAGTTGCAGCAGGCGATGGCAGATCCGGTCTATGGATTCATCGACCAGAGTGGTCGAGACGGGACGTTTGTGCAAGGCGCGCAGGAAGCTGGTCCTGATCTTTTCCAGATCAAACTCGGCACGGTGGCCTCCGGCTTTGACGACTTGCGGCATACGCACATCGGCCGTCTCGAAAGTCGTAAACCGTTTTTCACACAACAGACAGCGACGGCGGCGACGGATGCTGGTTCCGTCCTCACTGACACGAGAATCAATCACCTGCGTATCGGCATGGCCACAGAACGGACATTTCATGGTTGTCAAACCCTGATTGATTCAATAATTGAATACTATCAGCAATTCAGCGCAGGCATAACCGAATTCTCATGCACTTTAAACCAGCGGGAATCGCCGCCGGGCGATCCCCGCTGCCAGCCTCAGATCAACGGCCGTAGACAGGCAGCCGCAGGCAGAGTGCCTTGACGGCATCGGCCACGCGGGTGAGCACAGCCTCGTCTTGCGGCGCATCGAGCACGTCGGCAATCAGATTGGCCAGTTCGCGCGTTTCGGCCTCGCCAAACCCGCGAGTCGTCATCGCCGGCGTACCGATACGGATGCCCGAGGTCACGAACGGTTTTTCCGGGTCGTTCGGAATCGCATTCTTGTTGACGGTGATATGGGCACGTCCCAGAGCGGCTTCCGCATCCTTGCCGGTGATCTTCTTGGCACGCAAGTCAAGCAGGAACACATGGCTTTCGGTGCGTCCGGACACGATGCGCAGACCGCGTTCGATCAGGGTATCGGCCATCACGCGCGCATTGATGCGCACCTGGTGCTGGTAGGACTTGAATTCAGGGGATGCCGCTTCCTTGAAAGCCACGGCCTTGGCGGCAATGACGTGCATCAGCGGACCGCCCTGCAGGCAGGGGAAGATCGCCGAATTCAGCGCCTTCTCGTGTTCGGCACGCGCCAGGATCACGCCGCCGCGCGGGCCTCGCAAGGTCTTGTGGGTGGTGGTGGTCACAAAGTCGGCGTAAGGCACCGGGTTCGGGTACTCGCCGGCGGCGACGAGACCCGCGTAATGGGCCATGTCGACAAACAGCCAGGCACCGACTTCATCTGCGATCTCGCGCATGCGCGCCCAATCGATCGCCAGCGAATAGGCGGAAGCGCCGGCAACGATCATCTTCGGCTTGTGTTCCTGCGCCAGGCGGCGGACCTGTTCGTAGTCGAGAACTTCGTTCTCGTCGAGGCCGTAGGTGATGGCGTTGTACAGCTTGCCCGAAATATTGACCGAGGCGCCATGGGTCAGGTGACCGCCGTGCGCAAGGCTCATGCCGAGGATCGTGTCGCCGGGCTTGAGAACCGAAGCGTAGACAGCCTGGTTGGCCTGCGAGCCGGAATGCGGCTGCACATTCGCATATTCGGCGCCGAACAGGGCCTTCAGGCGGTCGATCGCCAATTGCTCGACCACATCCACATACTCGCAGCCGCCGTAATAACGCTTGCCCGGATAACCTTCGGCGTACTTGTTGGTCAGCACCGAGCCCTGGGCTTCCATGACGGCGGGGCTGACATAGTTTTCAGAAGCAATCAGTTCGACGTGATCTTCCTGGCGACGGTATTCGTCTTCCATCGCGGCGGAGAGTTCAGGGTCGAATTTGGCTATCGACAGATCGGCTGCAAACATCTTTGACTCTTCCAATCAAAGGGTTATCAATAATGTGAATTTTACACGAATTGCCGCCAGTTGCGGTACGCATATAAATTCGCCGGAACATGAAAATGATTCATGTTCAATATCCATTCATTCTGGAATTCCGCTCCGCCCCGGCCGCCACATCGGCAGGGTAGAGGAAGACGGGAACCCCGTTGCGCTCGGCAGGCTGCACGGCCAAGGCCACCCGGACGTCACCCACCTGACATTGCGCCATCAGCATGCGAAAATCGCTCTCGATCGCAGCGACGTCGTCCTGAGGTCCCAGCGGCCAGACGAAGCCGCCTTTCACTTCGTCGGCCTCTCCCGCCGACACGGTGAAATGAATTTCATTGTTTTCATGCGAAGACACCACGGCGACCGGCTCTTTGCCGCCATCCCGCAGCCGGCGGATCGCACTGCTGGCAAACACTTGCAAGGCCACCTCCAGCCGCGTGCGCTGCCCGGTCACCAGCGCCTGCATCAGCGACTGCGGGGCGCGGGCGATAGGGAACAAGGTCGCGCCGGGGCGCCCCAACTGCTCGCCGAGGAACTTCATCAGCGCGACGCCCCAGGCGCCTACCTCGCCATCGAGCTTCACGGCCGGCGCGGCGCCGGGGTTCTGCATCGCGACTCCAATCAGGTAGCGCAGAAAAACGCCTTCCTCCCGTGCCACCACCGGCGCGGCATGCAAGTCGAGAGGCAAACCGCGCGCGGCATCGGCCAGTTGCCGCGTATAGCGGTAGAGTTGTGCCGGCGTGATATCGACGACGCTATCGGGAGACAGCAGCCGACCCGACAGCATCACTTCGGCATCGGGGGCGAAAACGCCGCCATCCCGCAAAATCGCATTGAGCCCCTCGACATCGGCCAGTTGGCCAGGCAGCTCCACCGCCTCGCGCGATCCAAGCACCAGCACAAGCGGAATGGCGAAAACCACGGCATGCCGCGCGTCGACCGTCTCCACGCTGTCGCGCAACGCGCGCCACAAGGTCCGATACACCTCGCGCGACGGCGCCATCGCCAGCGCGACGGAAAGCCGCAGCAGGTCCTCGCGCTCGAGAGTCTCGTCCATTGTCGCGCGCAATGCCGCGCGCCACTGCGCTCGCACGGAGTCGTCGGCCGCGCCCAGCAGCGAGTACGCGTAATCGAGCAGTTGCGTTCCCGGACGCAGGCTCGGGTATTGGCGGGGGTCAGGCAATACAAGTGGCGAAGTGGTCATGGCGCTATCCGGGACGATGATGCCGATATCTTCGCATACCCGGTGGGTCGGCGACGAGTCGGACACGATACGGCGATGGCGAGCCTGCATTTTAGCACCAATATGGTGCCATAATGTTCTATACAGGTGCAAAATTCCCGGCTTTTCGTTGACAGCCCCCGGGCTGCACCGGATAATTCCGCGCTGTGAGGGGGTCTCGCGACCCCCTTTCAGTTTCTTCTATTTCTCCTTTGTAGACTTGGCGCGGAGCGGATGACGGCTCCGCGTTTTTTTCGTCCGCAAGCGCGGGAAATAAAAGAAACCCGCGTTTGCCGGCTCTGGCAAACACGGGTTCGGATAAAGAAATACCGGACACCTTCGCGTCCGGTAAAAGGTGAAACTACCGGGGAATCAAGAGATTGACCCGGCCCCGGCAAATAAGTTCACGCCATCGGCCATCTTTCCGTAAAAAGACAGTCAGCGGCGCTCGACCTGACTGACGTCGCGCACAGCGCCATTCGCCGCCGACGTCGCCATGGCGGCATAGGCGCGCAGGGCCGGACTCACGTAACGGTCGCGTTCGAGCGGCTTCCAGGCCTTGGCGCCACGGGCTTCCATCGCATTGCGCCGGGCGGCCAGAATGTCGTCCGACACGGCCAGTTCGATACGGCGGGCAGGAATATCGATCTCGATGGTATCGCCCTCTTCCACCAGGCCGATCGCACCGCCATCGGCCGCTTCCGGTGAGGCGTGGCCGATGCTCAGTCCCGAGGTCCCGCCGGAAAAGCGTCCATCAGTCAGCAAGGCGCAGGCCTTGCCCAGCCCCTTGGACTTGAGGTAGGACGTCGGATACAACATTTCCTGCATCCCGGGTCCGCCTTTCGGTCCTTCGTACAGAATCACCACCACATCTCCCGCGACGATGCGATCGCCGAGTATGGCCTCGACTGCGGCGTCCTGGCTTTCGAAAACCCGCGCCCGTCCGCTGAAACGCAGATTGCTATCGTCCACGCCCGCCGTTTTGACGATGCAGCCGTCGCGCGCGATATTGCCGTACAGCACCGCCAGGCCGCCGTCCTGGCTATACGCGCTGTCGCGGCGCCGGATGCAGCCCTGCTCGCGGTCAAGATCGAGATCCGGATAGCGCATGTTCTGCGAGAACGCCAGCGTGGTCGCCACCCCGCCCGGCGCGGCGCGATAGAAGCGATGGGCAGTGCTTTCGGGCGCGTTGCGGGCGATATCCCACTCGTCCAGCGCCGCCGCCAGCGTAGCCGAATGCACGGTCGGCACCTGGGTTTCCAGTAGACCCGCGCGATCCAGCTCTCCCAAAATGGCCATCACGCCGCCAGCCCGGTGCACATCTTCCATATGATACTTCTGCGTGGCAGGCGCCACCTTGGCCAGGCAAGGCACGCGCCGCGACAAGCGATCAATGGCCGCCATGTCGAAATCGATGCCCGCCTCGCGCGCCGCAGCCAGCAAGTGCAGCACGGTATTGGTGGAGCCCCCCATGGCGACATCCAGCGTCATGGCATTGGCGAAAGCGGCGCGACTGGCAATATGGCGCGGCAGGGCCGTCTCGTCGTCCTGCTCGTAATAGCGCCGCGCCAGATCGACGATGGTGCGTCCGGCGCGCAGGAACAGTTCCTTGCGATCCTCATGCGTCGCGACCAGCGAACCGTTGCCGGGCAGCGACAGGCCGAGCGCCTCGGTCAGGCAGTTCATCGAATTGGCGGTAAACATGCCGGAACAGGATCCGCATGTCGGGCAGGCCGAGCGTTCGAGCTCGGCGACCTGAGCGTCGCTGTTGGCGGGATTGGCCGCCTCGACCATCGCATCGATCAGGTCCACCCCCCTCGTCTCGCCGTTCCAGTCGACCTTGCCGGCTTCCATCGGTCCGCCGGAAACGAAGACTACCGGGATATTGAGCCGCAACGCGGCCATCAGCATCCCCGGGGTGATCTTGTCGCAGTTCGAGATGCACACCAGCGCGTCGGCACAGTGCGCATTGACCATATATTCGACCGAATCCGCGATCAGGTCGCGCGACGGCAAGCTATAGAGCATGCCGCCATGCCCCATGGCGATGCCGTCGTCGACGGCGATGGTATTGAACTCCTTGGCCACGCCGCCGGCTTTTTCGATTTCGCGCGCGACCAGCTGTCCGAGCTTGTGCAGATGCACGTGGCCGGGGACGAACTGGGTGAACGAGTTGGCGATGGCGATGATGGGTTTGTCGAAATCGCCGTCTTTCATGCCGGTGGCGCGCCACAGGGCGCGCGCACCCGCCATGTTGCGACCGGACGTGGAGGTACGCGAGCGGTATTGGGGCATAACAGAATCCTTGGACAATTCGTTGGCTTCACAGGGTCAGTCGCGAACCGCGCCAGCCGCGCCGCATGGCCGTATGGGCCACAGCGCGGAAACACTCTCGCGGGGGTCTCCGGGAGAACGGGCGAACGCGCCCACCGGTATTGGGCGCGACGGCGGGGAACGCTTTCCGTATAATTTCGTCCATTCACTTTTACCGCAAACAAACACGACTGACAAATGATCATTCATCCGCAGTTCGATCCGGTGGCCATCCACCTCGGCCCGCTGGCCATCCATTGGTACGGGCTGATGTACCTGCTTGGCTTCTTGCTGTTCATCTGGCTTGGCAATCGCCGCATCCGCGCGCGACAGACGTTCATGACCGGAAAAATGCTCGACGACCTGCTGATGTACGGCGTGTTCGGCGTGGTGCTTGGCGGGCGGCTCGGTTATGTCCTGTTCTACAAACCGGCCGAGTACCTTGCGCACCCGTTGTCGATTCTGCATGTCTGGGAAGGCGGCATGTCCTTCCATGGCGGCTTTCTGGGCGTACTGGTCGCGATGGCGCTATTCGCACGCAGGCATGGGCGCGGCTTTTTCGAACTCGCCGACTTCGTGGCGCCGCTGGTGCCGCTGGGTCTGGCCGCCGGGCGCATCGGCAACTTCATCAACGGCGAGCTGTGGGGCCGGGTCACCCGCCCCGACGCGCCCTGGGCGATGCTGTTTCCGCAATCGCAGCTCGACGACCGCGCGTTCGCCCAAACGCATCCGCAGTGGCTGCCGACACTGCAACAGTATGGCGGCCTCGCACGCCACCCTTCCCAACTGTATGAATTCGCACTGGAGGGCATTGTCCTGTTCGCGCTATTGTGGTGGTATAGCTCGGGAAGACGGCAAAAAGGCGAAGTATCCGCCCTGTTCCTGGTCGGCTATGGCAGCGCCCGCTTCCTGGTCGAATTTACCCGCGAACCCGACAACTTTCTCGGCCTGCTGGCCTTCAACATGAGCATGGGACAATGGCTGAGCCTGCCCATGATCGTGATCGGTCTTGCCATGCTGTTCGTGCTGAAAAAACGGGCCTGAACCGACGTCCGTCCTTTTGTGGAGGTTACGCCATGCGCATTATCGTTCTCGACCCCGGTGTCGTCATCGACGATTCGACCATCATCGGTTTTGGTCTTGATCGCAGCGGACTCGCCGCAGGGGAACAGCAAAGCGCCACGCGCTTGTTCATGCGCTACGATGGCGATATCGATATCGACCGGCTGGCCGAAACAACGAGCGGCATCGAGCGGTCGGTATACGGTCCGGCGGAAACGCTCGATGCGCTGGCAGCGGCCTTGCCCGCCGCGATCCGCGCCCGGCTGCGCTTCGAAGCGGTCGAAGTCGGCGATACGGTGGCCCTGCCCGACGGCATGGCCACCGCACTGCCGGCCGACCGTGGCGATGAGCCGGCCATAGGCTGGCTGGTGGAAGGGCCGTGGCGCGCGCTGGCCATCAGCGGCGACGACGGTCAGTGCGCGGCGTTCTGGCACTGGGCGTCGAACGCCCCGTCGCTGACCGACGTGATCTGCCCGCAAATCACGCCTGACGCACTGGCCCTGCTGCCGCCCAATGCCCACATCTGGCTGCCGCCGAACTCCGCCGGCAGCTACCCGATCGCCGCCATAAAAGCAGGCATGACCCTCGAATTGTGAACATCCGTCCGCGCGGGCGGCGGCCGCCGCCCGCGTTCTGTCCTATGCCCGCTTGATATCGAGCGTGACCCCTACGCTCTTCCACTGTCCGACTTCCTGCATGAAGGCGCTGGCGGTCAGCGGACTGCTGCGCATCCACGCCTGGTCGACGCTGAGGCAGAAACCCCTGGAATGCGCGCTCAGGTCGAATACCAGCGGCAGCGCCATATCGTTGCGACTGCGATAGAACAGCACCGCAAGGCGCAAGGCGATGATGGCCTGCCACAAAGGATGGTCGCTCGCGTAAGGCAGCATCTTGCTCATGTCGCCGCGATGCCCGAGCACGATAGTCGCCAGCGCCGTTTGCTCCCGCCGCGAAAAACCCGGCATATCGGCATTTTGCAGGATATAGACCGAGTGCTTGTGATAGGCGGTGCGCGAAATGGTCAACCCGATCTCGTGCAACTTGGCTGCCCACAACAGGCGCTTGAGCCAGTCGGGATCGATCGCATCGCCCGCCACCATCCGATACAGGCGTTCGGATAAAACCATGACCCGATCCGACTGAGCGATATCGACATGGTAGCGGCGCCGAAACTGCGCCACCGTGGTCTCGCGCATGTCGTGTTCGCGCTGGCGCCCCATCAGATCGTACAGCACGCCGTCGCGCAAGGCGCCTTCCGCCACCGCCATCCGCTCGATGCCAAGCTCTTCGAAGATTGCGATCATGATCGCCAGGCCGCCCGGCAACACCGGGGCGCGATCCGACTTCAAGCCGTTTAGATCGAGGTTGCGTATCCACTCGCGCCGGATCATTTCCTGACGCAAGCGCTCCATCCCGGCGAGCGTGATGTCCGAATTGCTGTAGTCGTTGAGCTCGAGAATGTCGCGCAAGGAACGCGCCGTGCCCGACGTCCCGATCGCGTGCTGCCATTGCCCCGCATTAAATTCGTGAGCGATGCGCTGCACTTCGTTGCGCGCGGCGAGAACCGCATCGCGGAAGCTGCTCTTGAGCAGGCGGCCATCAGGAAAGAAACGCAAGGTATAACTGACGCAGCCGAGCGGGAGGCTCTCGGTGGAAATCGGCTTCAGATGGCTGCCGACAATAAACTCGGTGGAGCCGCCGCCGATATCGACCACCAGCCGCCGTTCGCGCGTCGCCGGCAGCGAATGCGCGGCGCCGAGATAAATCAGCCGGGCCTCTTCACGGCCAGCGATGATTTCAATGGGAAACCCCAGCAGCTGTTCCGCACGTTCGATGAAATCGGGCGCATTTTTCGCGACGCGCAGCGTATTGGTGCCGACCACGCGCACCTGCGAGGGGTCGAGGCCGCGCAGCCGCTCGCCGAAACGCGCCAGGCAGGATAGCGCACGCACCTGGGTGTCGTTATCCAGCGTCTTGTCGGCCCCCAGCCCGGCGCCCAGGCGCACGGTTTCCTTGAGGGCATCCAGGGAATAGAGCTGGTCGTCGACTACACGCGACACTTGCAAGCGAAAGCTGTTTGAACCGAGGTCGACTGTAGCCAGAATCTCGGGCGTGGTGGGGGGTACGTTCGTCAAGTTCACCCCTTCTGGGTCTGAGTTCGAATATGGCGCACTGGCGCAAAAAAAACGGTAGAACCCGGTCGCGCAAACGACAGGTTGTACCGTTTTCCCAGGGTATCACCGCGACGCGACCGTGGCGGACATGTTACCGCCAATGCAGGGTGACGTCACCTGCGCACGCAGCGTGCGCCCTACCCGTTGATCGTCGCGTTCAGATCGTCGATCGTGGTATGGCGGATATCCTTGCCCTTGACCAGATAGACCACATACTCGGAAATATTCTTCGCGTGGTCGCCAATGCGCTCGATCGCCTTGGCGATGAACAGCGTATCGATCGACATGCTGATCGTCCGCGGATCTTCCATCATGAAGGTGATCAGGTGGCGGATCTCGGCGGCGAAATCGTCGTCGAGACGGCGGTCTTCCTCGGCCAGTTCGAGCGCGGCGTGGGCATCCAGCCGGGCAAAGGCATCGAGCGCGCGGCGCAGCATCGCGATCGCGACTTCAGCCATCTTGCGCACTTCGCGAAAGCGCGGCATCTGATAGCGCTCGTTTTCGTGAATGGCTTTGCCCATACGCGCGATTTTCTGCGCTTCGTCGCCGATGCGTTCCAGATCGGTGATCGTCTTGACCACCGATATCACCATGCGCAAATCGCCGGCAGCCGGCTGGCGGCGTGCGATGATATGCTGGCAGTTCTCGTCGATCGAGACTTCAAGCGCATTGACCAACGCGTCTTCGGCAATCACCCGATCGAGCTTTTCGATATCCCCCGTCATCAGCGCATCGATGGCAGAGAGGATTTGCTGTTCGACCATGCCGCCCATCTGCAAAACGCGGGTACGCGTGTTTTCCAGCTCCAAGTCGAACTGCTTCGATATATGTTCAGCCATTCAAGCCTCGGCAAAAATGAAAGCAAAAAGTAGAGCTTAATCCAGCTGCATGACACGCAAATGACAGCGCGGGGCGTTCAGCGTATTTCTTCTATGCCGTTCTGACGCGCGAGCAGCAGCACATCGGCCCGGCGGCGGGCAAACAGGCCATTGGTGACCACGCCGGCGATCTGGTTCAGGATGCCTTCCATTTCCACCGGCTTCGAGATTTTCATCCCGTGCACGTCGAGAATGATGTTGCCGTTGTCGGTTATGAAGCCATCGCGCAGTTCGGGGTGGCCGCCGAGCTTGACCAGTTCGCGCGCCACGAAACTGCGCGCCATCGGGACGACTTCGACCGGCAGCGGGAAGCTGCCGAGCACATCGACGTATTTGCTTTCATCGGCGATGCAGATGAACTGGTCGGACGCCGTTCCGAGGATCTTCTCGCGCGTCAGCGCGCCGCCGCCGCCCTTGATCATGTGCAGATAATGGTTGATCTCGTCGGCGCCATCAATATAGACGGGTACGCCATCGACCGCATTCAGATCGTACACAGGAATATGGTGTGCCTTCAGCCTGTCGGCGCTGGCCTGGGAGCTGGCGACTGCGCCCTTCAACCGGCCCTTGATGGTTGCCAGTTCTTCGATGAACAGATTGACGGTGCTACCCGATCCGACGCCGACGATACAATCATCGGGAATGAACGCCAGCGCCTTGCGGGCGGCCTCCAGCTTGAGTTGATTCTGGGTAAGCATACGGTTCTCCATGAAGTCTCGTGACCCGGCCCTGCACGGGCCGCTGATTTGAGTCGATTATCACATATTGGCGGGGCCTTGGGGCGCCCCTGCGGAGCGTTCCAGCAGGCAGACCGCCTGGGCCTCGATGGCCTCGCCGCGCCCGAGATAACCGAGTTTCTCGTTGGTTTTCCCCTTGACGTTGACGGCACCGGACTCGAGCCCCAGATCGGCGGCGATCGTGGCGCACATCGCATCGATATACCCGGCCAGGCGCGGCGCCTGCGCTATGACAGTAGCATCTACATTGACAATCTGCCAACCTGCGGCAGCGACGCGCGCTTGCGCCGCGCGCAGCAGCACGCGGCTGTCCGCGCCGCGGAAGCGGGGGTCGGTGTCGGGAAAATGACGGCCGATATCGCCGAGTGCCGCCGCGCCGAGAATGGCGTCGGTAATCGCGTGCAACAGTGCGTCCGCATCGGAGTGACCGAGCAGCCCGAACCCGTGCTCGATGCGCACTCCCCCCAGAATCAACGCACGTCCTTCCACCAGGCGGTGGACGTCGTAACCTTGCCCGATACGAAACAGGCTCATTCTTTCCTCGCTGCCAGTATCGCGCGCGCCAGCGTCAGATCGCGCGGCCAGGTGATTTTGAAATTGCTGGCATCGCCTTCGACCAGCCTCGGCTTGTAGCCGAGCTTTTCGATGGCGGACGCCTCGTCGGTGATCGTATCGAAATCGACATCGCTCAAGGCCCGCGACAGCAGGCCCGCACGGAACATCTGCGGCGTCTGCGCAAGCCACAGGCCGCTGCGAGGCAAGGTCGAGGCGACGCGTCCGTCACGGTCGGCACGCTTGACGGTGTCCGGCACCGGCAATGCCAGCAGGCCGCCGACCGGGTCGTCGGCCAGTTCGGCCAGCAGCCGCTCGACCATGCCGACAGTCAGGCAACAGCGCGCCGCATCGTGCACCAGCACCCAATCGTCGGCGGCGGCATCCAGCGCCGCCAGGCCGTTGCTGACGCTCTCGGCACGGGTAGGTCCGCCGATGCGTTGCACACTGAGCCGTGGCAGGTCCCATTCGTAATCGTCGAACCATTCGTCCTGTGCCGAGATGACCAGCACGACCTTGTCGATGCATTCCAGCGCGCACAAGCTGGCCAGGGTATGCCACATCAACGGCCGTCCGGCCAGTTGCAGGTATTGCTTGGGGCAGGCAGCACCGAAACGCGAGCCGGAACCCGCCGCCGGCACGATGGCGTAGCGGCGGCTCATGCCTCGCCCTCCGCCGCAGTCTGCTGGAGGGAGCGCCACAGGCAGGTCCCTTTTACCGCGCGATCGAGCTCGTCGAGATAGGAGGCATGCGCGCTTTCTTCCTGCTCCGTGGCCGCCAGCACCCGCAGCGGCTTGCGTTCGAAATGCAGACCATCTGCCCCCAGCGGGGTGTTCTCGTCGAGGTCGATGTCCATGACCAGGCTTTCCTGGCCCCGGGTCATCGACAAATAGACTTCGGCCAACAGCTCGCAGTCGATCAGCGCCCCGTGCACGGTCCGGTTGCTGCGGTCGATGTCGAAGCGGTCGCACAAGGCATCCAGGCTGTTGCGCTTGCCCGGAAATTGATCGCGCGCCATCGGTAAGGTGTCGATGACGCCTCCGCATAACGTGGCGACCGTCTCGCCGCCCGCACGCGCGAATTCGGCGTTAAGAAACCCGACGTCGAACGGGGCGTTGTGAATGATCAGTTCGGCATCGCGCAAGAAATCGACCACCTCGTGCGCGACGGCGGAAAAGCGCGGCTTGTCGGCGAGAAAGTCGAGCGAAATGCCATGCACCCGCTCGGCATCGGGGTCGATCGCCCGGTCGGGATGGAAATAAAGGTGGAGATGGCGTCCGGTCAGCTTGCGGTTGACCATTTCCAATCCGGCGAATTCGATGATGCGATGCCCTTGCGCCGCGTCGAGACCGGTCGTTTCGGTATCGAGAATGATTTGTCTCATGGCTTCTACAGTCGCACTCTTACATTACGGAATCGACGCCGCGGTTGGCCAGGCCGTCGGCGCGTTCGTTGAACTCATGGCCGGAATGGCCCTTGACCCAGCGCCACTCGACCTGATGGCGCCCGGCGCTCTCGTCCAGCCGGCGCCACAGATCGGCGTTCTTGACCGGTTCCTTGGCCGCGGTCAGCCAACCGCGCTTCTTCCAGTTGTGTATCCACTCGGTGATGCCGTTCTTGACGTACTGCGAATCGGTATAGACCACAACCTGGCACGGGCGCACCAGCGCATCCAGCCCTTCTATCACCGCCAGCAGTTCCATGCGGTTGTTGGTCGTCGTCCGCTCGCCGCCGAACATTTCCTTCTCGCTGCCGTTGCAACGCAATAGCGCGCCCCAGCCGCCCGGCCCGGGATTACCCTTGCACGCGCCATCGGTGTACATCTCTACCACTTGTGTCATGTCGTCTCGTCTGTATGTTGCCGGGAAACCGGCTGATGATCGCTTCCGCCGGCCACGACCAGGCCGGAGGCGGCCTGCTGTTTCCAGTTCGGAGTAATCAGGCGCATGGAGCGCTGCCGCTTGATGGCCTCGATGCCGTAAACGCCGGCAGCCAGCGGCCACCAGCGGTCGCCGGCCGCTTCCATGAAGCGGAAGCTGTCGAGCCAATCGCTGCGATTGAAAGGGGGGGCATAGCCCATGAAAGCGCCGCCGCTCGGTTCGAGACCGAGCAGGGCGAACCAGTCCTTGATCCGCACCAGGGACAGAAAATTACCGTTCCACGGCTCGGGAAAACGCCCCTGCAAGGCACGGCGCGCGCCCCACAGCGACACGGGATTGAAGCCGGTCAACACCAGCCTCCCCTCGGGCATCAGCACGCGCTCGGCCTCACGCAGGACCTGGTGCGGATGCTCGCAGAAATCCAGCACATGCGGCATCACCAGCAAATCCAGGCTACGGGTGGCAAACGGCAGCAGTTCGCCGTCGCACACCACGTCGGCCGGCTTGCTCGCGGCGGTCCGGCATTGCCACGGAATACGGTTTTCCCGCAAAAAATCCACTTGTGGCAAACCGATCTGTAGGGCATGGTAACCGAACGCATCCGCCACCGCACCGTCGAAAAACGCGAGTTCGCGCGCGAGCAGATACTGGCCTAACTCACTGGCGGTGAGCCATTGGGAAAACGCGTCCATCAACGCCCCCGAGTCCTATACATCATGCTGACTATCACTCCTTTACCCGCATTCAACGACAATTATATCTGGGTTTTACACAGCGAATCGCACGCCGTAGCGGTCGACCCCGGCGCTGCCGCCCCGCTGACGGAATTTTTGACTCGGCAGGGCCTCACGCTCGACGCCCTGTTACTGACCCACCATCACGACGATCACACCGGCGGGGTCGCTGCCCTGCGGCGCGACACGCCGTCGCTGACCGTTTACGGCCCGCCCGCCATCGCCACGCACGGGGTCGCCGAAGGCGACCGCATCGAGGTGCTCGGCCGCGAATTCCGTGTTCTCGCGCTGCCCGGACACACCCTGGACCATATCGCCTATCTGGGCGCTGGCGATCTGTTCTGCGGCGACACCCTGTTCGGCGCCGGTTGCGGACGCGTGTTCGAAGGAACGCCGGAGCAGATGCATGACTCGCTGCAGCGATTGACCACGCTGCCGCCGGAGACCCGGATCTACCCCGCGCATGAGTATACTCTGTCCAATCTTGCTTTCGCCCGCGCGATAGAGCCCGGCAACGACGCGCTGCAGGACAGGATAGTCGCAGACCGCGCCAGCCGTGGCGCTGGACGTCCGACCTTGCCATCGACCCTGGCCCTGGAAATGGCCACCAATCCGTTTTTGCGCGTCGACAGCGAAAATGTTCGTAGAAGCGCAGAAAATCATTACGGTTCGCACTTGCCGCTTCCCGTGGATATTTTCAGGACGCTTCGGCAATGGAAAAACGTTTTCCAGGCCGATTCAGTCTGAATCAATCTCTGAATGCCACTAAAAAAAAGCGCGCCAGCGGGGGGCTGGGCAGCTTTTTCCGGCAAAGCATCTGAAATTGTTTGTTTTTTTGGGTTGACACCTTGTTATAGGATGATTAGCATCGGCCAAAATCAGAATACCGGGCCCGCCAGATGAACAGAATCAAACCATTGGCACTGTCATTGCTTTTTTTCGCGGCAACACAGGCGTTTGCTGATGCGACGCCCGCGAGTGCGCAAGGCAGCGTCAATGAGCCTGTTGCAGCCGGGCTGGACATGATGCTGCTGAACTCCAGTTTGTTGCGTAACGGTGACAGCGTCTGGCAGCGCGTGCGCGAAGGCTTCCAGCTGAGCGAAGTCAATACCGACCTGGTGCGCAGGCAGGAACGCTTTTACGCCTCCCATCCCGAACTGTTCAAGCGCACGTTGGACCGCAGCCGCAAATATCTGTTCCACATCATGAACGAAGTCGAGCGCCGCGGCATGCCGACCGAGATCGCCTTGCTGCCCATGGTGGAAAGCTCCTTCGTTCCGACCGCCCAGTCGCGCGTCGGCGCGTC
The DNA here is from genome assembly GCF_000422925.1 of Paludibacterium yongneupense DSM 18731. Lineage (GTDB taxonomy): Bacteria > Pseudomonadota > Gammaproteobacteria > Burkholderiales > Chromobacteriaceae > Paludibacterium > Paludibacterium yongneupense. The sequence continues at coordinate 134,186 of NZ_KE383959.1, forward strand.
CGGCTTGTGGCAATTCATGCCCATGACCGGCCGACGTTACGGACTGGAGCAGACGTGGTGGTACGACGGACGGCGCGATGTGGTGGAAGCCACCCGCGCCGCGCTTGATTATCTGCAGGCCCTTTACACCCAGTTCGGCGACTGGAATCTGGCGCTGGCGGCCTACAACTGGGGCGAAGGCAATCTGGCGCGCGCCATCGGCAAGCTTCAGGGCGGCGACGTCAACTACGAAAACATCCGCATGCCGCTGGAAACACGCAACTACGTGCCCAAGCTGCTGGCCTTGCGCAATCTGCTGGCGACACCGGATAAATTCGGCATTCACCTGGATAAATTCCCGAACAAGCCCTATTTTGTCGCCGTATCGCCGGGGCGCCATATGGATATCGACATCGCCGCGCATCTGGCCGGCATGTCGGTCAGCGAATTCAAGGATCTGAACCCCGCCTTCAACCTCCCCGTATTCGCCTACAAAAACGGGCGCCAGATGCTGATTCCCGCCTCGCGCATCGACCGTTTCGAAGCCAGTCTCGCGCATTGGGACAAGCCGCTGCTGACCTGGCAGGTCTACACGCCGCAGAACGGCGAAACCGCCAACGACGTCGCGATGCATAACGGCATGAGCACCGCGCAGTTGATGAGCGCCAATCATCTGGGCAGCACGCAGTTGCAGGTCGGCCGCCCGCTGCTGGTGGCGATGCACGGCAACGGCAGTGCCGCCCCGCTGGTAGCCGATGCTGTCGCCTTGAGCGACACCGGTAGCAGCGTAGCCGAAACCAGGCCGGCCGCTGTCGCGACCGCCTCTGCCGCGCCGGTGACGCCGGTCCCGGCAGCCGTTGAAACGGTAGCATCGGCCCCGGCGCCGGTGATCCGGCTGGCCCAGGCGGATGCCATCGCCCAGATCGCCCAAGTGACAGAAGCCGCACCCGCGGCCCGTATCGAGCCCGCCGCGGCACCGGCGACGGAATCGCATGCCCTCGCCGAAACGCAACGCGCACCGCAGGCCACAGCGCGTCTGAGCGAAATCCCGGCACCGGTCAAGGCCGTCGCTTTGCTGTCCGGCAGCAGTTATACGGTCAAAGCGGGCGACACGCTGTACAATATTTCCCGCCGCACCGAGCTCAGCGTAGCCGAGCTGAAAGAACTGAACAAACTGGGGTCGGATAGCGTCAAGCTCGGCCAGGTGCTGAAGATCAAAGGCCGCAACATCGCCACCGCCATCGCACAGAATGGCGCGCAGGGCAGCACCGAGCCGCTGGTCAAGACGGCGAATGCGAAGACGGCGGCAAGCAATGTTCCGGTCGAATACGTGGTTCAGCGCGGCGACACGGTCTTCAGCATCGCCCGCCGCTTCGGCGTCAACCACACCGACATCCAGCGCTGGAACGACGCGTCGCGCCTGGCCACGCTGCAGCCCGGTCAGAAAGTCATCGTCGAAGGCCTGTGAACCACCGGGCGGCGGGCGCTTTCTGCGCCGCCGCCGTCCGGCTCATTCTGGCGCCTTGCTATCCAGCCACAGCGTCACCGGGCCGTCATTGACGAGTTCCACCTGCATGTCGGCACCAAAGATCCCGGTCGGGACCCTGGCTTGCAGGCGTTCGCTCAAGACGGCGACAAAGCGGTCGAACAGGGGCCGCGCCGATTCGGGCGGCGCAGCGCGGCTATAGGACGGACGATTCCCTTTTTTCAGGCTCGCGTGCAAGGTAAACTGGCTGACTGCCAGCGCCTGGCCACGGGTGTCCAGCAGCGATAAGTTCATCACCCCCTTCTCGTCGTTGAAAATTCGCAACTGACTGATCTTGCGGCACAAGTAGTCGATATCCTCGACCGTATCCGCCGTCTCGACCCCGACAAGAAGCAGGACACCTGCTCCGATTTCTCCGCACACCTGTCCTGCGACGCTTACCGACGCCTGCCTGACCCGCTGCAGCAACACACGCATCTCGTCTCCTCAATTCACGGATAATCCACAATTAGAGCAGATCTCCACGCAATGCGCTGCTAAACTGTGGCTCCACCCGACGACCCGAGGATAGCGTGATGCTGATGTTGATCTCTCCCGCCAAGACGCTGGATTTCGATACCCCTGCCGGCTGCGACCGCCATAGCGTACCGGAGCAGCTCGAGCACAGCGCGGAGCTGATCTCGATCCTCAGCGGCAAAAGTCCGGCCGACCTGTCCGCGCTAATGGGAATCAGCGACGCGCTGGCCGTGCTCAATGCCGGCCGCTTCAGCCACTGGCACACGCCATTCACGCCACGCAATGCCAAACAGGCCGTACTCGCCTTCATGGGCGATGTATATGAAGGCCTCGACGCGGCTTCGCTCGACGACGACAGTCTGGACTGGCTGCAGCGCCACCTCGGCATCTTGTCCGGCCTCTACGGCTTGCTGCGGCCGCTCGACCTGATCCAGCCCTACCGCCTGGAAATGGGCACGCGTCTGGCCACCGCGCGCGGGCGCGACTTGTACGCCTTCTGGGGCGATCTCATCACCGCAAAGGTGGCCGCGCGCCTCACCGACGATCGGGTGCTGATCAACCTGGCCTCGGGCGAGTATTTCAAATCGGTCCGGACCCGGCAGTTGGCCGCACGCGTGATTACCCCCGTATTCCAGGACAGGAAGGCCGGCCAGTACAAGGTCATCAGCTTTCACGCCAAACGCGCACGCGGCCTGATGGTCCGCTGGGCCGTGCAACATCGCGTCGCCGATCCCCTGGCCTTGCAGGGATTCGACGGCGAAGGCTATGCCTTCGCGCCCGATGTATCCGATGCCGACAACTGGGTATTCCGCCGCGATGCGGCGGACGGGATCATGCCACGCACTTGACGTGGAGGATGGCTTGAGGCCTGATATGCTGCATAGCAACATCTTGCCGTAACGGGAGAATAGCCATGGATTTCGCGCCCGCCACCCATCCGCTGCGCCAGACGCTCAACGATGAAGTCCACGCCCGGCGGGCGGTTCCGGTTGCGACGCCGGCCCGACTCAGCGCGCTGACTTTCTGGTTCGGACAGGATGACAGCCAGCAGTTCGCTGCACTGCAGCGGCTATGCCACGCGCTAGGTCTGCCGCCGCCGCAGCCTGGCGCCGTGCAACACCACGCCATCAGCAGCAATGGACTCGAAATCGCGTGGTCGCTGCATACCGAATTTGTCCGCTACCGCTTCACCTGCAGCGGACTTGAAGGCGACCCGTTTACCGATACGGCCGTGGCTGGCTTGCCGCCGGGCTGGTTGCGCAGCGTACCCGGACAGGTTCTGGTGGCACAGCATGCGGTGCTCCTGCCCGAAGAAGACGCCGCGCCGCTGGACGAACTCGGCGAGCGCTGGTTGCGGCGCGAGGATATCATCGGCGCCGACATCGCAGACGGGGCCGCCACAGTGGTGACCGATTTGCGCCTGCACCACGATGTCGCCACCGACATCCCTTTCACCCGTCTCGTCATCGTCAACCGCAATATGAAACCCCAGACCAGCGGTCGCATGATGACGCGGCTGTTCGAAATCGAAATCTATCGCATCCTGGCTCTGCTCGCCTTTCCGATCGCCCGGCGCCAGATGCGCGATCTCGACCGGCTGGACACGCAGATGCGGCAACTGACCCGTCGCCTGAGTTCGGAACAGGACGACGACCACGCCTTGCTGCGCGAGTTGAGCGAACTGGCCGCCGAGCTCGAAGACAGCGTCGCCGCCTGCCAGTACCGGTTTTCGGCGGCGCGCGCTTACTATCAACTGATCGAACGGCGCATCAGCGAGCTGCGCGAACGACGCATCGCCGGCCTGCAGCCGTATTTCGAGTTCATGGAACAGCGCCTGGCGCCGGCCATCGATACCTGCCACAGCACAGAGCAAAGGCAGAACAGCCTGGCCGAACGTTTGCAGCGCACCCTGGCCCTGATACGCACCCGGGTCGAAGTCGCACAGGATTCGCGCACGCAATTGCTGCTCGCTTCGATGAACCGCAGGGCCCAGCTCCAACTGCGTCTGCAGCAGACCGTCGAAGGGCTTTCGGTCGGCGTGCTGACCTACTACGCGGTCAGCCTGCTCGCTTACGCGAGCAAGGCGCTCAAAGCGCTGGGGCTGCCGCTCAATCCCGATCTGGTGGCCGGGCTGGCGGTCGCCCCGCTGGGGCTGGGCATGTGGTGGGGAATGCGTCGCATGCGGCGGCGGCTCGAGCGCGCGCCGCGTGCAGCGGACTGATTGCTGAAAAACGGAAGATCGCAAGCGGAAAAAGCGGGATGCTGGGGCACATTCTGATTGCGCAGCCCGTTTGGCACGGGCCGCCAAGGAGCCACTGCCGCATGCACTACACTCAACTCTCCCGACGGGGCGGCTGCTGGAGCAGCTACCGTGACACGCATGAGTCCCCTCCCCGCCCGCGTACCGGCCATGCCGCGCAGCGGGTGCCATGCAGGCTGCCGCCCTCGCGCCCGGCCTACACAAAGCTGCGCCCTTTCCTGCTGCTGCTGATACTGGCCGTTCTGCTCAATCTGGTGCTACCGGCCGATTAGCGGGCATCAGGCCGCCTGCCTGCGGCACGGGAGCGCCCGGGAGGCAGGCGGCGAGCCTCCTTCTCCGGGCGACAAGGATTCAGGCCGGATGCAGCAGGTCGCCGAGGCCGATGCGCCGCAGAAATGCCGCGCGTTTGCCATCCGCCAGCGTATTGACCGCTTCGCAGCCGTCATCTGCCGGGTCGATATGGACCCGGAATGGCCGCTGCCCGTGCGCCGTCGCGACGACGTCGGCAATGGCCTGCGCCACCAGCGTCACGTCTGCGTCTTGCGGTTCGCATGCGCTCAGCCCCTGCATGACCGCGCGCTCCAACCCGGCATTGGCCCCCGCCGCATAGTCGGCCGCGCAGCCGGTATCGGCGGGCGAGCCCGCGCTGCTGAAGTGGTGCGTCCCCTTGCCGAAGGCGCCGGGAACGATGATGGAAGTCTCTATCCCCCAGCGCGCAAGCTCGCCGGCGTAACTGACAGCCAGTGCATCCATCGCCGCCTTGGCCGCGAAATAAGGCGCCAGATAGGGCGGCGTTCCGCCGCGGGCGCTGCTGCTGGATACCCAGACCAGCAAGCCCCGTCCCTGCGCGCGCAGCAAGGGCAAGGCCGCCCGGTTGACGCGCTGCGTCCCGAGCACATTGACATCGAACACGGCGGCATACTGCTCGGGCGTGAACGCTTCAGCCGGCCCGAATACCATATGCCCGGCGTTATGCACGACAACATCGAGCCGTCTGCGCTCCGCCGTGATCGTCGCCAGCGCCGCCGTGACCGAATCCTGCACGGTCACATCCAGTTCGATCGGGATCAGTGCCACGTCATGTGCCGCCGCATACGCGAGCACGGCGTCGGCCTGGGGACGGTTGCGCCCTTCGCTATCGCGCATGCCAGCATAGACGGTATGACCGGCCCGGGCCAGCGCTCGCGCCGCCAGGGCACCGAAGCCGCTGGACGTGCCGGTGATGAGGATGACTGAGTTCATAGCGCTCCTTTCGTACTGATCACGCGATGAAGACGGTTGCATTCAGGCGAAACCGCCATTGGCGCGCAACACTTGCGAGTTGACCCAGCCGCCATCCGCCCCAAGCAGGAAAGACACCACGGCAGCAATATCGGCCGGCTGTCCGAGCCGCTCCAGCGGTGCGAGCATGCCGAGCTGAGCAATCTGCTCGGCACTCTTGCCTTCGAGGAATAATTCGGTGGCCACCGGCCCCGGCGCCACCGCATTGACCGTGATATTGCGCCCGCGCAGTTCGTTGGCGAGCACGTGGACCAGGCCCTCGACGCCGGCCTTGGAGGCGATATACGCACCGTAGCCGGGAAACGATTTGGCGATCACGCTGCTGGAAAAGGCGACGATGCGGCCGCCGGGGGCGACGTGACGCGCCGCCTGGGCCAGGACGATGTAACTGCCGCGAAGATTGGTGGCGATCACGCGATCGAAAGCGTCCAGATCGGCATCGGCGATGCGCGTCATCGGCATCACCCCTGCATTGTTGACCACGGCGTCCAGGCGGCCGAAGCGTTCGAAAGTGGCCTGAAACAGGCTCTCCACCGCCCCGGCATCGGCCACATCGGCCTGAACCGGGAAGGCGCGACCGCCGGCGGCAACGATCTCCGCCACGACGGCTTCGGCCTTGGCCACACTCCCGGAATAATTAACGGCAACCGCATAACCGTCTTTTGCCAGACGACGGGCGATTTCGGCGCCGATGCCGCGCGAGGCCCCGGTCACGATGGCGACTTTGGTGTCCTGATTCATACTGCACATCCTTTCTGTTCTGGAGGGCGATCCTGTCATGCCGGACCGTGAATTCAGTATGAACAGCCGGCGATTGTTTGATAAGATGAATAATATTTAACAAGTTGTGTAGCTGAGGCAAACAATGCGACCCTGTTCGCTAAGCGACCTCGACGCTTTCGCCAGCGTCGCCCGCAAGCGCAGTTTTCGCCAGGCGGCCCTCGAGCGCGGTGTTTCCCCTTCCCTGCTCAGCCAGACGATTCAGCGCCTGGAGCAACAGTTGGGCGTCCGGCTTCTGAACCGGACCACGCGCAGCGTCACGCCGACCCAGGCCGGGGAAATGATGCTGGCCGGCCTCGAGCCCGCCTTCAGCGGCATCGCGCAGACGCTGGAACAGCTGAACGCGTTGCGCGATCGCCCGTCCGGCCGCTTGCGCATCAATGCGCCGCTGCCGGTCGTCCACCTGCTGCTGGCGCCACGGGTGGCCGATTTCATGCGCAGGCACCCGGATATCGAACTGGAAATCAGCGGGGACGATAATCTGATCGACGTACTCGGCCAGGGCTTCGACGCCGGGGTCCGCTACGGTGAGGACCTCGCACAAGATATGGTCGCGATACCGCTGCAGAGCCCGCCGCGGCGCGTCGTGGTCGCCGCACCCGACTTTCTGGCGCGCGTCGGGACGCCGCTCACACCGCATGATCTGCTCGGCCACAGCCTGATCGCCCATCGCTTTGCGCGCGGAGATGTGTATCGCTGGGAATTCATGAAGGACGGGCAGCCGCTGACCATCACGCCCGGCGGGCCGCTGACGGCAAACGAACCCTGGCTGGAAGTCCGGGCCGCACTCGACGGCGTCGGTTTTGCCTGGGTGTTCGAAGACTATGTCGCCGCCCGCATCGCGAGCGGCGACCTGGTGACGGTACTGGACGACTGGTGCGCACCGATGCCGGCGCCGTATCTGTATTACTCGAGCCGCAAATACATCAGCGCCCCCCTGCGCGCCTTCATCGACTACATGCGCGAGGCACGCGCAGGGGGCTGAGGCAGGCAGCGCGTGTCAGAGAGCGGCAAGATGGGAGAACAACCAGTACAGGCTGCCGGACAGCAGCACCGCCGCCGGCAGCGTCAGCACCCAGGCCATCAGCAGATTGCGTATCGTCGCCATCTGCAAACCGGATTTGTTGGCCGCCATCGTCCCGGCCACACCCGACGCCAGCACATGCGTGGTCGAAACCGGCAGACCGAACATGTCCGCCGCGCCTATCGTCGCCATCGCCACCAGCTCAGCCGAAGCGCCTTGCGCATAGGTCAGATGGCTTTTCCCTATCCTCTCGCCGACCGTGGTGACAATGCGCTTCCATCCCACCATCGTCCCCAGGCCCAGTGCGATCGCCACGACGACTTTGACCCAGATCGGGATGAAGCGGGTGGAAGCATCGATCTCGCTTTTGAATGCCTGCAGATTATCGGTGGTTCGCGCATCGAGGTGGACGCCTGAACTCTTGGTCAGCAAACGAATCGATTCCGAAGTCAGATACATTTCGTTGCGAACATTGGCCACCAGCGCGGTGGGCATTTTGGCCAGGGAACCATGCTGTTCGACCAGATCGCCGATATGCGCGGTCATCGCGGCCAGGGCCGGGACGACGGCAGGATTCATCGTACGGGTACGGACATAGTCGGACAGCACGCTCTGCGGCGAAGCCGGTGCCGCCCCCGGAGCCAGCTGCAGCAGGGACTGGTGCGTGGCTTGCGCGACGGCGACGAAATGCGGGGTATGACTGGCCGGCATGGACCGGTTGAGCGCATAGGTCATCGGCACGGTACCGACCAGAATCAGCATGATCAGCCCCATGCCTTTCTGTCCGTCGTTGGAGCCGTGAGCAAACGAGACGCCCGTGCAGGTCAGTATCAGCAAACTGCGTATCCACCACGGAGGCGTTTGTCCGCCTTTAGGCGCGTCGTTGATCTCGCGGTTCTTCACCAGCGCACGCAGGGCAAGCAAAAGCAGTGCCGCAAAGCAGAACCCGACCAGGGGGGACAGCAAGAGCGCGTACCCGACCTTGATCGCCTGCCCCCAATCCACGCCGCTGGTTCCGTCGCGACCGTGCATCAGGGCATTGGCTACGCCGACGCCGATGATGGACCCGACCAAGGTGTGTGATGACGACGCCGGCAACCCGAGCCACCAGGTTCCCAGATTCCAGATAATGGCGGCGATCAGCAAGGCAAACACCATCGCGAAGCCGGAACCCGAGCCGACTTGCAGGATCAATTCGACCGGCAGCAGGGAAATGATGCCGAAGGCGACGGCGCCGCTGGACACCAGCACCCCGAGAAAATTGAAGGTCCCGGACCAGACCACGGCAAAGTGCGGCGGCAGGGAATGGGTGTAAATCACCGTAGCGACCGCGTTGGCAGTGTCGTGGAAACCATTCACGAATTCGAAGCCCAGCGCGATCAGCAAAGCCAGCCCCAGCAAAGCAAAAGGCAGCCAGGCGGTCGCCTGCGACGCGGCATGGCTGACATCGTCGAAGACGCTGTAGCCGGTGAACAACAGCCCCAGCAACAGCAGGGCAAGGAATAGTGCGATATGGGTGCGCTTGGCGGGGACGTCGAGTCGTGGACGCTCCAGGGAAGAGCTGGCGGTATCGGTCATGGATATCTAGTCCGTTCTGAAAAGATGGCTATCATCTTCTGACGTTCACATGGCCGAAAAAGGGAATATTTATGAATTTTGCATGACCATCCGGCATTGCCCCGCGTGAACGCCGCGCTCTGAAGCCGGGCGCGAACATCCCTTTGTCCACGCGGCACGGCGAGCTCTATCCGGCTTGCGTGCCGGCTGCGCCAGACGCCGCCTGCGACGGCGGGATCCAGACAGCCGTCCGACTGGCCGGCCGGTTTCAGCGACAGGCGGTCCTGGCGACGCCGGCTACCGGCTCGCGCTGCTGTCCGCGCTGTCCGGGACCGGCTCGCACTCGCGCCCGATCCAGGCACGGAAGGCCGAAAACGCCGGTGTTTCCAGACGGTCGGGCCGAAAGCACAGATAGTGCCCCTGGTCGACGAGTACCGGCTCGCCGCAGTGGCAGTGCAGTACGCCTTGCGCCAGTTCATCGAGCACCAGCATCCGTGGAACCAGCGCGATGCCCAAGCCGCTGACGGCGGCCTGAATCGCAGCCGAATACTGGGCGAAGCGCGGGCCGGCGAGGGTGTCGATCCCGGCGACGCCATGCCGGACAGCCCATTGCCGCCACGCCATTGGCGCTTCCTCATGATGCAGCAAGGTCTTGCCGGCAATATCGCCTGGATTCAAGATCGATGCGCCCCCCGGCAACATCCCCGGGGACCAGATCACCACGAATTCCTTTCCGGCAATGTATTCGGAAACCAGCCCGTGCCAATCGCCCGAGCCGTAGCGGATAGCCGCATCCACGCCGGCGGGGATGTCCTCGGCGGGCCCCAGATGCTGACTGAAGCTCAGGGTTATACCGGGATGCTGCAGCCGAAAGGCAGGCAAGCGCGGAATCAGCCACTTGGTCAGGAAAGTGGGGGTGCTCGCCAGCGTCAGCAGGCCGGCGCCGGAAACATCGGCCCGCAACTCAAAGGTGGCGGTTTCAATGACGCGCAAAGCGCCTGAAATTTTCTGCCAGTACCCCATGCCCTGCGGGGTGAGGCGGACGCTGCGGCCGCTTTTTTCAAGCAGGGGTCTATCCACGAAGCTCTCCAGCCCGGAGAGCTGTTTGCTGACGGCGCTGACGGTAATACAGAGTGCATTGGCCGCATCGGTGACGCTTTTGTAGCGCGCAACCGCATCAAAGGCCAGCAATTCCTGGATGGTGGGACAGTTTCTTTTCATGGCTGGCAATGTGACCGCGTCATTAAAAACAGTGGCGTTAATTTCAACTATCGTAGCCTAACATTCATCTCTCTCGCACCCTATTCCCCATAGAATGCCCTTGTTGCCGAGCCATGCCAAGAAGACAGTGTCGTGCATGGAAAATATTAGGTATCTAGGGAGAGTAATCTTGATTCGTGGCGTAGCGCTTGTTTACGGCCTCTACCTGCTACTGCCGATCGCCCTGCTGCTGATTGGCAGTGCGGGCGGCTCGTGGACCAACACCCTGTTGCCGCACGGTGTGACGGGTCGGTGGTATCTGGAGCTGTGGCTCGACCCTTCTTTCCGGAAGGCTTTTGTAAACAGCCTGGTGGTGGCAGGCAGCGCCTGCATCATCAATACCGCACTTGCGCTTCCGCTGGCCTACAGGCTGCATCACAGCGCGGGCCGCCGCGGCAGCCTGGCGGCCAAAGCCGTCAGCAGTCTGCCGGTAGCGGTCCCGACCATCACGCTGGGTTTTGGTTACATCATTGTATTCAACAGCGACGCGCTACCCTGGCTGGGCTCCCTGCCGCTGCTGATAGCCGCGCATGCGGTCAACACGCTGCCCTACCTGACCAATGCCTTGCTCACCGACCTGCGCCACCAGCGGCTGGAGCGGCTGGAAAACGCGGCCGCGACGCTGGGCGCCACGGCCTGGCAGCAATTCACGGGGATCGTGCTGCCCAATCTGCGCCAGAGCCTGATCAGCGGCCTGGTCATGGTGGCCGCCATCTCGGTGGGAGAATTCAATCTTTCCAACCTGCTGAGCAGTTTTCAGAACCGCACTTACCCGGTTGTGCTGCTACAGGCGTTTTATGGCGCGACCGGCTTTGCCTGTTCCGCCACGGTCATCCTGCTTCTGCTGGCCTGTACGGCCGCCTTTTTTTCCTCCGCCGTCCTGAAAAAATCATGAGCCTAATTCTCGATCAAGTCAGTTATACCTACCCCGGCACCGTGCACGGGTTGAGCGATGTGTCGTTCTGCATCGAACCGGGTGAGCTTGTCGCGGTCATCGGCCAGAGCGGGTCGGGCAAGTCCACTCTGCTCAAGCTGGTCTCGGGGCTGGCCACCGGCCATACCGGTTCCATCATGCTCAACGGCGAAGATCTGGCGGCCAAGCCCGTGCATCTGCGCAATATCGGCGTCGTATTCCAGAGCTACGCCCTGTTCCCGCACTTGAATGTACTGGAAAACATTGCCTACGGCCTGAAACTGCGCCGGGTTCCGCTCGCGCAACGGCGTCAGCATGCGCAGGCCTTGCTCGAGGTCATCGACATGACCGCGTTTGCAGAGCGCGCGGTCACGCAGTTGTCGGGAGGGCAGCAACAGCGCGTAGCCCTGGCGCGAGCGCTGGCAATCAATCCCGCCGCCTTGCTGCTGGACGAACCGCTGGCCGCGCTGGATGCCAGCATCAGGGGCCACCTGCGCGACCAGATACGCCAGCTGCAGAAACGCTTCAATGCGACGACGCTTCTGGTCACGCACGACCAGGAAGAAGCCCCCCGGTGTTAGGGTAGTTGTCGTATCTTCAGATCGAATCAACTCATCATCCGGGGGCGGTGAAAGATCCATGTCGTGGCACGTTATTCACCTGAGCGCCGTGAGGCCTTACTCAAGAAGCTGTTACCACCCTTCAACATGACCGTGGCTGAGCTGGCACGTCAGGAAGGTCTCTCCGAGCAGACTCTGTACAATTGGCGCAAACAGGCCAAAGCCGGAGGAGCCGCAGTGCCAGGAGACAAGAATCGCGCCGAGGATTGGCCCGCTGAAGCCAAGCTGGCGGTCGTTATCGAAACCGCCTCGCTTTCGGAGATCGAGCTGAGCGAGTATTGCCGTAGCAAAGGGCTTTACCCGGCAC
>NZ_AUGZ01000013.1 GCF_000422925.1 Paludibacterium yongneupense DSM 18731
TGTTCGGCAGCCGCGGTCGCGGCGGTGCGGCCTTTATCGCGTCTAGCCTGACGCAGGCCGGGGTGATCGGCACGGCCGGGGCCAGCATGTTCCCCTTCCTCATGCCATCCAGTCTGAACCCCAATGCCAGCCTGACGGCCTGGGATGCCACCTCCAGCCCGCTGACGCTGACCATCATGTTCTGGGTCGCCATCGTGTTCACGCCACTGATACTGCTGTATACCACCTGGTGCTATCGCGTGATGCGCGGCCCGGTTACCGAAGAACAGATCCGCGCCAATTCCAAGAGCGCCTACTGAGGAGAATGATCGATGTGGTATTTTGCCTGGATTCTCGGTTTGCCCCTGGCGGTTTCGCTCGCGGTGATCAATGTCGTGATCGAAGAAAACCTGCACCATGACGACTAGCATGAAGTGATTCGTCAGCAATAATGCACAACGCCGGCCCTTGGGTCGGCGTTGTGCATTATTAGCCGGACCTAGAGGCTGGAAAACAGGCTGGAAAGGCGCGACCTGGCCTCGGCCAGCGCCTGAGCGGCGTCGAAGCGGAACCTGTCGACTTTAAGCCGATAGGCCTCAAGCGTCATTGGCGGCGAGGCGATCATGGCCGCCAGGCTGGCATCGATCTGGGCAATATCCTCCGGCAAGCGCTCGACCAGATCGAGCAGGCTGAGCTGGAAACCGTTGAGCGGCGCCCGGCGCGAGAGAATCGCATCCGAAGGCACATACGGATTTGCCTCGACATGCTCCGGCCCCTGATTGTCAGGGCCGTCCAGCGTCAACACGCATTCGAGGTCGGGGGCGACCGCATCCCGCCGGCTCAAGGGTTGCCCCAGGCCGAAGCGTTTACGCAAGGTGGCCAGAATGGAGGTGTGATCGAACGGGACATCGCCGGGCGGGCGCAGGATGGTGCCCGGCGCGATGCGCGGCGACACGAGTACCGCCGGCACCCGTACGCCGTAGCGATCGAAATTGAATGGCGACGTCGGAGCCCCTGGCGGTGTCGCCTGCGGCGGCGGCACATGGTCGTAACAACCGCCATGCTCGTCGTAACAGATGACTAGCAGCGTATCATCCCAGCCGGGGCCGCTGCGCAGCGTGTTGTAGACATCCGCGATCAGCTGTTCGCCCAAGGTGACGGCGTGCGGCGGATGCTGGTCGTTGGGCAGGTCGGCATCCTGGAAATAGCGGGGTTCGATAAAGCTGTACGCCGGCAATGTTCCGTTGGCAACATCGTCGCCGAACGTCGCATAGGGCCGGAAACGATCCACGTGGGGCAACAGCCGCGCGAGCGTCAACGCTTGCGGCAGATCGTGAAAGTAGATCTTCCAGCCGTTATCGACTTCCAGGTCCTCGAAGCGATCGAAGATCGTCGGCATCAGATAGGGAAAATGCGGCGGGCCGTTGTTCTCGTAGCCGTTGGCGGTCCCGGTATGGACAAAAAACCGGTTGGGCCAGGTCTGGCACGGCGCCGAGGCGAACCAGCGGTCGCAGACGGCGAATTGCTTTGCCAGCCGACTCATGACCGGCACCTGTTGCTCGCTATACGCATGCATGACCCCGCGTGCGACGTCAGTTGCGAGCGCCGGCGCGGCCTGCTCCTGGTAATTGCGGACAAAGCCGTTCATGGCCGGTTTTTCGCCGGCGGCCGGCGCCTCGGCATGACCGTAGAGCTGGGTATTGATATCGGTCCACAGTTCGCCGGGATCGGGTGCGGGGAACCTCACCGCAGCCTCGTCAATGCCATCGCCCGACCATATCTGGACCGGAGTGCCGGCAAGGTCGGGATTGCTCTCCGCTCCGCTCAGCCCATCGAACGCGGGCGAAGCCGGGTACAGCCGGCCAAGCATGCTGTCGAAAGAACGGTTTTCCAGCATAAGCACTACGATGTGCTGAATCGAGTCCAGTTTGCCCATGTGTATCCCTCCCATTCTCGGCTCACTCGGCACTGTTCGTGCCTTTGGCATAGAATACGATTAATAACATGACATTACTGCTATTGAAAGCGCTTCAGCATGAAGCTGGCCGAACGCCGAACGTGCTCTGCATTTCAGCATGGTTGTAACGGGCGAAGGCTGCGCATCATCACCCCCGACGCCCTCGTACAAGGAGCCATGGCATGGGCTTAGACCGAGGCCGCATCAGCTCGGCGATGCAGTCGCGACGTTTGATTGGACGGCGACCGCTGGCGAAGCGCCTTGTCGCCTCGCCCGGCACGCGCAATTTCTGCTCCGCTTCGGCGCCATGCGGCGAGCCCGGCGACACGAGCCGGCTTCGAGGGCATCCTTGCGTTGCGGATGATGCACAGTGAATCCGGGTAACGTCTTTGCGCAGAAAACGGTAGCAAATATGACAGTAAACGACCCACCAGCGGTTGTTCTTGCTATAGTCAGTCAATAAGGATAGTCACTGCACGGCAACCGATAACTGCGGACAGCTCATGAGCATGGATTTTTCAACGCTTCGCATACTGATCGTTGATGACCAATTGTTGGTCAGAACTCTATTGGGGCAGGTTTTGCGAAACATCGGGTTCAAACCGGATTCGATACATCAGGGCACGGACGGCAATAATGCCCTGCGCATCCTCGCCTTGCGGCCGGTCGATATTATTCTGTGCGATGTGCAGATGGAACCGATCAATGGGGTCGATCTGCTGAAAGAGGTCCGCTGCGGGCGCACGAGCACGCCGTCCAATGTGCCTTTCGTCTTTCTATCCGGCCATCCCGAACGCGCGACCATCCTGCAGGCGACCAAGTTTCATGCTGACGGGTTTATCATAAAACCCCCCAAGCCCAGCGATATCGAAAAAAACATCGAGACGGCGCTCAAGCGCACGCGCCCGGATATCGACCCCTTCTCCTATTTCGACATTCCCACCGGCAGCGATTACGATCTGCGCAATTTTACCCGCCTGCCGACGCCGCCACAAAACCACGACCTCGACGTCTTGCTCGGACGCTTCGAAGCGGCGCTGCCGCTGTCCGATGTGCCGGTCGGCGCCATCCTGGCGCGCGATGTCTGTGCAAGCGACGGCCATACGCTGCTGGTGCGCGGCATCAAGCTATCGGCGCTGGAATTGAAGACCCTGCACAATTTTGCATCGGTTTACGGCATTGACACTGTATATGTCGCCCACCTACCCCAGGATCAGCTAATCGCCTATCACGAGGAATACGGGCTGTAAGCGCCAGCCAGCGGCAGACCTCTGCCGTGCGAACCGTCCAGGTGGCATCCCAGCATCCATATTCCGCCCATGCTCAGGCCTGGGCCTGGGCCAGCAAGCGGCCCAGGGTGCGCGCCGTGTGCAGCGACGACTCTATACTGATGTGCGGCCTACCCCCTTCGAGGATGGCCGCCGAGAAATCTTCGATTTCGGCCCGGTAGCAATCCGATGCCGCAACGTCGACCCGCTCCCGCCCGGAGCGGGTATGCAGGACCAGTTCCCCGGCTGTGTCGAGATAGGTATCCACCACTTCCAGCCGCCCCTCCATTCCGATAATGTCGGCCTGCATATGGGGAAAGGCATCGAAACCGCAATGCAAGGACGCGATCAAGCCCCCTTCATAGCGCAATAGCGCCGACAAATTGACGTCTACGCTATTGCGGACCACGCTCTCGACCGCGCAGGAGAGGGGTTCGCTTCCGGTCAACAAGCCGATGAGATCCAGCGGATAGCAGCCGATATCGTAAAGTGCGCCGCCCCCCAGTTCTGCCTGCTCCTTGATGCTGCCCTTGCGGTCAAGCAGAAAGCGATAGGTGGCATTGATACTGCGCAGCTCGCCGAGGACACCGCTATCGATGATGCGAAACAGCTGCCGCATACGGTCGGAATAGCGGTACATGAGACCTTCCATCAATAGCCTATCATTCGCGGCGGCGGCCGCCGCCATCTGCCTGGCCTGCTCGCTGTTCAAGGCCAGCGGTTTCTCGCACAGCACATGCTTGCCCGCATCCAGCGCGCGCACCACCCATTCGCAGTGCAGGGCATTGGGCAACGGAATATAGACGGCATCGACATTGGGGTCCTCGAGCAAGGCGGCGTAGCTGGCGTGAGCACGGAAACGGCCGAACAGGCCGCCGAATGCATCGAGTCGGCTCGCGTCGCGCGAGGCGACCGCGACCAGGGTCGCGTTGGACGCGCGCAGGATGGCAGGGGCAAGCTGCAGGCGGGCAATACGGGCGCAGCCCAGCACGCCCCAGCGGATCAATGGATTCATACGTTGCGGTCACCGAAAAGGGAACTCAATCCTGCCATTAGGCCTGATGGCCTGACCAAAAACAATACCTCCCCGCGACTTCAAAGTGACGCTGGCCTGGCCTCGGCGGGCTCTCCCCAGCCCAGCACCTGATTGAAAAATGCGACCGCATCGGCATCGATACGGACATGCCATGCAACGCGGTCGACCCCGGGAGGGTCGGTGCAGATTTCGCGGGCAGTCGCGAGCAAGGCTGGCGAACAGGGCGCCATGAACAAGTAGTGATCCGCACGCGGGATCGTCTTGAGTGCGACCAGATGGCTCAAATAGGGACGGATATGAAACCCATTCTCGGAAGGGAACAGGATGTGGTCCGACGATGCCAGATAGATCAAGACAGGCAGCGTGACCGGCGCCAAACCGTGCGCGTCAAATATCATCGATAACGGCGCCATGATGAAGATCGCCTTGACTCGCGCGTCGGCGGTCGCGCCCCAGCGGTCGAGCGAAGAAATCATCGGTGCCGCATGGTGACAGAACATCGCGTCCGAGGGGTGGCGGTGGCAGTAAGACGCAAGCAGCGCGAAATTCGGACGCCCGCCCGCGAGCAGCAGCGCGCTATACCCGCCTGCCGAAAAGCCGGCGACGCCAATCTTGCGCGGGTCGATCAAAGCCGACCATTGCCTGTCCCGCAGCAGAGCGTCAATCAACGCCGACAGCTGCGGGGCCCGGCCGAGCAAGACACGGTCGGTACCGACGCCGCTCTGGTCGTGGTAGTTGTCTCCAGGATGCTCGATGGCCGCCACGATATAACCGTTGCGCGCGAGTTGTTCGGCCAGGTCGTGATGCCCCCAGCGGTTGCCGCCGCTGCCATGCGATATCAGGACCAGCGGGTGTCTTCCGGGCATGGGCACGGCGCCGGCCCCGGCATCGATCTCGAAGGGGCCGATCGGGGTGGGACTGGTCGTCGCCTGCACGGAGGGATAAAACACGACAGCGTCCATCGCCCCCTTGCTGACCGGATCGACCAGGGTGATGACACGAAAGCCGACACCGGGTGCCTGCTGCGCCATCGCCTCGCCCAGCGGCAGATACAGAAGCAAAAGCAGAACGCATGAGCGAAGGACGTTCATACCGGTTCCCGTCATGACGGATGAGATGGAAAATCATAGCGCCGCCGCCGGGTTTACGCCATATCCACCCTGCGCATCATCCAGCGCGGTGGTAGATCCTCTCGGGTCGGCCTACCCGCCCTTGCACGCACTCCATACGCAAAAACCGCAACTCGACGCAATGTTCAAGATAGCGGCGTGCCGTCGTCTTGCAGATGCCTATCGTCCGGGCCACGCTCTCGGTCGTCTGCTCGCCGGACGCGGAGAGAAATACATCCTTGACCCTCTGCAAGGTCATATCGGAGAAACCGCGGACGGACTCGCCGCTTTGGAAGTCCTTGGCCTGAAAACGGTACAGCGCATCGATATGAGATTGCGTCGCCAGCGACCGCGCACCCAGCGCATCATGAAACCGGACGAAACGCTCGAGGGTCAGGGCCAGGCGGTCGATGGCCGCCGGCTTGATGATGTAGTCGAAGACGCCGCAAGCGAGAGCCTTGGAGCAAAGCTGCATATCGCTGGAAGACGTCAGGACGATCACGCTGGTGGGGGCTCCACTGGAGACGACGGAGGCTAGCAGCTCGAGGCCATCCACGGCCGGACGGCTGACATCGACCAGCAGCAGCGACGGCCGTATCTCGGGGATCAGGGCATGCACTTCGGCCGGGTCGGAGGCGACATCGATCAGCCGCAGCCGGCTGTTCGCGCGCACGCTTTCCACATAGGACTCGCAGCCCCCGCTTTCTTTCACAATCATCACATCGACATCGCGCATCAATCAACAGCCTTAATTCGTTACCATCCGACCGGGCGGCTCGCCGCCATGCCCGGTCCCTGCCTGTCACGACATGCCAATTGGGTTGGCTATAATTTAAAACGCTGGACGGCGCCATGCAACTCGGCCGCCGTACTGTCGATCCCGCGCGCGATTTCTTCAGCCATCACGACCGAATGCTGCGTCTCTTCGACCACATTGGCGACATGTTCCACACTCTTGGCAATAATCAACCCGGCCTGACTCTGTTCTTCCATGGTGTGGGCGACTTCGACGCTGCGTTCCATATTGCCGCGGATGGTCGCGTTGATCGCACCCAGCACCGTGGCCGCCTGCCGCGCCTGATTCACCCCGATTTCGACGCTGGGCGCGATGGCCTCCATCTTGCCGGAAGTGTTTTCCGTTTCCGTCACCACCGCCGAGATAATGGCGGTGATCTCTCCCGTCGCGCTGGCCGTGCGTTCGGCAAGTTTGCGCACTTCATCCGCCACGACGGCAAATCCCCGCCCCATCTCCCCTGCGCGGGCGGCCTCGATCGCTGCATTGAGCGCAAGCAGATTGGTCTGGTCCGCGATATCGCGAATGGTGCCGGCGATGCCGCTGATATTGCGCGTGCTTTCGGCCAGCGACTCGACCAGGGCACTCGCCTCGCGCACCTGCCCCGAAATGGACTGAATGCCTTGTGCCGCCATCGAGGCATCCTTCTCGCCCGATTCCGCCTCCTGCGCCATGGCGCTGGAGGATTGTTCGTTCTGTTTCGCGGTATCGCGCACCTGATCGATGCTGACCGACAATTCTTCGATGGAGGCGGCGGCGGCGGCCGTCGACTCGCTGGCGCTGGACGAGACCTGGCCTAGTTGCTCCATCTGGTGCGCGAGCGTCTGGGCCGATTGCTTGAGGCCCGTCGATGACTGATTGATCTTGTCTATCAAGCCGCGCAAACCCTGTTGCATATGGCTCATCGCACCCAACAGGCTCCTGTCGGAACCCGATACCTCGATGCGTAGCGACAGATCGCCGCTCGCGATTTTTTCCATCATCGAGGCCGCATAACCGGGCTCGCCGCCGAGCGCGGCGATGATCTGCCGCCCCATGACGCCGGACAGGATAAATACCGTGCACAGCACGATCAGGCCGATAGCGAGCAACAGAGCAGCGTCTTGCCAGAACGTCGTGGAGATGTCGTCGACATAGACACCGGTCCCCACCACCCAGCCCCAGGGCTGAAAGCGGTAAACGCCATTGAGCTTGGGATACTTGCCCTCGCTGCCGGCCCGTGCCGTCATCGCATCGGCAAACGCATAATGGTGAGTCTGCAAGGCATTGTCGTAGGCCTGTACCACCGTGGTGCGGCCGTCGGGCGACATGCCGCCATCGTCCATCTTGCCCAGGCGCTTGCTATCGCGATGCACGAGAAAAACATGGTTGGCATCGCGCACGAAATAATAGACGTCCCCATGCGTCAATCGCGTCAGGGAACGGATCGCCTGTTGCTGGGCATCGGCCCGCGACAGGGTGCCGGCTTGCTCCTGCTTGTGGAAAGAATCGAGCAGGGACTCCGACTGTGCGAGCATATCGACGATCTGTTTGTTCTTTTCCTGATGCAAGGCGGAGTTCAGGGAGTACAGCGCGACCGCGGCGAGCAATGCCGCACCGAGAAAGCTGACGAGAGTAATAATGAGCAACCGGGTTTTGACGCGCATATATTTCGCCTATGTCTTAGCAACTAACACGCATTATGAAATAGTACGACCCCTTTCACAACACTGCTGCCACATTCGAAAACCGGCCGGGAATCGCGTGCATCCGCACGCGAAAAAATAGACACGAATGCCGGATATAAACCTTTTAAATCAACAAGAAGCACCTTTGCCCCGACTGCAATGCCCGCCGTTTCAGCCTTGTCCATCACACTAAAACATACGGTGGTATCGATAATAAAAATCATATACCCATGCAATTCGACGACAAATCCGGACAAGCGACACTCATTGCGCCGTCCATACGAAAAACCGACAGCGCCCAGCCGTTCATACACTTTTTTTTTATCAATTTAATTACAGCGATCAAACTATAGAATAGCAAAAAAGAGACAAACAAAAAGAAGAGGGATGCAGCAGAAAGGAGGCATTGCAATGGGCTCGCACAAGGCGAGCCCACATAGACGACCGGGGCTCAGGCTGCCCGGCGCAGAATCTCCAGGTAGGAACGGATGGTCTGGGCAAAACCCGATTCCAGAGCCTCCACCGTCAGCGCATGACCGATGGAGACTTCGAGGATGCCGGGAATGGACAGAAAACCGGCCAGATTGTTCAGGTTCAGGTCGTGGCCCGCGTTCAGCTCAAGCCCCAGCCCGGAAGCGACCCGGGCGGCTTCGCGATAGACCGCGAGCGCTTCGGGGGAAGGGTCGGCCGCGTAGGCCTCGGTATACAGCTCGATACGATCGACACCGATGGGCGGAACGGCTTCGATTTGCGAAGGATCGGGGTCCATGAACAGGCTGACACGGATGCCGGCATCGCGCAGGCGCGCGCAGACCTCGCGCAGAAAACCGGCATGCCTGCGTGCATCCCAGCCGTGGTCGGATGTCAGCTGACCGGGCTCGTCCGGAACGAGCGTGCACTGCGCTGGCCGCGCGGCGATGACGGCCGCGATAAACTCCGGAGTCGGATAGCCTTCTATATTGAGTTCGCTGCCGGGAAACTCGGCAACGACGGCGGACAGCGGGGCGATATCGTCAAACCGCGCATGACGCTGATCCGGCCGCGGATGAATCGTCACCCCATGAGCGCCGCTGGCGAGAGCCAGCCGCGCAAAAGCCGTGACAGAAGGATAGTCGTGGCCGCGCGCATTGCGTATCAGGGCGATTTTATTGAGATTGACGCTTAATTGGGTTGGCATGATGGTTTCCGTATGATGGCACCGCGCGTCTAGTCGGCTGAGGTGCGTTGCGTTGACCCGCCGTCCGTGCGCGGCAACGGGTGCTGCATGATGCGCCACGGGCGCTCGCTCCAGCCGTTATGCTGCCAGAAGGCCTGTCCGGCGACATTGTCGGCAAGAATGAAAATATTGCAGCGCATGACCCCGTTCCCGGCCAGGCGCTCGAGACTGAATTCGATGAGTGAGCGCGCGACGCCTTCCCCGCGCAGGGCGGGGGTCACCGCAAGATGATGAAGATAGCCGCTGCGCCCGTCGAAAGTGCATAGCACGCTGCCCAGCACTTCCCCGCCCGCGCCGACCGCGACCGCGCTGAGACCGTCATTGCGCTCCAGACAACGCACGAACGGTTCCTCCTCGTCCGATTCGTTGAGATGCATCCCTTCGGTGGCCAACCACAATCGCAGCAAAGCCGGATAATCGTCGGGATGCATTGTCCTCACTGTGATCTGCTGCATGGTCGTTCCGTATCGTGGTTATCGGACATCAATCGCCGGTGTCGTCGGCCGACCCGGCCTCGCCCAGCAGGTGGCCGGGCAGGCGCTTGGCCGATTTGATTCCGAGCAGCCGCAGTTTTTCGGCGCTGGACGCGAGATTGCCGCGGCCGCTGGACAATCGCCGCATGTTTTCCTGCCACGCGTCGCGTGCGAGTTCGAGCTGCTTGCCCAGCTTCTCCATGCCTTCGACGAAGCCGACGAATTTATCGTACATCGCCCCGCTCTGCCGGGCGATTTCCTGCGCGTTCGCGTTCTGATACTCGTAGCGCCAGATGCTGGCAACGGTGCGCAGAGTCGCCAGCAGGGTGCCGGGGCCGACCACCATGATACGCCGTGAAAACGCCTCCTCAAACAAGGTCGCGTCATACTGTACCGCCAGCAGATAGGCCGGTTCGACCGGAACGAACATGAATACGAAATCGAGGGTGTTGAGCTTGTACAAGTCCTGATAGCGCTTCTCGGACAAGGACCGGATATGCGTCCGGATCGCCAGTACGTGCTGTTTGAGCGCCTCGTCGCGCTGAACCGGATCGGTCGCCGCGGTGTAACGCACATAGGCATTCAGCGACACTTTCGAGTCGATGACCAATTGCTTGTTCTCGGGCAGGTCGACCACAACATCGGGCTGATAGCGGTGTGTGACATCGCCGTCGTCGACTCTGTCCGACACTTGTATCCGATATTCGCGGTCACGCTGCAAGCCCGACGTTTCCAGCACTTTTTCCAGCACCATTTCGCCCCAGGTGCCCTGCGCCTTATTGCTGGCCCCCGTCAGGGCATTGGTCAAGGCGACCGCATCCTGATTGAGCCGGCTATTGAGGTCCTGCAGCCGTCGCAGTTCCTGCTCCAGAGTCAGTCTTTCCTTGGAGTCCTTGTCGTAGGTGTCCTGCACCAGCTTGCCGAAGCCGACGATGCGTTCGGACAGGGGCTTGAGCAAGGCGTCGAGATTGGTCTGGTTCTGCTCGGTAAACCGGCGCGATTTTTCTTCCAGGATATCGCCGGCCAATGCTTTGAACTGATTGCCCAGCGTCTCGCGCGCCTCGTTGAGCAAGGCCAGCTTTTCAACATGCTGCTGCCTCTCCTGGGCGAGCAGGGTCGACAACTCCTGCTCGCGGACCTGCTGCCGGGTCAAGGCCTGGTTGAGCTGTCCCAGCTCCTGTTGCAAGGCACGATGTTCGTCGCGCAGCGACGCCATCTGGCGTGCCTGCTCGTCCCGCGCAGCGAGTTGTGCCCCCAGGGTGCGCAACTCGCGCGCGCAGGCGGCAAGGCGGGTGTCGGCCTCGTCCAGCCGCGAGCCGAGAGCCCGCTCGTTCTGTCGGGCGGCATCCAGGCTCGCGCCCAGCGCCGCGCGCTCGCTATCGGCTTCGCCCCGACCGCGCTGGTAGGCCGTGGCCGCGCGCTCGCGCATGATCAGCCCAAGGGCGGTGGCGCCGGTGGCCAGGCCGGCCAGCAAACCGAAGAGAAGATCCATGCTTACGCCGGCTCCCGCGCCTCGGCCGATTGCCAGTGTTCGATATAAAGCTGCATTTCCTTCCGCCCCTGCCATTCATTGGCAATGACCTGGTACACGGCGACGATGCGCTCGGGCAGCCAGTCGACATGATTGAACAACATCGCATCCAGCTCGTGGCCATCGCGTGCGAGCCGCAGCTTGAGATGCTTGTCGCCGACGATGCGTTGCGACAGCACGGCGAACGGATCGTTGAACGTCGGTACCGGGAAACCCTGCCCCCACACCTGCGAGGCCAGCGTCTCCGCAAACTCGAGTTGCAGCGCCGCCGCCGGCAGCGCGCCGTCGGTTTCTATGGTCCGCGTCAACTGCGACTTGCTCAGCAGAGTGTGCGCAACCTCCTCGAATACCGACTGGAAGGCATCCAGCCCGCCCGCACGCAAGGTCAGGCCCGCCGCCATCGCATGCCCGCCAAACTTGAGCACCAGCCCCGGTTCGCGCTTGCTGACCAGATCAAGAGCATCGCGCAGATGGAAGCCGGGAATCGAACGCCCCGACCCCTTGATCTCGCCATTGTCGCCAGGGGCAAACACAATGGCTGGGCGATGGTAGCGGTCCTTCAGACGGGAGGCGACAATGCCGACGACCCCCTGGTGCCAGTCCGCGCGAAACAGACTCAAGGTATAACGTTCGGCCGGGTCGACCGCGGACAGCGCCGACAAGGCCTCTTCCTGCATCCCTGACTCGATGCTGCGCCGCTCGCGATTAAGCTGATCGAGCTCCTGGGCGAGCCGCAAGGCGCCGTCCATCGTGGGTGCCAGCAGACACGCGATGCCGAGGCTCATGTCATCCAACCGTCCGGCGGCATTCAGACGCGGCCCGAGGGTGAAGCCCAGGTCGAAGGTGTTCGCTTTGCGTGCCATCCGGCCGGCGACTTGAAACAGGGCGGCGACGCCCGGGGACATGCGTCCGGCACGCATGCGGCGCAAGCCGTTCTCGACCAGAATGCGGTTATTCTGGTCGAGACGAACCACGTCGGCGACCGTCCCCAGTGCGACATAATCGAGCAGTTCGCCGAGATTGGGTTCTGTCGCGTGCGCGAATGCGCCGCGCCGGCGCATCTCCGCGCGCAGGGCGAGCAGGACGTAGAACATGACGCCGACGCCGGCCAGGTTCTTGGAAGGAAACTCGCATCCGTCCTGATTGGGGTTCACGATCAAGGCGGCGGGCAATTGATCGCCGGGCAGGTGGTGATCCGTGATCAGGACTTCGATATCCAGTGCGCGTGCCGCTTCTACGCCGGCAACGCTCGCGATGCCGTTGTCCACCGTCAGAAGGATGTCGGGGCGACGCGCGGCCGCCATCGCGACGATCTCGGGCGTCAGGCCGTAACCGTATTCGAAACGGTTGGGCACGATGAATTCGACGCGGGCTCCGAGCGCCCCCAGGCCGCGCACTGCGGTGGCACAGGCGGTGGCGCCATCGGCGTCGTAATCGGCCACGACCAGGATTTTGCTCCTGGCAGCGATGGCATCGGCCAGGCGCCGCGCCATCGCATCGATGTTCTTCATCCTGTCGAACGGCAACAGGGCCGCGAGCCCGTAATCGAGCTCGGCGGACTCCCGTATGCCGCGCGCGGCATACAGTTTCGCCAGCAAGGGATTGAGTCCTTGAGCGGTCAATTGGTCGAGGCAGTCGGCAGGAACCGGTCGGGCAATGATTTTAGGCATGGCTATATAAAGCAGGCAGCGCCAATGGGCGTCGCCAGAATTTCCATAAATCGCGCCGTGTCACACGGGCGTCGAAACCCGCGCGGCCATAGCTGCACAGATCCAGTTGTTCTATCCGTCCACTCGATATCGCATCCAGCAAGGGACGGAACCAGTCCTCCTCGAGCGCCTGCAAGGCTTCGCGCCACCCCCAGGCATCCCGGTAGTGCGCGGCCGCCCGCAGGCGATCGAGTTCGACCCAGAGCGAGTCCGGGCCGGCAGGCAAGCCTTGCAGGGTATACGGTACCGTATCGGTCTGGCAACCTCCGCGCCGCGCCAGATCGAGCGTCGAGGCTTGATCGCTGAGTACGCGCGCGGCGGGCGCGCGCGGTGTCGGCGCGGCCTGATCGCCCCACAGCCACAGACTGTTGACCGGCAACTGGCCGCGGGCCTCGCGTGCATCGTTGATAGGGTGCGTATATAACAGCATCTGGATCTCGTTGAGCACGGCACTCCACTGCAGCGCGCCGCCCCCGCGCGGCAGATGCTCCTGCATCGAGTCGCCGACCGTATCCATCAGCGGACTGAAAGTCGCATCCGGCGGCGCATCCAGCGCCAGCAGCCAACGGCCGGGCTGTGGCACGAAGAAGCGCAAGCCGTCAGCCGCGAAGTGCCGGTCGAGCGCTTCGGCCAGGCCGCGCGCATCGTCGAGATCCAGCGCCATCACGCCGACATCGGCCAACAGGGCACGATCGCGTTCGATGCGGACATGAACCGGGTCGGCGAACAGCCAGGCGGCCGCGGCAGGCAAGGCCGCCTGCGCCGCCGCTTCGCCGGCACAGGCGAGCGAGTCGGTCGCAAACTGGCGGGCCAGTGCACGCGAAGGCCATTCCGGAGCCGCATCGCGCCGGGCGGCGCCGAGAAGGCGGGACAAGGCAGGCAGGGCCAGGCCCTGGCATACCTCGGCGCCGTCGTACTCGTCGAGCCAGGCCAGGCCGGGAACATATAAGGTCAGCTTCATGAAAAATCCGCAGCAAAGGATGGACGCCCGGCCGGGCAGGCGCCCGGGCTTTCTGGTAACATCATCGGTTGATTCTTATGGACAACATTCGGGCAGGCCCGGCATGGCGCCATTTTCGCCATCAGCGACCGTTTTCTTTGCCCTTCCCGACAATGAATTATCGCAAACTGCTGAAAATACCGCAAAACCTGATCCGGCGCCTGTCCAGCCGCACCCTGAACTGGCTTGCGCTGGGTGCCGCCCTGCCCTGCATGGGCATGGTCGCCGCCTTCGCTCTGGTGCCCGGAACCGGCGAGCAGCAAGCCGAACCGCGCATTGAAGTCGTGACGCGCAGCCTCGCGCTGCCCGAGTTGCACCTCGATGACGATAGTACGCGTTATTGGCGCAACGAAGAGGTTCGCAACGGCGAGACCGTGTCGCGACTCCTCAACCGGCTGGGCGTGCGCGACAGTGAAACCCGGGCGCTGATCCACGACAGGACACTGGCGCATCCGCTGCTGCGACTGAAGCCCGGCGCCACCCTGTCGGTACAAACGAACGACAACGGCGATTTGTACGGCCTGCGCTTCCTGGACGATGAAGACACCGGAGAAAAGACGCTGATCATGCTCAACCGTCAGCACGACGGCCGCTGGCAGGTCAGTGCCGACCCGGCGCAGGCACAGACCGTCGAGACCTTGCGTACCATCGCGATCGGCGCCGATCCGGCGCATGCCCTGTCCCGTGCGCGGATTCCGGCCGAGATCGGCACGCAGTTGTCGGACATGTTCAGCGACGCCGCCGGCTTGTCGCGCTTGCGTCCCGGCGATCGCGTCGAACTCATCTACCGCAGCGAGCTGTACCAGGGCAGTCCGATCGCGACCGGCCCCCTTCTCGCTGCGCGCGTGACGCGCAAGGGCAAGACCTGGCAAGGGTATTATTTCGCTCACGACAGCGAGTCGGGCGCCTTCTACGATGCAGCCGGGCATGCATTGAAACAGGGGTTCAGCCATGCTCCGGTCACAGGGGCGCGCATCAGTTCCGGCTTCGGCCTGCGCGTCCACCCGTTGCTGCACAGCCTGCGCATGCATGAGGGCGTCGATTATGCCGCGCCGACCGGCACCCCGGTGGTCGCACCGGCCGATGGCGTCGTCGCTCAGGCCGGTGAAGAAAACGGTTATGGCAACAGACTGCTCATCCGCCATTCAGCCAGACTGACGACCCTGTACGGCCATCTGAACGACTTCGCCCCCGGCATCCGTCCCGGCGTCGCGGTTCGCGCGGGCCAGCTGATCGGCCATGTCGGCGCCAGCGGGCGCGTTACCGGCGCACACCTGCACTTCGAGGTCAGCCTGAACGGCGAACGCGTCGACCCAACGACAGGCGGACTGCAGGCGCCGCGACTGGATGCCGCGCAGCGCGTCGCCTTTGCCCGCGACAGCGCCCGGCTTGGCCGGCAACTTGCGCTGTTGAACAACATTCCGGGCCATATCGCCCAGGTGGATTGATGACTGACTTTTATATCGGCCTCATGTCCGGCACCAGCCTCGACGGTGTCGACGCTGTCATGCTGTCCTTCGACGACAGCGGACTCATGACTATCGTCGCGGATTACAGCGTTCCCTACCCCGACGATATCCGGCATCGCATTCTCGCACTGCAGCCTCAGGGACAGGACGAACTGGCGCGCGCCGCGCGCCTCGCCAACCGCCTTGCCGCCCTCTACGCCGAGGCGGTCGGCGGCGTCGTCCATGCGGCCGGCATCAGTGCGGCGCACGTCAGCGCGATCGGCTGCCATGGCCAGACCATACGCCACGCGCCGCAGCTCGGTTACACCCTGCAGATAGGCAACCTCGCGCTGCTGGCCGAACTGACGGATATCGACGTCGTCGGAGACTTCCGCAACCGCGACGTCGCCGCCGGCGGACAGGGCGCACCGCTGGTTCCGGCCTTCCACCATGCCCTGTTCAGCCACCCCGATCATTGCCGCGTCATCCTCAATGTGGGCGGCATCAGCAATCTGACCATACTCGCCCCCGACGGCGAGGTCCTCGGTTTCGACAGCGGCCCGGGCAACATGCTGATGGATGCCTGGTGCCAGCGCCATCTCGGCGCGCGCTTCGATCGCGATGGCGCCTGGGCGGCCGGAGGCAATATCGTGCGCCCGCTGCTCGACGCGTTGCTGGCAGACCCCTTCTTCGCTGCCCCGCCACCGAAAAGCACCGGCCGCGACCTGTTCGACCTGGACTGGCTGGACCGCAAGCTGGCGGCGCAACCTTCGGCCACCAGCGCCGATGTGCAGGCCACCCTGCTCGCGCTGAGCGTCCAGAGTGTGGCCGCTGCCGTCAACGCTCACGCGCCCGACTGCCGCGAGGTCTTCGTCTGCGGCGGCGGCGCGCGCAACGGCCGCTTCATGCGTGAACTCGCGGTGGCGCTGCCCGAACAGCGCATAGCGACCACGGATGCGCTGGGTCTGCCGCCGCAGCAGGTCGAGGCCGCCGCCTTCGGCTGGCTCGCGCGCCGTTTGCTGCGCCGCGAAGCGGGCAACCTGCCGTCGGCCACCGGTGCTCGCGGTTTGCGCATTCTGGGCGCACTCTATCCCCGGTAACACCGCAAGCAGCCAGGTTCACGCTATAATCCTCCGCTGTCATAGGTCACTTAGTAATATATGCGACTGTTCAAACGCAAGGCGGTGGTACGCAATCATCAGACGACCCTGCCGCCAAGGCTGGCCGGACTGCTGCGCGAGGCGTGGTGGTTGCTGATGGCGGTTGTGGCTGTCTATCTGGTGCTGATTCTGGCCAGCTATTCCACACAGGACCCATCCTGGTCGCACAGCTCGCCCGATCCGACGATACGCAACTATGGCGGCGCGTTCGGCGCCTGGCTGTCCGATCTTCTGCTTTATGCCTTCGGCCTGTCCGCGTGGTGGTTGGTCGTGTTCTGCCTGGTCGCCATCGTATGGGGCTATCGCCGGCTCGAGACACAGGGCTTCCGCTTCAATCCGATGACGGTCGCCGCATTGTGGGGCTTCATACTGCTCCTGTTCGCCAGCACCGCCCTGGAGGACATCTATCTCGGCGCCCGGCTCTCTAATTTGCCGCTGTCGGGCGGTGGCATGCTCGGCCATTTTCTCGGCGCCTCGGCGGCTCGCGTACTGGGTCTGGGCGGCGCCACCATGCTGCTCGTGGTGCTGGCCGCCATCGGGTTTTCGCTGTTCAGCGGGCTATCATGGCTGGACATCATGGAATGGATAGGCCGCATGCTGGAGGAAGGCGCCCTCGCCTGCTGGCGCGGTGTCCAGGCGCGCCGCGACCGCGAGATCGGACGCGAACATGCGCAGCGGCGCGAGGAAAAAGTCAGCACGGAGAAGAAAAAGAGCGAGGAAAAACCGCCGGTCCGCATCGAAGCCCAATCGATGGACGTCCCGGTCGCGCCCAAATTGCAAAAACCGGTGCAGCAATCGTTGTTTGCCGATCCGGCCGATGCCTCCCTGCCCGGACTGGCGCTGCTCGAGCCCGCGCGCGAGCAGCAGGAGCCGGTATCGGCCGAGACGGTGGAGTACACTTCGCGCCTGATCGAGCGCAAGCTGGCCGATTTCGGCGTCGAGGTCAAAGTCATTGCCGCCTACCCTGGGCCCGTCATCACCCGCTACGAAATCGAACCGGCGGTGGGGGTCAAAGGATCGCAAGTCGTCAATTTGATGAAAGATCTGGCGCGGGCGCTGTCCCTGGTCTCGATCCGGGTGGTGGAGACCATTCCCGGCAAAACCTATATGGGCCTGGAGCTGCCCAATCCCAAGCGCCAGATTGTCCGCTTGTCCGAGATCATCGGTTCGGAAGGGTATCAGAACATGACGTCGCGGCTGGCCGTGGCGCTGGGCAAGGATATCGCGGGCCAGCCCGTATCGGCCGACCTCGCGCGCATGCCGCATCTGCTGGTGGCGGGGACGACCGGGTCCGGCAAATCCGTCGCGATCAATGCGATGATTCTGTCATTGCTGTACAAGGGCAGCCCGCATGAGGTGCGCCTGATCATGGTCGACCCCAAGATGCTCGAATTGTCGATCTACGAAGGCATTCCCCATTTGCTGGCGCCGGTGGTGACCGACATGAAGCACGCGGCCAATGCCTTGAACTGGTGCGTGGGAGAAATGGATCGCCGCTACCGGCTGATGTCCAATCTCGGCGTGCGCAATCTGGCCGGTTTCAACCAGAAGGTGCGCGACGCGGCCAAAGCCGGCAGCAAGTTGCCCAACCCCTTCTCCCTGACCCCGGAAACCCCGGAGCCGCTCGACACCTTGCCCATGATCGTGGTGGTCATCGACGAGCTGGCCGACTTGATGATGGTGGCCGGCAAGAAGATCGAAGAATTGATCGCCCGCCTCGCGCAGAAGGCGCGCGCCGCCGGCATACACTTGATCCTGGCCACCCAGCGGCCGTCGGTCGATGTGATCACCGGCCTGATCAAGGCCAATATTCCTACCCGGATTTCGTTCCAGGTCTCGAGCAAGATCGACTCGCGTACCATTCTCGACCAGATGGGCGCGGAAACGCTGCTCGGCCAGGGCGACATGCTCTACCTGCCTCCCGGGACCGGCTACCCGCAACGGGTGCATGGGGCGTTTGTGGCCGACGAAGAGGTCCATCAGGTCGTCGAGTACCTGAAAACCACCGGTGCGCCCGATTATGTGGAAGGAATCCTCGATGGCGGCCCCGACAACGGCAGCGATACAGAGGCTGCGGGACTGGCCGAGGGCGAGGATGCCGACCCCCTCTACGACGAGGCAGTGGCTGTCGTCCTCAAATCGCGCAAGGCATCCATTTCATCGGTGCAGCGTCAGCTGCGCATCGGTTACAACCGCGCCGCGCGCCTGATCGAGCAGATGGAGGCGGCCGGCCTCGTCTCCCCGATGGAAACCAACGGCAACCGCACCGTACTTGCGCCCTCGCGCGAAGAATGACCCCTCCATCACGAAAGGACGGCCCATGTCGCGCTACCTCACCGAGCCTGCGTTCCGCCACGATGCACAGAGCAAGACCGGCGTCCTGCTGATAAATCTGGGGACCCCCGAGGCGCCAACGGCGCGCGCGGTGCGCCCCTATCTGCGCCAGTTCCTGTCCGATCCGCGCGTCATCGAGATTCCGCGCCTGCTGTGGTGGCCTCTGCTCAACGGCGTCATCCTGCCGCTGCGGCCGCGACGCTCGGCGGCCAAATACGCCTCCATCTGGCAGGCGGAAGGCTCGCCCCTGCTGACCCACACCGCCGGCATGACCCGGCAGTTGGCCGAACGCCTGACGCGCGATGACGACACGCTGCTCATCGATTTCGGCATGCGCTACGGCAAGCCCTCGGTCGAAGCGGCCATGGCGCGCATGAAGGCGGCCGGCGTCGAACGGCTGCTTGTCGTCCCTCTCTACCCACAATACGCGGCCTCATCGACCGCATCGGCCCTCGACGCGGTGTTTCGTACGCTGGTGCGCACGCGCGCCTTGCCCGATTTGCGTGTCGTACGACACTTTCACGACGATCCCGGCTATATCGCCGCGCTGGCAGCGAATGTCCGTGCATTCTGGCAAGCCAACGGCCGCGGCGACGTGCTGCTGCTGAGCTTTCATGGCGTCCCCCGCGCCACACTGGATCGCGGCGACCCCTACCACTGCGAATGCCTGAAGACGGCGCGGCTGCTGGCAGACGAGCTCGAGTTGACGCCCGATGCCTGGCGCATCGCGTTTCAAAGCCGCTTCGGACGCGCAAAATGGCTTCAGCCCTATACCAGCGCGACCCTGGCCGAACTCGGGCGCGCCCGCACGTCACGGGTCGATGTTTTCTGCCCGGGATTCGTCGCGGACTGTCTGGAAACACTGGAAGAAATCGCAATGGAAGGAAAAGAGACATTTTTGACACAGGGCGGGCAGCATTTTTGCCACATACCCTGCCTCAATCAAAACACGCACTGGATTGACGCAATCGAGCGCATTGTCAGTGCGCAGCTGGCCGGATGGCACCCTGCAAAGCCCCAAGACGGGGCACCGAGATTGGCTCGGGCCCTTGCGCACGGAGCCGTGCGCTAAACGGTTGATCTCGAAAGCGTTCCCCGGCTCTCTATCCGCGTTGACACCTTTCACGTGTGCTTAGCATAATCAAAACGGCTCGCACTTATTCCATAAGAATGATTTGTGAGCCACATAGAGATCGCCAAGCCAGCTTTGGATAAAAACAGGGGAACAGTATGAACAAGTATGCTCGTCTCAGCTTGATTGCAGCGGCGGCCATCACCATGGTCGCATGTGGAAAGAAGGATGACGCTCAACCCGCCGCCGCAGACGCTTCCGCCGCTGGCGCTCAAGCCGCCTCCGACGTCACGGTTGTGAAAATCGGTCAGGTCTCGCCGATGACAGGCCCGATCTCGCATCTGGGCAAGGACAACGAATTCGGCGCCAAACTCGCCATTGCCGACCTGAACAGCGAAGGCGTGGAAATCGGCGGCAAGAAAGTCAAATTCGAACTGGTTTCCGAAGATGACCAGGGCGACCCGAAAATCGGCACCCAGGTCGCGCAACGCCTGGTCGATGCCGGTGTTGCCGGCGTCGTGGGCCACCTGAACTCCGGGACCACCATCCCGGCGTCCAAGATCTACTCCGATGCAGGTCTGCCGCAGATTTCCCCGTCGGCAACCAACCCCGACTACACCAAGCAGGGCTTCAAGACCACCTTCCGCGTCATCGCCAACGATGTGCAGCAGGGTACCGCGCTCGGCGACTTTGCCGTCGATGTGATCAAGGCCAAGAAGATCGCGATCATCGACGACCGTACCGCCTATGGCCAGGGTCTGGCCGACGAGTTCGAAAAAGCGGTCAAGGCCAAGGGTGGCACCGTGGTCAAGCGTGAGTTCACCACGAACACCGCGACCGATTTCAATGCCATTCTGACCTCGATCAAGTCGGCCAGGCCCGACGCGGTATTCTACGGCGGCATGGACGCACAAGCCGGCCCGCTGACCAAGCAGATGGATCGTCTTGGCATCAAGGCCAAGCTGATCAGCGGCGACGGTGCGCAAACGCCTGAGTTCATCAAGCTCGCCGGCGATGCCGCCGAAGGCCAGTACGCTTCGACCTGCGGCGTTCCGCGCGACAAGATGCCGGGCTTTGCCGCTTTCGACGCCAAGTTCAAGAAGGCATTCAATACCGAGATCCAGGTTTACGCTCCGTACGAATACGACGCGGTACGCGTGCTGGTCGATGCCATGAAACGCGCCAAGTCGGCCGATCCGAAGGTCTACCTGCCCGAAGTCGGCAAGACCGACTACGATGGCGTGACCGGCAAGATCGCCTTCGACGACAAGGGCGACATCAAGAATGGCGCCGTTACCGTGTATCAGGTCAAGGGCGGCAAGTGGGTGCCGGTCTCGACTGTTGGCGGCCCCAAGTAAGTCGGGTCTGCAGTCCCGTATCGAACGAACCGCCGGTGCGCAGCCGGCGGTTTTTTCTTGGCGCCGCGCCAGAAAATATTGATGTAACTCAACTCCGTGCCCCGCGGACGAATGGCACGCCAATGCACCCGTATGGCGCACGTCAGGCTCCGAAAGAGTGCCGACGCGACAAAAACCGGAGCTCTCCGCCCCAAGCCGGGGCGCAACCCGACAGAATCCTTAAAAGACCGATAAAACAAGGCGCTAGCCAGCGTCCTCCGCACCGCCTCACCCCGTTGACATCACGCCCCCGGTGAAATCATAATCAGCCCGCTGAACCGTTAGCCCATAAGAATATTACGGTACACCGAGATCATTACGACACATTTGGATGGCATATCAATGAACAAATTCACGCGTCTCAGCCTTCTGTCGGCCACGGCCATCGCTCTGGCCGCTTGCGGCAAGCACCAATCCGCCGACGGCAGCACGGCATCAGGCGATGCTACGGTTGTGAAAATAGGCCAGGTTTCGCCCTTGACCGGCCCGATCTCCCATCTTGGTAAAGACAACGAGTATGGCGCCAAGCTCGCCATCGCCGATCTGAACAGCGAAGGCGTAGAAATCGGCGGCAAGAAAATCAAGTTCGAACTGGTGTCGGAAGACGATCAAGGCGACCCGAAAATGGGAACCGAAGTGGCGCAGCGCCTGGTTGATGCCGGTGTTGTCGGCGTCATCGGCCACCTGAACTCGGGCACGTCCATTCCCGCATCCAAGATCTACTCCGACGCCGGCATTCCGCAGATCACGCCGGCGGCGACCAACCCCGCGTTCACCACCCAGGGCTACAAGACCACTTTCCGCGACATCGCCAATGACGTGCAGCAAGGCGCCGCCCTCGGCGACTTCATCGTGCATACCCTCAAGGCCAAGACCGTCGCCATCGTCGACGACCGCACCGCCTACGGACAGGGTCTGGCCGATCAGGTCGAGAAGGCGATCAAGGCCAACGGCGGTCAGGTGGTGAAGCGTGAATTCACGACCAACACCGCTACCGACTTCAGCGCGATCCTGACCTCGATCAAGAGCGTGAAACCCGATGTCGTCTTCTTCGGCGGCGAAGACTCGCAAGGCGGCCCGCTGGCCAAGCAGATGAAGTTGCTGGGCCTGAGTGCCACGTATATCAGCGACGACGGTTCGCAGACCCCGGAGTTCATCAAACTGGCCGGCAGCGCGTCCGAAGGGCAGTTCGCGTCCAGCTGCGGCTTGTCGCATGAAAAGATGCCGGGCTTCGCCGCCTTCAACGACAAATTCAAGAAGGCGTTCAATACCGAGATCCAGACCTATGCGCCCTACGAGTACGATGCGGTCCGCATTCTGGTGGAAGCCATGAAGCGCGCCAAGTCGACCGACCCCAAAGTCTATCTGGCCGAAGTCGGCAAGACCGACTACAAGGGCGTGACCGGCAATATCGCCTTCGATGCCAAGGGCGATATCAAAAATGGCTCGGTCACCATCTATCAGGTCAAGGGCGGCAAGTGGGTGCCGGTCTCGACCGTGGGTGGCGACGGCAAATGATCGCGGCGTGACGGTCGCTGAAAAAACCCGGGCCTGCCCGGGTTTTTTCTTGGATGAGACCGGCGCTTACCGGGCGGCGACGCGCCTGGCATCGACCCGGGCAAGCAACCAGTTTATCCAGCCGGCAATGCCTGCTCCGGTCTTGGCCGATAGTTCGAAGACAGGCAGCCCGCCGCTCACGGTCTCGATTGCGGCGCGGGCGCGTGCAACGTCGAATTCTTCGATATAGGGCAGCAGATCGGTCTTGGTGATGACGACCCGGTCTGCCGCGCGAACCATCACCGGATATTTGGCCGGTTTGTCGTCGCCTTCGGTTACCGATAGCAACAGTACATTGCAGTGCTGGCCGATGTCGAAATTGGCGGGACAGACCAGGTTGCCGACGTTCTCGATGAACAGAATGTCGACGCCATCGAGATCGAGAGCGTGCAAGGCGTCGTGCACCATATGAGCGTCAAGATGGCAGGCCATGCCCGTCGTGATTTGCACGGCAGCGACACCATGGCGGCGGATACGCTCGGCATCGTTCTCGGTTTCCAGGTCGCCTTCGATCACGGCGATGCGTATCGACTCGGGCAAAGCCTTGATCGTCGCTTCGAGCAGGCTGGTTTTGCCGCTGCCCGGCGCCGACATCAGATTGATCGCCAGTGTGCCGTGCGAATTGAAATGCGCGCGGTTATGCCCGGCCTGCCTGTCGTTTTCGACCAGCAAATCCTCCAGCACTTCTATCGTCTGACGCTCGTGCGCCGCTATCAGGTACCGGTTGGCGTCCGTGATCGAACAGCCGCAGTTGTCGCACATGATTCATCCCTCGTTGACTTCACGACGGCTTGCGCCGCCTTCATCCACCCATCTGCCACATGCATCGCACGGGGGCGGCAACAGTGGCAGGGGCGACGGAAAAGCGATGTTCCTCCGGTTTGGACAGAACCGCCGCCACGATGGCGGCATCGACGGCGGCCTCGCTGCCGTTCTCGCGCAGCAGACGGCGCAAATCGATGCCGTCGCCATGTGCAAGGCAGGGCACCAGCACACCGGAGCAACTCAGTCTGATCCGGTTGCATTCACGGCAGAAACCATGGCTGATCGCCGCGATGAAGCCGAGCCGTCGGCCGGTGGCGGCGACACGGACATACTCGGCCGGTCCGCCGCTGCGCCAGCTCAAGGGTTCCAGCCGCCAGTGCGCTTCGAGCCGACGGCGTACGCGGTCAAGCGGCAGAAACCGCTGCTGGGGGCGAGCGGTGCCGGCACCGATGGGCATCAACTCGATCAGTGCCATATCGCAGTCATGTTCGCCGCACCAGGCTAGCAGGGTGTCGTATTCGTCTTCGTTGATGCCGCCGAGAGCGACCGTATTGACCCGCACGGCGATGCCGCTCGCGCGGGCGGCGTCGATGCCGGCCACGACCCGCTCCAGACCGTCGAAGCCGGTAAGCGCGCGAAACCTATCGCGATCGAGCGTGTCGAGCGAAACATTGATTCGGCGTACGCCCGCCCGGGCGAGGCCGGCGGCGAATTTCGGCAGCAGCAGACCATTGGTGGTCAATGTCAGCTCATCGAAGCCGCCGTCGGCCAGACGCCGCCCGAGTCCTTCAACCAGGTTCATGATCCCCGACCGGGCGAACGGTTCGCCGCCGGTCAGACGCAGCTTGCGCACACCGAGACGGATGAAGGTCTGGCACAGCGCATCCAGTTCTTCCAGGCTCAGCACATCCGCCTTGGGCAAGAAAGTCACATCCCGCCGCATGCAATAGCTGCAGCGCAGATTGCAGCGATCGGTCACAGACAGTCGCAGATAGTCGATGACGCGGCCGAAAGAATCCGTCAGCCGCATGCGTGCAGGCAGGGAGGAAGAAGCCGGGCATTCGCGTTTCATCATCGAGCTCCGCGGGTCGCGGCAAGGAGCATGCGCCCCTGCCTGTTACCGCAGTATTCGCACACGCCATGGGCAGAACAAGGGATAGACAGCGAGATGCGCAGCGCTGTGTCAAATCGTGACAGAGGACATGCCGGGGGATGATCAGTCCGCGGTAGCCGAAGCGGCGGGGTCGTCCTTCGCCGCCTCGAAGCTTTCTATATACAGTTCCCGCCCGCTGAGGACATCGACATCGCCCGAAGCGCACGCAGGGCATGCGAAGCGGAAGCGCTCCACCTCGAACTCGGTTGCGCACACCTTGCAGCGTGCCCGCACGGCAACGGTATCGATACGCAACTCGGCGCCGTCGGCGATCGTGTCCTCCGCGAACATCTCGAAGCAGGCGCGCAACTGCGCGGGTTCGACCGCGGCCAGACGGCCGACCTTGAGCGTAACAGCAACGATGCGGCTGATATCGTGCGCTGCGGCCCTCTGCTCGAGAATGCGCATCAGGCCGGAGACGATGGCTGTTTCATGCATGGTCCCGACACTAGCAGCCCGCGCCGGTTTTCGCAAACCGTCGTTATGACATCGCTGTACCGAATTGACACAAGCCATTTTCAAATCCCGAGTTTGCATGGCGGCAGGACACGCCGACTCCAATACTCCAGTCAAGAAATGCATGGCGGTGCCGGAGCGCTTGCGCGCGGCGCCTTTTCCGATAGCGCAATCCAACACGGAACGACAGGAAGCAAAAACCATGACATCCCTGGTTCTACTGGGTTCGACCCCAATCGCATGGCTGGGCGCGATTCTCCTGCTGGCAGGGGAAGTCTATGCGCTTTTCTCGCTGAACAATCTGACGCGCTTGATCATCGTGTCGACCGTAGCCGAACTGGGCTATGTGATACTGGGCATGGGACTGGGCGGCGCCGCGGCCGAGACCGGCGTCTTCATGCATCTGGGATACCAGGCGGTGATGCGCGGACTCGTGATCGCCAGCGCATACTGGCTGGTCCGGCGCACCGGGTCGACTCAGCTGGAGTCACTGACCGGTAGCGGCAGCCGCATGCCGCTGGTCACGACCCTGTTCGGGTTCGGCATGTTCTCGGTCATGGGACTGTCGCCATTCAAGGGCTCCTACAGCAAGTTCTTACTGCTGTATGCTGCCATCGAGCACGGACAGTGGGCGTTGGCGGCCGTCGGCACCCTGGCCAGTATCGTGGCCGCCTGCTACTACCTCATTGTCATTCAACGCATCTGCCTGGAACCGACCCGCTTCCCCGTCAGACTGCGCACGGCCCCTATGTGGGTCGCCCCGCTGCTCGCCATTCTGACCGCACTGACCATCGCCATCAGCCTCTGGCCACACCCCTTCCTGCACCAGGCTGAAGCGCTGGCCGGCGTCGTCGATGCCGCCCGCGTGCCGGAGTTCGAGTCGCCCTGGGCCTTGCTGGTACTCGTGCCCTATATCGGCGGCTTCGTACTGTATGCCGTCGGGCGCTACTCGCTCCCCGCCCGCGACAATCTGGCCTTGCTGGTGGCAGCGGCGACCGTCGTCATGACCGCCATCGAGCCGGGGCTGGATCCGGCCTCGCGCTTGTTCGCCCTGCTGTTCGCCACCATCGGTTTTCTGGTCGTGCTGTATTCGCGCGGCTATATGAAGCATGCCCACGCCAGTCAGCGCTACACCTTCTTCGTCTTTCTGATGACGGGTTCGATGCTGGGTCTGGCCACCGCCCATGAGTTCGGCAATTTCTACGTTTTCTGGGAGCTGATGACCTGGACCTCCTACTTCCTGGTGCTGCACGAGCAAACCGCGAAGGCGCTCCGTGCCGGCCGCATCTACTTCCTGATGTGTGCCAGCGGCGCCTATATCATGCACTTCGGCATTTTGCTGCTGCATGCACAAACCGGTAGCTTCGAGTTCGCCACGGTGGCCGCGCAGATGAGTCGCATCGACCCGGCAGCCGGTGCGCTGGCTGCTCTCTGTCTGTTCGTCGGCTTCGCGGTCAAGGCAGGGCTGGTTCCCATGCATGCCTGGCTGCCGCTCGCGCACCCGGAAGCGCCGGCCTCGATCTCGGCCCCCCTGTCCGGGATTCTGACCAAGGCCGGCGTGTTCGGCATGGTCAAAGTGCTGTACATCGTCTTCGGCGCGACCGCCCTCGCACGCTTCGCCGGCCGCGGCATCGATCTCGGAACCGTGATCGTCGTCCTCGGCTGTGCGACCCTGATCTATGGCGAGGTGATGGCGCTGTTGCAGAAAGAGATCAAGCGCATGCTGGCGTACTCGACGCTGGCGCAGATAGGCGAGATCGTTGCCGTACTCGGGCTGGGCACCGCCCTGGCGACCAGCGCCGCGCTGCTGCACGCTTCCAACCATGCGGTCATGAAAACCCTGCTCTTCTTCGCCGCAGGCGCCTTCATACTGCAAAGCGGGAAACGCCAGATAACCGATCTGGCCGGCCTTGGCCGGAAGATGCCGTTCAGCGCCGGTTGCTATGCCCTCGCGACCTTCGCCATCATGGGCTTGCCGCCGTTCTCGGGTTTCATCAGCAAGTTCCTGATGATCGCGGCGGCAGTCAGCGCCGGCCATGTGGAAGTCGCCGCCCTGCTGCTGCTGGGCAGCGTGATCGCGGCCTTCTACTACCTGCGTGTGGTGCGTCTGCTGTTTTTTCACCCCTATGCCGGACCCGATGTCCGTGAAGCGCCGCTGTCGATGCTGATCGCCATCGGCACACTGGCAGCGGCCATCCTCGCCGGCGGCATCGTGCCCGGGCCGCAACTCGACATCGTCCGCGCCATCGGCGACCAGATGGCCGCCCGCGGCGGACTGCTGCCGGTCAGCTTGCCGTCGCTGGTGCTGGACTGGCCGGCCTCCGCCAGCATCGCCGCGCTCGGAGCGGTCGCGATCTGGCTGCTGGGCAAACGCTCGGCTGTCGCCGCCG
This sequence comes from Paludibacterium yongneupense DSM 18731, assembly GCF_000422925.1. Taxonomy (GTDB): domain Bacteria; phylum Pseudomonadota; class Gammaproteobacteria; order Burkholderiales; family Chromobacteriaceae; genus Paludibacterium; species Paludibacterium yongneupense. The sequence continues at coordinate 27,471 of NZ_AUGZ01000013.1, forward strand.
GCAGACTGGCCATCGTTGTCATCGCCGCGAGCTTCCTTGCGGTTATCGCCCAGGCAGGACGCTACGACGGCCTGTCCTTCGCCTTCGCGCTGCTGGTCGCGGGCGTCGGCACGCTCAATATGACCTATGCCACCGGCTATATGGCGCACGGCCATGCCCAAGCGCGCTTCTACGCCGCCTTCGCGCTCATGATGGCGGGCCTGCTCGGCATGGCCGGCAGCCACGATTTCTTCAATTTCTTCGCCTTCTGGGAGTTGATGAGCAGCTGGACGCTCTATGTCGCCCTCGTGCATGAGGAGACCGCCGATGCCCGGCGCGAGGCGTTCAAATACTTCATTTTCAACACCGTCGGCGCCTGTTTCATGTTCCTCGGCATCGGCATGCTCGGCGCGGCGGCCGGCAGCTTCGACTTCGCCAGCGTCGCCCGTGCCGTTGCGCTCATGTCCAAGCTCTGGTTCGGTTGCGCACTCGGGCTGATCCTGCTCGGCATGCTGATGAAAGCCGCCATGCTGCCCTTGCGCATCGACTATCAGATGCACCCTGCCACCGCGCCGACGCCGGTCTCGGGTTACATCTCGGCGGTATTGCTCAAGAGCGGCCCCTACGGGGTGATCAAGCTATTCGCCCTGTTCGGCGGGGCCGCGGCGCTCGCCCGGCTTGGCGCCGTCTCCGGCATGGCGCTGCCGATGTACGCGGTCGCCGTGATCGGCGGCGTCACCCTGCTCTACGCGGGCGCGATGGCGGTGGTACAGACCGGGATCAAGCGCCTGCTGATCTACAGCACCGTCTGCCAACTCGGCTACATCACCCTGGCGCTCGGGCTGGGAACATCGCTCGGCGTCGCCGGCGGACTGATGCACCTTGTCAATCACATGATGCTCAAGGATCTGCTGTTCCTGGCCGCCGGCTGCATCATGCTCGGCAGCCATGCGACCACCCTGGACCAGCTCGGAGGGCTCGGACGCAAGATGCCGATCACCTTCGGAATTTTCCTGTTCGCCGGGCTGTCGCTATCGGGGATTCCGCCCCTGAACGGCTTTGCCTCGAAGTGGCTGATCTATATGGCCGCCTTCCAGTCGGGCCATTACGTGCTTGGCATTTTCGCCATGATTTCAAGCCTGTTTACCCTGGCCGCGATTCTCAAGTTCGCCCATGCCGCCTTCATGGGAACGCCCGGGGCCGCGGCGGAACACGCGGTCGAAGCGCCGGCGATCATGCTGCTGCCCATGGGGGTCTTGACCGCAGGGTGCGTGCTGGTCGGGCTGATGCCGGGGTTGCTGCTGGTTCCGATCGCCGCTCTGGAAACGCAGTTGGGAATCGCTCCGGTCGCCGCGACCTGGTTCGGCCCCCTGCCGGGCACCGACGGCTGGCACCCCGGCCTGCTGTCGGCGCTGTTCCTGCTGCTGGCCCTCCTTGCCGGACGCTACCTGATGCTGGGACGCGCCGGCGCACCGGCCATCCGTTCGCCCATCCACTTGTGCGGCGTGGACGACCTGTCGGCCGCCAGCGCGAATATCGGGGCATCCAATCTGTTCGAAACGCCGGATAACGCCATCCGCGGCCTGCTGAGGGCCGGGCACGACACCGGCTATTCGGACGAAACGTCATCCACGCGCGACGACCGCGCCTCGGACTGAGGGAGACAACGTCATGCTGGCTAATTATTCCGCCCTGTTCGCCGTACTGGCCTTTCCTGGCGGCTTGTTCGCGCTGGCCATCGGCCTCGCCCTCAAGGGCGCCGACCGGCGCCTTGCGGCACGGCTGCAACGCCGGGTCGGGCCGCCGCTGGCCCAACCCTTCTTCGATCTGGTCAAGCTCGCGCGCAAACGCACCATGGTGCCGGACATCGCCGCCAAGCCCGTCTTCCTGGGAGCGCCACTGATCGGAGCCGCCTCCATGCTGCTGGCCGCCGCCCTGGTGCCGATCGCCGGAGTCTATACCCCGGATCCTGCGCTCGGCGACCTGCTGGTTCTGCTCTATTTGCTGACGGTGCCGGCTGTCGTCTTGATGGTGTCCGGCTCGGCCTCCGGCTCGCCTTTCGGAGCGATCGGCTTCTCGCGCGAAATGGCACTGATGCTCGCCTACGAAGGGCCGCTGGTCCTGGTCGTCGCCGCAGTCGCCATGCGAACCGGCGCCGGCATGGGCGCTCGCGTCAGCTTCTCGCTCAGCGAGATCGTCGCCTACCAGCAAGCTCACGGCGCCTTCCTGTTCGACCCCATGTTGTGGCCCGCCCTGCTCGCCTTTCTCGCCTTCTATCCGGCCAATCTCGGCATCGTCCCCTTCGACATTCCCGAGGCGGAAACCGAAGTCCTGGAAGGGCCGCTGCTCGAGTATTCGGGGCCGGCGCTCGGGCTGTTCAAAGTCATGTCGGCCCTGAAAGCCGTCGTGGTGCTCAGCCTCGGCATCGCTCTGTTCTTCCCGATGGCTCCGGCCGGACTGGCTGGACTCGCGGTGCAACTGGCCAAACTGCTGCTGTTGATGCTGCTGGGCGTCACCGTCCTGCGCGTGTCTTGCGGGCGCATGCGCATCGACCAGGCTTTCCGTTTCTTCCTCAAGTGGCCACTGGCACTGTCGCTGCTGAGTCTCGTCATCGTCTCATTCGCCTGAGGATACTGCCATGAAAACCCTGACTGAGACGATGCGCGGCCTGGCGGCGCGCTCGCCGTGGATTTACCGGATCAATGCCGGCTCCTGCAACGGTTGCGATGTCGAATGCGCGACCACCGCCTGCATTCCGCGCTATGACGTCGAGCGGCTCGGCTGCCAGTACTGCGGCAGTCCGCGCCATGCCGACATTGTGCTGATAACCGGGCCGCTCACCGCCCGCATCAAGGACGACGTGCTGCGCGTCTACGCCGAGATTCCCGACCCCAAGGTCACGGTCGCCGTGGGCATCTGCCCGATTTCGGGCGGTGTCTTCCGCGAAAGTTACGCGGTCCATGCGCCGATGGATCAATACATCCCGATCGACGTCAACGTTCCGGGCTGCCCGCCGCGTCCGCAAGCCATCATCGAAGGCGTTGCGCTGGCCATCGATATCTGGCGCGAGCGCCTGTAAAGGATTTGCCATGAAATTCTTTAAAATTTTCGCCCGCAATCTGATCCAGGGGCCATCGACCATCGCCTTTCCCTTCGCCCCCGCCTGGACACCGGAACGCTTGCGCGGCCGCATCGTGTTCGACCTTGCCGGCTGCACCGGCTGCCGTGCCTGCGAGCAAGTCTGCGCGGGGGGCGCGATCCGCTTCGATAAAACGCCGCAGGGGCTGCGCTTCATGATGTGGCACAACACCTGTGTCTTTTGCGGGCTCTGCACGTTTTATTGCCCGACCAAGGCCATCACCCAGAGCGACGACTGGCATATGGCGCACGCCGCCGCGCACAAATTCGAGATGGCGATACGGGAAGTGATTCCCTACACCACTTGCAGCGTGTGCGGCCTCAAGACCCTGGCCAGCGCGCCCAACCCGGTCGGCGTCGTGCCGCCGTTCAGCGCCGAAGAAATCGAACAGCATCGTCAACTCTGCGCGGGGTGTCGCAAAAAGGCGATGGCTGAAAGAGGAGCGACATCATGATCATGCCCGCCAGCCTGGAAATGCGACTCGCCGAAGCCGCCGCATCCGGCATCCGCTACACCAGCGAGACCGATGCCAAAGGCATCGCCTGTGCCTGGTGCACACTGGCCCGAGCAGAAGATCTGCTACCGGCCGCCGCCCTGCTGAAGGCGATGGACGCGCGCCTGTCGACCATCACCGTATTCCAGCCCAAGGCGCCGCCAGCAGCGGCGGTCGCGGAAGGCGAAGAAGCGCCGCCGGCACCGACCTTCCTCGGCGGCGACGTCGCCAACGACGGCAGCAGCTACGAAATCGACTATCACTTCGACCTGGATGGCGACACCGTGACCCTGGTCGCCCACGTCCCCGCAGGCGGCGCGGTCGATTCGCTGACGCCGCTGTTTCGCGGCGCGGACTGGCCGGAACGGGAAATGATGGAAATCTACGCCGTAGGCGTCAAGGACCATCCCGATCCGCGCCGGCTGTTTCTCGACCCCGGGATCGAAGGCGCGGTACTGGAGCGCCTGATTCCCTTGTCGACCTTGATCAATAGCGCCACCACCAAAGGCCTGTGGGAAAAAATCATGGCACAAACCGGGAGCCCGACATGAGCAATTTCACTATTCCGGTCGGTCCGCTGCATGTGGCGCTGGAAGAGCCGATGTATTTCCGCGTCGATGTTCACGGCGAGACGGTCGCCAATGTCGACATCCACGCCGGACACGTTCATCGCGGCATCGAGTATCTGGCCACCAAGCGCAATATTTTCCAGAACGTGGTGCTGACCGAGCGCATCTGCTCGCTGTGTTCGAACAGTCACCCTCAAGCCTACTCGATGGCGATCGAAAAAATCGCCGGCATCGTCGTGCCCGAACGCGCCGAATACCTGCGCGCCATCGCCGATGAAGTCAAACGCGTGGCTTCGCATCTGTTCAATGTCGCGATTCTCGCTCACCTGGTGGGTTTCGAGTCGCTGTTCATGCATGTCATGGAAATCCGCGAGCGGATGCAAGACGTCAAGGAAAGCCTGTTCGGCAACCGCATGGACATCGGCGCCAACACGATCGGCGGCGTGCGCTACGACATCGATGCCGAGCGCATCGGCTATCTCGAACAACAGCTGGCCTGGATCGAAAATGCGCTGATCGAAGTCGTCGCCCTCTACCGCAGCAATGGGTCCATCCTCGGGCGCACCCGCGGCATCGGCGTTCTCAGCCATGCCGACGCACTCGAATGCGGCACGGTGGGACCGGTGGCGCGCGCCTCCGGCATCCGCTACGACGTGCGGGTCAAGGCGCCGTATGCCGCCTATGACCGTCTGGAAGTGCCGGTGCACACCCTGCCTGACGGCGACGTCTGGTCGCGGGCGATGGTGCGTCTGGCCGAAGCGCAGACGGCGATCGACCTTATCCGCCAGTGCGTGCGCGACCTGCCGGACGGGCCGACGACGGCAACGACAGAGCGCCCGTCCATCCCGGCCGGCGAAGCCATTGCCAAATGCGAGGCCCCGCGCGGCGAGCTCATCTACTACGTGCGCGTCGGCGAGTCGCCCAAGCCCGAGCGGGTCAAGTGGCGCGTCCCGAGCTTCATGAATTGGGACGCGCTACGCATCATGCTGCGCCAGGCCAAGATCGCTGACATCGCCATCATTGTGAACAGTATCGACCCGTGCATCTCGTGCACAGAACGTTAGCAGCAACCTTAACCACTTGGAGAACAACATGGCATACAAAATCATCACCGACCTGTGCAACGGCTGTGCAGCCTGCGAATCCGAATGCCCGAACCACGCCATATCACACGCAGGCAAGGTTTACACGATAGATGCGAGCAAGTGCGTCGAATGCGAAGGCAGTTACGACACGCCGATGTGTGCCGACTTGTGCAATACAGACGCTTGCGTGCCGGCCTGAACGGCGGCGACCAGCCGGATTGGGAGAACCCCATGGATATCTATGAAGAAATCGTCCGCCTGCGGCAGGAAGGCCGCAACGGGGCGCTGGCGACCATCGTCAACACCCAGGGCTCGATTCCGTCTTACACCAGCGCCAAAATGCTGGTGCGCGACGACGGCAGCATCGCCGGCACCGTCGGCGGCGGCGGAGCCGAACTCGAGGCGATCCGGGTCGCCGCCGAGGTCATCGAGCAGGAAAAACCCCGTACGATCAGCTTCGACCTCAACAAACAGCCGGGGCTGGATGCCGGCATGGTCTGCGGCGGCAGCCTGGAAATTTACATCGAACCGCTGGTCGCTGCGCCCAAGCTCTACATTTTCGGCGCGGGCCATACCGGCCTGGCCACCTACCGCGTGGCACAGCCGCTCGGTTTCGATGTGGTCGTGATCGACGAGCGCGTCGCGTTTGCCAATCGCGAACGTTTCCCGGATGCGGTCGGGATCGTGACCGATGAACTCGATGCGGCCATGGCGCACCTCACAATCAAGGCGAATTCCTACATCTTCATCGTCACGACCGGCCATCAGATCGACATGCGCATCCTGCGCTGGGCGACGGGCACGCAGGCGCGCTACATCGGCATGATCGGTTCCAGGCGCAAGGTCACGGGCATCTTCCACGAATTGCAGAAGGAAGGCATCCCGGCCGAGCGCTTCCACAACGTCCATGCCCCGGTCGGACTCGATATCGGCGCGCAGACACCTGAAGAAATCGCGATTTCCGTCATGGCGGAAATGATCGCCTGCCGCCGTGGCAGCGAGGCGTCCCTCCCCCATCTGGGGCTGGCCGCCACACCGGCGCGGGAAACCCTACTCGAGGCGGCGGGGTAAATCATGCAGTCCCGATTTGCCCTCCCCCTCATTGCATCAGACCACCCTGGAGACAGTCATGAAACGCATCATGCTTAATGTCAACGGAGTCGATCGACCGCTCATCGTCGAACCCGACAAGAAACTCTCCGATGTCCTGCGCGAGCAATTGCTGCTCACCGGTTGCAAAGTCTGCTGCGACACCGGACAGTGCGGCACCTGTACCGTATTGATCGATAACAAGCCGATCAAGGCCTGCATGGTTCCGGTCGGCAAATACGAGCATGGCGAAAAAATCGTCACCATCGAAGGCATAGGCAGCAGCGACAATCTGCACCCGCTGCAAGTGGCATGGATCGCCCATGGCAGCGCGCAGTGCGGTGTCTGCACCCCGGGCTTCATCATGTCCGCCAAGGCCTTGCTGGACAAGAATCCGAATCCGAGCCGAGAAGACGTGCGCACCTGGTTCAACCGCAACCGTAACGCCTGTCGCTGCACCGGCTACAAGCCGCTGGTCGATTCGGTCATGGATGCGGCGGCGGTACTGCGCGGAGAAAAGAAAAAAGAAGATCTGATGCCGAAGATTCCGGAAAACGGCAGCATTCTGGGCTCGCGCTACCATCGTCCGTCTGGCGTTGCCAAGGTCACCGGCACCTGGGACTTCGGTGCCGACGTGACCATGCATATGCCCCCCGACACCCTGCATCTGGCGCTGGTTCAGGCCAAGGTGTCGCATGCAAACATTCTCGGCATCGACAGCAGCGAAGCGGAGACCATGCCCGGCGTCGTCAAGGTCGTGACCTGGCACGACATCAAGGGCAAGAACGCCATCACCGGACTGATCACCTTCCCGAACAACAAGGGCGATGGTTGGGACCGCCCGATTCTGTGCCGCGACAAAGTGTTCCAGTTCGGCGATGCGATCGCCATCGTTTGCGCCGATACCGTCGCGCATGCGCGCGCCGCCGCCGACAAGGTCAAGGTCGATCTCGAGGTATTGCCCGCCTACATGGACGGCTGGTCCGCCCAGGCGCCCGATGCGCTGGAAATTCACCCGGGCGTCCCCAATGTCTACTTCGAACAGGGCATCGCCAAAGGCGAGGACACCGCTGCGCTGATGGAGCAGGCCGCCTGCGTGGTCGAAGCCGAAACCTATTGCAGCCGCCAGCCCCACCTTCACCTGGAACCCGACTGCGGCAATGCCTATCTTGACGACGAAGGCGTGCTGACCATCCAGTCCAAGAGTATCGGTCTGCACCTGCACCACGCGATGATCGCGCCGGGGCTCGGTGTCGAGCCCGACAAGCTGCGGCTGATTCAGAACGCCACCGGCGGCACTTTCGGCTACAAGTTCAGCCCGACCATGGAGGCCCTGCTCGGCGTCGCCTGTCTGGCCACACAGCGACCGGTGTCGCTGGTCTATACCCAGTTCCAGAACATCACCTACACCGGCAAGCGCTCGCCGGCCAACGTCAAGTGCAAACTCGGCGCCGACAGCGACGGCAAGCTGCTGGCGATGGACGTCAACTGGTGGCTGGACCACGGGCCATACTCGGAATTCGGCGATCTGGTGACGACACGGCAAGGGCAGTTCACCGGCGCCGGCTACGACATCAAGAATATCCGCGGCCACGGCAAGACGGTCTGCACCAACCACGCCTGGGGTTCCGCCTTCCGCGCCTTCGGTTCGCCGCAAGCTTTCCTGGCATCCGAAACCGCGATGGACATGCTGGCCGAAAAACTGGACATCGACCCGCTCGAATTGCGCTATCGCAATATCTACCGCGAGGGCGCGACCACGCCGACCGGACAGGTACCCGATGTCCTGTGCCTGGAACAGCTGCTGGACATGATCCGGCCGAAATGGGAAGAAGCGAAGCAACGACGTGCAGCGTGGTCCACTCCGGGCAAGAAATACGGCATCGGTCTGTCCATCGGCATCTACGGTTGCGGACTGGACGGCCCGGACAGCGCCGAATCGGCGGTCGAACTGACGCCGACCGGGGTCACGGTATTGAACTCGTGGCAGGATCACGGTCAAGGTTCGGATCTGGCCTCGCAGACGTTCGCGCATGAAACGCTGCGTCCGCTAGGACTCGTCCCGGAACAGATCAAGCTGATCATGAACGACACCCGCTTGCCCAATAGCGGTCCTTCCGGCGGCAGCCGCTCGAACGTGTTCGTCGGCCAGGCGATCAAGGCTTCGTGCGAGATGCTGCTGCACGCGATGCGCAAGCCTGACGGCAGCTACCGGACCTATGCCGAAATGGTCGCCGAGAAAATCCCCTTGCGCTACGACGGCAAGTGGGTGGCCCAGGACTGCACCGGCATCGATCCGTTGACCGGCCAGGGCGATCCCTTCCCGGTTTATATGTACGAGGTCTTCCTGCCCGAAGTCGTGGTCGACCTGGAAACCGGCAAGACCACCGTGGTCAGGTTCACCACCTCGGTCGACGTCGGCACCATCATCAACAAGACGACGGTGGATGGACAGATCTACGGTGGTCTGGCCCAGGGCATCGGTCTGGCGCTGAGTGAAGATTTCGACGATCTGGACAAACATACCAACCTGCTCGACTGCGGTCTGCCGTATCCGCGCGACGTGCCGGACACTATGGAAATCCTCTACCTCGAAACCCCGCGTTCCTACGGGCCGTTCGGCGCGGCAGGGGTCGGCGAGGCGCCGCTCACCGCGCCGCACCCGGCCATTCTCAACGCCATTTACAACGCCTGCGGCGTCCGTGTGATGAAAGTGCCCGCACTGCCGGAAATCATCAAGGCGGCGCTGGACGCGAAGGCGGCCGGCCAATCGGGAGTCGTCCCCGCGCATGACTGAAATCGAATAACACGACGCGACTTTTCCGGGAAGTCCGGGCGCCGATCGCGCCCGGATCTTCCGGTTTTTGAACGACAGGACTCGCCCGACGGGAGAGACAGCATGGACGGCGACAAGGTTCGCGACTGGGAAACCCGATGCATAGAAGAGCAGCCTCCGGCCTGCAGCGCCGCCTGCCCGGTACACGTCGACGCACGCGCCATGATCGCCGCGCTGGGTAGCGGCGACTTCGCGAAGGCGTTCGACACCTTTGCCAGCCGTATCCCCTTCCCCAACATCATCAGCCGGATTTGCGGCCACCCCTGCGAATCCGTCTGCCGCCGCGCCGAAGCCGGCGCGGCCATACGCATCGGCGCGCTGGAACGTGCGGCCGTCGAGTACGGCGGCACGCCGCGGACCTTGCGCGTACAGCGTGCGCAGGCAAAGCGCCGCATCGCCATCGTCGGCGCCGGCCTGTCAGGGCTGACCGCCGCGCTGGAGCTGCACTGCAAGGGCCACGCCGTCACTGTCTACGATGCAGCCGCCCGACCGCTCGAGCGGCTGCGGCACTATCCTCCGGCCGTGCTGGATGCGGCGGACATCGCGGCCGATCTGGAGCGGCTGCTTGCTTCGGCGATAGAGTGGAAGCTTGAGACGCGGGTCACGCCAGACGACGGCCCGAACGGTCTGCTGCGCCTCGCGCAGGATTTCGACGCCGTCTATTTCGGCCCCGGGCCGGATGCGCAAAGCGCCTTCGCCCCGCTGCTGCAGTTGACCGCCGCGGCGCGCATCGACATCGACGCACTGACATTCGCCACCAGTCACCCAAAAATCTTTGCCGGCGGTGCGCAACGCCAGGACGGCGGCTATTCGCCGATACTCTCGCTGCACGACGGACACTACGCCGCCCTGTCGATAGAACGCCTGCTGCAGGGAGCCTCACTCAGCGCCAAGCGCGAACGGCAAGGCCCTTTTGTCAGCCCCCTGTACGTCGATACCTCGCGTTTCGCCGCCCTGCCTGCCATCGTCCCCGCCGCCGACGGCTACGGCAAGGATGCCGCGATGGCCGAGGCCGCGCGCTGCCTGCCCTGCCACTGCCTGGAGTGCGTGCGCGTCTGTCCCTACCTCGAGCACTACGGCGCCTACCCGAAACGCTATGTCCGTGAAATCTACAACAACGACTCCATTGTCATGGGGCAGCACAAGTCGAACCGCATGCTGGATTCGTGCCTGTTGTGCGGTCTGTGCGCGGAGGTCTGTCCGAACGATGTGTCGATGGCGGACATCTGCCTGGATGCGCGGCGCAGTTTGACGGCCAAGGGCAAGATGCCGCCCTCGCACCACGAGTTCGCATTGCGCGACATGGCCTTCAGCCAGAGCGATGCGTTCGCCCTCGCTCGCCACCAGCCCGGACACGCGCACAGCAGCGCGGTGTTCTTCCCCGGCTGTCAACTCGCCGCATCCAGTCCCGACCAGGTGGAACACGTCTATTCGCATCTGTGCGGCGCAGTGGATGGCGGCGTGGGACTCATGCTCGGTTGCTGCGGTGCGCCGGCCGACTGGGCCGGACGGCGCGATCTGTTCGATGCCAATCTGCAGCAGCTCCTCGCGCACTGGGACGAACTCGGGCAGCCGCTCATCATCGCCGCCTGCTCCACCTGCCTGCGCACCCTGCGCGATGCGCGCCCTGACATTCCCTCCGAATCGCTGTGGACGACGCTCGAGCGGATAGGGATACCGACGAGCACCAGGCCGGCATTGCCGCCGCGGACCCTGGCGATCCACGACCCCTGCACCACCCGCCACGATGAGGCGGTCCGCGCCAGCGTGCGCCGCATCGCAGAGACGATAGGCATACGGATAGAGGAATTGAACGCGCCCGGCCTGGGCAGTTGCTGCGGCTTCGGCGGCCTTGCCTCCTTCGTCAACCCGGACATCACCGATGCGGTCATAGACCGTCGCACCGGACAGAGTCCGGCCGACTATCTGACCTATTGTGCGATGTGCCGCGACAATTTCGCGCGCCGCGGCAAGCGCAGCCTGCACCTGCTCGACCTGCTATTCGTTTCGCAGCCCGACGCCGCTGCGCGTGCCGACCCCGGATTTTCACGGCGTCAGGAAAACAGGGCGCAGCTCAAGACGCGTCTGATGCGCACGCTATGGGGAGACAGCGTGAACGACGCCGGCTCCTGCCCTGAACTCGAACTGTCCGAAGCGGTCCGGGCCGAGCTGGAACGCAAACAAATTCTGGAGGACGACATCCGTCAGGTGCTGCTCCATGTCGCCGCCGGCGGCGGCCGCCTGCTCGACCCGGGCAGCGGGCATTTCATCGCCAGTCACCGGCCGGCGGCGATCACCTACTGGGTCGAGTATGCCGAGCATGACGGGCGCTTCGTGGTGTACAGGGCCTATAGCCACAGAATGCAACTGGGGTGAGTGATGCAAATTGCCAACGATGAAGGTCTTGTCTGCGCGACTTGTCATTTGGCGCTGACGCCAACCCAGGTCTCGGTCAGCTATATGGGCAGCGCATTTCCGGTCGAGTTGCCATGCTGTCCGGGCTGCGGCTTGATCTATGTCCCCGAGTCACTGGCCAGCGGCAAGATGCTGCAGGTCGAACAGGCGCTGGAGGATAAATGATGAACGGCTCGACGACCCGCCCCTACGCCAGCGGCCGCCTCGGCGGCCGAAATGCCGAACCCTTGCGGCCGGGCGGGCTCGACCTCAGCCGCCACGCCATCGCGTGCGCAGGGTTCGAGCCCGGGCAGCGTGTGATCGATCTCGGCTGCGGAAGCGGCGCCAGTACGGCGTTGCTGCACGAGCGCGGGTGCCGCGCGATCGGCGTCGACCCGGCGCGCGCAACGCTGGAGGCCGCGCGACGCGCCCACCCGCAACTGTGCTGGGTGGGCGCGGCCGGACAGCACCTTCCCTTCGCCGATGCGAGCGTGGACGGCGTACTGGCCGAGTGCAGCATCTCGATCATGGACACGCGCAGGCACGTATTGCGCGAGTGTCGACGCATACTGGCCCCGGACGGCATGCTGGCGCTGACCGACGTCTACGCCCGCGCCCCGGAGACGGAGGTCTGGGCCACGGGCGGGATCCCGGCATGTCTGAGTCGCATGCCGGGCCGCGACACCTTGCTTGACGACATCCAGGAGGCCGGTTTCGGCCTCGAATTATGGGAAGACCATTCAAGCGTGCTCAAGTCTTTCCTGGCCCGCCTGATTTTCGAAAAAGGCTCGCTCGACGCGCTCTGGTCGCCGCACGGCACAGGGGGCTCTCCCGCCGCGCTGTCCCGTGCCCTGCTGAGCAAGCGGCCCGGCTACTGCCTGGTGCTTGCGCGGGCGGAAACCGCTGCGCGCCATGATTAAGAGAGGCGACATCATGCAAGACCATGCATTTCGGGTAGCCGAACTTTCCCTGCAGGGCTTCACCTGCAGCCATATCCTGCTGCAGCTGGGGCTGGATGCCCTGGGCCGCGAGAATCCCGACCTGATGCGCGCCATGTCCGGCCTCGCACTGGGCATGGGCAACGGCCTCGACTGCGGCGTCCTGACCGTAGGCTGTTGCCTTCTCGGTCTGTACGCAGGAAAAAGCGGACGCGACGACGATGCCGACGCCCGCCTCCCCCTGTTGCTGGAAGAGTTCACCGAATGGTTCCGCGACGAAGCCGGCGCCCGCTTCGGCGGCATCCGCTGCGCCGATATCATGGGCAACGATCCGCAGCGGAAAGTCGAGCGCTGCCCGGCCCTGACCCTGGCGGCAGCGGGCAAGGTCTTTGAAATTCTGGAAGCCAACGGCTTCGGGAGCGAAGGAGACGGCGATGCGAGCCGCTACTGAGCACTCCGCCCTGCGCACGGCCGCCATCGTCCTGGCGGCCGGCTACTCTAGCCGCATGGGCTGTTTCAAGCCTTTGCTGCCACTGGGAGACCGCAGCGTCATCGCCGGCGTGATCGACACCCTGCACCAGGCAGGCATCCGCGACGTTATCGTCGTGACCGGTCATCGCGGCGAGTGCATGGTGCCCGAACTCGCCGGCCTGGGCGTGCGCCGCGTGCACAACCGCGACTACGCGAACGGCATGTATTCGAGTGTCGCGGCCGGATTCGCTGCCCTGCCCGATACCGTCGATGCCTGCCTCGTGCACCCGGTCGATATTCCCCAGGTACGCGCCGCCAGCATACGGCGCCTGCTCCGGCACGCCGGGCAGACGGACAGCCTGATCGTATACCCGTGCTTTCACGGAGAACGCGGCCACCCGCCGCTGATTCGCCGCGCACTATTCGCCGATATCATTGCGGGCAAAGGAGACGGCGGCCTCAAACACCTGTTGGAAAGCTTTGAGCCGAAGGCGGAGAACGTCGACGTCTTCGATGCCGGCATCCTGCGCGACATGGACACCCCAGCCGACTACATCCGCCTGCTCGCATTCGCATCAGCGCGTGGATTGCCCTCGCAGGAGGAATGCGAAGCCATTCTGGCCGCCTATCGCGTGGACGAGCGTGTCTGCCGCCACTCGCGCAAGGTGGCCGATGTCGCGGTTGCCCTCGCGCAGGCATTGATAGACAACGGCGTAGAAATCGATCTCGCCCGGGTCAAGGCTGGCGCCCTGCTGCACGATATCGCACGGGCGCAGCCCGATCACGCGATGGCCGGCGCCGCCATGATGCCGGAACTCGGCTTCCCCTCGCTCGCTCCCGTGGTCGCCAGCCATATGGACCTCGATTTCGCCGGCGGCGAGCCCGATGCCGGCGACATCGTCTTCCTCGCCGACAAACTGGTGCGCGAAGACCGGCTGGTGACGCTACCCGAACGATTCCGTCCTGCCTTCGAGCGCTTTCATGGCCACGAAGACGCCCTGCGCGGCGTCAGGCGTCGTTACGCCGCCGCCCGTGCCATCGCCGGCGCAGTCGAACGCGCAAGCCGGACCGGCCTCGACACCCTGCTCGCCGGGCCAGGAACGGAGTCCACGCAGCCCCCCCGTCTTTTTTCGGAAACGGACAGCGTCTGCCCGGTTTGCCTCGAGCGCCTGCCTGCGCAGCGGGTCGGGCGCGGCGATAGCGTCTATCTCGAAAAAACCTGTCCGCAACACGGCAGCTTCTCGACCGTCATCTGGCGCGGCCTGCCGTCCTATCCCGCCTGGGGGGCGGTCCCGCACCCGGCGGCACCGCCGCACAAGCCGCAGGCCGCGAACACGCGCGGCTGCCCCTACGACTGCGGCCTGTGCCCCGAGCACGCGCAACACACGTGCTGCGTCCTGCTCGAGGTCACCCGGCGCTGCAATCTGCGCTGTCCGGTCTGCTTTGCCGCAGCAGACACGCGCGGCGACGACCCTTCGCTCGACGAGATCGAGAGACGACTGCGCGAACTGCGCGCGGCTGCCGGGCAAGTCAATCTGCAACTGTCCGGCGGCGAACCCACCCTCCGCGACGACCTGCCGGAGATCGTGGCCGTGGCCCGCGAATCGGGCTTCGACTTTGTTCAACTCAACAGCAACGGCATCCGTCTGGCCCGGGACGACACCTACGTTCATCGCCTCGCCCGCGCGGGCCTCGATTGTGTTTTTCTGCAATTCGACGGACTGGACGACGCGATCTACCGCCGCCTGCGCGGCGCCGATCTGTTCGCCCTCAAGCAAGCGGCGATCGAGAACTGCGCCAGGCATGGCATCGGGGTGGTTCTGGTTCCGACGCTGGTGCCGGGCGTCAATGTCGCCGCCATCGGTTCAATCATCGATTTCGCCGCGCGCCTGACCCCCGCGGTCCGGGCCGTCCATTTTCAACCCGTCAGCTACTTTGGCCGCTACCCGACCGCGCCGCTGGATGCCGACCGGCTGACCCTGCCCGAGCTCATGCGCGAAATCGAGCTGCAAAGCGGCGGACGCATCGCCGTCGCCGACTTTCACCCCGGTTCGGCCGAAAACGCCTATTGCTCGTTCAGCGGCAATTTCACCGTCGATGCCGACTATCGTTTACAAGCCCTGCCGCCAACACAGGATGATGGCTGCGGCTGCGGCAGCACCTCCGACCGGGCCCAGCGCGCGCGACGCGCCGTCGCCGCGCAATGGGCGGCCCCGCCTGCATTGGCCCCCGACGGCTGTTGCGGCGGCGGCATAAGCACGGTCAGCTTCGATGCCTTCCTCGCCCGGCGCCGCCGCCGGCTCAGCATCTCCGCGATGGCATTCCAGGACGCCTGGACGCTGGACCTGGAGCGCCTGCGCGACTGCTACATCCATGTCGCCACCGAAGACACGCGCATCGTGCCGTTCTGCGCCTACAATCTGACCGCGCAATCGGGTCATGGTCTTTACCGTCGGCGGGCGCTGGCGGAGCACGGAGAGCAAGGAATCGCGCAATGAACACCGCCAATCCGCTGCAGCACTGGCTGAGCGCGAAGCTGGGCGCGGCAGGGGAGCGCGAGCTTGCGCGCTACCAGTTGCAGCGCCTTCGCGAAACCGTGATCTGGGCGCGCGGGCACAGTCCGTTCTACCGTCGCCATCTGACCGGCTTCGACGCCGCGCGGCTGGACACGATGAACGCCGTCGGCGAGCTGCCCTTTACCTGCGCCGCTGACCTGCGCCGCAACGACCCTCCGCTGCTGTGTCTGTCGCAAAGCGAGATCTGTCGCGTCGTGACGCTGGAAACATCGGGCACCAGCGGACCTCCCAAGAGGCTGTATTTCACCCGCGACGATCAGGAATCCACCATCGACTTTTTTCATCATGGCATGGCTGTCCTGGCCCATCCCGGCGACACGGTACTGATCCTGTTTCCGTGCCGGCGCCCGGGGGGAATAGGCGACTTGCTGGCAAGCGCACTGCGACGGCTGGGCGCCAGGCCGATAGCCGCCGGCCCGGTCGCCGATGCGGCGCAGACACTGGCACTGATCGCCCGCGAACAGGTCGACGTGATCGCAGGGATTCCGCGGCAATTGCGCGCCCTCGCCCGCCACGGCGCCGTGCATGGCACGTCGCCGGTCGGCGTGCGCGCGGTTCTGCTCAGCGCGGACCAGGCCGCCCCCGCCCTCGTCGAGGATCTGCGCCACACATGGCGCTGCGAAGTGTTCGAGCACTACGGGATGACCGAGATGGGTCTGGGCGGCGGTGTCGACTGCCGCGCACACGCCGGCTACCATCTGCGCGAGGCGGACCTGCTGTTCGAAGTCGTCGATCCGGACACCGGACAGCGGCTTGCGGACGGACAGTATGGCGAAGTGGTGTTCAGCACGCTGAATCGGCGCGGCATGCCACTGATACGCTATCGCAGCGGCGATATATCCCGCTTCATCCCCGGCCCGTGCGAGTGCGGCAGCGCATTGCGCCGCCTCGAACGCGTACGGGACAGGCTGGGCGCCAGCCCGCGGCTGTCGCTGTCCGTGCTTGACGATGCGCTGTTTGCCCTGGACGAAGTCGTCGACTTTGACGCCACCCTGCACGACGGCAGCCCCCCGCGGCTGGAGCTGGCCGTGCAGCTCAGCGACGCCGCGGCCGGTCTCGACCGCGTGCGCGCGGCATTGATCGCGATTCCGGCTTTCGACGATGCCCGCGGCAATGGCGGCTTTTGCCTCGAACTCACGGCCACCGCCGTCGCTACCGCCCCCACCCCGGCCAAGCGCCGCATGCGGATCGCATGAGTCATGACGGCTCTCGTCTATCTGCTGCGGCATGGGGATATCGGCCCGACCGCCGCCCGCCGTTACATCGGCCAGACCGACCTGCCGCTGTCGATCGCCGGCCGGCAGCAGGCGCAGGCACTGGCGTCCAGCCTGGCCGGCTGCCGCCTCGATGCGATCTACGCTAGCGATCTGTGCCGCGCGCAGCTGACCGCACGCATCGTCGCCGCGCCGCACGGTCTGGCGGTCGAAACCCGGCGCGACTTGCGCGAAATCGCTCTCGGCGATTGGGAAGGGCTCGCCCGCCACGATGTGGCGGCGCGCTTCCCCGAGGCCTACGCCGCACGGGGAAGCGATATCGTCAATTTTCGCCCTGCCGGCGGCGAAAGTTTCGCCGATGTCCGGCTGCGGGCGCTGAGGGTATGGCGGGAGATCCTCGCCAGCGGAAACGAGAGAGTGGCGGTGGTTGCCCACGCCGGAATCAATCGCGTCGTGCTCTGCCACGCGCTCGGCCTGCCGCTGTCGGGCCTGCTGTCCATTGCGCAACGCTACGCGTGCATCAATGTCTTGCGCTTCGAACAGGATCGCTGCACGGTCGAGGCCATCGACTGCCTGACCCTGGACTGCTGTCACGAAATGACACAGCAGCCTCCATGTCGCCCTGTTCCCGTTGCCGGCGAAGGCCCGGATTCCGATACTGTAGACATGCCAGACAAACCGGCGACGACATGATCGCCATCGCTTGCCGTCGCGCTGTCCCGTGAACCTCAGCAGGAGAACATCATGGCTTACACTATTGTCCCCGAACTCTGTAACGGCTGCGGTGCGTGCGAATCCGAATGCCCGAACCACGCCATCTCGCACATCCTGAAACGCTACGTCATCGATGCAGACAAGTGCAAGGAATGCGAGGGCGACTTCGACAGCCCGATGTGTGCCGATTTGTGCAATACCGACGCCTGTGTGCCGGCCTGAGAGGCCGCCCCGGCAGGGCCCGGCCTCGGAGAAAGAGCAGCATGGATAGAATCGTCCGCATCGACATGGCCGAGTTGTCCGCCCGCATCGAGCCCATCCCCGAAGCCTGGCATCTGCTGGGTGGTCACACCCTGACGTCGAGCATCGTGGCGGCGGAAGTCCCGCCGGCCAGCCACGCGTTCGACGCGAGCAACAGGCTTGTTTTTGCTCCCGGCATGCTCACCGGCACCGCCGCAGCCAAGGTCGGGCGTCTTTCGGTCGGCGCCAAGAGCCCGGTGAGCGGCGGCATAGAAGAAAGCAATACCGGCACCGCCGCCGCACGCATGCTGGCCCGGCTCGGGGTCAAGGCGCTGATCATA
Source organism: Paludibacterium yongneupense DSM 18731 (assembly GCF_000422925.1). Classification (GTDB taxonomy): domain Bacteria; phylum Pseudomonadota; class Gammaproteobacteria; order Burkholderiales; family Chromobacteriaceae; genus Paludibacterium; species Paludibacterium yongneupense. The sequence continues at coordinate 45,549 of NZ_AUGZ01000013.1, forward strand.
GAAGGTGCGCCGCGCCACGACCGCTGGTACCACATCCATATAACCAAAGACGCCATCGTCATCGAAGAAGAAGACGAGCTGGTAGGCAAAGGCAATTGTTGCCTGGTCAACCGGGTTCAGGCCCGTCTCGGGAAACCGGCCGGCATCATTTCCATCGGTCCGGTCGGCGAGATGAAAATGCTGTCGGCCACGCTGGCGGTCCACGGCGCGGAAAACGGGCTGCATGCCCTGGGCCGTGGCGGCCTGGGGGCGGTCATGGGGGCCAAACGCCTCAAATACATTGCCCTGGACGATAGCGACACGCCGCCGCTGATGCCCAGGGACGCCGCCAGTTTCATGCTGTCGGCCCGTCATTTCGCGCTCGCCCTGCTCGATCATCCGGACAGCGGGCGCATCCTGCCCGATTCCGCCGCTCGGATTCTGGTCGAACTGCTCGACGAGACAGGAGGACGTTTCCACCCCGCCCTTGCCGCCAGCGCCCGTTTCAAGGAGGCTAGCCGCACCGTCCCCGGTCGCAGGCACCCGTTGCCGCCCTATGGGTGCCGTCCCGACTGTCGGCTTGCATGCACACCGGTCTATGACACCACCCATCGACGCCACATCGCCCCGGGATTCGAATACGAAGCCCTGTGGCGCATGCAGGAGGGCGATGCGCAGGAAACCGCCGACCACATCGCCACCGCCGACCACATCATGGACGACATCGGCTGCGATGCCCTCAGCGTGGCGCTGGCCATCGCTGCCGCCATGGAGAGGGGCGCCCTGCCTGCGGGGGATGGCGGGGCCGTGATCCAGACACTGAGACAGGAGGTCGCGCGGGGCACCGGACTGGGCCGCCGTCTCGGCGCGGGTGTCGTCTATACCGCCAAGCCGGCGGGGGAGCACGAAGGGCATGCACGGCGCTTGCGTATCGCTACCGCCGCCGTCGATTCCACCGGCATCTGTCTCTTTATTGGCTTGCCCGCAGTCAATATTCCAACCGGACTGGCCGCCTTGACTGGCATGATCAACGCACGCTTCAATCTCGAACTCGGTCGCGGCGATGTCGCACTTCATGCACAGACGGTACTGGCCAAGGAACGACGGTTCAACTTGGCGGCCTCTCGTCCCCCCGCGCAAGATGACCGCCCCGAACGCTATGAATGGAATGCGCCCCCGCCTCCGGCCGCAGTGTGGGACGCCAGCTCGGGATGGGCCGAATCGTTCTGGACATTCTGACGGCTCCCTCCCGCGGGCGGTACGGCATCGTTGCCTGCTTCGCGCGGGGCACACGGGGTTTGGCCGGTTTCATCCCCGCTGAATCGAAGCGCATTCGGCATAATTATTCAAATTTGATATGCGTAACATGTTCGACGAACGGCACCATTGCCTGCGACTTCACCGGAGATACGCGCCGCTATTTACCTGCGTGTATACTTGATCAGTGACGAAAGCGACACAGCCGACACGCTTGTTCGACACCGCACCGGATGAAACGAGATGACAGGAAACAGCCTTACCGGACGAGCCATACTGCGCCGGGCACGCGAGCTGCTACTGGAAGGCAGCGAATTACCGCTGGGTTATATGGTCAACACCTTGCTGGCCAGCTCCTGGCGACGCAGCGCCGAAGCCGGCCTGACACCGGAAGGAAGGCTGCCCGATTGCGCGCGGCTCGACGCCAGGCAGTTGGCACGCGCCTCGGAAAGAACCGAAAAATTCATCTGCCAGGCACGCCCGGTCATGGAATACCTGCAGGCACAGATCCGCGGTTCGGGCAGCATGGTAGTTCTTGCCGATGATTGCGGCGTCATCCTGCAGACCTATGGCGATGCCGAATTTCTGACTCGCGCCGACCGGGTGGCCCTGGTACCCGGCGTATCGTGGAACGAGCGCCATCGCGGCACCAACGGCATCGGCACGTCGCTGGCCGAAGGGCGGCCCTTACTGGTACACGGCGGCGAACATTTTCTCGAACGCAACGGCTTCCTGAGCTGTGCCGCCGCGCCGGTCATGGCACCGGACGGCAAGCGGCTGGGCGTGATCAATATCTCCGGCGACGAGCGCCGCCACCATTCGCACACGCTCGGGCTGGTCCGTACCGCCGCCCAGACGCTGGAAAACCGTCTGTTCGACGCCTGCTACGGCCACACCTTGCACATCCGGTTTCACCAGCTGGCAGAAGGCATAGGCACGTTCGCCGAGGGCTGCGCCGCCCTGTCGGAGGACGGCTGGATCATCGGAGCCAACCAGCCGGGCTTCGCCCTGCTCGGCATCAGCGCGGCCGATCTCGGCGTCACGCCCTTGTCGCGGTTGTTGCGCGTCAATATCGACGACCTGATCGACTGGGGATATCGCCAGCCCGGCGTGCCCATGCTGCTCAGCCGCAGCGATGGCAGCCGGCTGTTCGTGCTGCTTGAACTCGGGCGCGCGCGCGCGTTGTCCTGTCCGGTGCCGGACACGAGCCCACGCCAGCGCGACCCGCTGGCCGCCATCGATTGCGGCGACGACAAGCTGGCCGCCGTGGTCGACAAGGCCCGCAAGCTGATAGGAAAACCGATCGCTATTCTGCTGCAAGGTGAATCGGGCGTCGGCAAGGAGTTTTTTGCGCGGGCGCTGCATGCGAGCGGCCCGCGCCACGCGGCCCCCTTCGTCGCCGTCAACTGTGCGGCCATACCCGAGAACCTGCTCGAAGCCGAGTTGTTCGGCCATGTCCCGACCTTGTGCCGGGACGAATGGCAGGGGCGGCTGCGCGAAGCCAACGGCGGCACGCTCTATATCGAGGAAATCGGCGACCTGCCGCTCCCGCTGCAAGCCCGGCTGCTCGATGTTCTGCGCAAGAAGCACCTGATCCCTCTCGGCGGCGACGCCATCGCCATCGATATTGTCCTGATCTGCGCCACGCAACGCGACCTGAAAGCCGAGGTCGGTGCCGGCCGTTTCAATGCCGACCTTTACTATCATATCAACGGCATGACCTTGCGCTGCCCGCCCTTGCGCGAGCGGTCCGATTTCGCTCCGCTGCTCGCGCATCTGCTTGAAGAACTGGCTCCTGGCCGCATGATCTCGCTCGAGCCCGCATTGACCTCCGCTTTTGCGACCTACTCCTGGCCCGGCAACCTCAACCAGCTGACCAATGCCCTGCGTGCGGCCTGTACCCTGCTCGAACCCGGCGAAACGCGTATCGGCTGGCAGCACCTGCCCGACGATCTGGCGGAAGAGCTGCGCTGGCAGTCGTCGGCGCCGTCCGACACCACCGATGCCCCGGAAAACCTGCGCGAGCTGTCGGCCACGACCATGGCGCGCGCGATCGCCCAAAGTCATGGCAATATGTCGGAAGCGGCCCGTCGGCTCGGCATCAGCCGCAACACTCTATACCGTCACATGCGTGCGGCATCCTCCGGCACCTGAGCGGCGCCTGATAGCGCGCACTAAAATACTTACTTTTTTAACTATTTAGAGTAGAATGACTTATTCGTACCGGCACGCCGGTACGGGTGGCAGGCATGCGCGCCCTTTCCCATCGCCATGCAGGTCAGGTTCTTTGTTTGCGCCGGGCGCAAGCGCCCAGGCAGAAAGGCCCTATCATGAATCCGGTGTTACGCATTGTCGTATGCGCCATCCTGCTCGGCACGGCCGGCACCGTCGTGGCGCAAGGCGCGTCCTATCTGCAGGTCATCGAGCCGGCAAGCGGGGCGACCGTAGTCCAGTTTTCGCTACTGACAGAGAACGGCTGCCAGCGCGTGCGCGAGCAGATGAGCCCGCAGCAGCAGCAACTGGCGCGGTGCAGCGACCAGTCGCAGGAAGACAGTCTGCCGTGGAAATCGACGCTGAAGAACGAGCAGCTCGGTATTGCGGTGCAGGTATCGACCAAAACCCGCGAAATCTGCGACCTGCTGGTCGCGCAGACCCGCGCCAAGAATGGCGCCCATCCCGAAATCATCTCCGACTGCGCACAGTAAGCAACTTGACCCCAGGCGGCCAGGCGCCGATACTCGGCGCGGGCGCCCGCCTGGGCGCGTGATCCGTCACCCGATCCGACAAGGCGTTTTTTTCATGAACCTCGACCGCTTTTACCCTGTTTTCGATGACATCGGCTGGCTCGAGCGTTTGTTGCCGCTGGGCTTGCGGCTGGTCCAGCTGCGGATGAAGGACCGCGACGAGAGTACCCTCAGGCGCCAGATCCGCCAGGCGCGCACGCTGTGCCAGAGTCACGGCTGCCAGCTGGTGGTCAATGATTACTGGCGTCTGGCGATAGACGAAGGGTGCGACTGCATCCATCTCGGACAGGAGGATCTGGACGACGCCGACATCGACGCGCTGCGCGAGGCCGGCGTGAAACTCGGCATCAGCACCCACGACCGCTCCGAGCTCGAGCGCGCGCTCGCACTCTCTCCCGCCTATATTGCCTTGGGGCCGATTTATCCGACCCGCCTCAAACAGATGAAGTGGCATGCCCAGGGGCTGGAGCGCCTCGGGGCATGGAAGCGCCGCATCGGCGACATTCCGCTGGTTGCCATCGGCGGCATGTCGGTAGACCGCGCGGCCGGCGCTTTCGCCGCCGGCGCCGACAGCGTCGCCGCCGTGACCGATATCACTTTGCACCCCGATCCCGCCGCCCGCATCGCCCAGTGGCTGAGCGCAACCCGCCCTGCGGCCTGAGCCCTCCCCTCCCTTGTCGTCTCCCGTCCTCCCTGCGGCAGAATTCCCGGCTTAAATCGCGCACTCTTGATTAACCTCAAGCAGTGCAGGCGACGGTAAAGAGCAAGCTACCGGCAACAGGGTTTTGTGCACTTCATTCTCGGGAAATCCGCCCGTTTCGACCGTGATCAACATTGAGAGCGATGAGGGTTAGATATGACTTATCCGGCATTTGGTGTCTGGGAAGGAAAGGTTTACGACTACCGCAAACATGCGCCGGCCGAAGCGCTGCCCGTTCTGTCCGGCCTCGACGATTTCGAGCCCGGCAACACGACCCGGGCCTTCATCGCGGATCGCGGTTTTCTGGTATTCGACCCGGAAGCCAGTCTGATCGAAGCGTTCAGTCAGTATATGAACCAGGCGGCGCGCGAGTCCTGTGGCCGGTGCACACCCTGTCGAGTCGGAACCCAGCGCATTCGCGACCTGCTCGACGAGTTCGGACATGGCCGCGGCAAGGGGCGGGAACAGACACTGAAGAACGTAGAGGAAATCGCGCGCCAGGTCACGCTGACCTCCTTGTGCGGCATGGGACAGAGCTGTGCCAAAGCCTTGCTGCAGGCACTGCGCCACTTTCCAGAAGAGTTCAAGCCGCGCCCTCCCGAGCAACGGGCCGATCAGCACAGCTACACCTATACCACGGCGCCCTGTATCGAAGTCTGCCCGTCCAAGGTCGACGTTCCCAAATATATCGATGGCGTCAAGGGCGGCAAGTTCGACCATGCACTCGGCGTGGTGCTGGACAAATACTCGATGGTCGCGACCTGTGGACGGGTCTGTGTCCGCTTCTGCGAAGCGGCCTGCCGCCGCAACGGCGCCGAAGGCTCGGCCGTCGGCATCCGCATGCTCAAGCGCTACGCCGCCGATCAGATCATGACCATGGAAAAGCCGCTCACCTTCGAGCGGGCGGCCGTCAGCCACAGCGAACGCATCGCCATCATCGGCGCCGGGCCGGCCGGCATCACCTGCGCCTATAAACTGCTGCTGGCCGGCTATCAGGTCGACATCTACGAGGCGCAACGCGCGGCGGGTGGCATGGCGTCGATAGGCATCCCCAGCTACCGCCTGCCCAAGGACGTGCTGAAGTTCGAGTCGGAAGACCTCGTCCGCCATCTGGGCGGGCAATTCTTCTACGGCAAGTTGCTCGGCCAGGATTTCTCGGTCGACGATCTGTTTGCCCAGGGCTATGCCTCGGTCTTTCTCGGCTATGGCGCGAGCCAGGGCACCCTGCTCGGCGTCAAGAACGAAGATCCGGGCCTGCAAGGCTATACCTCGGGCGTGGATTTCCTGCTTAAGGTGCACAAGCATGTCGAGTACGGCGAACCGTATGAAATCAAGGGGGATGTCGTCGTCGTCGGCGGCGGCAATGTCGCCATGGACTGCGTGCGCTCTGCCAAACGGATGGGGGCAAAATCGGTCCACCTGATTTATCGCCGCACGCTGGAAGACATGCCGGCCGACCACGAGGAAGTCGTCGCCTCCGAACATGAAGATATCATCTTCCACTGCCTGACCAATCCTTCGGCTCTGCTGGTGAAGGATGGCCTCGTCACCGGCGTCGAACTTGTGCAGATGCGACAGACCGAGCGCGATGCGCGCGGCCGGCGCAGTGTGGAGGCGATCCCGGGCAGCGAATCGGTCATGAACTGCGACCTGATCATCGCCGCCATCGGGCAGCAAGTCGACAAGAGCGTTCTCAAACCGGAAGAAGGCATCGTGCTCGACCGCTGGAACTGCATCACGGTCGATCCCGATACCCTGCAGACCAGCCGTGCCGGCGTATTCGCCGGCGGCGACTGCGTACTCGGCCCCTTGACGCTGGTCAATGCGCTCGACCATGGAGAGCGTGCAGCCGCCAGCATCGTGGAATACCTGCAAAGCGGCACGATCACGGTCAGACCCGCCGCCCGCATGCAGAAGCTGCTCGCCAAGAACAAACTGCTGAGCGATGAGTGTCTTGAGGTCCCGCCGCTGCGGCGCGAGAGAGCCGAGGTGCCCGAACAGGATGCCCGCTTGAGGATATCCAACTTCGAGGAAGTGGAAGGCGGTTTATCGAAAGCCGAGGCCTACGAGGAAGCCCGTCGCTGCCTGCGTTGCTACCGGCTGTACTCGATCGTCACCCGCCAGCCGCTGACCGCTCCGGCCGCAGGGCACAACCTACAACCCATTCTTGCTGAGTGAACGCCATGAAAGCTTACATCAACGGACAGGAAATCGCTTTCGAACCCGAGCAGACCATCCTCGAGGTCGCACGGAAGAACGACATCTATATTCCGACGCTGTGCGAGCTGCACGACATCGACCATGCCCCCGGCACCTGTCGCGTCTGCCTGGTCGAACTTCGGCAGCACAGCGGGGATGACGCGCAGTACGTGACCGCATGCGACACGCCGCTGCGGGAAGGCTGGCAGGTTCTGACCCGCACCGCCGAAGTGCAGGAGATGCGCCGCCTGCAACTGGAAATGACGATGGCCGACCACCATCAGTCCTGTTCCACCTGTTCACGCACCGGCAACTGCGAGCTGCTGGCGGCAGCCAACTCGGTGGGGCTGCAGCATGTCCGTTTTCACTATTCCGAAGGCTGGGAGAACGAAGATCCGATCATCGAAGGCCAGCCCATCGTTTACGACCGCAGCCGCTGCATCCGCTGCCAGCGCTGCGTGGCGGTCTGCCGCAGCGTGCAGAATATCGATGCGCTGGAGCTGAGCGGCTGGGGCAATACCGCGGGCGTGCGGCTGAAAGGCGGCTCGGTCGATGCCTCGCCTTGCGTCAGTTGCGGGCAATGCCTGATGGTGTGCCCGACCGGCGCCCTATCCGAGCATGACCAGACGCAAGAGGTGCTCGATTATCTGGCCGACCCGGAGATCACCACCGTATTCCAGATGGCGCCCGCCATCCGCGTCGGCTTCGGCGAGGAATTCGGCCTGCCGCCGGGATTCAACGTAGAAGGCCAGATCATCGCCGCCCTGCGCAAGATCGGGGCCGACATCATTCTCGACACCAACTTCGCCGCCGACGTCGTGATCATGGAGGAAGGCACCGAACTGCTCGGTCAGTTGAAGCAAGACAAGCGCCCCACCTTCACCTCATGCTGCCCGGGCTGGATTACCTTTGCCGAGAAACATTACCCCGAGATATTGCCCTACCTGTCCTCCACCCGTTCCCCGCAGCAGGTGCTGGGGGTCATCGCGAAAACCTATCTGGCCGAGAAGCGCGGCATCGATCCGGCCAGGATGCGCGTGATCTCCATCATGCCGTGCACCGCGAAGAAAGGTGAGGCCGCACGCAGCGAACTCGGGCGCGATGGCCGGCCCGATGTCGATATCGTACTGACGATTCGCGAATTCGCCCGTCTGCTGCGCCGCGAGGGCATCGATATCAAGACGCTGCAGCCCTCCGCCTTCGATGACCCGTATATGAGCGAATACTCGGGTGCCGGCGCGATCTTCGGAACCACCGGCGGCGTTATGGAAGCGGCCTTGCGCACCATGTATTTCGTGGTCAACGGCAAGGAACTGGAGCACGTCGAAATCACGCAGCTGCGCGGTTTCGAGAACGTCCGCACCGCAACCGTTAATCTCGGCGGCGAATATGGCGAAATCAAGGTCGCCATGTGTCATGGACTCAAAGGCACGCGCGAAATCGTCGAAGGCGTCCTGGCCGGCACATCGGACTTTGATTTCATCGAAGTCATGGCCTGCCCGGGCGGCTGCGTCGACGGCGGCGGCACCTTGCGGTCGAAAAAAGCCTATCTGCCCTTCGCGCTCAAACGGCGCGAAACCCTGTATGGCATCGACCGGGGCACCAAGGCGCGGCAATCGCACAACAACACCCAGGTACAGCGTTTGTATGCCGACTTCCTGGAAGCGCCGCACTCGGAAAAAGCGCACCATCTGTTGCATACGCACTATACCGAGCGCAAATCGACGCTGTGGAGCGGACTCGAATCCGTGCAGGGCAAGGCGGAGAGCACGAAAGACTGAGCCGCCCACGCGCAGACGGCCCGGACAGCGGCCTGTCCGGGCCGTTTTCATTTCAGGCCGGCTCCGGCACCCCACGCGGATAGGCACGACATCCGCCATCGCCGGGCGACCGGCGTTGCCGACGAAAGCCGGCGCCGCGCGCATCCGGCGCGATGTTCAGGCGCGGCGCCCATGCCGGGACGATCCGGCGCCCGGGCCGGCCGAGCGGTCGATCGCACGGTCAGCGCCCATTTCATTTCTCGGCCATCGCCTCAAACGCTGCCGAGTATCGGGCGCCCGAAATGTTTTCGGGCGCGAACGTCGCTTCAAGCCGGGCGCATTCCTCGGCGGACAATTGCAGCGCGGCCGCGGCGACATTCTGCTCCAGGTGCCCGAGGCGTTTGGCACCGGGGATCGGAATGATGTCACCGCCCTGGGCCAGCACCCAGGCCAGGGCGACTTGTGCAGCGCTCATTCCTTTTGCGACCGCGATTTCTTCGATCACCGCCACCAGGCTGCGGTTCGCCTCCACGTGCCCAGGCTGGAAGCGCGGCAGATTGTGGCGGAAATCGCCCGCTTCCAGCATGGCGGCAGCGGGCACCTTGCCGGTCAGGAAGCCGCGGCCGAGAGGGCTGAACGGCACGAAGGAAATGCCCAGCTCGCGGCAGGCGTCAAGAACGCCATTGGTTTCGACATCGCGCGTCCACAGTGAATATTCGCTCTGCAAAGCCGTGATCGGGTGGATGGCATGGGCGCGGCGCAGCGTATCGGCAGAGACTTCGGAAAGACCGATCGCACGGACCTTGCCCTCGGTCACCAGTTCGGCCATTGCGCCGACACTTTCTTCGATGGGTACCGCCGGATCGACACGGTGCAGATAGTAGAGGTCGATGACATCGGTATCGAGCCGCTTCAGCGAGGCTTCCGCGACGGCGCGCGCATTTTCGGGACGTCCATCCGTTCCGGTGATCTCGCCGAAATCGCTACGATCCCGGTTGTAGACGAAACCGAATTTCGTCGCGATGAGCACCCGCTCCCGGTGAGGCTTGAGCGCCTTGCCCAGAAGTATCTCGTTGCGATAGGGGCCATAAACCTCGGCAGTGTCGAAGAAGGTCACGCCAAGTTCGACTGCGCGATGCAGGGTCCGGATCGAGCTGGCTTCATCCTGGACGCCATACGCCTGGCTCAGTCCCATGCAGCCCAGGCCGATGGCCGAGACCTCGGTTTTTCCTAATTTGCGATGTTCCATAACGTGTTCCTCTCTGGAATTGGCTGGAATACGAGCATGGTAATGGCGACGACAGACACTGATAACCCGTGCAAAAAAGAATGGGGCGATCTAAAATATAGAACAATGGATCGAACGCAGCTTTCCCAACTCGTCGTTTTCGTCACCGTCGCCAAGGCCGGGAGTTTTCGTGCGGCGGCCGATCAACTCGGCATCGCGCCTTCCGCCGTCAGCCACGCCGTTTCGACGCTGGAGGACGCCCTGGGGCTGCGACTGCTGGCAAGAACCACGCGTTCGACACGTCCGACCGAGGAGGGGGAACGCCTTCTGGCACGCGTCGCAGCTCCCCTCGCCGAAATCGAAACGGGATTCGCGGATGTCACGGAGGGAGCCGTTGCGCCTTCTGGTCCCTTGCGGATCACGATGCCGCTCCTCGCCGTCCAGGAGATCATCATGCCTCGGCTGCCGGAGTTCGCGGCGCTCTACCCGGCGATTGAACTCGATATTCGCGTTTCGGATGTGTTTGAAAACATCGTCGAGAACGGGTGCGACGCAGGGATCCGGCTCGGGGAGAGCCTGGAGGTCGACATGATCGCGGTACGCGCTGGCGGAGCACGGCGCGGCATGATCGTCGGCTCCCCCGCTTACTTCGCAAAACATCCCAAACCCCTGCACCCCCGCGATCTGGCCGCACACAACTGCATCCGCCGCCGGTTCCAGAGCGGACGCATCTACCGCTGGGAATTGGAACACGACGGGCATGCGATCAGCGTTGGCGTAAAGGGCAATGTGATCCTGCCACAGCAGGAACTGATGAGGCAGGCCGCTCTCGACGGCATTGGCCTGGCTTTTCTGTTCGAGAAAACCGTTTCGGCCGATGTACGGGAAGGCAAACTGATCTCCGTCATGGAAGAATGGTGTCCACCCTTCGATGGCTTTTATATCTACTATCCTTCCCGGCGCCTGATGCGTCCTGCATTGCGGGCCTTTCTCGAATTCTTCCGTTACGGGTAGTCTGCGCAACGCGCAGTTCGAGGCGCGAGTGCGGCGTGGACGGATTGCGACAGGAAGCCGCCGGACGGGCTCCTGTCTTGTCGTCGCGCTTGCCGGCCTCGTGTTTCGACACGCCCAGGCATGCGAGCGCGGCGCCCCGGTATGGCTCCACGCCCACGCAAGCGCCAGTGCTTCAGTGGGCCGACAAACCCCTGACCGGCCGTGCCGTATCGGTTCCTCTAGAGCCTCGCCCTCCCGCGCAAGACGTGACATCGGGCATTTTTTGCCCGCGCGGCACAGCTTTCCCTGCCAGAACGGCATCTATTGAGTAGGATAAAGTAATGACACTACTCATGGCAGGGAGAACGTCATGGCAGGACGGGAAGAAATCGCCGTCGAAGTACTCGGAGAGGACGAGACTTACCGCGCCCTGTTCGACAATATGCTCAACGGACTCGCCTATTGCCGCATGCTGTACGAGGACGACCGTGCGGTCGACTTCGTCTACCTGGCGGTCAACCAGGCCTTCGTCTCCCAGACCGGCCTGAGCGACGTGATCGGTCGCCGCGCCTCCGATGTTCTGCCGGGGCTGCGCGAGACCGACGACGACCTGTTGCAGGCTTATGGCCGCGTTGCCGCAAGCGGAAAGCCCGAGCGCTTCGAACACTATCTGAATGTGCTGCAAATGTGGCGTTCGGTCTCGGTCTACTGCCCCAAACCCGGGCATATCGTCGCCATCTTCGACATCATCACCGAGCGCAAGCAGGCAGAAGCCCGGCTCAACGTGGCGCTGGCCGAAGCCGAACGCTTGCGCCGAGCGCTCGATCACGTCCCCGCCTACATTTATATGAAGGATCTCGAACATCGTTATATCTACGCGAATAAATTGACGATGGAACTGTTCGGCGGCACCGCGCGCGACCTGATCGGCAAAACGGACGAGGATTTTTTCCCGGCTTCGACCGTGGCGAAGTTGCACGAGGTCGACAACCGGGTGTTCGCCGGCGCCTTGACGGGCGAAGAAATCGAGATCCCCGGCGCCGACGGCCATCTGCGCGTGTATTGGGAGGTGAAAGCCCCCATCTTCGAGCAGGCCGGGGCCGACCGGGTCTGGGGTCTGGTCGGCATTTCGACCGACATCACCGAACACAAGGAACTGGAAGCGCGCCTTGAAATCCAGGCGCACACCGACTTCCTGACCGGCTTGCCCAACCGCAGCTACTTCTTCGAGCTGGCTGAAAAAGAACGCGCGCGCGCGGTGCGCTACAAGGCGGCCTTGTCGCTGGTCATGATAGACCTCGACCATTTCAAGCTGATCAACGATACCTATGGACACGAAGTAGGCGACCGCGCCCTGCGCGAATTCGCCCACGTCTGCCGCCAAACCTTGCGCGACCCCGATTTGATCGGTCGCATCGGCGGCGAGGAATTTGCCGTTCTTTTGCCCGAAACCAGCGGTTGGCAAGCCTACGAAGCCGCCGACCGTCTGCGTCTGGCGATCGCGGCGATCCGGCTGCCTATCGAACGCGGACTGCCGGTCCAGTTCACGGCCTCGCTCGGTGTCGCCTCCCTGACCGAGAGCGACGTCAACCTCGATGTCTTTCTCAACCGCGCCGACCGCGCCTTGTTCGAGGCCAAGCGCAATGGCCGCAACCGGACGTGCGAGATCCCGGAAGGCAAGTGAAGGCGGCGATTTGTCAGCACCCGCGGCGAAGGCTACCATACCGCCTTCTCCACTTCGGCGCCGGCGACACCCGGCGCAGACAAGCGAACAGCCGATGGTCACCACGGACAAGCGTCTGCACCCGCGCAACCGGCATCAGGGGCGCTATGATTTTGCGGCCCTGATCGCGGCCTGCCCGGCTCTTTCCTCCCATGTCGCGCCCAATGCCTACGGCGACGACTCCATCGACTTCGCCGACCCGACGGCCGTCAGGCAACTCAACCGCGCCCTGCTTGCGCACGACTACGGCGTCGTCGGCTGGGATATCCCGGACGGCTATTTGTGCCCGCCCATTCCCGGGCGCGCCGATTACCTGCATTATCTGGCCGATTTACTGGCGTCCGGGCGCAAGCGCTCCATCCCGCGCGGCACGGCAGTGCGGGTACTCGACATCGGTGTCGGAGCCAACTGCGTCTACCCCTTGATCGGCCATGCCGAGTATGGCTGGCGTTTCGTCGGCAGCGACATCGATGACGGCGCGCTGAACAGCGCGCGTGCCATCCTCGCCGCCAATCCGGCGATGTCGGCGGCGATCGAACTGCGGCGCCAGAACGATCCGAATGCGATTTTCGACACCGTCATCCGTGCGGGCGAACGCTTCGACCTCACCCTGTGCAACCCGCCCTTCCACGCCTCACGCGCCGAAGCCGGCGCAGGCACGCGCAGGAAATGGCAGAACCTCGGACGCGGCGACACGCGCGATACCCGCCTGAATTTCGGCGGACGCCAGTCCGAGCTTTGGTGCCCGGGCGGCGAAGAGGCCTTCATCGGGCGCATGATAGCGGACAGCGTGCGTTTCGCCGACCGCTGCTGCTGGTTCAGCAGCCTGGTATCGAAAGCGGCCAGCCTGCCCGCACTGCGGCGCGCGCTCAAGCACAGCGCCGTGCGCCACAGCACGATCCTCGCGATGGCTCAGGGGCAGAAGCAGAGCCGCGTACTCGCATGGACCTTTCTCGACGCGGCAGGACGGCGCGACTGGCACAGCGGCGGCTAAGCTCCCGGGCGGGCGTCAGGCCGGCGGCAGGAAGTTTTCCGCGATCATGCAGCGCGCGCCGCCGCCCCCCAGATCCTCGATGGTATTCAACGGAGATTTGGCGATAGTCGCATAGGCCGTCAGCCTCGCCTGCTGATCGGCATCGAACGCGGCCCAGGCGCGCGTCGACATCGCCAGCACCGGACCTCCTCCGGCACCGGACAGTTCGAGCACATTGCCGGCGAAACATTCCATCTGGGCGTGGCTGATCGCGATAATCGTCTTTCCGTCCCCCTCCAGCGAAGAAATGACCCCCTGGCGCTGTCGCACGTCGACGATGGCTTCGAGACACACCAGCGCCAGCGTGCGTCCCACGCTCATCATCACATTGGTGTGATAGATCGCATGCCCGTTGCGGTCGAACGCTTCGAACAACACCAGATGGCAAGCCAGTTGCGCGGCCACCTTCTCTATCGCTTCCGGATGACATCGGCTGGACAGGCAGGCATAGATGATACGATTTTCATGATCGAAAACCATCGCGCCCGTACCCTCCAGGTATTTCCCCTCGTGCTCGAAGTAGCTGAGATCGACGATCCTGGAGACCTGATAATCGCCCATCAGACGGCGGATCACGGCAGGCTTGCGTTCGCGGCGGCGGCTTGGCGCCTCCATCGGATAGGTGACGATGGTTCCATCGTGCAACAGGCTGATCCAGTTGTTCGGAAACAGCGAATCGGGCGTTCTGTCGTCGCCGCTATCGTGAAAGACCTGAACCTGCACGCCAGCACCGCGGATGGCTTCGACATAGCGATCGAACTCGAACAGCGCCGTACGCTGCGCCGATTGCGCATCGTGCCCGCTGCGTTGAAAGCGGTTCGATGACATCGTCTCGGGATTCGCACAAAACCGGACCGGGCGCACCATGACGATGCGGCTGGCCGTCTGTGTCCTGGTCTGTGTCCTGGTCTGTGTCCTGGTCTGTGTCCTGGTCTGCGTCATGCGCATGCCTCAGGCCAGGAGCTGGAAGAGGTTTTTCGGATCGGACGGTGCCGGCACCAGATCAATCGCATTCCCGATGCCATATCGTTCGGACTGATCCAGTACATAGCGCAAGGCGGAAAAATCTTCCAGCGCAAACCCGACCGAGTCGAAAACCGTGATCTCATCCGCGCTTATCCGCCCCGGTCGCACACCGGCCAAGACTTCCCATAGTTCGGTGACGGCGAAATCGGCGGGCATCTGCTGCAACTCGCCTTCGATACGGGTTTGCGCTTCGAACTCGACGAAAACCGTGGCCATGCCAAGGATATCGGGATGCAGTTCGGTCTTGCCCGGGCAGTCGCCGCCGACGGCGTTGACATGCATTCCGGGGCGGATCATGTCCGGGGTCAGGATGGTAGCGTGGTTTTTATCGGCGGTGACCGTTGTGATGATGTCGGCTCCCTCCGTCGCCTCACGCGCCGACGCCGCGCGAATGAGGTGCAAGCCGGGGTGCCCCCCCAGGTTGGACAGCAGTTTGTCGGTCGCCGCGGGGTCGGTGTCGTAGAGGTGGAACGTGTCGATATTCAACAGCGTATGAAAAGCCAGCAACTGAAACTCGCTCTGTGCGCCATTGCCGATCAGGGCCATGATCTTTGCATCGGGCCGGGCCAGCACCTGTGCGACCAACGCCGATGTCGCCGCCGTGCGCAGGGCGGTGGTCAGGGTCAGCTCGCTGAGCAGGACAGGCAAGCCCGAGTCGACGCGCGCCAGCGCGCCGAAAGCCATGACGGTCAGCATGTCGAAGCGCGTATTGCGAGGGTGGCCGTTGACATACTTGAAGCCGTAATAATGCCCATCCGAGATCGGCATCAGCTCGATCACGCCTTCGTCCGAATGATGCGCGATGCGCGGACAGGTATCGAAGTCCGGCCAGCGCCGGAAATCGGCTTCGATATAGCGGGCGAGTTGAGCGATGAAGACCTCGGCTCCTATGGTTTTGACCAGCCGTTGCAGGTCGATGGTATCGATATAGCGTGTCATGTCGGCTCATTTCCTTGGGGTTGGCATGTGATTGCCGCGGGCTTATTTTCCCCCGCGCGCATGCCAGCCGACAGTGTGCAAACTGCAAGAACGGCAGGTGAAAGCGAGCAAATCGCCAGAAAGAATCGACACGTTGACAAGAAGGGCATCAAGCCGCGAATCCCCGCGGGCGCGCAGGCCCGTCCGATACGACCGGCCCGCCTCGCCAGTCATGCCCCCGCGGCGTAGAATCGCAACTCTACCCCTTGCTGCCGCGGAGACCGTCATGGCGTTGCAGACCAGTGAAATCCATGCCGATGGGCCGCACGGGCTGCTGGCGGGCAGCTTGCTGTCGCCCGCAGGCGCGAGCGACTGTGCCGTGCTGATCATACCGGGCAGCGGCCCGACCGATCGCGACGGCAACAACCCGTTCGGAATCAAGTCGGCCATGTACCGCCTGCTGGCGGAAGGCCTGGCCGACCGTTCCATCGCCTCACTGCGCGTGGACAAACGCGGCATGTTCGGCAGCGCGGCGGCGGTGCCGGACGCCAACGCGGTCACGCTCGCCGACTACGCCGACGATGTTCTGAACTGGGTCGCCGTCCTGCGCGAACGGACTGCCGCCCGGCGGCTCTATCTGCTTGGGCATAGCGAGGGCGCCATGGTCGCGCTTGCCGCGGCAGAACGGGCGGACGTGGATGGCCTGATTCTGCTTTGCTCCCCCGGCCGGCCGCTGGGTGTCATCGTGCGCGAACAATTCGCCGCCATGCCGGAATATGAGGCGCTCATGGCGCCTGTCGACGCGACGCTGGCCGAATTCGCAGCCGGGCGGCACGTGGCGAGCGCGGCGCTGCCGCCGGCTTTGCAGTCCATTTTTCCGCCTGCGGTGCAGAACTTCGTCATCGACGTGTTTCGTTACGACCCTGCCGCCCTGCTCGCGCGCGAAACGCGCCCGGTGCTGATCGTGCAGGGTCTGCGCGACCTGCAGATCGGGCTGGCCGACGCGCGGGCGCTACAGCAGGCCGGTCACGGAGCAAGGCTGCTGCTGTTGCCGCACATGAATCATGTCCTCAAGGACGTACCCGAAAACGACCGCGCCGCCAACCTGGCCGCCTACGCCGATCCGGCCCTGCCGTTGTCCGCCGGTCTGGTGTCCGGCATCGCCGACTTCTTGGCCGACGCGCGCTGAACGGCGCACCCTGCGACCTGCCGCGTCAGCGATAGCGCTCGCATCGGTGCTCCTGCTGCAGATCGGGGTATTTGTCCCGCAGAAATTCCGCGATGAAGTTCTGCATCTCGCCGTGACTCGAGAAGGTGAATTCGCCAGCGTTCGGATCGAAAAACTGGAACGTCCCGGCATCGCCATCGACATGACAGGCAAGACCATGCCCGCCCTTGCCGTAGATCTGGATCAGGTACAAACCGTCTTTGCCGAGCTCGCCCACATCCAAGCTCCCCTTGTGTATGTCGCCTCCCTCCTGACGGCGCAAGCCGTTGTCCTGCAGATATTCGCGCAACACGGCATCGCCCCGGTAGTAGATACCGGCAGTGAATACCCCGCGCTCCATCTGCTTTTTCTGGCCGTTGACAAAAGGCGTATCGACATGCTGCCAGCGCGCGTCCGCATCTTTCCCCGTTGTCGCTTTGGCAGTGCTTTCGGGCTTACTGTAATAAGCGATGGCAAGGTTCATGACTTCTTCGCGCCCCGGCGTCACACTATTCAGATTATGGTCGCGACCATAGTTTTCGCCGTCGCGCCCGAGGTCGGTCTGAAAATCGACGCCATGCCTGACACAGCTTAGCCAGTGAGTCGCCAAGGCCGCGCAGATACCCTTCGTTCCAAAGGCCACCCCTTGCTGCCCCCGGCTTGAATCCGTGATGGAAAGCAGGCCTTGCGAGAACGGCACGATCCCCGTGGCGCCATGGCGCAAGGCCATCGTATTGGCGGCGTCGTTGCCGAGGTAGGCCAGGGCTTTCCGTACCCAATCGACTTCGGCCTGGCCACAGCGTCCCTTGTGCCCGAGCGACGGCCTCATATTGAGCACCACCCTCAGTGCCGCCGGAGAGTAAACGTCGCGGATCGCCGCTGTCAGTTCGCTTTTTGATATCACGCCGCTCAGCGTATGTCCGGCTGCGAGCAGGGTTTCCTGTTTTTTGTGCAGCTCGCGTGCGGCGATTCGCGACTCCATCCGCTCGCGCGCGCTCTCCACCGGGCGGTCGCTCCGCAAGCGCAGTCTCTCGTCGTCGAGGCCTTCCCTTTGCCGGACCCGCAACAGATTTTCGACATCGGACTTGCTCATCGCGGCCCGCATCCGGGCCATGGGGTCGTTGCGCGCCGGCACGGATGGTTCGGATGCTTTGGCCCGCGCAGGGGGGGCGTCGCGCAGCGGCGACGATTCGGACTGCCTGGCCGGCGCATAGGCCTCCTCCCGGCTTGAGCCGCGTCCGGCACAGCGGCCGAACAGATCCTGCAAACCTTCCAGGGCGCGGCCCACCCGTCCTTTGACCGGCATGCCGGTGCGACCCTCGGCATCGCGCGGGCGCACAAAGTCGGCCCGGCCGCGCGCCTCCCCCTGATCGAGGCGGAAGCGGGCATCCCGCGAGATCATGGGAACGTGGCTGGAGACGGGACGGCGACCGAAATCGGCAGCAGAGGTCGTGTTATTGGGTGCATGAATGGAAACGGGCATACAAAACTCCATGTCGACAAAAGAACTCGGAATCAGACGAGCGCGCCAGCAGTCCGCGCATCATGCGCCTGCCCGGCGGTCGCTTCGCACAAGGCGGCCGACCGGCACAGCAGATGCTGCAGCGCCGCACGGGCAGAGGCCTCACTGCAGCCGGTCAAAGGCAGGCGCAGCCACAACATCGGCCGGCCGTCATCGGTCAGCCCGACGACGGCCTGCTCCGCTTCGCCATCCGGTTGATTCAGGCGCAGCCAGGACTCGGGGTCGACCGTGGCGGCGGGAACCTCGATCAGCAACATCCACGCATCATCCGATAGCAGAACCAGGTGCAAGATACGGCCATCGTCGAGATCGAGCGTCAAGACATCGCCCTCGGGAGCCGAGGCAGGATTGTCGAAGTCGATAAAGGCCAGTAGCGACAGAGTATGTTGGCGAAACAGGCGGGAGGCAGACAAAAGGACATCCTTCGGGTAACTGGCGGTCACGACCGCGATGGCTGGCAGTAGACCCGAAGGCGTGGCGGATGACTTTCGGAAAACGGCAATTGTTTTCGGATAGAACAAAAAAATACCCAAACCAGCCAGAATGATTCAACTGGCCGGCTTGGGTAGTGCAGGGTTCGTGGCGACGAATTCGTTCAGCGAACCAGCGCCGGTCGCTTGCGGTCGAATGTCCATCCCGCAATCAGGTACTGCATCGCGGCGGCATCGTTGCGGGCACCGGACGGCATGGCGCGATGCAGGCGGTGCGCCTGCTCCACTTTTTGCCAGTCCAGTTCGACCCCCAGCCCCGGCTTGTCGCTCAGGGCGATCTTGCCATCGACGATCTGCAACGGCTCGCGCGTCAGAGATTGCCCTTCCTGCCAGATCCAGTGCGTATCGATGGCGGTCGGCTTGCCCGGCACGGCGGCACCGACATGCGTGAACATGGCCAGCGAGATGTCGAAATGGTTGTTGGAATGGCAGCCCCAGGTCAGCCCCCACTCGTCGCACAACTGTGCGACGCGCACGGCTCCGCTCAAGGTCCAGAAATGAGGGTCGGCCAGCGGAATGTCCACCGCATCGAGCAAGACCGAATGCTGCAGTTCGCGCCAGTTGGTCGCGATCATATTGGTAGCGGTCGGCAGGCCGGTCGCCCGGCGGAACTCGGACATGATCTCGCGCCCGGAGAATCCGTTCTCAGCGCCACACGGATCCTCGGCATAGGTCAGGACATTCTTCAGTCCCTTGCACAAGCCAACCGCCTCATCCAGCGACCACGCGCCGTTGGGATCGATGGTAATGCGCGCATCGGGAAAGGCGGCAGCCAGCGCGCTCACGGTTTCGATCTCCTGCTCACCGGGCAAAACCCCGCCCTTGAGCTTGAAATCCTTGAAACCATAACGATCCTTGGCGGCCTGCGCCAGACGCAGCACGGATTCGGTGTCCATCGCCGCCTGATGCCGCAGATGGTACCACTCATGGCCGCCCTTCCCGCCGGCCTGATACGGCAGGTCGGTCTTCTCGCGGTCGCCGATATAGAACAGATAACCGAGCACGGTCACGGCATCGCGCTGCTTGCCCGGGCCGAGCAATTCCGCCACCGGCACGCCGAGGAATTGGCCCATCAGATCCAGGAGCGCCGCTTCGAGCGCGGCGACGGCATTGACGCGCAGCTCGAAAGTCCAGGCCCCCTTGCCAAACGAATCGGTATCCGAGCCGGTATTGCCGCTGTGCAGGTCGTGCACCAGCCGCTTCAGATGCCCCAGTTGCTGGCCGACGACACGGGGAATCGCATCCGCCAGGGTCTGCAGTATCACCTCGCCGCCGGGGGCTTCGCCGACGCCGGTATGCCCGGCACTGTCGGTCAGGACCACCAGGTTGCGCGTGAAATACGCGCCATGCGCCCCGCCGATATTAAGCAGCATGCTGTCGTGGCCGGCTACCGGTATCACGCGCATTTCCGTGATGACAGGGGTCGATTGTGAGCTCATTTTTCGCGTTCCTTGTCAAGCGCCGCTTATGCGCGCTTCAGATTCAAGCGTTTGATGTCCGGCACGATGAACATGAAGCTGACAATGGCCAGCAATGCATGGACGCCGACGAAAACCAGGGCGCCGTCGAAGGAGCCGGTCGACTTGATGATGTAACCGATGGCAATCGGGGTCACGATGCCGGACAGATTGCCGAACATATTGAACAAACCGCCGCTGAGTCCGCTGATCTCCTTGGGTGCCGTATCCGCCAGCACGGCCCAACCGAGCGCGCCTATGCCCTTGCCGAAGAAGGAAACGGCCATCACGCCGACCACCAGCCACTGCGAGTCGACGTAGTTGCACACAATCATCGACATCGACAGCAGCATGCCGAGAATGATGGGCAGCTTGCGCGCCAGCGTCAGCGTGCTGCCTTTTCTCAGCAGCCAGTCGGAAATGATCCCGCCCAGCACGCCGCCCAGGAAGCCACAGATCGCCGGAATCGATGCCGCCACGCCGGCCTTGAGCAGGGACATATGCTTGGCCTGGATCAGGTAGACCGGGAACCAGGTGATAAAGAAATACGTGAGCGCGTTGATGCAATACTGACCGAGATAGGCGCCCATCATCATCCGCGATTGCAGCAGCTGCTTGATGTCGGCCCACTTGAACGCGGCTTTGGCCTTGTTGCTGACATTTTTCTGGTCCATGTCGACCAGCGCCCCCCCCTTCTCGATAAAGTCGAGTTCGGCCTGATTGATGCCGGGGTGATCCTTGGGAGCATGGATGACTTTCAGCCAGATCACGCTGAATACGATCCCGACCGCGCCCATGAAGTAGAACACCGCCGCCCAGCCTATGGTCGTCGTCAGCCAGCCCATGACAGGGACGAACATGACGATGGCAAAATACTGCGCCGAATTGAAGATGGAGACCGCGGTGCCGCGTTCCTGCGCCGGAAACCAGGCGGCCACGATGCGGCTGTTACCCGGGAACGAAGGCGCTTCGACCAGCCCGACCATGAAGCGCAGGAAGAACAGCGTGGCGATGGCAGCGGCCACGCTCAGGCCGCCGACGGCGCCCTGCAGAAAAGTGAACAGCGACCAGGTGAAAATACTCCAGAAATAGACTTTTTTCGAACCAAAGCGGTCGAGCAACCATCCCCCCGGAATCTGCCCGATCACATATGCCCATGAAAAGGCCGAAAAAATATACCCCATTCCGACCGCGTCGAGGCCGAGCGCCTTCGACATCGGTGCCCCCGCAATGGAAAGCGTTGCGCGACTGCCATAATTCAATGCGGTGACAAAAAACAGCATGACCACGATCCAGTACCGGACATGCGTTTTTTTAGCCACCCCTCCTAATGCCATGCTGACGTCGTTCATGAATCTCTCCCGTGAAGTAAACCGTACACAATCCGGCGGCGATGCCTGTCGCCGTATCAGTCGACACGCCCAGTCTAAATAAGTCGCCAGAGCGATTCATCAGCGCCCCCTACAAGATTCGGCACCGATTTGCAGTGAATTTGAGGCATTTGCCCATGCCCCTATTTTGTGCACCGCCGCAATATTGCGCGCCGTCAAATAGATGTTTCCCGCCGCTTCCGCCAGCGCCTCTTCTAGCAGGCACACCCGGAACAGCACGCTGAAAACCGCATCGATACCATGCTGGTGCACGACAGAAACATCGGACGACAGACTGCCGGCAATGCCGATGACCGGTACGC
Source organism: Paludibacterium yongneupense DSM 18731 (assembly GCF_000422925.1). Classification (GTDB taxonomy): domain Bacteria; phylum Pseudomonadota; class Gammaproteobacteria; order Burkholderiales; family Chromobacteriaceae; genus Paludibacterium; species Paludibacterium yongneupense. Next base: position 67,479 of record NZ_AUGZ01000013.1, read on the forward strand.
CATGGCGCTTGGCGACACGCGCCACCCCGATGGGGGTCTTGCCGTGCACGCTCTGGCTGTCGATGCGCCCCTCGCCGGTAACGACCAGATCGGCATCGCGTATCGCAGCGTCCAGACCGACCGCCTCGGTCACGATCTCGATGCCAGGCCGCAAGCTTGCGCCAAGCATGGCGACCAATGCCGCTCCCATGCCTCCGGCGGCGCCGCCGCCGGGTATCCGGCGCACGTCGATGCCGAGCTGGCATTCGATCAGGTCGGCATAGTGGGCGAGATTGGCTTCCAGCCGTTCAATGCTTCCAGGGTCGGCCCCTTTCTGCGGGCCAAACACCGCCGCGGCGCCTAGAGGACCGAGCAAGGGATTGTCGACATCGCAGGCAACGTCAAAGCGGCAATCGGCCAGACGGGGGTCGAGGGTCGAGAGATCGATGCGGGCCAGCTGCGCGAGCGCCCCCCCTCCCGCTCCTATCGGATGGCCGGCGCTATCGCTCAAGGTCGCCCCGAGTGCCTGCAACATGCCGGCGCCGCCATCGTTGGTCGCGCTGCCGCCCAATCCCAGAATGATATGGCGGCGGCCATGGTCCAGCGCCGCCAGAATCAGCTCGCCGGTACCACGCGTACTCGTCAGCAGCGGATCGCGCCGCCCCGGCTCCAGTAGTTCCAGCCCGCTGGCCGCGGCCATTTCGATGACGGCCGCGCCGCCGTCCGGCAGCAGGCCGAAGCAGGCGCGAACCGGGTCGCCCAGCGGTCCGCTGACGTCGGCGGCGACACTATGGCCGCGCGTCGCCGCCACCATCGCTTCGACGGTACCCTCCCCGCCATCCGCCATCGGAATGGACACATAGTCGGCATCGGGATAGACAGAACGAAAGCCCGCCTCGATCTGGGCGGCAACGTCCATCGCCGACAGACTTTCCTTGAACGAGTCGGGAGCAATGACAATTTTCATAATGGCTCGGTCTCACTGGTAGGCGGGCGGCCCGAGGCCGCCCCGTTTCCATTGCTCGGCATGATACGGCGCTCCGTCGGCCGCGCCTTCGTGCAAGCGCATCAAGATAAAAGCGGATGGACTACAAATATTGGAGGTTTGCCCAGTCACCCTACCGTGGCAACACGCAAGAGATTCGTCGTCCCTGGCGTTCCGAAGGGCAGACCGGCCGAAATGACGATGGTCGCCCCAGCCTCGGCAAACCCCTGGTTCAGCGCCGCGCGGCACGCATAGTCGGTCATCTCGCCCACATCGGCCACATCGTGGATCAGCAAGGCATGCACCCCCCACACCAGGGCCAGTCGCCGTGCCGTCGCCAGGCGCGGCGTCATGCCGATGATGGGTGCCAGCGGCCGTTCGCGCGCCATATGCAGTGCGGAATGCCCCGTGGTGGTATACGCCACCGTCGCAGCAGCGGCCAGCACCTGGGTGATATTGCGCATGGCGCAGCCGATGGCATCGGTTGCCGTTCTTTCCGGCGGGGTGCGCGCCGACTCGATCGCCTCTTGATAATAGGGATCGGACTCGGTCTGGCAAATGATGCGGTCCATGATGCATACGGCTTCGACCGGGTAGTTGCCCGACGCCGACTCGGCCGACAACATGACAGCATCGGCGCCGTCGTAGATGGCGGTTGCGACATCCGAGGCCTCCGCCCGCGTTGGCACCGGCGCCGCCACCATCGAATCGAGCATCTGCGTCGCGACAATGACAGGACGGCCGGTGCGGCGGCACTGCTTGACGATGCGCTTTTGAATGGATGGCACTTGCTCTGCCGGCATCTCCACCCCCAGGTCGCCGCGGGCGACCATAATGGCGTCGGCCGCCGCGACGATGGCGTCGAGATCGGCGATCGCCGCGGGTTTTTCCAGTTTGGCGATCACACCGGCACGACCGGCGACGATGGACTTGACCTCCTCGATGTCCTCGGCCCTTTGTACGAAAGACAGGGCCACCCAGTCGACATCGAGCTTCAGGCCAAAGGCCAGATCGGCACGATCCTTCTCCGTCAGCGCCGACAAGGGCAAGACCACATCCGGCACATTGACGCCCTTGCGATCGGACAGAGGCCCGCCCGTTATCACGCGCGTCGTCGCGCTCGTATCGTCGCAGCGCTCGACACGCAGCCGGATGCGGCCGTCGTCGAGCAGGAGCTCGGCGCCAACGACCAGAGCCGCGAAAATTTCGGGGTGCGGCAGCGCGACACGCTTCGCATCGCCCGGCTGCTCTCGTCGCAAGTCGAGGTCGAAAGTCTGTCCGGCCTCCAGCCGCACGGGGCCATCGGCAAAGGTAGCGATGCGCAGCTTGGGGCCTTGCAAATCGAGCAGGATGCCTATCGGACGTCCGCTATCGCGCTCAAGCTCGCGGATGATGCGTGCGCGTTCTTGATGGTCGGCATGGCTGCCGTGGCTGAAATTGAGCCGAAACACGTCGACCCCCGCCTTGAACAGCGCTTCGATACCGGCACGGTCCGGCGTGGCCGGTCCCAGGGTGGCCACAATCTTGGCCTTGCGATTGCGATGCATGCGTTTTCTTTCTCAAGTGGCGTCTCGGGATAGGAAATCAGGCAGGAATGGGCGCGGCGCGGCTAATCGCGCTCCCATGCCCCAGGCGATACAAGGCCGCCACATTGCGAGCGGCCAGATAGATGTTGTCGGCCGCGTCGCGCAACGCCTCTTGCAGGCTGCAGGGGCGGTAGAGCACGCTGAAAACCGCGTCGATGCCATGTCCGCACGCCGCGTCGACGTCCGGACTCAGGCTCCCGGCAATGCCGATCACGGGAACACCGTGTTGGCGGGCGACGCGAGCGACGCCCATGGGGGTCTTTCCGCGCGCGGTCTGCCCATCGATGCGCCCCTCGCCGGTAATCAGCAGATCGGCCCCATCCAGCGCTGCGTCGAGGCCGGCCGCCTCGATGACGATCTCGATACCCGGGCGCATCGTCGCCCCCAGCAACCCCGCCAGCGCCGCCCCCATTCCGCCGGCAGCGCCGCCCCCCGGAATGGCGCGCACATCGATGCCGAGACGCATGGCGATGATATCGGCAAAACGGCCTAGCCCGGCCTCGAGCTCGGCCACCATGCCCGGTGTTGCCCCTTTCTGCGGTCCGAACACCGCCGCCGCCCCATCCGGTCCGAGCAGCGGGTTATCGACGTCGCAGGCGACATCGATCCGGCACTCGGCCAACCGTGGATCCAGCGTCGTCAGATCGATATCGGCGAGTTTCGCGAGCCCCGCGCCGCCACAGGGGATCGAGCACCCCTCACGGTCGATCAGGCGCGCTCCGAGCGCCTGCAACATGCCGGCGCCGCCATCGCTGGTCGCACTGCCGCCCAAACCCAGCAGCAGATGACGGCACCCCTGATCCAGGGCCGCCAGCATCAACTCGCCAGTGCCGCGCGTCGTCGTGTGCAGGGGGTTGCGGCACGCGGCGGGCAGCAAAGCCAGCCCACTCGCCGCCGCCATTTCTATCACGGCCAGGCGGCCGCCACCGAGCAGCCCGAAGAATGACGGCAACGGCGCGCAGGCGGGGCCGGTTACCGTGACATGGACACGGCGACCGCTTGCCGCAGCGACCAGAGCATCGACCGTCCCCTCTCCGCCATCGGCCATCGGCAAGGCGACATAGTCCGCATCGGGAAAGATACAGCGAAACCCGGCTTCGATCTGTGCGGCGACTTGCGCCGCGCTCAGGCTTTCCTTGAATGAATCCGGGGCGATAACTATTTTCATGGACATGGCAGGTCAAACCGTTCAATCGTCGGCTGCGCGCGCAGAACGCCGCGCGGCCCGCATTTCAACGCACCAGGGACGGCCGTTTGTTGTCAAAGGTCCAGCCCGGAATCAGGTATTGCATGGCGACGGCATCGTCCCGCGCGCCGAGCGCTTTCTCCTGGTACAAGCGGTGGGCGAGCTCGACCTGGTCCATATCGATTTCGACGCCGAGGCCGGGCTTCTGCGGCACGGCCACTTTGCCGCCGACGATGCGCAACGGCTCACGCGTCAGTCGCTGCCCGTCCTGCCAGATCCAGTGGGTATCGATTGCAGTGACCCGGCCGGGTGCGGCGGCGGCGGCATGCGTAAACATGGCCAGAGAAATATCGAAATGGTTGTTCGAATGCGAGCCCCAGGTCAGCCCCTGATCGCGACAGAGCTGGGCTACGCGCACCGCGCCCTGCATGGTCCAGAAATGCGGATCGGCCAGCGGGATATCGACTGCGTGCAATTGCACGGCATGGCACATCTGGCGCCAGTCGGTGGCGATCATGTTGGTCGCCGTCGGCAGACCCGTGGCGCGGCGGAATTCCGCCATGACTTCGCGGCCGGAGAAACCGTTCTCGGCACCGCACGGATCCTCGGCATAGGCCAGTACATCGTGCCGGTCGCGGCACAGCGCGATCGCCTCTTTCAGCGACCAGGCACCGTTCGGGTCCAGCGTGATGCGCGCCTGCGGGAACCGCTCGGAGAGCGCCGCCACAGCTTCGATTTCTTCTTCGCCGCGCAGTACGCCGCCCTTGAGCTTGAAATCGTTGAAACCGTAGCGCTGTTGCGCCGCCTCGGCCAGACGCACCACCGCATCGGGGGTCAGCGCGACCTCATGCCGCAGGCGCAACCAGTCATCGGCATTATCGGGCTCTGCCCGATAAGCGAGGTCGGTTTTGCGGCGGTCGCCGACATAGAACAAATAGCCGAGCATTTCGACTTCGCTGCGCTGCTGCCCTTCGCCCAGCAAGGCGGCAACCGGCAAGTCGAGAAACTGTCCGAACAAATCGAGCATGGCCGCTTCGACCGCGGTCAGCGCGTGGATCGTGACGCGCAGGTCAAACGTCTGCAGGCCGCGACCGCCGACATCGCGATCGGCGAAGCGCTCGCGCATGGCGTTGAGAACCCGGTTATGGTCGCCGAGCCGGCTGCCGATCACCAGGGTGGCCGCATCCTCCAGCGTACGCCGTATCGCCTCACCCCCCGGAACTTCGCCGACCCCGGTCTGGCCCGCATCATCCTTCAGGATCACGATGTTGCGGGTAAAGTAAGGGCCGTGCGCCCCGCTCAGATTAAGCAGCATGCCATCGTGCCCGGCGACGGGTACCACGCGCATGGAAACGATCTTCGGTGTTGCGTTACCGGATTTGCCCGTTTGATTCATGATTGACGCTCCTTGTTCCGGGGGCCGCGGTCGCAGCCCTGCGATATGTCCTGATCGAAGCCGCGGCCAAAACGCCGTGCCTTTCTGCATCGATGCAATGGCAAGAGAATACCGTTCCTCCCCGCCACTGCCATCGGGCCGCAGACATAATTCCCGCGCCTTTTTTTGCATTTTATTGGGCAAGTGCCCAGGGAGCGGCAGGCAAAAAAACAGGCGCTCGCAAGCGCCTGTTGAATGATGGGCCTGGAAGCGCCCTACCTCAGAGCGCGGCTTGCATGCCGAGACCAGACGAGGAGGGATCATCGTTCACCGCCGCCCCCCATTTCTGCGTCGTCGTATTCACGCTCGTGTACAACGACGTATTGACGAGATTGACGCAGGCCGGCGCATTGTTGCGGATTCGGGTGTAAAACGTGAACGGCTGCGTGGTCTTGGACAAATTGCAGGTCAGCGCCGGCATCGCTTGCCGCGCCGCATAGCCGTCTTTCGACCGGGCATGAACGGTGGCCGCAAAACCGGTCGTGGTCGCCGCAGCCTGACTGCCGGTGGTGTCATTGAGGCGATCGCCGCCGGCGCCCGGCTTCAGCCCTCCCGCGCCATAGGCCGCCCCCAGGGGCAGGCGGCAGCTCAGGCGAAGGTGTCCAGTTGCAGAGCGATATACAGCAGCAGGCGGTTATCGAACAGGCCGAGATCGAGGCCGGTGATTTCGGCGATGCGGTTGAGGCGGTATTCCAGGGTATTGCGATGTACACTCAAGGCCGAAGCCGTTGCCATCGCCTGGGTCTGATTGGCAAACCAGGCCGTCAGCGTGCGTTGCAAGATCGCGTTGTTATCGTGCTTTTTCAAGCGCTGCAACGGACGCATCAGTTCGTCCGACTGCCAGCCTATGCGCAGGCTTTCCAGCAGCACCGGCAGCATCAGATCCTGGTAAAAGTAGGCTTGCAGGCCGGGCGAGCGCACCCGGCCTATCTTGAGTGCCGTGGCCGCGGTACGGTAAGAGCGCGCGATGCCGCTGGGGCCGGGAAAATAATTGCCAAGCGAAACGCGAACGGCGAGCCGGCTGCGCTCGTTCATCCGCGAAAGCAGGTGATCGACTCGCAGCCGGTGCTCCGCCAGATCCCAAACCCCGCGATGATTGAGCGCGGGCTTGAGTACGACCAGTTCGGTCAGCGAGACGGTGGCGACCAGGTTGTCGCGCTCGGGATAGGCCAGCAGCGTCTGCAGATTATGCAATTCCTCGCGTGCGGCATCGACGCCGAGCTGCCCGCTATCGACCTCGATCACGGCGACCACGCGCGGCTGGTCCAGATCGACCCCGAGCCGCTGCGCCCAGCCGGCCAGGCCGGGGGCCGGCGTTTCGGAGCGGATCAGGTCCAGCACCAGTTCCTCGCGGAAACGGCTTTCCTGCGCCAGCAAATGAAGCAGGCTCGCCTGCTCCACCATCATTTCCGCCGTCATTCGCACCAACTCGCCATACTGGCGCAGCGCTTCGGGACTACCGGTCAAACCGATCACGCCAATGACTTCGCCATCCGACCGCAGAGGCAGGTTGACGCCGGGTCTGACCCCGTGCAGCTGGTTGGCGACGGCCTCGTCGATCTCGACCGTCCGCTTCTGCGACAGCACCAGCAAGGCCCCCTCATGGATGGCCCCCAGGCGTTCGGGATTGCCGCTGCCGATGATCTCGCCCTTGACGTTCATGATATTGACGTTGCTATCGATGATCTCCATCGTGCGGTTGACGATGTTCTGCGCCAGTTGGGAGTTCAGATAGGTCATGGACGGATTCGCGGCGAAAGGGACTGAGGATACCGAAGCGCGCCGGCCGGGGCCAGCGCGCTTCGGTGGAGACATCAACGGCTGACTTCCGTTTTTGCCAGTTTTTCATAGTAGCGGATCAGGGCGCAATGATCCGCCTCGCCCAGATCATCGACCTTGAGCGCCTGCATCATCTCCATCACCGCCGCGGTCAGGGGCAGCGGCGCCCCGATTTCATGCGCGGTATCCAGCGCGTTGCCCAAATCCTTGATGTGCAGATTGATGCGGAAGCCTGGGTCGAACTTGCGATCCATTACCAGCGGCGCCTTGGCATTGAGCACCGTGCTGCCGGCCAACCCGCCGCGAATGGCTTCGAAGACCAGTTCCGGTTCGACGCCGGCCTTGCTGGCCAGCACCAGCGCTTCCGACATGGCCGCGATGTTCAACGCCACGATGACCTGATTCGCCAGCTTGGTGATATTGCCCGCGCCGATGTCCCCGGCACGCACCACCGATCCGGCCATGGCCTTCATGACGGGGAAGCACGCCTCGAACACATCGCTCTTGCCGCCGACCATGACCGACAGACTGCCATCGATCGCTTTGGGCTCGCCGCCGCTGACCGGCGCATCGAGCATTTCAACCCCCTTCTGTGCGAGGGCCGCGGCCAGTTCGCGACTGACCAGCGGCGCGATCGAGCTCATATCGACGAGCACTGTCCCTGCGCGCGCGCCCTCGAGCAGCCCGTGTTCGCCAAGCACGACTTCCTTGACCTGCGGGGAGTTGGGCAACATGGTAATGATGACGTCACAGCGCGCCGCGACATCGGCCGGCGTGGCGCCGACTTCGGCGCCCAGCGCCGCCAGTTCGGCCACGCTGTTCGGGTTGCGGTCGAGAACCACCAGCGGGTAGCCGGCTTTCAACAGATTCTTGCTCATGGGTTTGCCCATGATGCCCAGGCCGATAAATCCGATTTTTTGCATGATTCCTTATCTCGTCTAAAAGTGGCGCCAAGGCGCCAGGATTATTTTTTCAGAACGCCCAATTCATCGAGAATGGCACGCAACTGCTGCAGGACCGGTTCCGGACTGCCGCGATTCGGCAAGATCGGGGCCCCGACATCCAGGCCGATCAGATTGGCCGCATCCTTGGTGACGACGGGGAAGCTGGCCAGATCGAAGGCATTGCGCAGGGGAGTCAGCTTGAACTGCGCCTCAAGCGCCCCCGCCAGATCGCCCTGGCAGAATTTGTCGTAGATTTCGACGACCAGCCGCGGCACGATATTCGCCGTTGACGCGATGCAGCCGACGGCGCCGCAAACCAGCGATGGCAGAATCATGGTGTCCTTGCCGGCCATGACCTTGAAACCGGCGTGACGGGTAAGGCGGATATAGTCGGCGGTCAGCGACATATTGCCGCTGGTGTCCTTGGCGCCGACGATATTGGGAACCCCGGCCAGGCGCGCGACCAGTCGTGCCGACAATCCATGCCCGACCCGGCCCGGGTTGTTATAGAGCAGAACAGGCAAATCGGTGGCTTCCGCTACGGCACGGAAATGGTCGAACAATTCGTTCTCGTTGGGGGCCAGGAACATCGGCGGCAGCATGGTGATCGCCTGCGCCTTCTCCTCCTCGGCAATGCGGACCTGGGCCACGCATTCGCGGGTCGTGATGGCGCCGATGCCGAAGTAGACAGGAACGCGCCCTCGCGCCTGATCCAGGGTGATGGCCAGCGCACGCTGCTGCTCGGCGCGGTCGAAACCGAAGAATTCGCCGTTGCTGCCCAGCGATAGAATGCCATGCACGCCGCCGGCGATGACATGCTCGACCACTCGGCGCAGTCCGCGCTCTTCGACGCGCTCCTCGGCGTCGACCGGGGTGATGACCGGCGGCACCACCCCATGAATGAAACTCGTGTCCATATTTTTTCCTGATTGATTGCCATCGCAACAACCCGATGGTAAAGCGTGAGCACGCAGACATCACTGTGCATAAGCCTTAATGTTGATGGCAACATTGAGAATAAACCGGACAAAAGCACAAACCCGGCGCAGCGCGTCTACGCAAATCGGTAGCGGTCGACAATCTGCCTCATCCGCTGTGCCATCTGATGCAGATCGCCGGCCGAAACCCGCGTCTGCTCCGCCGCATGGGCGGATTCTTCCGCCCCATGCGCAACCTGCTCCACCCGCTCGGCGATCGCATTGGCCGCATTGCTCTGCTCGGCCAGCGCAGCGCTGATCTCCTCCACCATGCCGACGGCAATCCCGGCATGGTGGTGAATGCTGTTGACGGTTTCCTGCGCCCCCTGGGTGCGCTCCACGCCTTGCTGCACGCGTTCCACGGTTTGCCGTATCCCTCCTGCGGCCGCCTCCGCGCCTTCGCGAATTCCGGTTACGATGTCCCCGATCTCCCCCGTCGCTTTCGCCGTCCTCTCGGCCAGCTTGCGCACCTCGTCGGCGACCACGGCAAAACCACGGCCGTTCTCGCCCGCCCGCGCGGCCTCGATCGCCGCGTTCAAGGCCAGCAGATTGGTCTGGTCGGCCAGTCCCCGAATCACGCCGACGACGGTATCGACGCTGGCCGCGCGATGTTCGAGCTCCTGCATATGCCTCGCCGCCGTATTCGCTTCGCTCTCCACGCCATCGATATCATGCACGGTCGCCTTGATCACCTCGACCCCGGCCAGTGCCAGCTCGCCCGACTTTTGCGCCTCGCTGCGCGTATCGCGTGCACGCTCGGCAACATGATTGATGCTGACAGTCAACTGCTCGGTCGCCGCGGCCATCGACGAGGCCGATTCGCTCTGTGTCTCGGCGCCATCGGCAACCCGCGACGAGGCCTCTGCCAGCGACGAGGACGATTGGAACACCTCCATGCTGGTCGTGCGCAACATGACAAAGTCGTCGCGCAAGCCATCGAGCAGCTGATTGAAGGCACGGACCGTCGTCGCGATCTCCCACGGTCCCTTTTCAACGCCACGGCGCTCGAGATCGCGCTCGCGCGTGACGTCGACGATCAAGGACTGCAGCGCCAGCAGCGGCTTGACGGCCCGTTGGTAAAGCAGCCAGCCGAAAGCGATCAGCAAGGCGCCGGCCACAACCGCGCTGATTTCCAGGCCGAGAATCGCCGCCTGCTGCGAAGACTCGGCATCGCGCTGCACGGCGCGCTGCCGCGCTACCGTATAGTCGACATGGGCGCGCATGGCTTTGAGATAGGCGGCACCGGCCACGCGGGTTTCCTGGCGTTTGGCTTCCAGCTCGACCAGCTGGTGAGCCTGGGCGAAGGGAATGGACGCCTGCGCGGCGGCAAAAAACTGGTTCCACAGTCCGCGCTCCACTGCCAGCAAGCGTTTATCTTCCGGCTCCTGCGCCAAAGCAGTGTAGGCATCGAATGCGGCATCGATCTTGCGCGCGGTGGCTTCCATATCGGGCACGACGTGCAAGGTTTTTTCTTCCGGGGTGCCGGCCACGCGATTGAAGCTGGTGATCAGGCGCCGGTACTCGCCAACCTGAATACTGACATTGCCCAGTTCGCGCATGGCGGGAATGATGTTGTTGCCGATATAAACCAGCTTTTCCTGCTGCCTGACCCCCTGCACGATGCTGATGGCCAGCGAAGCAAACAGCACCAGTACCGCGAACACGACGAATGCGACCAGTTGCTTGGCGATAGACATGCTTAATACTCCAACAACGTTGACGATAGAAATCCGAAAACGGAAAACGGCACGCCTGTGCGTGCCGTTTTCCGGGATGTAGCCAAAACCTCCAGCAAAATCAGGTCACCGGGGCCGGGTTGAACAGGGTCAGCGCGTTACGCACCCCCCAGTGATCGGCCCAGGTCTGCTTGCGCCCGCTGGCGACCTCAAGCATCAGCCGGAACAACTCCCACCCCAGCTCCTCTATGGTCGCCTCGCCCGTGGCGACACGACCGGCGTCGAGGTCGATGAGATCGTGCCAGCGGCGGGCCAGATCGCTGCGCGTGGCAACCTTGAGCACCGGCGCAAGCGCCAGCCCGTATGGCGTGCCACGACCGGTCGTAAAGACCTGCAGCGTGATGCCGGACGCCAGCTGCAACGTTCCGCAGACAAAATCGCTGGCCGGCGTCGCCGCAAAAGTCAGGCCCTTGCGCCGAACCCGCTCGCCGGGAGACAGCACATCGACGATGGGGCTGCGGCCCGACTTGGCAATCGATCCGAGCGCCTTCTCCACCACATTGGCCAGACCGCCCTTTTTGTTGCCCGGAGAGGGGTTGGCGCTGCGGTCCGAACCGCCGCTGGCGAGATAATCGTCATACCAGGCCATCTCGCGCAGCAAGGCGCGGCCGACATCGACATCGATCGCACGCGGGGTCAGCAAATGAATCGCATCGCGCACCTCGGTCACTTCCGAGAACATGACACTGGCACCGGCCCGCACCAGCAGATCCGAGGCGTAGCCGACCACCGGGTTCGCGGTCACGCCGGAGAACGCATCGCTGCCGCCGCACTGAACGCCGACGACGAGGTCGGAGGCCGGACAGGTCACGCGCCGGCGGCGGTCGAGTTTCTCGAGATGGCGCTCGGCCACCGCCAGAATATGATCGACCATATCGCCGAAGCCGATATGCTCTTCATCCTGCAAGCGGACGATGTCGGCGCTTTCGACCCGGATCGGAATCCCGCCCTCGGCCAGCAGCCGTTCCGGCTGCAGCTTCTCGCAGCCTAGCCCGACCACCATCACTTCTCCGCCCAGATTAGGATTGAGAGCCAGATTGTGCAAGGTCCGGATGGGAACGATGGCGGCAGGCGCGTTGATCGCCACGCCGCAGCCATAATTGTGGTTCAGGGCGACGACATCGTCGACATTCGGGTAACGCGGCAAATAGTCGCGCTTGATCCGCTCGACCACGACATCCAGCACGCCGGACACGCATTGCACGCTGGTGGTGATGCCCAGCACGTTCTTCGTGCCGACGCTGCCGTCCGCATTGCGAAAACCTTCAAAGGTATAACCGGTCAGCGGCGCGAGTGCGGGAACCGCCGCCGTGGCCAGCGGCAAGGAATCCAGCGCGGGCGCCTGCGGCAAGGCCACCTTGGACTCGTCTATCCAGCACCCCGGCTTCAAATCGGCGACGGCGTGGCCGATGATTTCGCCGTAGCGGATGATTGCGCCGCCGGTCGCGATCGGACGCAGGGCGACTTTGTGCCCCTGGGGAACGTCCTCGATCAACGTCAGGCCATCTTCAAACGCCGTGCCGGCGGGAAGGCCGCCGTCGTTGACGATGATCGCCACATTGTCGTCTTCGTGAACACGGATATACAACGGTCGCGGCAATGGCATCTCCAACTCCCTGGCATGAAAACGGTATTTGTCTGTCAGGCAGAATACGCGGCCGTCACAACAAGGTCATTGGGCGCGAGCCCAAAAAAAAACATCCACGCGCGAAAGAAACAGGGCAAACGCAAAACGGGAACCGCTCTCAGGAGGGATCAGGCACATCCCACCCGCCCTCCCGGCGCAACGCTTCCAGTTCGCACGCTGCAATGCGCCCTTCCGCCAGCGATCGGGCCGCCAGAGCGTCGAAACTCTGCAAAGCCTCCAGGCTGCAATCGTGACGATATTGCAGCAGAAGTTCAATCAGTTGCAAGCGCAGATCCGGATCCATGCTCCCTCCGTATCTCTTATAACTACAACAATAACTGTAGTAATGCCATATGAAATATTACTTAGTCCCCCGCAATGGCCTTTACGGCACGCGCGGACTTGCCCGACGACAAGGCAGCCGCTGACGATTCGTGGTAAAAACGGGCATGCATTCTATCCGGGGGGCGGTTACGCTCCTGCCGCAAAAGCTCCGGCATCCGGCCCGGGGCCACTGTTATCGAGCGCTGAAGGGCGGGGTTTCCGACCGTCCAGGGAGGAAGATGAAGCTGATGTTGAAGTACCCGACTCTTGCCTTGTGCATCGCCGCGCTGGCGCTATCGCCCATCGCCAATGCCGACACGCCGGCACATGCGCCCTCGGCACTCGCCGGCGGTGACGCGGTTTGGCTGCACCCGGGCTCCACCCCCCTGCGGGTCGGCGCCGAGATACAGACCACCGGTTATTTATTGCTCGGCATGCTGTACGTGGCCGGTGTCCAGATCCGCAACAAATTCAATTCGCTGGACTTTGTCGCCGCCCTGCGCCCGCACCTGGAACGGCACCCGCTCGACGGGGCGTTCGAAGCGGCGCTGCAGGACGCGCTGACCCGCCGCGGCCTGCAGGTCCGGCTACAACCATCGACGACGGCAAAGGGAAGCGGACAGCCGTCGGATGAGGCCGGCCGCTGGTCCTTGCAGGTGACCCAGCTCGATGTCGAGTACGTGGCGCAGGGATCGACCGCCGCCTACTTGCCGCAGGCACGGGCCCGCGTTCAACTGCACGACAGCCGCAATGCCGCCGCGCCACGCATGCTGCAGGTCGAGAGCCGCAGCAAGGACCCGGCGCAGGCCTTCGCCAGCTTCCGGGCGCTGCGCGCCGACCCCGAACGCGCCTATGCCGGGCTCGAGCATGTATCGCGCTCTCTGGCCGACGCGCTCGCCGAATCGCTGACTCCCGCCACCCTCCCCGTTCCTGCCGTGCCGAGCCCGCCCTGAGCCGGGCTAGCCCGGCGCCGAGCTCTGCGGCCAATGCTGGGCACTGGCGTCCTGCCAGACCACTTCCATCCCCTGGCGCCGAATGACGGCCGCCACTTGCTCCGCGGACCGTTCGTCGCTGATGGCGAATTGCTCGAGTTCGCGACCGCCCGAGGCATACCCGCCGGGCTGGGTGCTGGACCCGGCGCTCATCGTGGTAATGCCGACTTTCATCAGAAAATCGCGGAACGCCGGCCCTTCGCGAGTCGAGATCGACAACTCGACTTCGGGATCGAACAGACGGTAGGCGCAGATCAACTGCAGCAACTGCCGGTCGGTCACCGGCGATTGCGGCTGAAAATCGCCCGCGCACGGACGCAGACGTGGAAAAGACAGGGAGTAGCGGCTTTTCCAGTAACGGGAACGCAGATAGCGCAAGTGACGGGCCACCATCAAGCTGTCGGTCCGCCAGTCGCCGAGACCGAGCAAGGCGCCGAGACCGATCTTGTCGACCCCGGCCTCCCCCAGACGGTCGGGCGTTTCCAGCCGCCAGCGGAAATCTTTCTTGCGCCCGTGCAGGTGATGGCGTTCGTACAGCGTCCGGTCATAGGTCTCCTGATAGACCATCACCCCATCCAGCCCCAGCCCGACCAGCTCGCGGTAATCGTCGGCGGACAGCGGCTGCACTTCCATCATCAAATAGGAGACATAAGGCTTGATGACGGGCAGAACCTCACGAAAATAGGCCATGCCGGACATGCGTTCATGCTCGCCGGTCACCAGCAGCAGTGATTTGAACCCCATCGCGGCAATGTGGCGGCATTCCAGGTCGACCTCATTCGCAGACAGGACTTTGCGCTTGATTTTGTTCTTCGCGGAAAAACCGCAGTAACTGCAGTCGTTCGCACAGTGGTTGGCCAGATACAGGGGCAGATACATACTGATGGTATTGCCGAAACGCTGGCGCGTGAGTTTCTGCGACAGTTCGCTCATGGGGAGCAGATAGTCTTCGGCGGCCGGCGAGATCAGGGCGGCGAAATCGGCAAGCTCCCGCCGTCCGGACCCAGCGAGCCGCGACAACGCGCGTTCGACATCGTCCGGGCCCAGCGCCAGTATCCCCGGCAGCGGATCAAGCTGTGCCGCGCGCTCCCACTCTTGATAGAAGCTCATGCCAGCGTCTCCAGAAATGCCGCCAGCGGACTGCTGGCCCGGGCCCGGGTATCGACGGCTCCCAGTCCGCTGCGATGGGCCATGCGCCCGGCGCGCACGGCCAGTTCGAAGGCACGCGCCATCGCCACCGGCTCGGCGGCCACCGCGATGGCGGTATTGACCAGTACCGCATCCGCTCCCATTTCCAGCGCGGCTGCCGCGTGCGAGGGCGCGCCGATGCCCGCGTCGACAATGACAGGGACTCGGGCCTGCTCGATAATGATTTCCAGCATGGCCCGCGTTGTCAGCCCCTGATTCGAGCCGATCGCCGCCCCCAGCGGCATCACCGCCGCGCAGCCTGCCTCCTCCAGGCGCTTGCACAGCACCGGATCGGCCCCGCAATAAGGCAGGACAATAAAACCCGCCTTGCACAAGACTTCGGCCGCTGCGCAGGTTTCGATCGGATCGGGCATCAGGTACCGCGCATCGGGGTGGATTTCGAGCTTGAGCCAGGGGGTGCCCAGGGCTTCACGCGCCAGTTCGGCCGCATAGATGGCTTCACGCGCATTGCGCGCACCGGAGGTATTCGGCAGCAGTTGAACCCCCATTGCGCGCAAGGGGTCGAGCAACTGGGTATCGGGTTCGTCCAGCCGCACCCGTCTCAGCGCCAGCGTGACGATTTCGCTGCCGCTGGCAGCCAGCGCAGCCTCCATCACCCCGGCCGAGGCAAATTTTCCGCTACCGCACAGCAGGCGCGAAGAAAATTCGCGATCCGCAATCTTCAAGGTATCGTCCACGCTCAACCTCCTGCAATGACGCGAAACACGTCCACTTCGTCGTTTTCGGAAAGGGGGGTCGACTCCCAGCGAACACGTGCAAGCAAGCACTGATTGACGGCTACGGCGACGCCATCGTGCAGACAATCGCGTGCGCGCAGCAGGGTGTGCACATCGCAGCCGGCATCGAGTTCCAGGGTCTCGCCATTCAGGCGTATCAGCATGCCGCGCCCCCCTGTCGAGAGAGCGTGGCAGCGCCGTTGCGCCGCCGCTTTGCAAACGGAGATGGAAATAGTCTGAACACAGCAAGCTCACCTTTCTCAGAATCATCGGATGGCTTGCCGGATATGGCGTTGAGGGGAGTCTTGCGGCATTCGCTCCGGAGGGGCGAATCGGGACAGGCGCCCGGGCTCGACTCTTGTTCCCTTCGCAGGTTCTAGCCTGATCAGGTTCAACGGATCCCGAATTAACGGTCTCAGCCCCAGGGGCACTCCGACAAGTAGACGACAGTATGAGGCCTGATGCGCGACCAGGGCAAGCCATCCGTCGGAGGATGGGGGCGAAAAAAAACCCCGTCCGGAAGGACGGGGCTGCTGCGGACGGCGCGGGCTTAGTTGCTTTGCTTGTAAGCCTTGCGACGATCGTGTTCTTGCAGGAAACGCTTGCGCATGCGGATGGTCTGCGGCGTCAGTTCGACCAGTTCGTCGTCGTCAATGAACTCGACGGCCGACTCCAGCGAGATCTTGATCGGCGTGGTCAGACGGACGGCTTCGTCGGTACCGGAAGCGCGCACGTTGGTCAGTTTCTTGCCCTTGAGCGGGTTGACCACCAGATCGTTGTCGCGGCTGTGGATGCCGATGATCATCCCTTCGTACAGCTTGTCGCCCGGGCTGACGAACATGCGGCCGCGGTCTTCCAGGTTCCACAGGGCATAGGCCACGGCCTCGCCGGTATCCTGCGAGATCAGCACACCGTTGTGACGACCCGGCATGTCCGGCTTGACCGGACCGTAGTCGTCGAACACGTGCGCCATGATGCCGGTCCCGCGCGTCATGGTCATGAAGTCGCCCTGGAAGCCGATCAAACCGCGTGCCGGGATATGGTATTCGAGACGGGTACGCCCCTTGCCGTCGGATTCCATATTCTGCAGCTCGCCGCGGCGGCGACCGATTTCTTCCATGACCCCGCCCTGGTGGGCGTCTTCCAGGTCGATGGTCAGGTTTTCATACGGCTCGCACTTCTCGCCGTTGATTTCCTTGTACACGACACGCGGCTTGCCGACGGCCATTTCAAAGCCTTCGCGGCGCATGTTTTCCAGCAGAATCGTCAAGTGCAGTTCGCCGCGGCCGGAAACGCGGAACACGTCGGCGTCGTCGGTATCTTCGACACGCAAGGCCACGTTGATCAGCAGCTCCTTGGTCAGGCGATCGCGAATCTGGCGGCTGGTCACGAACTTGCCTTCGGTCCCGGCCAGCGGCGAGGTGTTGACCATGAAGTCCATGGTCAGCGTCGGTTCGTCGACGGTCAGCATCGGCAGACCCATCGGGTTCTCGCGGTCGCAGATCGTGACGCCGATACCGATATCCTCGATGCCGGACACGATAATGATGTCGCCGGCCTCGGCCAGCTCGACCGGCACGCGTTCCAGCCCCTGATAGCCGAGCACCTGGTTGATACGTCCCTGCCCAACCTGCTCTTCGTGGTTCATCACCGCGACGTTCTGACCCGGCTTGATACGGCCGTTCAGAACGCGACCAATGCCGAGGCGGCCGGTATAGGTGGAGTAGTCGAGGGCCGAGATCTGCAATTGCAGCGGAGCGTCCGGATCGCCGGCCGGAGCCGGAACGTGCTTGAGCACGGTCTCGAACAGCGGACGCATGTTGTCGGACTCCTGGTCCAGTTCCAGCATGGCGTAGCCATTGAGCGCGGAGGCGTAGACGATGGGGAAGTCGAGTTGTTCGTCGCTGGCGCCCAGCTTGTCGAACAGGTCGAAAGTCTGGTCGACGACCCAGTCGGCGCGCGAGCCCGGACGGTCAACCTTGTTGATGACCACGATCGGGTGCAGGCCGAGGGCCAGCGCCTTCTTGGTCACGAAGCGGGTTTGCGGCATCGGGCCGTCAACCGCGTCGACAAGCAGCAGCACACCGTCAACCATGCCCAGTACGCGTTCTACTTCACCGCCAAAGTCAGCGTGCCCCGGGGTGTCCACGATGTTGATATGAACGCCTTCATATTCGATGGAGGTGTTCTTTGCCAGAATCGTGATGCCACGTTCTTTTTCGAGGTCGTTGCTGTCCATGACACGTTCTGCGATATGCTGGTTTTCGCGGAAGGTGCCGGCTTGGTGCAGGAGCTTGTCGACCAGCGTGGTTTTACCGTGGTCAACGTGCGCGATGATGGCGATGTTGCGAATTTGTCTGGTCATGTCAATGCCGGAGTGCGGAAAAATCATTCAATTGTACCACCATCCACCCGTTCCTCACTAGCCAAGTTCGCAACAACGAGCATCGGGCGCGGCGCTTATCACTTTAGAGTGGCAGAATCCCTTTACATATCAATGACAGGCCGCCTGCGCGCGACGCGTGCGGCGGGTCGGCGCGACGATCTGTTGCGGCGGCGCCACTCGCTTGCGCGACGGCAGAAGATTCGCCGCCGACAAAACGATGTGAATACAATAGGCGGACCAAACCACGGGAAAGCACCATGTACGACTGGAATGCGCTATGGCACGAACACCAGGGCTATCGCACCGGCCACTCCGGCACGCGCGACGATATCAACCGGCTGGCCGACGAGCTCGGCGCGCGGCTGATCCGGCCCGCGCAAGCGATCGGGGATACCGCCGTCTACGACAGGGAAGACGCGTTTTTGCTCGCTCGCCTGCAGGACGGACTGCAACTGGTCGAGGTCGCCAAGCACCGGCTGTTCGACATCACGCCGCGCCTGGTCGAAGACGACGAGGGCACCGGACTCGCGCCGCCCTACCTTGAGATTCGCGCCGAAAATCATGCCACGGCGGAGAGCGCGTGCTGGCGAGGCGCCATTTCCGCCGGCGACGACGGCACGCTTCTGATCGACGGCCATGTACTGGGGCAGGACCGCGAGCCGGCCATGCGCTTCCCGACCTTGTCATTCAACGATAGCGCCGACTTCCGCCACGCCCTCTCCCACCTCTGGCGGGAAGAATTGCCGGTTCTGCATGGGCTGTTCGCTTCGGCGCTGACCCCGCCGGCGACAGAACGGCAGCAAACGGGCGCCCTTCATCCTGGCGACGATGCGCGGCTGTCCGAGATCTGCGATCGCTATGCCGAAATCGTACGCCGCGAGCAAGCGACCCTATCGCGCCTGTTCGACGACAACGAACTGCACCTGATCGCCGCCGTCCTGGCCGAACTCCATTTCGACAGCGCGGCCTCATGCCGCGGACTGTGGCTGGCGATCGAGGCCCGCCTGATCGACGACGAGCTCGACCGCAAGTGGGAAATCGATCTGGCATCCCTGCTCGATCGCATGAAAACGCTGACCTATGCGCAAGAGATCGCCCTGATCGAAGCCCTGACGCCGCTGGACGCGGACTCCCGCCGCGGCTCAGACATCGACTGACAGCACGACCTTGCCGAAATTGCGGTTGGCTTCGATATAAGCATGCGCCTCGTCGACCCGTTCCAGCGGAAACACGCTGTCGACCGGGGCGCTGACAATGCCGTCGTGCAGCGCCGGCAGCACATTGTGCTCGAGTGCGCTGGCCAGCCGCGTCTTGACCTCGAGCGGCTGATTGCGCAAGGTCGAGCCGCGCAGGGACAGGCGCTTGGCCAGCACCAGTCCCAGATTCACGCTCGCCACCGCGCCCCCCATGATGCCGATGAAGATGAGACGGCCGTCGACATTGAGACTGGCGAGATTTTCGCCGAGGTATTTGCCGGCGATCGGGTCCAGAATCAGGTCGACTCCCCCCCACTGCCGCATCAGCGTGGAAAACTCCGGCTGCTCGTTGCGGTCATAGACCTGCAGGGCTCCCAGCTCACGGCAGAAATCGAGCTTGTCGGACGAGCCGGCGCTCGCGAAAGCGCGCGCACCGAGCACACGCGCAAGCTGGATGGCAGCCACGCCGACGCCACTGGCGCCCGCGTGGATCAGGACATTCTCGCCCTCGCGCACCGCTCCGATTTCGACAAGATTGAACCACGCGGTCATCCAGGCTTCGGGCAGGCTGGCGGCCACAATCCACGACATCGCCTCGGGCTTGGCGATCGCCAGCGCCGAATCCAGCACCACATATTCGGCATAGGCGCCTCCCGGCACCAAACCCAGCACGGCATCGCCGACGCGGAAACGCGAATGTCCACACACCTCTTCAATCACGCCGGCCACTTCCAGACCGAGAATCGGCGACGCACCCGGGGGGGCCGGATAGCGCCCTTCACGCTGCACGATGTCAGCGCGGTTGATGCCGGCCGCGCAAACACGGACGAGCAACTGACCGTCATGAGGAATCGGTTTTTCTATGTCATCCACGCGCAGGGTATCCACCCCGCCGCTCTTGCTTTGCACAACGGCTTTCATCGACGCTTCATCCTCCTTAGAGATGCGACCCCGTCCCCTGGCGCCTGGCTGCGAAAAATCGTGCTGGCCGGCGCCTTATATTCCATTAAAATGTCGGGTCATGGACAAGACCTGTTTTCACTGCGGACTTCCGATACCGGCCGGGGCCGACTTTCCCGTCCGCTCGGGGCATGACGAACACGCGAGCTGTTGCGCGGGCTGTCAGGCGGTGGCGCAAACGATTTTCGACGCCGGCCTGAGTGAATATTACGCCCATCGACGCGCAAGCAAAGCACCTGTCGATGTTTTACCCGATGATGTTTTACAGCAGCTACAGCTCTATGACGACGACACATTGCAAAAGAGCTTCGTCAGCGAAAGCGCCGGCGGCCGCGAAGCCGCGCTGATGCTGGAAGGCATCGTCTGTGCCGCCTGCGTCTGGCTGTGCGAACGACAGCTTTTGCGCCAACCCGGCGTGCTTGGGGTCGACATCAATTACAGCAGCCGTCGCGCACGCGTGCGCTGGGACCCGGCCGTGACGGGTCTAGGCCATCTGCTGCGAACCATCGCCGATCTCGGTTATCGCGCCCACCCCTACGATGCCAAACGCCTGGAAGACATCGACCAGCGCGAACGCAAACGGGCGCTCAACCGCCTCTGGGTCGCCGGCCTCTCGATGATGCAGGTCATGATGTACGCCGTGCCCATCTATCTGTCGGACGGGCACGACATGGAGACGCGCTTCCTGTGGATGCTGCATTGGGCCAGTTTTCTGCTGACGCTGCCGGTCATGGTGTTCTCGGCACAAACGTTCTATAGCGGCGCATGGCGCGAATGGAAATCGCGCCGCGTCGGGATGGACACCCCGGTGGTGCTGGGCATAGGCACGTCCTTTGGCGCCAGTTGCTGGGCCCTGCTCGCCCATAATGCCCAAGGCGTCTACTTCGACTCGATATCGATGTTCGTGTTTCTTCTGCTCGGAGGACGCTACCTCGAGTCGCTCGCACGGCGCCGGGCGGGCGAAGCCAGCGAGAGTCTGATCAGGCTGGTACCGGCCTTCGTGCACAAGCTGCCCGGCTGGCCCGACTCGACGCACAGCGAGGAAACGCCGCTCGCCGCACTCGGCATCGGAGACTGCGTTGTCGTGCGGCCGGGCGAAATCATTCCGATCGACGGTACGGTGCTGGAGGGGGTCAGCGCCAGCAACGAGGCCCTGATGAGCGGAGAAAGCCGGCCGGTCGACAAGGCGCCGGGGGCGTGCGTGATCGCAGGCAGCCTCAACTTGAGCAGTCCGCTGCTTGTCCGTACCGACGCCGTCGGTGAAGCGACGCGATTGGCCGGCATCGTGCGTCTGCTCGATCAGGCGCTCGCGCAGAAGCCGCGGCTCGCCCAACTGGCCAACCGCTTCGCGGCTGTCTTTGTCGCCATCCTGCTGCTCGCCGCACTGGCCAGCTTCCTGCTCTGGTTGCCGGTTTCCCCGCAGCGGGCGCTGTGGATCATGGTGTCGGTGCTGGTGGTGTCCTGCCCGTGCGCCTTATCGCTGGCCACCCCGGCCGCACTGACGGCCGCCGCCGGCCATCTCGCGCAACGCGGCGTCCTGATTACCCGCGGCCACGCACTGGAAACCCTGGCCCAGGTCAGCGATGTGGTCTTCGACAAAACCGGCACGCTCAGCCACGGCAACATGGTTTTGCTCGACAGCTGGACGGCTGCGCCAGGGGCGCGGCTGTCCTTGCTCGCCCTGGCGCAGGCGCTGGAAACCGGCTCCGAACACCCGCTCGCGCGTGCCTTGCGCGCGGCGGCGACGCCGACGCGCCCGGCCGTGCAGTCGGTGCTCAACCACCCCGGCTACGGGGTGGAAGGCCGGGTCGACGGCCGCCTCTGGCGGCTGGGCCGCAGGGAATGGGTAGAACAGTTGTCGAGCGCCGCCCCGCCGCCGCCATGGCGTCCGGCCGACAGCATCGTGGCGCTGGGCGACACGAACGGCATCGCCGCCCTGTTCGCCATCGGCGACAGCCTGCGCGATGACGCCGCAGGGGCAATCGCGGCGCTACGCGCCGCAGGGCTCAAGGTGCACCTTCTCAGCGGCGACGGGCAAGGCGCCGTCGAAGCGCTGGCCAGCCGGCTCGGCATCACCGACTGGCGCGCCGGCGCAACGCCGGAAGACAAGCTCGACTACATCGACGCGCTGCAAGGCGCGGGCGCCAGGGTCCTGATGCTGGGCGACGGCATCAACGATGCGCCGGTCCTCGCACGCGCCGACGTCTCGATCGCGATGGGCAGCGCCAGCGACGCCGCACGCTCTAGCGGCGACATGATCCTGATCAACGACCGATTGTCGCGCGTCGTCGAAGCCTGGGCGCTCGCACGCAAGACGCGACGGGTGATACGCCAGAATCTGTGCTGGGCGGCGGCGTATAATCTGGTGGCCTTGCCGCTGGCCATGCTCGGCCATGTCACGCCATGGCTGGCCAGCCTGGGCATGACCGCCAGCTCGCTGCTGGTCGTCTGCAATGCCCTCAGGCTCATTCGACGGGAACCATGATGGAAAGCCTCTACCTGCTGATTCCGCTCAGCATCGCCCTGACCTTCGCCATCGGCGCGGTATTCTGGTGGGCGACGCGTTCGGGCCAGTTCGATGATCTGGAAGGTCCGGCGCACCGGATATTGATGGACGACGATAGCGTGCGACCGGAAAAGCGGACACGCGAAGCCGAGGACACGCCGCAAGACGACTGAATCGTCTTGCGGCAGCCCCGTTCAGACCCGATAGTGCGACAGGGTCGCGATCTGGCTTTGCGCAAGCCGGTCCAGGCGCAGGGCGCTTTCCGCGGTCAGTTGCGCCGCCGCGCTCGACTCTTCCGACATCTGCGCCGTGTGTTCGACCTGCGCGGCAATAGTATTGCTCGCCACGCCCTGCTGCTGAATGGCCGACGATATTTCGCTGATGCTGCGGGTAGCCGATTCCGAGTTTTCGCCTATGCGCCTGATCGCACTGTCGGCATCGTCGGCGCGCGCCACGCCGGTTTCCACCAGTTGTTCTGCCGACTTCATCTGCATCGTCGCCTGTTGCGCACGGGCGACCATATTCTCTATGGTCCGCGATATCTCCTGCGTCGATTTGGCCGTGCGTTCGGCCAGCTTGCGCACCTCGTCCGCCACCACCGCGAAACCCCGGCCCTGCTCGCCCGCGCGCGCGGCTTCGATCGCGGCATTGAGCGCCAGCAGATTGGTCTGATCCGCGATATCGCGGATCACATTGATCACCGTGCTGACCTGCCCGCTTTCGGCTTCCAGTTCGTGAATGCCGGCAGCCGACGTTTTTACGACAGCCGAGATCTCGTGGATATCCTTGATGGTCTGCCCGATGATGGCAGAGCCTTCCTCCACCAGCTTTCCGGTCTCGGCGGCCCCCCCATGCGTGAGCCGGGCCTGATCGGCCACATGATTGATGCTGACCGTCATCTGCTCGACCGTGGCGGCCATACTGGCCGCCGCCGAACTCTGGGCCGATGACGCGGTCGATACCTGACTCGCGGTTTGCGACAGTTGCTGCGAAGCATCGGCAACCTCGTTGGCACCTTCGAACAGGACTCTCAGGCTCTGTTGCAAGTGCTCGAGCAGATTGTTGAACGCCGTCGCCGTTCGACCGATCTCATCGTTCCGTTCGACCGGCGCGCGCAAGGTAAAGTCCAGCGAGTGCTCGACCTGCTCGAGCGTGCCCTGAATGCCGGCCAGCCCCCCGCGGATCATGCGATAGAGGTAGGCGGCCAGCAGGCCCGTGGCGACAAACGCGGCGACGATGATGACAACCGACAGAATCAGCGCCTGCCGGTATTGCTGCCGGTTTTCGCGTCCGACGGCGTCAGCCTGGTCGGTATTGAACGCGTAGTGGTTTTCCAGTGCGACATAGATCGCTTCGCTGGCAGCCTTGCCATCGACCAGAAGCAGCTTGACTGCGGCATCGCGGTTGCCGGACCGGAACATCTGCAACGATCTGTCCCGCACTTCGCGATAGGCGCTCATCGCCGCCTTGTCCGCCTCCAGCAGCTTCTTGTCGGCATCATTGCTGATATCGTTGGCGAGATAGTCGGCCATGACGGCATCGAATTGGCGATCCGCTTTATCGATAGCCGCTTTCGATTCTGTCCGCGTCCCCTCGTCCGGCGCCACCTCGTACTTCAGGGCCGAGACACGGATACTGGTCAAGGCGCGCTGCGCATCGGCCATGACCTTCAAGCTGGACAGAGTATTGGTCTGCACATAATCGAAGCGTGCCTGCGCAAGCTGCAACGCCCAGATCCCGTAGCCGCCGACCAGGAGCATCGCCCCGAGGGCGATAGAAAGGGTAATCAAGAGTCTTTTCGTAATAGTCATAGTCTTCCGCTTTACTGCCTTTTCTGTTTTCGGTGTCTGATGTGCCGGTTCATATCCGTCATGTGATATTCAAATATCGTTTCCTTATTCAGCGTTCACGGTCGCGCAAGGTCGTTGGCGAAAACCCGAAGCGTTGTTTGAAGATCATTGAGAAATGGGAGGGCGACTCATAGCCGACAAGCTGCGCAATGCGATTGACAGATTGCGTCGTCGACTGCAGCAATTTGAGTGCCGATGACATGCGTATATCGGTCACGATTTCAACGACGGATGTATTCTCGCTGGCCAGCTTGCGCCGCAGCGTTGCCTCGCTCATCGCGAAGGCGGCGGCAATCGTCGCTGCGTTCCACTCCATCGCGGCATTGTTCTCGATATGCCGTCGTATTCTGACATTCAGGGTCGGCTCTTTTTCAGGCCTGAAACACGCGCCGCTCTCGCTGAGCCAGAGCAATAGCTCGCTTGCCTGGTGACGGGCGATACGCAAGGGCACCGTCTTGTCGGCGATGGCATTCAGAGCGGTATCGAATGACCGGACCAGGGCGGGGGAAACCGCGGGGATGTGCAAAGCCGATCCGATTTCCGGCCGGCCGGCATTCGTCTCCGCATGACTCGCTATCAGGCTGCTGTCGAAGGCGATGCTGCTGGAACAGTGCCTGCCCCCCGCCCCCGCCCTGTTCACCACATCGACGGACTGGCGTCCGGCGACGGCGACGGCCTCCCCCTGGCGAATCAGATATTCCCCTCCGGAAAGGCTCAATTTCTTCGTCCCGTGCCGGATTAGCGTCAGCACGGGTTGCTCGATGTAGACCCTTCTGATTTCGATGTTTTCATGCTGATAAACGTAGATCCCCGTCCCAACGCCTTCGCGAACCACCCGGTCTCTTGCCTTTGGTATTGTTTCCATACGCTACCGAACAATCTATAAATCGCTAAAAATTCTCCATCTAGCATTCGGCGCGACCAACACCGGGATTGAAGCTTTATTAAGTGAACTGATTTTCAACAGCAAGGCGGTGTCGCTATGCAATACGACCGGAAGCGCATTCTCTCATTTCAATGCAGAATGCAATGCCAGCGAAAGCGGCCTCCCCCCTGCTGCCGCGACCTGGCGTCACTCGAACAGAGCGGCATTCTATTTTTTGAATACACAAAGATGCCTTATTAATCATCTAGGTTAATATTCAATATGCCTTGAGGATATCATTAGCGATAAACACCGCCTGTCGATATCCAATCAACATTCATCGATATCTGGTCATTCTGAGGAGAAGAAGGGGGGCGTGCGCGCGGGACAGGTGCACCAGGGCATGCTCAGTTGAGCGATGGGGCGCGCCGGTACCAATAGCGGTAAGCCGCGCCGAAGCCCAGCGCGCGGTAGAGCGCCATCGCCGGGGCGTTGGCGGCAATGCATTGCAAGTAGGCGTGCCGTGCGCCGAACTCCCGTCCGGCCTGCAACAAGCCGGAGAGCAGCGCACGGGCGCAGCCCTGCCGCCGCGCGGCAGGAGCGGTCACCAGATCGAACACCCCCACCCACTCGCCGTCCGGCACGGCCAGCCCCAGCGCCGCGATATCCCCATCCCGGACCAGAGCCCCCCAGACGGCAGGTCCCGGCAAACGGCGCAACAGAGCGGCGTGGATGGCAAGACGATCGGCAGTGTCGTCGGCAAGAAGCGCCCGGCGCGCGAGCCAGTCTTCACGTTCAAGCAGGAGCAGTCCGCAAGCCGGTGCGGCCACACCGGCGACGTCGCGCCATAGCACCCAGCTCGGGTCCAGCCGCTCGAAACCCCGTGCGGCGAGCCCGGCATCGAGACCGGCCTCGTGTTCGAGCCCGGTCAGGCGCACCGTCAGCGCACTGCCTTGAGCGGCAAAGAGCGCACCGGCCAGCCGCAGACGTTCATCCAGGGGCGTCTGCGGCACACCGATCGGATAGGCGGCATTCGCCCGCTTCGGCCCGCCGCCCGACAAACGCAGCAACCAGCCATCGAGCTCATGACTTTCGCGCGCCGGCAATGCGGCCAGGGCCGCGCGTTCCAGGCAGGCGCGCCAGGCAGCATCATCCGTCATTGCGCCCCCCTGATCACCTCGAGCTGCATGCGCGCCAGCGCGATCAAACCTCGCCAGCTCAAACGCATCACCCACACCCCTATGCCCAGTCCGAGCACGCCGAGCAGCAATAGCACGAGACCGACACTGAGCACCGCCGCCGGCCCGGCCCACGGCTTGAGCACGCCGAGCGTGACCACATTGCCGTCGCCCGTCATTTCCATGCGGCTGACCGTGCCATCGCTCGCACGTTCGACCCGGACCGAACCGCGCGCGTCGCTGGCGACGATGCGGGTCGAGCCGGTCAGCGGGTCACGGTGAATCACCACCTCGTCGCCCCGCGCGCTGTGTATGGTCAGCTCGGGAGGCTGGGCGCCCAGGAACCACGGGCCTTCCCCGCTATCGTTGATGGTCACGCCCTCCAGTGCCGGCCAGCCGAACACGGCGTGGCTGGCCCAGCCCCCGGTCAGTAGCAGACCGCAGGTCAGGACGATGCCGGCGGCGCAGGTCAGCGCGGACAGAATGGACAGATAGATCAGCACCGGCACCGCCAATACGGCATTCAGAACGCCGAGCCCGGCCAGTGCCACCAGCAAGCGCCACAGATTGAAGGGCGTCTTGCGCGTGTCCCATGCCTTCATCCGGCGCTGGGCGGTCAGCTCCCGCGCGAGCCGTGCCGGATCGCCGAGGCCCGCGGCCAGATCTTCCTCGCTGCGCCCGGCGGCGATGCCGTCGTCGAAATAGCTGTGGTAATCGGCCAGAATTTCGTCGCGCTCGGCCGCCGACAACGCCGCAAGCGCGGTGGAAAGCTGGCGGATGAAGTCATCCCTTTTCATATCGCGTCCCCTTCGCGCTCTACGGCATCGTCAGGCCGCAGGGCGCGATTGATTTCATCGACAAACTCTATCCATTCCCGTTTCATCTGCACCAGCGCCAGACGTCCGGCCCCGGTCAGGGCGTAGTAGCGCCGCGCCGGACCGGACGTCGATTCCAGCAGGTAGGTCGCGACCAGGGCGTCGGCCTGCAGTCGGCGCATCAGCGGGTAAACCGTCCCTTCGCTGATATCCATGCATCGCGCCAGACGCCCGACCAGCGCGTAAACATAGCTGTCGCCCCCTTCCAGCAGGGCCAGCACACACATTTCCAGAGCGCCTTTGCGTAACTGGGTCTTCATCGCAGTTCTCTCGCGGCGGCGGGACACGGGGTGACCACCTATCCGCCGAATACGACCCCAGTATAGGCCATATACTGTGTTATACAAACTAGCTGATAAAACCCATGCCGACGGATAGTCTGGCCGCCGGCCCGTTTATCCGTTAGCATGCCAGCTATCATCCGGTCGGAATCCTCCCGTGCACGCTGCCTTTTCCTTCTTTGCGACACGTCGCTTTCTGCCCTTGTTCGGCACCCAGTTCCTCGGTGCGTTCAACGACAATCTACTGAAAACGGCCATCGTGGTATTGGTCAGCTTCCGTGGTCTGCATCTTGCCGGCCTGTCGCCTGCCCTGCTCGTCAATCTGGCCGCCGGCATTTTCATCCTGCCGTTTTTCCTGTTCTCGGCGAGCGCCGGCAAGGTCGCCGAACGCTTCGACAAGGCGAGGCTTGCGCGCTTGATCAAACAAGTCGAAATCGGGATCATGCTGATCGCTGGCGCCGGTTTCTATCTGAACAGTGCCGGCCTGTTGTTCAGCGCACTGTTCTTGATGGGCGTCCACTCCACCTTCTTCGGCCCGATCAAGTATTCGGTTTTGCCGCAGTACCTGGGCGAGCACGAATTGGTCGGCGGCAACGGTCTGATCGAAATGGGCACGTTTCTCGCCATACTGATCGGCCAGATCGGCGGCAGTCTGATGGTGCAGTCCGGCCCTGCGCTCTCGATGCTCATGCTGCTGCTGTGCGCGATCGCCGGTTACGCCTCCAGCCGGCACATGCCGGCCGTGGCGCCAACCGCGCCGGGCTTGCGGCTGTCCGCGAATATATGGCGCGACTCGACCGAACTGCTCGGCCGGGCCTGGCGCATGCCGGATGTGCGCTCGGCCATCATGGGTATTTCATGGTTCTGGTTAATGGGCGCAGTCTATACCACGCAACTGCCGACGTTTACCCACGACCACCTCGGCGGCAACGCGGATGTCTACACCCTGCTGCTGGCCTTGTTTTCGATTGGCATCGGGCTCGGTTCCATGCTGTGCGCGAAGTTATCCGACGGCGAGCTGCAACTGGGTCTGGTCCTGCTCGGAGGTGCCGGAATGACCCTGGCCGGTCTGGATCTGGGATTGTCACGGCTCGAAGCCTGGCATGGCGCGTTGCAGACCGTGCCGCAGTTCCTGCATGGCTTCGCCGCCTGGCGCGCGCTGGTCGACGTCGGGTTGCTCGGCTTCTTCGGCGGCTTCTTCACCGTCCCGCTCTATACCTGGCTGCAAACGGCGAGCCCGGCCGAATTCCGTTCGCAGGCCATCGCAGCCAACAATATCGTCAACGGCTGCTATATGGTGCTATCGGCGCTGGCCGCCGCGTTGTTGCTGCTAGTTTTCCATACCATCGCGCTGCTATTTGTCATCGCCTCGATCGCCAATGTCGTGGCACTCGGCCACCTCGCCTGGCGTGCGCCTCGCCTCTGGCGCGATCGCTTTGCCTGGATCGCTCGCCGCTGACGGCAACGCGCGGGCCGGTATGGCATCACGGCCACGCCACATCGTCCAGGCAGTCGGCGACCCCCAGTTTGATGTTGGCGGGGTCGCGGGTGTCATTCGGGATGAAAACCTGATTCACAGGCGAAGCCGGGTATGACGCAGCGCCCCCGCACTGCGCGCTCTGCCCGGGGCCGACCACGATTTCAGCCCCCACCTTCAGGCGGCACTGCTTGACGGTGTTGAGCGCGCTCCAGCCCGGGCAGATCGCGTTTTCGGCTCGGTAAGCGGCAACGGGTCCGGCCGGCGGCGCAAACGACCACCAACGGCCGTATTGCGAGCTCCGGCTGGCGGAGTCCCATACCCGGTAGACGGTCAGCGGCTGCTGCACGCGCAGGACTTTGCCTTCGCACAAGCCTCCCTTGCCGGGAGCTTGCACGGCTTGCTGCAGCAAATCGGCGTTACTGACCTCGGCCATGCCGTACGGCACGACGACATGCCCGGCACATGCCGCGCCGCCGGCCGGCGCCAGCTGCGCGCACGCGGCCAGAACAGCCGGCAGCAAGACAGCAAGGCCTGCGATGACAGGGCGCACTCCACGCCCCGAATGATAAACCGGCATCCCTTCTCTCCTTGGCCTCGTTCTTCAAACACGGGACGCCGATCTCGACGTCATACACGACATGCTAGAACACAAGCATAAAACATGCGACAACGGCGATAGCGCGGCGAACGGGGCGGTCGCATCAGGAATGCGAAATGACGGTCCAGAAATAATAGGCGAGCGGCACGGCAACGATATAGAGCCCGGAGGGGATGTCGCGTCGGCGCCCGGCCAGCAATTTGACGATGACATAGCACAACAGCCCGCCGGCAATGCCGGTGGCGAAACTATTGGCACCCAGCGTCAGCAGCATCATCAGCAAGACCGGCACCGCCGTACTGAAATCGTCCATATCGACCCGACGCAGGCCGGAGAACATCGACAATCCGATCAATAGCAGGGCGGGAGCCGTCGCCTCCTTCGGAATCATCAGTGCAAGGGGCGTCAACAGCAGCAGCAACAGAAAGGCCGTGGCGGCCGCCAGCGCCGTCAAGCCGGTACGGCCGCCCGACTCGACGCCGGCCGCCGACTCGATCAGCGAAGTCAGCGCGGGAATGCCGAGTAGCGTCCCCACCGTGGCGGCGATGGAATCGACGACAAAAGGCGTGTTGATTTGCGCCATATTTCCGTCGCGGTCGAGCATGCCGGCCTTGTCGCCCACGGCAAGCGTAGTCCCCATGGTCGAAAAAAATTCGGCCGCAAAGAACACGAACAGATAAGGCAGGAAGCCGACATGCAAGGCCCCGACCGGGTCGAGTTCGAAGAACACCGCGCTCGGCGAATGCGGCCAGGAGAACCAGGATGCCGGCAACCGGGTCACCCCCAGGGGAATTCCGAGCGCGGTCGCGACCAGAATCGACCACAGGATCCCTCCCGGGATCTTGCGGGCTTGCAGAAAGACACCCGCGGCGAGACCGGAGAGCGCCACAGCGGCGCCTGGCGTGGTGAAATTGCCGAGCATGAGAGCATTGGTCTTGGCGTTGGCCAGCACGAGACCTGCGTTGCGCAAGCCCAGCATCGTGACGAACAGCCCGATGGAAGACGTCAGGCCCAGCTTGATCTGCAGCGGGACGGTCCGCGTCACGACTTCACGCAGTTTGAGCGCCGTCAGCAGCATGAACAGCACGCCGGACCAGAAGGCGATTCCCAGCCCGACTTGCCAGGGCACATGTTCGCTGGCGGCCAGTGTCACGCCTACGATGGCCGAGCCGCCGACCCCGGGCCCGACAATGAATGGCAGATTGCCGTAAAACGCCATCAGGATGCTGCCCAGCGCAAACACGATGATGACGGCGCTTGTCGCCGCGCCCTTGTCCATGCCGCCGGCCGCCAGCAGCCCCGGAATCACGATCACCAGGTAGGCGCAGGCCATGAAGGTGGTGAGACCCGCTATGATTTCCGTGCGGACCGTGCTACCGCGCGCGCTGAGGTCGAAGCGTCGTTCCAGCCAGGAATGCCGCTTTGTCGGCACCGTCGTCGTTGCTGATTGCCTGGACTCCAAAATATCCCGCCTTCCCGAATCGACCGGGCCGGAATGGGTCGACACCACGATGAATCGAGATAGCGCCGACCACCGCCCCGAGTCAGTATCGGGTTCTCCGCTACCGTGCCGGCGCGATAGCGGCGCCCGGCACACGCCCGCTCGCTCCGGCCCTTGCCGAAAAGGGCGCGGGGACGCAAACAAGCGAAATCGTATTATGCTCGCATCCGCTCAAGCCATCACGATACCCGCATCATCGCCTGCCGTTTCCGGCGGGTAGCCGACGCGGAAACCGCCCCAGTGCCGGCCGCAGACAAAGATGGGCACCGACAGATCGTGCATCACCTCGCCGGTGTCGCGCATATAGGTCTGAATCAGGGCCGTCTCGGTATGCGCACCGCAGCGGGCGCCGGTCCGGTCATCGAAAATGCGCTTGGTCCGATTGCCGGCAAGATCGCGTGCGGGGTCGCCGCTGAGCGGCTGACAGAAGCGCTGATTGTGTGTGGGGACATAGCCACGGCGATCGGTGGCAATCGCATACACGGCATCAGGACAGACCGCAAAGAACGGCTCTTGCAGGGGCGGCAACAGCCGGTCGGCCAGGGCGTCGAAGGCACTGGAGTATTTTTGCGGCTGTGTGCCGGGAATAGGCCGGTAACGCTCGGAGAACAAATCGTCACGACCGATCTCGCCGCGCTCGATGGCAGAGGTGAACGCGGCGGCAATCGCATCCGCCGTCTTGCGCGCGCACGCATAGATGCGGGTATGGCTGGAATCCATCCCGCTGGTGACCATCAGCTGAAACACCTTTTCGCCGGGAGCATCGGACAGTTTCGCCGCCTGCGTCAACTCGAGCTGGAACCGGCCCATGCGACCATGGCTCTCATTCGCCGCCCCGACGATGGCATCCGCCTTGTCCGCCGTCTGGCGTGCATCGAGAACAATGGTCTGCAACCGTTGCTCCGTCTGCTCCGAATCGCGGACCAGGGTGGCCAGCTGCGCACCGACGCGCTGGGCGGTGCCGGCGACACTTTCCGACTCAGTCGCCAACTGGCTGATGACGGCAACCGAGCTTCCTGTACGTTCCTGCATCCGCAGGACCAGGTCCGAAATCCCGATCGAAGCCTGCATGGTCATATTGGCGAGCTTGCGCACTTCGTCTGCGACGACCGTGAAACTTCGCCCCTGCTCGCCGGCCCGTGCCGCCTCGATCGCCGCATTGAGCGCGAGCAGATTGGTCTGCTTCGCAATCGCCTGGATGCCGGCCGAAGCGGCTTGTATCGTATCGATCTCGCGCGCCAGATCATGCGTCGCGGCAGCGGCCTCACGGACTCTGACCACCATCTCATCCATGCGCGCGACCACGCGCGCGAGTTCGCTCGAACCGGCTTCCGATTCTTCCCGCGCGTGAACCGCCGCCGCGGCGGCCAGCCCGGCGCTTTCCGCGACCGAGCTCGCCATCGCCTTGATGCTGATCGAGTCGGCCGCGATGGCGTTCGCCTGATCCGCCGCCCTATCCGATTCGCGCGTGAGGCGGGTCAGTCTATGGCAGACATGGGCAAGCCCGACACCCATCGCGTGCAAGGTCGACATGAACTCCTCGCCCGCCGTACGCACCGTCGACACCGCCTCGGCGCGCGCGTTATCGGACCCGGCCTGTTTTCGGACAAACAACCCCATCGCGCCACCACTCTTCCATGCAATAGGTCATATAGGTATTGTAGCGATGAAAACGCGAAACAAGCGAACAGCCGCCGAACGGCAGCGATTAAAGCCAACTGGATAATATTTAATTAAAAATACGCCGAACGGTTGATGACGCGGGGTTCCTGCCCGCCTAAGCTGCCGGGCAGGAAGGTGATATACCGGCAATTGCACCCACCGTCGTCCAATGAGGTCTACTGAGGTCTTGCGATGAAAACAGGTACGCTGTTCTGTGCGCTCGCAGCCAGTTTCGCCGTCGGCGCCACGGCAGAGGCCGCCAGTTCCGCCAGCGCCGCGCTCGACTGGAGCCGGTTCACCATCACCCCGCTCACCGGAGTCGGCGTACTGAGCGGCGACACGGTTTCGTCCTCCGTCACAGCGACGGTCGCCGACAGTTGGTGGACATCCGGCACGGGCTTGACCGACATGGAGCAGCGCGATGCCCACATAGGCACGGCCCTGTCGAGTGCCGCCGCGTCCTTCGATGACATCACGCTGGCCAGCCGTTCCAGCACCGACGGCCACTATGCGACCGCCTACGCCGATGCCTATGGCTCGCTCAGCCTGGCCGCACATTCTTCGATCCGGTTTTCGGTTCCCTACCTCTTCGCCCTGGATCTGGGGGGCGACAGCCCCGACTACCCGGGTAATTTCGCCAAGACCTTCGCCGGCCTGACCGTGACGGTCATGGGCGGCAGCTTCCCCTTCCCGAGCTACAGCACCAGCGTCAGCGGCAGCATTGGCTCGCCCACGCACAGCGGGAGCGGCTGGCTCGACCTGGTGATCGATAATACCGGTGCGAGCAGCGAAACGCTGGCGTTCACAGCCATCGTCTCCGCGGAAACCAGCAACAGCGTCTCCCCGGTGCCCGAGCCCGATGCCGGCGCGCTGCTCGCGCTCGGGCTGGGCATGAGCGGCTGGCTCGCGCGCCGAAAAACCCGGCGGCTGCGCCCGGCCTGAGCACAGCCGCCCACGGCGGGTGTCAGTCGTCGCCGCGCAAGCGGGTTTCCGCGTCGCGCAGAGCCGTGCGCAACCCCTCTTCGATGACAGGATGGTAGAACGGCATCGCCAGCATCTGCGCGATCGTCAGCTTCTGCTGCACGCTCCACGCCAGCAAGTGGGCAAGATGTTCGGCGCGCGGACCGACCATCTCGGCCCCGACGAAACGCCCGCCGTCGCGCTCGGCATACACATGCAGCAGTCCGCGGTTCTCCAGCATCACCCGGCTGCGCCCTTGGTTGGCGAAGCTGACTTCCCCCACAACGATGCTCTGCGGATCCAGTTCGGTGAAATGCTTGCCGACCAGCATGATCTGCGGGTCGGAAAACACCACGGCCATGGCCGCGGTACGGGTCAGGGGGACGACATCCGGCCAGCACGCGGCATTGCGCCCCGCGCTGCGCCCTTCATCGGCGGCTTCGTGCAACAGGGGCAGCACATCATTGACATCGCCAGCGACAAAAACCGGCTCCGTCCCGCATTGCAGCGTCGCCGGGTCGAACAGCGGCACCCCGCGCGCATCGAGGGACAGCCCCGTATTTTCCAGGGCCAGGCCCGCGACATTCGGCCGTCGGCCGGTGGCCGCGAGCACATAGTCAAACCGTTCGCTGCGGGGTAAACCGTTGCGGTCGGTGAAACGGACCGAAACCGCATCCCCCTCGTTTTGCATCGCCTCGACCTGCGCCGCCGGGTCCAGCGCGAACTCTTGATTGAAAGCCTCCAGCGCCGAGGCGCGAACTGCCGGATCGGTCAAGGGGCCCACGCGGCCACTGGCACCGAAGACCCGCACCCTGACTCCGAGCCGCGCCAGCGCCTGCCCAAGCTCGAGCCCGATCACCCCCGGGCCGAACACGGCGACACTCGCAGGCAGATCGTCCCATTCGAAGATATCGTCATTCACGACCAGACGATCGCCGAGCGCCTGGAACGAGGGCGCCACGGCTGGCGACGACCCGGTCGCGATCACGATGCTTCGGGCATGAACGCGGGTATGATCATCGATCTGCAAGGTATTCTTGTCGATGAAGCGGGCATAGCCGACAAGCTTGTCCTCTTCGGGAATCGAGGCGACACCGTCGAGGACAAAACCGACAAAACGATCGCGTTCAGACTTGACGCGCGTCATGACCTCGCGACCATCGATGACGACCCGTCCATCGATGTGTACGCCGAAGGCCGCGCCATGCTGCGCGCTGTGGGCAGCCTCCGCCGCCGCGATCAGCAGCTTGGACGGCATGCAGCCGACGCGGGCGCACGTTGTGCCATAGGGCCCGCCTTCGATGACGACGCTGCGGGCGCCCTGCGCCACGGCGGCGCGATACGCGGCCAGGCCGGCCGTTCCGGCGCCGATCACGGCGACATCAACTGTGAGTGTATGCATTGCACTTCCTTTCAATCCAGCGGGATACGGCACGCTGCTGCGACGGCGTGCCGTATCCCGGGCAACGTCGCCCGGAACGCGGCCGGTCAAACCGGCCATCCCATGATCAATGCGCAGCCAGCCAGGCAGTCAGGGCATCGGCGCCCCCGACCAATTCGCCATTGATGAAGACCTGCGGAGCCGTCATGGCGCCGGACACGGCGCCGAGCACCTTGCCGCGCACCTTGTTGTCGAGCGGGACGTCGACAAAGGGCAGCCCCTTCTCGCTCAGCTCGGCCTTCGCACGGGCGCAGAACGAGCAGCCCGGCTTGGAGAAAACCACGATTTGCGCCGGCTTCCTGGCCTGCGGGTTGATGTAATCGAGCATGGTATCGGCATCGGACACCTTGAACGGATCGCCCGGTTCTTCCGGCTCGATGAACATCTTGGCCACGACGCCGTCCTTGACCAGCATCGAGTAGCGCCAGCTGCGCTTGCCGAAGCCCAGATCAGATTTGTCGACCAGCATTTCCATGCCGGCGGTGAACTCGCCATTGCCGTCCGGGACCATGACCAGATTGGCGGCCTCCTGATCGAGCGCCCATTCGTTCATGACGAAGGTGTCGTTGACCGAGACACAGAGTACGCTGTCGACGCCGTTGGCCTTGAATGCCGGCGCCAACTCGTTGTAGCGCGGCAGGTGGGTCGACGAGCACGTCGGGGTGAACGCGCCCGGCAGCGAAAACAGCACGACGGTCTTGCCCTTGAACAGCTGCTCCGTCGTGATGTCTTTCCATTCGTTATTGACGCGGGTGTGGAACACGACGTCGGGAACGCGCTTGCCTTCTTGATTTTTCAACATACTCTACACTCCTTGAGGTTGCTGGGTTGTTGTCGCTATCGATGTGGCAATATTGATAGATATTTGTAATTTTCACAAATTAATTGTAACTCTAAATTTGATAGTATTTTCAAATCGATTATTGGCTGCGCCTGCTGCGGCAAGCCTTTAAAATTAGGGGAGTCCAGCAACGGCGGCCTGCGGCCCCATGAACGACGAGGGCGTGCGCGCTGCCGGTTGCGGCCGGCACACCCGATCGCGACAGGCGCCTTGTACAAACAATTTAATATGCACTTTGCGAGACCATGTCAGCACTCATTACAGGGATACATCATCTTGCCATTATTGCTTCCGATTACTCGCGTTCACGTGACTTCTATCAACGGGTCCTCGGACTGACCGTCGTCAGCGAGACCTGGCGCGCCGAGCGCGAATCGTGGAAGCTCAATCTTGCGCTGCCGGATGGCAGCCAGCTCGAGCTGTTCAGCTTCCCTTCCCCGCCGGCCCGGCCCAGCCGTCCGGAGGCCTGCGGATTGCGCCATCTGGCATTTGCCACTCCCGACCTCGACGCGACCCGCCGCCATTTGCTGGCAGCAGGGATCGAGGCCGAAGCGATCCGGCTCGACGAATCGACCGCGCGGCGTTTCTTTTTCTGTGCCGACCCGGACGGACTCCCCCTCGAATTTTACGAAGCGGGCGACAGCATGACGCCGCCCGCCGGACAGACTAGATGAAGCCGACATTCCGTTTCACCCTGCTCGCCCTGACGCTATGGCTTCCGGCGGCGGCGCAGGCCGCGACATCCGCCCAGATGATGAGCGCGTACGACGCTTACCGTTCCAATAATCTGACACAGTTGCAGTTATCGGTCGATGCGCTAGGGTCCGATCCGCTGCATGTCTACCCCGCCTACTGGCTGGCGTTGAAATCGCTGGATCGCGACATCGATGCCCCGGCCATCGCCTTCCTCGCGCGCGAGCACGACGGCGTCCTGACCGACAAACTGCGCGTCGAGTGGTTGAAAAAACTGGGCAAGCGCCAGGACTGGGGCCGTTTCGAAAACGAGTGGAAGCTGTTGCCCGCCAGCAGCCGTGACGAAGAAAGCCAATGCTACGCCGATGTCGACGATCTGCGGCAGGGGCGTGCGCCGGCAGGGCTCGACCGTTTCCTCGACGGCCATCCGGCTCCCGACGGCTGCACCACGCTGATCGCCACGGCCGCCGGCCGCGGGCTGCTCGATAGCGAATGGCTGTGGCGCCGCGTGCGGCTGCTGCTGGCGAACAACTACCTGAACGCGGGACGCACGCTGGCGGCGGCAACCGGGCTGCCGCTGACGCCAGCCATGCTCAATCAACCGCTCGCCGCCAGCCTCGACAGCCGCTCTGGACAGGAAAGCTTCGTCTATGGGGTGGTGGGACGCGGACGGCTAGACGCCGACGCCGCCGCGCGCCTGCTGAGTGCGCACGAAGCGCAGCTGACGCCGTCCGAACGCGGCTTTGCCTGGGGCCAACTGGCCCTGCTCAGCGCTCGCAAGCTGCAGGCCGATGCTGCGCTGGCATGGTTCGACCGCGCCGACCGCACCCAGCTGACACGCGAGCAATGGGACTACTGGGCACGCAGCGCCTTGCGCATAGGACGATGGGCGACGCTGCGTGCCGTCATCGGCGCCATGCCGCCCGAGATCGCCGCCAAGCCGGCCTGGCAATACTGGCTGGCCCGGGTCGACAAGCTCGATGGGCAACCGGCCGCCGCCAATGCCCGCTTCGCCAAAGTCAGCATGAGCCGTGATTACTACGGGCTGCTGGCGCTGGAAGAACTCGGCACCACGCTGACCGCGCCGGCCGACAAAACCGCTCCCGCCAATGCCGACTTCGAAAACATGCTGCATCTGCCTGCGCTCAAACGCGCGCTGGCGCTGTACCAGATGGCCGACAGTGCGCAGACGGCGCCCTTGCGTGGCCTGGCCACCATAGAGTGGCGCCATGCGATGAGAGGCCGCAGCGATATGGAATTGCTGGCTGCTGCCGAAATCGCGAGCAAGGTCGGCTTCTACGACATGGCGATCTACAGTGCGGAGCAGACGCGCGTCCAACACGATTTCACGCTGCGCTATCTGATGCCCTATCGTGAAATCACCCAGCGCAATGCCAGGCAGCTCGGCATCGACGACGCCTGGGTATATGGCCTGATCCGCCAAGAGAGCCGCTTCGTCAATGTCGCGCAGTCCGGGGTCGGCGCCAGCGGTCTGATGCAGCTGATGCCGCGAACCGCGCACTGGATAGCCCAGAAAATGGGGCTGTCCGGCACATTGAGCGTCAACGATGTAGAAACCAATATCCAGCTGGGAACCTGGTACTTGAAGTACGTAATGGATTCCTTGTCCGGCAGCCCGGTCCTTGCGACCGCCGCTTATAACGCGGGCCCCTCGCGCGCGCGCGGCTGGCAAGGGCCGCAGGCACTGGAAGGCGCCGTCTATATAGAGACCATTCCCTTCAAAGAGACACGCAACTATGTGCAAAAAGTCATGGCCAACGCAGCGTTCTATTCAATGGGAATGGGACATGCCAGTATTTCATTGAAAACACGGTTGGGCGTCATCCCGCCGCGCTAGACAGGATGGCGGGCCGGTCGCGACCGGCACCCCTTTTCACCCGGCATTGCGGAGAACAAAAATGGACGTAAAACGCGTTTGCATCATTGGCGGCAGCGGCTTTATCGGTCGCCATGTGGCAGCCAGTCTGAGCGCACGTGCAATCGCCGTCACCATTCCGACGCGACGGCGTGAGCGTAGCAAAGAAGGCCTCATCGTCCTGCCCGGCGTCGACGTGCTGGAATGCGATGTCGGCGACGCCGCACAGTTGAACGCGTTGGTCGCCGGCCACGATGCCGTGGTCAGCATGGTCGGCATCCTGCATGGCACGCCTACACGTTTCGAGCAGGCTCACGTCGCCCTGGTCGACTCCATCATCGCCGCCTGTGCGAATCAGGGGGTGCGCCGCCTCGTCCATATCAGCGCGCTCGGCGCAGACGAGAACGGGCCGAGTTTGTACTTGCAGAGCAAGGGGCGCGGCGAGGCCCGCGTCAAGGCCAGCGGTCTGGACTGGACCGTATTGCGCCCATCGCTGGTTTTCGGCGCCGACGATCATCTGACGACGCTGTTCGCCACCCTGAACCGCTGCCTGCCGGTGCTGCCGCTGGCCGGCGCCGCGACGCGCTTCCAGCCGATATGGGTCGAAGATGTCGCCCGCGCCGTCGGCGCGGTGCTCGAGCGCGACGAGACCCGGGGCGGAAGCTACGACCTGGTCGGACCGGACACGCTGACGCTGCGCGACCTCGCACGCCGCGTCGGTCGGCTCGACGGCGGTGCGCGGCCGGTGCTGGCGCTGCCGTCTGCACTCGCCTGGTGGCAGGCCGCACTCATGGAATGCCTGCCCGGCCCCACCCTGATGAGCCGCGAC
This sequence comes from Paludibacterium yongneupense DSM 18731, assembly GCF_000422925.1. Lineage (GTDB taxonomy): Bacteria > Pseudomonadota > Gammaproteobacteria > Burkholderiales > Chromobacteriaceae > Paludibacterium > Paludibacterium yongneupense. The sequence goes on from NZ_AUGZ01000013.1 coordinate 106,932, forward strand.
AATCTGCGCTCACTGAGCAGGGACTCGGTCAGCGAACACGGCTTCCCAAGTCGCGAACTCGGTTTCGAGCCGGCCTCCCTGACGTCGATACTGCCGCTCTACCTTGGTCACGGCGAGCTCAACGCACGCCGTTCCGCTTACCGGCAGCGGCTTACGCGCGAATGAAAGTTTACATCGTCGGCGGTGCCGTGCGCGATCGCCTGCTCGGCCTGCCTGTGCGCGACCGCGACTGGGTCGTGGTCGGAGCGACGCCGGAACAGATGCTGGCACAGGGTTTCCGCCCGGTCGGGCGCGATTTTCCGGTCTTTCTGCACCCCCGCACGCGGGAGGAGTACGCGCTGGCCCGCACCGAACGCAAGACCGCGCCCGGGTATCGCGGCTTCAATTTTCACGCCGCTCCCGATGTAACGCTTGAGCAAGACCTCGCGCGGCGCGACCTGACCATCAACGCGATCGCAGAGGACGACGACGGCACGCTGATCGATCCCTTCCATGGGCAAGAGGATATCGAGGCCGGCGTGCTGCGCCATGTCAGTCCGGCCTTTGCCGAAGACCCGGTGCGGATCTTGCGGCTGGCCCGCTTTGCCGCCCGCTTCGGTTTTACCGTCGCCCCCGAAACGCAGGCGCTGATGCGGACCATGGTCGCCAGCGGCGAAGTCGATGCCCTGGTGGCAGAACGGGTATGGCAGGAGATGGCGAAAGCGCTACAGGAGCAGACGCCGTCCCGCTTTTTCATCACCCTGCGCGCCTGCGGCGCCATGGCGAAAATCCTGCCCGAAGTCGATGCGCTATTCGGCGTTCCGCAGCGTGCCGAGTACCACCCAGAGATCGATTGCGGCGACCACAGCATGCGGGTGCTGGATTACGCCGCCAGCCGCGGCGAGGCCCTGGCGGTGCGGTTTGCCGCCCTGTGCCACGATCTGGGCAAGGCACTGACCCCGGCCGACGTCCTGCCGCGCCATATCGGCCATGAGGCGCGGGGCGAGGCGCCGCTGCTCGCGCTGTGCGAACGCTTGCGCGTTCCGGGCGACTGCCGCGATCTCGCGCGGCTGGCGGTGCGCTTTCACGGCAAGCTGCATGCGGCGGATGCGATGCGTGCCGCCACCGTGCTGCGCCTGTTCAAGGACTGCGACGCGCTGCGCCGCCCGCAACGGTTCGAGCAATTGCTGGCCGTCGGCCTGGCTGACGCGCGCGGGCGCCTGGGCTACGAAGACTGCGCCTGCCCCCAGCTCGACGTCTTGCGCGCCCTGCTCGATGCCGCACGCGAAGTCGATGCCGCCGCCATCGCCATGGAACAAGCCGATAAGAGTAGAATCGCAGAGTCTGTCGATGCGGCGCGCCTGCACGCGATTGCCGAGCGACGACGGCAATGGGGGCGGGAGCCGGCGGCCGACGGGGCAACGGGATGAAGGCGTCGTTTTTGGCTGGCTATCCCGCCGCAATTGACTTGGGTCACCCCCCGTCGGCCTGGAATCGTTTTCAATAATGTCGCGGGCATCACACCGATCAAATAAAAAAAAGCAATGCAGTCAGCACATATGTTCAGACTGAACAACAAACCATCCTTTTACCCAAAATAGGCATCCAACGACAGCCCCCGCTGTCGCCCCAGGGAAACAGTAGAAATGACCATTTCGCGGCGTTTGATATTGACCTTAACCATTGCCCTCTTCTCCATGCTGCTGGTCGGCACCTATGGCGGCTGGCAGATAGGACAGGACCAGGACCGCCTGGCCTTCGTACAGCAAAAAGCCATCCCGGCCATCCTGCAGCTCGACATTGCCAAAGGCAACCTCGCCAATATGCGCATCGCCGCCTATCGGCACCTGTCGGTCACGGACCCGGCGGAAAAGCAGGCCGCAGAGAGCGACCTGGCCACCGCATTTGCCGGATTCAACAACGCATTGGCGGCCTACGAACAGGCTGCGATCCTGGACGAAACCGCACGCAAATTGCTGGCGACCGAGCGGACCGATGTGACGGCCTATCACCAGGTCGCAGAAAAAGTCATCGGCCTGTCGCGCGCCAACGATACGGCCTCCGCTCGCGCCGTCCTCGCGAACGAGCTCTACCCGGCAGGCGAGCGCGTGCACAAGGACATCGTCGACCACTTTGCCTTCATCAAACAGCAGGGTCAGGTCATTCAGGAACAGGGCACCGCGGCCTATCACTGGTCCGAGGCCGTGGGGGGCATCCTGATGGCCGCCGCCTTCCTCGTCAGCGCGCTGACCGGATTCCGGACCTATCGCCACATCCACCGCAGCCTGGACGATATCCAGTCGACGCTGGAAAAAGTCGGCGGCACACTGGATTTCACTTTGCGCGCGCGTATCCGCCGCCAGGACGAAGTCGGCCAGACCGCGTCGAGCTTCAACAGTCTGCTTGAACGTCTGCAGCACAATCTCGGCGACCTGCTGCTCAACGCACGCGAGGTCGCCACCGAATCGCAGCAGCTGTCGCAAACCGCGGTCGAGGTGTCGTCGGCGGCGGAAGAAGAAAGCCAGGCTGCGGCCAGCATGGCTGCGACCATAGAACAGATGACGGTCAGCATCAACCATGTCGCGAGTCAGGCTACCCTCACTCACGAAGGCTCGGTCGAAGCGGCCAAGCTGGTGGACGAGGGATCGCGCATCATAGGCCAGACAATTGCCGACATCCGCGAAATTTCGACCGTCATCAAGACCTCGGTGAACAGCATCCAGGAACTGGAGGCGTATACCGGCCAGGTCAGCGCGGTCATTTCGGTCATTCGCGAAGTCGCCGACCAGACCAATCTGCTCGCGCTGAACGCCGCGATCGAAGCGGCGCGTGCCGGCGAGAGCGGTCGCGGCTTTGCCGTGGTCGCCGACGAAGTGCGCAAACTGGCCGAGCGCACCGCCAGTTCGACCCAGGAAATCGCCACCACCATCGAAGCGATGGTGGACCGCTCGCGCCATGCCACCACCCAGATGCAGTCGGCCGAGCAAAGGGTGGAGTCGGGCGTGGAAAGAGCCGACAACGCCGACCGCGCGATCAAGCGCATCGGCGAGCACACCGCGACATCGACGCGCAGCGTGAGCGAGATCGCCACGGCGATCAAGCAGCAGGGCGAAGCCAGCAACAATATCGCCAGCGAAGTCGAGCATACGGCGGCCTTGTCGGAAGAATCGAGCACCGCCGCCAGGCAGACGGCAGACAGCGCGGTTCATCTGGCCGAGCTGGCGAAAAAACAGATCGCCACCCTCGCGCGCTACACCGTGTGAGAACGGACAGCCGGCGGGCAGGCCCTGCCGGCGATTTCAGGACGAGGACGGCAGCGGCAAGGGGTTGATCAGGCTGAATGCATCCAGATCCCAGTACCGTCCGAGCCAGTACATCAGGTCGCGGCGCCGACCTTCGAATTCGAAATCCAGCTTTTCCAGCACGCGCCGCGAGGCGTCATTCTCGGCGAACACCAAAGCCTGCACGCGCCGGATCGGACAGCCGAGTCCGCCGGCGAAGCACCAGGCGAGAACGACGGACAGCGCCTCGCCCATCAGCCCCTGCCCTCGCTCGGCATCGGCCAGCAGATACGAAACACCCGTGTTGTGCCATTGCCGGTTGATACCGTCGAGATTGAGCGTTCCGAGCAATTCGCCCCCGCGTTCGCGGCGCAGCGCCCACCACAAACCGATGCCGGTTTCCTGCAAGTTGCGCTGGATCGCCAGGCAGGCGCGCGCATGCTCGAGATCGACAAAGGGGTCCTGGCCGAACAGGCGCATGACGCGCCAGTCCGAATAGATTGCCAGCATCGCGGGCAGATCACGGTCGTCGACCGCATCCAGCCACAATCGTTCGGTCTCCAGCACGGGGGTCGCGACGCTCATCGCCCAATTCTCCATCATCAGTCGGGATAAAGCTGGCGTACCCTCTCGAACAGGCACAAGGTGGCCGCCATCGCCACATTCAGGGATTCGGCCTGCCCCGGCATCGGAATCCGTACGCGGACATCGGCCAGATCCAGCAAGGCGCGGCTGACGCCGGCGCCCTCGTTGCCGAAAACAAAAGCAACCGGACCTCGCAGATCCTGACGGTACAGCGATTGACTTCCTTCGAGCGAGGTCACCAGCCGTGCCCCGTCGAAAGCGAGCAATTCCGCCGCCAGATCCGCGTCTTCACGCAGATTGAGCGCAAAATGCGCGCCCATGCCGGCACGCAGCACCTTGGGCGAATAGGCGTCGACGCAGCCCGCGCTCAGATACACATCGCGGACATCGGCCGCGGCCGCCGAGCGCAGGATAGTGCCGAGATTCCCCGGGTCCTGCACATTTTCCAGCAGCAGGCGCGACGCGCTCGCCGCCGCCGCCGCGTGCTCGGGCCGTTGCACGAGCGCCAGAATTTCGGGGGCGCTGCTCAGCGCGGACACCTTGCCGAACAGCGCCTCGGCCAGCACGGTCACCCTGCAGCGCGCGGCAAGAGCGTCCAGCAGGGCTTCCACCTCGGCGTTCCCGCGCGCACGTTCATTCACGTAGAGCGCCGCAAACGTCGCATGGCTTGCCCGTGCCGTTTCGAGCAGATGAATGCCCTCCAGCACCATCAGCCGCTGCTGCCGGCGCTCGCGGCCATTTTGCAGCAAGCGTGCCAACTGCTTGATCTCGTCGTTGTGCGCGGATTCGATGCGTTTGAATTCGGACTGCATGGTTCTAGCGATGATGCGCGGCGCGCAGCACCATTTCCTTGAAGCGTTGATAGGTTTTGGCGTCGATGGCCAGATCGTTCTTGCCATGATCGACGTAGAACACCCCGCTGAGACGATGGGCGGAGAACAATGACATCACCGCGAATTCGCGCTCGCCGATGCTATCGAAGAACGGATCGCGATACTTGCCGGCCAGTTGCGCGCGCACGGCCGCCGGTGCGTGGAAACTCTGCGGCTTGCTGGTCAGCAAGGCGAAGAAAGAACCGGGCTCAAGCCCGACCTCCAGCTTGCGCATCGGATGACCAGGTTCCAAGCCGATCTGATACTGCAACTTCAAGGCATGACGATCGCTGTCGTAGCGCAGGAACATCACGCGTTCGAATTTCAGGTCGTTGGCCAGATGGCGCAAGGCCTCGCGCAGCGCGAGTTCAAGCTGCGCGTGTTCGGACAGCCCCCCTCCCTCGTGCAGCGAGACGCGCACATACTCGCCCGGCAGCATGATCAGCTCGCGCGCGGGAAAGGTGTAGCCTACGGCCCGGGCATTGTTCGCAACCTGCTGCGCGGCATAGGGCACGGCCGCATAGGCTTCATCGTAAGACGTGCCGATCAGGCGCGAGGCAACCTCTATCCCCGCCTGCCACTGTCCGCGCCAGCAGCCCTGTTCCATGCCGTTGGCAGTCGCGACCGCCAGCTTGAGCAACTGCTTGCGCGTAGTGCTGGGGCCGGGCGCCAGCAGCGACAGCAATGCCGTGGGAAGGCCGAGCGCGCGGATGAAACTCTCCAGCAGGCGCGGATAATCGGTTTCGAAATTCTCGGCCACCACCTGCAACAAGGGGCGATCACTGCCGTGATTGCGGTAAAACAGATAAAAGCAGGCCGGCAAGTTGTACACCAGCGCAGCAAGGTAGCAATCTTCGACCTTGTGCTCGCCCGCCTGCGACAGCCAGTCCTTGACGATCATGGCCGCCACCCTGCCGCGTCCGAGCAGCACGCCGATTTCCTCTATCGTCGCCGCCGACAGCGCATCCGGCACCGGCGCCAGCGCTTCGAGTCGCGAGAAGCGCATCACGACCGGATCGAGGCCGACCAGCATCAACGCCTGCTCGATCGACGGCATGATCTCGTTGCGGTTGAGCGCGGCCGAGCGGCCAAGCAAGCGGATCAAGTCGAAAAACAGCAGCGGGTCGGACAAAATCAGGTTAGACAGATCGGTAAAGCTGACCAGATCCCTGTTGCGCGCGACCATCTGCTTCAGTTCCGACATCGTACCGGGAAGAATAGGCCAGCGCCGCTCGGCGATGGAGTTCAGCCAGTCAGCAAGTTCCATGGGGATGCCGCCAGATCAAGAGTTCAACTTGCAGAGGTCCGGGCAGCGGTTGTCGCGACAGCGGCGCGACGCCGGGGATGGCGAACGTATTGCTGATCAACATGCTCTCGGGTTCTCCGTCGCTGACGAATTTATTCCACACCCGCTCCATCGGAGCCGGGGACAAAAAGGTATAGACCGTATCGTAACATCCCCAATCCTCTTTCCAGAAATTTCTGCATGCCAGATGCACGTTTTGTGGCCGCCCGCTCAAACACCAGCGCAGCCGCGCCAGCAGATACGCTCCCCAGGCATTTTCCAGGGCCGTGACATCGAGATCGGGACGGCGCGCCGCCAGCGCGAGCGCCAGGCGTGCGTCGGCACAGCCGGCCTCGAGCAGCCGTGCGCCCTGCGGCAGGCAGGCGCTCAGCGCGGCGAGTGCCGGCGAGGACGAACGATAAAACGGGACTTGTTCGACAATGGCGTTGCGAAACAGCAGCAGACAGACGATAAAGGCCGCCAGATACGACCATGGCGGCAGCCCCGCCCGCAAGGCAAGCAGCAGAACGGCGGGGAGCGCGGCCTGGGCGGCCGCGGCGCGCACGCCCAGGCGCAGGCAGAAGGCGAACCCGCCCGCAAAGGCGCCGGCAGTCAGCGCCCAGGCGACGGGGTTGAGCGCAGGGGCCAGCCAGAACCAGGCAAGGAGCAGCGCCGGCACTTGCGCAGCCAGATGGCGGGCGACACGGCTACCGCGCGTCAACTCAGCCGCCCTTGGCTGGCGGGTAAATCGGGCCGATAGGTTCCTGGTTCATCCCCGGATTGACCCCGTCGTTGAGCAGGGTCGCTTCGGTGTCCTTGTTCAGCACCACGATGGAAATACGGCGATTTTCCGCCGCGAACACATCGGAGCGGATCAGAGGATTGGCCGCAGCCAGTCCGACCACGCGCAAGACCTTGTCCTCGAGCAGGCCTCCGGCAACCAGTTCGCGGCGCGCGGCATTCGCGCGATCCGCGGACAGCTCCCAGTTGCTGTAACCGGCTTGACCCGAGCTATAGGGCGTGGCATCCGTATGCCCGGAGATGCTGAGGTGATTGGGCATCTGGTTGAGATCCTTGGCCAGGGCCTGCAACAACTCTTTGGTATAGGGCATCATCACCGAACTGCCCGAGTTGAACATCGGACGATTCTGCTCGTCGACGATCTGGATCTTCAGGCCTTCCTGCGTCATCTCCAGGCGCAACTGGTTCTGATAGCTCTTGAGCAACGTGCTGGTCTGGATCGTGTGCTGGATTTTCTGCTGCAACTCGAGCAGCTTCTTTTTTTCGTTCTCGCGGTCTTCCTTCACGCTTTTCTTGACCTGCCCCGTGCTGCGCGTAATGTCGGTGCCGCCGCCCTTGATCACCGAGGTCGCCGCGCCCGAGCCTTCGCCCCCCGACAGGGCGATCTTGAGGGGGGTCTTGAAGTATTCGGCGATCCCGTCGAGCGAGCCTTGCGAGACCGAGCCCAGCAGCCACATCAACAGAAAGAACGCCATCATCGCCGTCACGAAGTCGGCATAGGCGATTTTCCAGGCTCCGCCATGCGAGCCATGGCCGCCCTTCTTGATCCGTTTGACGATGATCGGGCGTTGTGATTCGTCAGCCATGCGCGATCCTTACTTGTTCTTCGTCGACTTGACGTGGTCTTCCAGTTCCTTGAACGAAGGCCGTTCGTGCGAGGACAGCACCTTGCGGCCGAACTCCACCGCCACTTGCGGCGCATAGCCGTTCAAGCTGGCCAGGATGGTCACTTTGACCGTCTGGAACGCGCGCGTACTGTCGGCCAGACGATGTTCGAGAATCGTGCCGAGCGGGCCGACGAAACCGTAAGCCAGCAGAATCCCGAGGAAGGTCCCGACCAGCGCGTGCGCGATCAGGATGCCGAGTTCGGCCGGCGGGATCCCCACCGATTCCATCGTATGCACGACGCCCATGACCGCCGCCACGATACCGAAAGCCGGCATGCCGTCCCCCATCGCCTTGACGGCGCTGACCGGGATCTCGCCCTCGTGATGGTGGGTCTCGATTTCGACGTCCATCAGGTTTTCGATTTCGAAAGCATTGAGATTGCCGCCGACCATGAGCCGCAGATAGTCGCAGATGAACTCGACCACATGATGATCGTGCAGCACGGCCGGATACTTGGCAAATACGGGGCTGGATTCGGGACTGTCGACGTCGGACTCGATCGACATCAAGCCTTCCTTGCGCACCTTGGCCAGCAACTCGTACAACATGGCAAACAACTCCATGTAAAACGCCTTGCTGTATGGCGAGCCTTTAAATACGGTCGGCAGCGCCTTCAGCGTCGCCTTGAGCGCAGGCCCCCCGTTGGAAACGACGAAGGCGCCCCCGGCGGCGCCACCGATCATCACGAATTCGAGGGGTTGCAACAGGGCCGCGATATGCCCCCCTGCTGCCACGAACGCCCCCAATACCGACGCAAGAATGACGACATACCCGATTCCGACAAACATTCGCCCGATCCTGTGTTTTTTATAGTTTGAGAACGGTCAGCACCATGCAGCGCACTGACCGCAATGAAGTCATACTACGGGAAACCCGGCCGCGCCATCCCTTTACACAATATAGGCATAATTAAGGGATAGTATGTGAGCACAAGTAATTAGAACGATTATCCACTGCGGACCCTGCCTAGGCAAGCGAAGAAAACCAGTGACTGACAAGTGTTTATTCACTTTATTGAAAACGGGAGGCCGCCCGCACCGCTGGACGCGGCGGGCCGCCCCCCCCCCGGACTCAGACCATCCCGCGCCGGACGATTTCGCGTTCGAACTCTTCAACGCAGCGCTGCGCCACTCCCAGCATCTGGTCGATTTCCTTGCGCGTCACCACCAGGGGCGGCGACGCCACCATATGGTCGCCGCAGGCGCGCATGATCAGATTGTTCCCGAAGAAGATATCGCGACAGAGCGTCCCGGCATCGCCAAAATCGGGGAACAACTCGCGCGTGTCGCGGTTCCGGACCAGGGTAAAGCCCTGGATCAGCCCCACGCCGCGGACATCGTCGACATGGTCGAAACCCTCGAAGGTCTCGCGCCAGCGCTCCTGCATATAGGGACCGACGTCGTTCTTCACGCGATCGACAATGCCGTCGTCGCGCAAGGCGCGCACCGTCGCGCGCGCCACGGCCGCCGCCACCGGGTGGCCGGAATAGGTGAAACCGTGATTGAAATCGCCGCCCCGGGCGAGCCCCTCGGCCACGCGATCGCCGACGAAAACCGCGCCTATGGGTTGATAGCCCGACGACAGGCCCTTGGCGGTGGTAAACAGGTCGGGATGAAAGCCGAAATGCTGATGTCCGAACCATTCCCCGGTGCGCCCGAAGCCGCAAATCACCTCGTCCGCCACCAGCAGCACATCGTACTTGCGGCAAATGCGCTCGATTTCGGGCCAGTAACTCGCGGGCGGAATGATGACGCCGCCCGCCCCCTGAATCGGCTCGCCGACAAAAGCCGCCACCTTGTCCGCCCCGATTTCGAGGATTTTCTGCTCCAGCCAGCCGGCCGCATGCAAGCCGAAGGCCTCGCGGCTCGAATCGCCGCCGAGCCCGTACCACCACGGCTGTTCGATATGCGCGATACCGGGAATCGGCAAATCGCCTTGCTCATGCATATACCCCATGCCACCCAGGCTCGCGCCGCCTATGGTGGAGCCGTGATAGCCGTTCCAGCGCCCGATCAGGGTCTTTTTCTGCGGCTGGCCCTGCACGTCCCAATAGCGGCGCACCATGCGGATCATCGTATCCACCGCTTCGGAGCCCGAGTTGGTATAGAACATGCGCGAGAATCCCGGAGGCGCGATCTCGGACAGCAGTGCCGACAACTCGGTCACCGCCGGGTGCGTGGTCTTGAAGAAGGTGTTGTAGTAGGCCAGCGTCTCCATCTGCTGCTGCGCCACCAGCGCCAGATCCTTGCGTCCATAGCCGAGGTTCACGCACCACAGGCCGGCCATCGCGTCGGTGATCTTGTTGCCGTCCGAATCCCACAGATAAATCCCTTCGCCATGCGTGATGACACGTGCACCGTGGCGATTGAGCGAATCGGTGTCGGTAAACGGATGCAGATGATGCGCGGCATCCATATCGCGCCATTGTTGCGTGCTGCGCTCTTGAGCCATAACCCCTCCATTCGTGGCTTCAAACGTGCAATAACAGGAATTTCCGTTCCCACGGGCTGATGACCCGGAAATACTCCGAGAATTCTTTCTCTTTCATCGCCACATAGAGGCGGACAAAGCGCGGCCCCAGCACTTCGGCGATCTCGGGACATTCGCGCAAGCGCATCAGCGCCTCTTCGGATCCGGTCGGAAACTGGAACTCGAGCTCGTACGCATCGGTCTGGCACGGCTCGCTCGGGCGGATCTTGTTGATCATGCCCAGATAACCGCAGGCCAGCGTCGCCGCCATCGCGATATAAGGATTCGCATCGACGCCCGGCACCCGGTTTTCCACGCGCCGCGCCTGCGCGCTGGAGTGCGGCACGCGGAAGGCAACCGTGCGATTGTCATAGCCCCACTGCACATTGGTCGGCGCCGCGGTATAGCGCGACAAGCGGCGGAAGGAGTTCACATAGGGCGCGAACATCGGCATCGCAAACGGCAGATAGCGCTGCAGACCGCCGATATAGTGGAAGAAGTGATCGGAAGGGCTTCCGTCCTCGTTGCTGAAAATATTGCGGCCACTGCTGCGTTCGACCACGCTCTGATGCATGTGCATGGCGCTGCCGGGTTCATTTTCCATCGGCTTGGCCATGAATGTGGCATACATATTGTGACGGAAAGCCGCTTCGCGAACGGTACGCTTGAACAGAAAAACCTGGTCGGCCAGGTCAAGCGCATTGCCATGCAGGAAATTGATTTCCATCTGTGCGGTGCCGATTTCATGAATCAGCGTGTCCACTTCGAGGTTCTGCGCATGGCAATAATCGTAGATATCCTCGAACAAGGGGTCGAATTCGTTGACGGCATCGATAGAATACGAACGACGCCCGAACTCGGCGCGGCCGGTGCGCCCGATAGGCGCGGCAAGCGGAATATCGGGATCGGGATTGGGCGACAGCAGATAGAACTCCATCTCCGGCGCGAGCACCGGATCCCATCCATGCTGATCGTACAGCGACAGCACCCGCTTGAGCACATTGCGCGGCGCGACATCCACCGGCGTTCCGTCGGAACGATAGCAGTCGTAAATCAATTGCGCGGTGGGATCCGATGCCCACGGCACGAAGCGCAGCGTGGTCGGGTCGGGCTGCAGCACCATATCGGGGTCGGTGAGGTCCAGATGGCTGTCGTCGGGATAATCGCCGGTCACGGTCTGGATCAGCACCGCTTCCGGCAAACGCATCTCGGGATCGCTGACGAATTTTTCCTTCGGGACGATCTTGCCGCGCGCGACGCCAGTCATGTCGGGAACGATGCATTCCACTTCGGTGATCCGGTGTTCGCGCAGCCATTCGATCATTTCGTTGTTCATACGCACTATCCTTTGTCTGTCACCTCATTCACCGACAAACCGGGCCGATGCCGCGCGTCTCGCCTGCCGTTCGCGACAGGCGTCGCCGAAAGCACGCAAGATGGCCATCGACACCGGATTGTCGGCGTAATGCCATTCCGGATGCCATTGCACTGCGAATGCGAACGCGGGCGAGTCCGTGACGCTGAACGCTTCCACCAGGCCGTCTTCCGCCGTCGCCTCGGCCTTCAGCCCGTCGGCGAGGCGCTTGATGCCCTGGTGGTGCAGCGAATTCACGATGGCCGATCCACAGCCCGTCCACCGCTGCAGCGCGCCCTCCGGGCAGAAGCGTACCGTGTGGCTGGGGCCGTACAGCGTTTCCAGCTCGGTGGATGCCGGCTCGCGGTGGTCGTTCATGCCCGGCGCTTCGTGCACGTGCTGATACAACTCGCCGCCCAGCGCAACGTTGATCTCCTGCAAGCCGCGGCAGATGCCCAGCAAAGGAATGCCGGCGGCCAGTACGTGCCGCACCAGCGGCAGCGTGGTGCGGTCGCGTTCCGGGTCGTGCAGCGTGCCGGGGCGCGACGGATCGCCGCCGTAATGCCGAGGTTCGACATTCGACAGCGAGCCCGTCAACAGGATTCCGTCGAACATATCGAGCAGTTCGGGTGCCAGCGACGCATCGCCGAGGGCGGGAATCAGCAGCACCGAGCCACCGGCCCCGCCACGGGCGGCATCGATATATTTATCACCCGCCGCATGATAGGGATGAGCCCCGATCAACTTGATGTCACAAGGAATACCGATGACCACTTGCTCCATGAAAACCTCGTCTCAAGATGAAGATTTGATCGTATCCAGCACATCGACCACCGGATACCCGAGCTCGCGCGCCACGGCGGCATACGTCACATTGCCGCGACAGATATTCAGGCCATGCCGAAGATGGATATTCTCCAGCAGCGCGACGCTCCAGCCCTTGTCGGCCAGCTCCAGCGTGTATGGCAGGGTCGCGTTGTTCAATGCCAGCGTCGAGGTGCGCGCCACTCCACCGGGCATATTGGCGACACAGTAGTGCACGACGCCGTCGACGACATAGGTCGGATCCTGATGCGTCGTCGCATGGCTGGTCTCGAAACACCCGCCCTGATCGATCGCGACATCGACCAGCACCGCGCCGGCCTTCATATGCTTGAGCATCGCGCGTGTCACCAGCTTCGGCGCCGCCGCTCCCGGCACCAGCACGGCGCCGACCACCAGATCCGCATCGCGTATGATCTCGTCGATATTGGCGGCATTGGACACCAGCGTTTTGATCTGGCCGCGAAACACAAGATCGATTTCCTTCAGCCGCGGCAGCGACTTGTCGAGAAGGGTGACATCGGCCCCCATGCCAAGCGCCACGCGCGCGGCGTTCAACCCGACGACCCCGCCACCGATCACGACCACCCTGCCCGGCGGCACGCCCGGCACGCCGCCGAGCAGAACGCCGCGCCCGCCCTGCGCTTTTTCGAGCGCGTGCGCACCGGCCTGAATCGCCATCCGTCCGGCCACTTCCGACATCGGCGCCAGCAGGGGCAAGCCGCCGCGCTCGTCCGTCACCGTTTCGTAGGCAATCGCGACAGCATCGGATTGAAGCAACAGAGCCGTCTGCTCGGGATCGGGCGCCAGGTGCAGATAGGTGAACAACACTTGTCCGGGTCTAAGCAAACGGCATTCCACCGGCTGCGGTTCCTTGACTTTGACAATCATGTCGGTGTGAGCGAAGACCTCTTCGGCAGAGGAGGCGAGAACGGCGCCCGCTTGCAGATAGTGTTCGTCGGCAAAGCCGATAGCGAGACCGGCCTGGCTTTGCACCATGACCTTGTGCCCATGGGCGATCAACTCGCGCACGGCGGCCGGGGTCAACCCGACGCGATATTCGTGATTTTTAATCTCCTTCGGTACCCCTATCAGCATAGTTGTCTCCTCGAATTATGATTCAGGCTCTCCGCCAGCGGCTTGTTTAAAAAAATTCACAATCCGCTTGCCACCTCATTTTGATATTGACTATAAAATGCCGATGTTGCAAAGGTAAATCGTTTTTGCAACGCAGCACGCCGCTTACCGTTCGACTTACACGATGACACAGATGACGTCTAAAATTATTAACAAGCCGGGCCCCGAATCGCCGTCCGTCGATGTCGGTGCACGCCTGCGCGCCGTACGCAACCGCTTCGGCCTGTCGCAGCGCGAACTGGCCAAGCGCGCCGGAGTCACCAATGGCACGATCTCGCTGATCGAGCAGAACCGGGTCAGTCCGTCCATCAGTTCCCTGAAGAAGGTTCTGGAAGGGCTGCCGATGACACTGGCCGAGTTTTTCACCTTCGACATCGAACCGATGCCGCCGCGGGCGTTCTATCACGCCGCCGAGCTCCCCGACCTGGGCCGCGACGGGGTACAGCTCTTGCTTGTAGGGACCGCACACGAACGACGCGATATCGCCATCCTGCGCGAAACCTATCAACCCGGAGCCGATACCGGGCCCGACATGCTGATACACGACGGCCAGGAAGGGGGCGTGGTGATCGCGGGCGAGATCGAGATCACCGTCAACAATGAAAGCCGCCTGCTTGGTCCAGGCGATGCCTACTATTTCGATAGCAAATTGCCGCACCGTTTCCGCAACACGGGAACGGTGCCTTGCGAGATGGTGAGCGCCAGTTCGCCGCCTACGTTCTGAAATCCGAAATCTGACCCAGGAGAATGCCGTTATGGATAGATCCCATGCCGAGTGGATTGCCCAGGCCGCCGAGCTGAAGATCGAAAGCCGCGCGTTTATCGACGGCGCCTACGTCGATGCCGCCGATGGCCGCTGTTTCGACTGCATCGACCCGGCGCGCGGCGTCAAGCTCGCGCGCGTCAGCTGGAGCGCGCCCTCCGATGTCGACGCCGCAGTTGCCGCGGCGCGGCGCGCGTTCGACGCCGGCGTGTGGTCGGGGCTGTCCCCCCGCGCGCGCGGCGGCATTCTCAAACGTTTCGCCGCGCTGATCCGCGACAACGCCGACGAACTGGCCCTGCTGGAAACGCTGGATATGGGCAAGCCGATCGCCGATTCGCTGAGCGTCGACATCCCCGGTGCCGCCTACTGCGTCGAATGGTTCGCCGAAGCGATAGACAAGACCGGCGGCGAACTGGCCCCGGTCGACCCCAAACTGGTCGGACTGGTCAGCCGCGAACCGATAGGCGTGGTCGCCGCCGTGGTCCCGTGGAATTTTCCGCTGCTGATGGCGAGCTGGAAATTCGGCCCGGCACTGGCCGCCGGCAACGCCGTCATTGTCAAACCGTCCGAGAAATCGCCGTTGACCGCCATCCGCGTGGCCGGCCTCGCGCACGAAGCCGGTATTCCTGCCGGCATATTCCAGGTCCTTCCCGGCGCCGGCGACGTCGGGCAGCAACTGGCCCTGCACCCCGACGTCGACTGCCTGGCCTTCACCGGCTCGACCGCGGTCGGCAAACGCATCGCCGCCTGCGCCGCCGAGTCCAACCTCAAACGGGTATGGCTGGAGCTCGGCGGCAAGTCGCCCAATATCGTCCTGGCCGACTGCCCCGATATCGAGGCGGCGGCGCGCGGCGCGGCGGCGGCGATCTTCTTCAATATGGGAGAAATGTGCACCGCCGGTTCGCGCGTGCTGGTGCAAGAATCCATCCGCGCGCCCTTCATCGCCGCCCTGCTCGCCGCGGCCCGGCACTGGCTGCCCGGAGACCCGCTCGATCCGGACAGCACGATGGGGGCCATCGTCGACACACTGCAATTCGACAAGGTTCTCGCCCATATCGATCAGGGCCGCCGCAGCGGCGCCAAATTGCTGTGCGGCGGCCAGCCGGTGCGCAGGGAAAGCGGCGGACTGTTCATCGAGCCGACGATTTTCGACTGCCCCACCCCCGATCTGGCGCTATGTCGCGAGGAAATCTTCGGCCCGGTGCTGTCGCTGATCACCTTCAGCGACGTGGAACAGGCGATCGCGATTGCCAACGACAGCGACTATGGCCTGGCGGCGGCCGTCTGGACGGCCGACCTGTCCACCGCGCACCGCGTCTCGCGGCGCCTGCGCGCCGGAACGGTCTGGGTCAATTGCTACGACGAAGGCGGCGACATGAACCTGCCCTTCGGCGGCTTCAAGCAATCCGGCAATGGCCGCGACAAGTCGCTGCACGCGCTGGACAAGTACACCGAGCTGAAAACCACGCTGATCAAGCTGTAAGCTGCTGCACGACCGGGGGTGTCCCGCGCCGGCGGCGCAGGCGCCCCATGTCGGCACTCCCCAGTGCGAGTCCGCACGACACCACGACCAGCGCAAGCAGCCCGACCGGGCCGACATGTTCGCCCAGGCAAAGCACCGACAAGAGGGTGCCGAACACCGGCACCAGATTGATGAATTGTCCGGCACGCAGGGCGCCGAGCCGACGAATCGCCAGGTTGTACAACAGCATGGCGAACAGAGACGGGCCGAGCGCCAGATACGCGACGCCGTAAGCGAGCCCGGCACCGGGCGCCGGCCACGACGCGTGCTCGGCAGCGGCAAACGGCAGCAGCGGCAGGCAGCCGACTCCGGTCAATATCCACAACAGGGTCAGCTTGTCCAGCCCCGGCGGCAAGCCCTGCTGCACCAGGGTGTAAATCGCCCAGCAGAACAGGCCGGCCGCGACCCAGGCATCCCCGCCGCCCGCGCCGCCGAGCCCGCCGCCTTGAGCCACCAGCAGCCCCATGCCAAGCAGCGACACCAGCATGCCGAGCGCCGCGCCGGCATGCGCGCGTCCCCGCCCGCTCAATACGGACAACAGAAAGACGAAAGCCGGCATGGCCGCATTCAACACCACCGCGTTGGCGGCGCGCGTGTGGCCGAGGCCGATATAGACCAGGGTATTGGACAGGCTGATGCCACTGAGCGCGAGCACCAGCACGGTGCCGCGCACGCGCCAGATCGGGGCGAAATGGCGGCGCAAGCCGGGCACGACGAAAGGGGTCAAACAGAGAAAGGCGAGGCTCCAGCGCAGCAGAGCCAGAGAACAGGGCGGAATATCGGTGCGCAGCGACTTGCCGACAACAAAGTTGCCGGCCCACAACAGAGCCGCGCCGATTCCCGCCAACCACGGCAGGCAGGCAGAATCATATTTCATAAGACTTTTCCGGTCGAAAAGGCACATCGGTCCCAAGCGCTTGTGGCGGTGGGGGCTTAAGGTGGGCGGTTCGCGCCCGGCCTCCTCAGTGCAAGAACCGTACCGGGAACGACAGGAATCAGGACAGGGCAAGTTTGAGCAGCATGCCGACGGCGACCGCGGCCACGACGCAGGCAAAGCCGGTCTGGATCTGGCGCGCATCCAGACGATGGATCAGCACGCGCCCGCCGGCCATGCCGGCGACCGCCGCCGCAACAAAGCCCGTGGCTTCGCGCACAGGGAAATGCGCGCCGCCGAGAACGGCGACCACGACACTGCCGCCGCCGACCAGAGTGATCACCAGCAAGGAGGTGGCGACGATCGCGTGCATGCCCAGATCGGTCAGCCGGCGCAAGGCAGGAACAATGACGAAACCGCCACCCACGCCAAGCAGGCCGGTCAGAATGCCGCTAGCGGCCCCGATGGCCGCAATGGAAAGCGCCGTGGTCGCATTCCAGCGCAAACGGCCCGTCGCGGGATCGTGCCGGCAGGGGGGAGCCTGCTCGCGCCCGTTCCGGGCCAGGCCGCGGGACGCGACCCACAGCATCACCAGCGCGAACACCGCGCTCAGGGCCGGCACCGGAACATGCCGCGCGAGACGGATGCCGAGCGCGCTGAATGGCAGCCCGGCCAGCGCCATCAGGGTGGCGGCGCGATAACGCACCTGATGGCGGTAAAAACCCTCGGCCACCCCGACGCTCGCCCCCGCACAGACCGCGAGCAATGCGACCGGCGCGGCATGTTGCACGCTCCAGCCGAGACCGGCCATCAACGCGGGGGTCGCCAGGATGCCCCCGCCGGCGCCGGTCAGCCCCAGAATGCCCCCGACGGCGAACCCCAGAATCAAGATAGTCAACATGCCTCGCCTCCATTTTGCCGGGCGCCGGATGCGCGCGACCTTCGAGGCGGCTGCCTTGCACGCTTCGGTGTAAACATTATATTTACAAACAATATGTATATCAATATAGTGAATGAAATACCCTGCCGGAGCACAGCACGATGAGCCCTCGCATCCACAGCCTCTACGACCCGGTCACCGCGACCATCACCCATATCGTCTACGACCGCCCGGGTGGGCACGCCGCCATCATCGACCCGGTGCTCGACTTCGACCCCGCGCCGGCCACCACCCGCCACGACTCGGCGACCCGCCTGCTGCGCTTTGTCCACGCGGAGAAGCTGCAGGTCGACTGGATACTGGAGACGCATGCCCATGCCGACCATCTGTCGGACGCGCAATGGCTCAAGCAGCAGACCGGAGGCCGCATCGCGGTCGGAGCACGCATAGCCGAGGTGCAGCGGCACTTCAAGGACATCTACCAGCTCGAGGCCGACTTCGCGGTCGACGGATCCCAGTTCGACCGCCTGTTCGCCGACGACGAACCCTTCCGCATCGGCACGCTGGAGGCCACGGCACTGGCCGTGCCCGGCCATACGCCGGCCGACATCGCCTACCGCATCGGTGACGCCGTCTTCGTCGGCGACACCCTGTTCATGCCGGACGTCGGCACCGCGCGCTGCGACTTTCCCGGTGGCGACGCCGGGCAACTATACAGCTCGATCCGCCGCCTGCTGTCGCTGCCGGACACGACCGGGCTTTACCACTGCCACGACTACCCGCCCGCAGGACGCCCGCCGGCCTGGCGCAGCACCGTCGCCGCACAGCGGCGCGACAATGTCCACGTCCATGACGGCATCGACGAGCAGGCCTTCATCGCCGAACGCCATCGGCGCGATGCGACGCTCGCGCTCCCGGCACTGATGCTGGCGGCGATACAGATCAATATCCGGGCGGGCGCCATGCCGCCCGCGGCCGGCAACGGGATCGCCTACCTCAGGATTCCGGTCGACTATTTCACGCCTCACCCATAACCCTGAACCCGCAACAGGAGAGCAAAATGCAAGCAAATGTCGGTGGTATCGACCGAATCCTCCGTTTCGTCGTCGGCGCGGCCCTGATCGCCGCCACCCTCGGCGGCCTGATCGGCCCCTGGGGCTGGATAGGCGTCATCCCGCTCGCCACGGCCTTGTTCCGGGTCTGCCCGGCTTACCGTCTTTTCAAAATCAGCAGCTGTCCGCGCAAATAACCCGACCGCCGCCCGCTGCCGGGCGGCGATTTTCTGCGGCATCAGTGGCGGGACTGCATCCACATCTGCCAGGTCTTGTAGCCGCCGTTCAGACTGCGCGCGTCGAAGCCACGCTGCTGCAACTGCCGCTGCGCGATATACCCGCGCAACCCCACCATGCAATACACCACCACCGGGCGCTCGCGATCGAGCAGCGCATCGCCGTCACGCAAGCTCGACAGCGGCAGATTGCGCGCGCCGGGGATCATCCCGCCTGCCACTTCTTCCGGCTCGCGCACATCGATCAACTGCACATCGCCGAGCGTCGCCACCTGCTCCGGCTGCACCAGACGCAACAGCCCCTGTTGCAGATTCTGACCGGCCATGCCCAGCAGATTGACCGGGTCCTTGGCCGAACCGAACGGCGGAGCGTAGCACAGCTCCATCTCGGCCAGATCGTCCACCGTCATTCCCGCCTGCAAGGCGACGGCCAGGACATCGATGCGCTTGTCCACGCCTTTCTCTCCGACCGCCTGCGCTCCGAGCACACGCCCGCTCTCCGGTTCGAACAACAGCTTGAGACTGACAGGCGTCGCCCCGGGAAAGTAAGCTGCATGATCGTTGCCGTGCAGATACAGCTTGCGGTACGGCACCCCAGCCGCAAGCAGGTTCTTTTCGTTGAGCCCGGTGCTCGCCGCGGTCAAGGCAAACACCCTGCAGACCGCGCTGCCCTGGCTGCCGCGATAGCGCGACGAGCGGCCGAAGACCGCATCGGCCGCGAGACGTCCCTGCCGGTTGGCCGGCCCCGCCAGCGGCAGCAGCACCGGCCGGCCATCGACGGCATGCCGGACTTCCACCGCATCCCCGACCGCGAAAATCGCCGGGTCCGACGTACGTTGCTGCTCGTCTACCCGGATACCGCCGCCGATTCCGGTTTCGAGGCCGGCCGCTTGTGCAAGCCGGCTTTCCGGCTTCACGCCGATGGCGAGAATCACCAGGTCGGTCTCGACGCAGCGCCCCGACTCGAGTCGTACGCCCAGGCGCGGACCCTCCTCGACACGGCTCACGCTGTCGCCGAGCACGAGCTCGACCCCGTTCTGCCGCAATTGCAAGGCCAGCGGCACCGCCATCTCGGCATCCAGCGGCATCAGCACCTGGTCGTTGCGCTCCACCAGGCAGGCCGCGAGACCGCGACGGCGCAGCGCCTCGACCGTTTCCAGACCGATGAAACCGCCCCCCACCACCGTCACATGCCGAACGTCAGGCGTCAGTGCCATCAGCAGACGATCGAGATCCTGCAGCGAGCGCAAGGTCATCACCCGCTCCAGATCCAGGCCCGGCAGGGGGGGACGCAAGGGCTCGGCGCCCGGCGACAGGATCAGGGCATCGTAACTCTCGTCGTAGCGCAAGCCGCGGCGGCGGTCCAGTACGCGCACGGTCCTGGCGGCGCGGTCGATGGACAGCACCTCGCAGTCGACTCTCACATCCAGGCCGAAGCGCGCGCTCAAGGACTCAGGCGTATGCAATAACAGGGATGCGCGCTGTTCGATCTCGCCGCCGAGATGATAGGGCAAACCGCAATTGGCGAACGAAACGTACGCTCCCCTCTCGAAAACGATGATTTCGGCGCTGTCGTTCAGACGGCGCGCGCGAGCCGCGGCCGACGCGCCGCCGGCGACCCCGCCCACGATAATCAGTTTGTTGACCTCGGCCATGCAAAACTCCTCGCCGGCGTTTACGCCTTTAATAAATCAATTAATATAATATATGTTCATATATTGTCAGAACGCGGGCCAAACCGCAAGCCCGTCCGCCCCATTGACACCGTGTCGTCGGCAAAGCGCGGCATTGGCAAATGGCAGGCGCACAGGCATGATCGGCGTGAGGCGGATACACGCCGGCAAAGCAGGAGAGCTCATGGAAAAAGACAGCCCGGAGTCGAGCGGCGCCGCACCGTTCTGGCACGCCCGCTTCGATCGCGAAGACTATGTCTACGGCACCGAGGCCAACGATTTTCTGCGCGAGCAGGCGCCCCACCTCGGCTCTGCGGCTACCGTCCTCAGCCTGGGCGAAGGAGAAGGACGCAACGCGGTCTTCCTCGCCCGGCTTGGCCATCGCGTGACGGCGCTGGAAGCGGCGCAGGCCGGCATCCGCAAGATACACGCACTGGCCGCGCGCCGCGGCGTGACCGTCGCCACCCTGCAGACCGACCTGGCCGACTACCGCATCGCCGCCGGGCAGTGGCAAGGCATCGTAAGCATCTTCTGCCACCTGCCCCCCGCGTTGCGGCGCGAGGTGCTCGGCCAGGTGGTCGCCGGGCTGGAGTGCGGCGGCGTATTCATCATGGAAGGGTATACGCCGCGCCAACTCGCGCACGGCACCGGCGGCCCGAAAGACGGCGCGCTGCTGCTGGAGCCGGCGACGATACGCGCCGAACTGGACGGACTGGATCTGTTGCACTTCGCCGAAGTCACCCGTCCTGTGATCGAAGGCAGCCTGCACACCGGCACGGCGGCCGTGCTGCAAGTCGTCGCATTGAAACCCTGAGCCGGTGCACGCAGCCTGTCGTCGCAGGGATGCGGCAGTCCGAACCCGGCCTGCGGCATAAACCGAACCGCATTTGCCCTAGCTCACCCGAATCGTGAATAATGGGTCATGCCGAATTTTCACAGCATCAAATTCAAATTCATGACGCTCGGCGCCGGGCTGCTGCTAGCCGCCCTGGCCGGGCGGCTGTTCATCGGCATTCCCTTTTTTCGCGACCAGGTCGTCGACCTCGTCACATCGCAAGAAACGACCATCGCCAACTACGTCGCCCAGGGCATCGCTTCCGGCATCAATGAACGCCGAAACCTGCTCGCCCTGTGGGCGCGCGACTGGCCGGCCGGCGAAACCGACCCGACCGTCCTGAACGCGTGGCTGCGCGAACGGCAACAATCGAGCGCCGCCTTTGCCCAGCTTCGCCTGATCTCGCCGCTCAATCATCGGGTGCTAGCGGCCTGGCCTGCGCTCACCCACCCCCTTCGCCTGGGCGCGGGCACCGATCTACGGCTGGCCGCATCCGACCGCGACGCCGTACTCGGCCCGGCCACTCGCGGCAGCGACGGGGTCGGTGTCGTGCCGCTGACTCTCGCGCTGCGCGACAGGATGGGCACACCCGTCGCCCTGCTCAGCGGCCTCATCCGCCTCGACACCCCCGGCTTTGTCGACACCTTGCAGCACACCCGCCTCGGCGCCAGCGGCGGGCTGCTGCTGATTTCCCCGCGCGAGCGGCGGTTTGTCGCTGCCGGCGACAGCACGCTGAACCTGGCGCCAACCCCCAAACCCGGCGTCAACCCCTTCTACGACCGCGCGATGAACGGCTTTCGCGGTTCAGGCAGCACGGTCAACCCGGAAGGCGTCGAAGAGATCGTGTCGCTGGCGACGGTCCCCGGCAGCGACTGGTTCGTGGCGGCGCACATGCCGAGAGCCGAAGCCCTGCGCCCGGTCGCCGCATTCAAGCTTTTTTCGCTGAAAGGCGGCTTGTTCATTCTGATCGTCATCGTCATCAGCTTCGCCATTTTCATGTCGCGCCTGCTGTCGCCGCTGAGCGCCGCTTCGCGCGCGATCAGCGACATGGCCTGTGGCAAGCGCGAGCTGGAAGCGATCCCCGTGCGGGGGCATGACGAAGTCAGCGAGCTCTTGCGCGGCTTCAACCACCTGGTCGCCCGCCTGCAGGAAAAAGAACAGGCGCTCAATCGCACGCTGGAGTCGCTGGACCAGCAAGCCAGCACCGATGCACTGACCGGCGCCTGGAACCGCCGCCAGTTCGACGAACTGGCCGAAAGCGAGTTGTCGCGGTCGCAACGCTACGGACAGCCGATTTCCATCCTGCTGCTCGATCTCGACCTGTTCAAGAAAATCAACGACGACTATGGCCACGGCGAAGGCGATCGCGTACTGCAGCAGGTCGCCGACTGTATCCGCTGGACCTTGCGCAAGTCGGACTCGCTCACCCGCTGGGGCGGCGAGGAATTCATCGTACTGATGCCGCAGACCTCGCTATCGCAAGCGGTGGTCCTGGCCGAACGCGTGCGCGCGAGCATCGCCTCGCATCGCATCATGGAGCAGGACCCCGTCACCGCCAGCATCGGCGTCGCCGAATTCGCTCCGCCCGAGACGCGGGACCAGTGGGTCGCCCGCGCCGATGCCGCCATGTACCGGGCCAAACGCGCGGGCCGCAATCGCATCGAAATCGACCACGTGCCGGGCGGCGTCCCGGTACTGACCGCCCCGCGCCGCGCCGATGTCGGCCAACTGCTGTGGAGCGAGCACTTCGCGACCGGGAACCCGTCGCTGGACGCCCAGCACCGCGCACTCTTCGACGACAGCAACATCCTGCTCGACGCGATCCGCAACGGGGACAGCGCCCACGATATCGCCGAGCGCGCCGAACACCTGCTGCACCATGTCCTGCGCCATTTCCAGGAAGAAGAATCCCTGCTGCTCGCGGTCAAGCACCCGCTGATCGAGACCTACGTCGCCTTGCACAAGGCGCTCGCTCACGGCGCGACCGAGCAGTTGCAACGATTTCGCGGCGGAACCCTGGGCAGTCACATCCTGTCCCGGTTTTTCGCGCACGACCTCGTCGCCAAGCATGTGCTGAACGACGACCATGATTTCTTTACCTACCTGACGGCGCCCTACCCGTCCGTCGCGGCCGACAGCAATGCCGCGCCGCACTGAACAAGCGCCTGACCTCGACGGAAACCCGCAATGACCGACAGTACCCAAAACATCTACGCAGAGCCCCGCGACTTCGACGTGCGCACCCTGGAAAACCTCGGCCCGCTGACCGGCATGGCCGGCATCTGGCAAGGCGCGCGCGGCCTCGACGTCAAACCCAAGGAAGAAGGCCCCAAGAAACAGGCCTTTGTCGAACGCATGGAGCTGCAACCGATAGACCCTCAGACCAACGGGCCGCAATTGCTGTACGGGCTGCGCTACCACACCCACATCGTCAAACCCGAGCAGGTCAAGACCTACCACGAACAGGTCGGCTACTGGCTGTGGGAACCCGCCACCGGCACGGTGATCCACACCCTGACCATCCCGCGCGGCATGACCGTGCTGGCAACCGGCACGGCCGCCGCCGACGCCCGCGCCTTCGAGCTGCGCGCCACGCGCGGCAGCGAAACCAGCGGCATCTGCGCGAACCCCTTCCTCGACAGCGCATTCCAGACCGTCGAATTCAGCATCCGCGTCAGCATCGACCCCGCCGGCGGCTGGAGCTATGACGAAGACACCGTGCTGATGATCCGCGGCCAGAACGAACCCTTTCACCACACCGACCGCAACACGCTGATCAAGATCGGCGACCCCACCCCCAACCCGCTCGCCCGCCTGTAAGCCTCCCGCCGCCGGGACGCCCTCCCGGCGGCGCAAATGGCCGCCATCCCGGCCCGGCCGCCCGCCTGCTTCGCGCGGCTCCGTCGTCGATTCGATTCAGACAAATCCGGATTTCAAGGTAAATCCGATATTTTTACCGGCACTATATTTGACCTGCATCAAATTTTAACATCATTTGTTCGTGGATTTTTCTGCATTACTGTTTACGAAGCCATCATCACCGAACCAAGCCCCGCAAGCCTCACAGCGCCCCATGCACTACGCCGGTGCAATTCATTTTAAATATTTAATGCCCAAATCACACGATTTGTTAGTAAATATACCGTTTAACTAATTTACAATTGTTAATATACTCTGTCGTTTTCGAAATATTCGTTAATATATGACGACGCCGCCCCATCCCGACTGCTGCTCGCCGCCGCCTGCGCCGGACTGATCTGCAGCCGCCCTGCCAGTGCGGCACAGACCGCGGACCAGATCCTGCGCGACCAGCAACAGCAGCTCGAATGGCAACGCCAGGAACTGCTCAAGCGTCCCGACATCACCCTGCCGCGCCCGCTGTCGCAGGCGCCGACCGCGGCTGCGCCGGCCAATGAGCTGTGCTTCGCCATCCACCACATCGAACTGCAGGATGCCCCCGCCGCCTGGCAGTCGCGCCTGCACGCACTCGTCCGCAGCGAAGAAGGCCAGTGCCTGGGCACCACGCGCATTCAGGCGCTGGTCGCCCGCCTGACCGACGATCTGATCGCCCGCGGCTTCGTGACCAGTCGCGTCTATCTGCCCGAGCAAAACCTCAAGTCGGGCGTATTGCAACTGGACGTCGTGGCTGGACGCGTCGGACGCCTGCACCTTAAAAACGGCGGCAGCGACGCATCGCTGACGGCCGCCTTTCCGCTGGACAGCAACGCCATCCTCAATGTGCGCGACCTGGAACAGGGGCTGGAGCAACTGGCCCGCGCACGCTCGCAACACGCGACGATGGAAATCGTGCCGAGCGCGAACGCCGGCGAGTCGGACATCGTGGTCGACCTGACCCGCGACAAGCCGTGGAACGCAAGCCTGAGCTGGGACGACTCGGGGCAGAATTCGACCGGCAAGCAACAAGGCAGCGCCACCCTCAATCGCGACAATGTCATCGGCGTCAACGACGTGCTGTCGCTGTCATGGAGCCAGGACATCGCACAACCGAGCGCCCCGCGCTCGCGCAGCAACAGCATGTCGTGGCTGCTGCCCTATGGCAACTGGACGGGCATGCTCAGCTATAGCGAATCGGCCTACGTTCAAGCGGTGGCCGGCACCAACCAGACCTATTCCGCCCCCGGCCATAGCAGCAACATCCTGCTGTCGCTGTCGCGCCTGTTGCAGCGCGACCAGAGCAGCAAGACCGAGCTGGCCGTGCAACTGACGCGCAAATCGTCGCGCAGCTATCTGGAAGACACCGAAATCGTGCAGCAGCGCAGCGACCTGACCCTGCTGGGGATGGAACTGTCGCAGCGTCGTTACGTGGCGAGCTGGACGCTGGAGGGCGCCATCGGCTACATCCGCGGCCTCGGCGGCTGGGGAGCGATGTCGAATTCGCAAGAGGCGCAGGGCGGACCGACCGCCCGCGAGAAGGTCTACACCGCGCGACTGACGCTATCGACGCCGTTCGCGCTCGGCGCGCACAAAGGGCAATGGAGCAGCGAGCTGCGCGGGCAATACACGCGCGACCTGCTGCCCGGTTCGGAACAGTTCAGCATCGGCAGCCGCTACACGGTGCGCGGTTTCGACGGGGCGAGCCTGGTCGGCCAGAGCGGCTACTACCTGCGCAACGAAGCGAGCTGGCTAATGCCGCCGACGGCGCGCGGCGACAGCCTGCAACCTTTCGTCGGCCTCGACGCCGGTCAAGTTTCGGATCAGAGCGCCGCCAACGACGCGCACACGCTGTCCGGCTGGGCCGCCGGGGTGCGCATCGCGCTGACCTCCGGACTCGAACTGGAACTCGTGCATGAACAGGGCATCCATCAGCCCGCCTCCTGGCCCCGCCCCTCGATCACCCACTTTCGCGCGTCCATGACGTTCTGACCCGCCACCGGTAAGCCCCAATGAACACGACACGCTATCGCCTTCTCTTCAATCGGCACCGCGAGCAATGGATGGCGGTGCCCGAAAACGCGACCGCACAGGGCAAAGACGGCGGCCCTCGCACCACACGCACGGCCGCGATCGGCCGCGGATGGCGCGGCGCGCTGCGCTGCCTGAGCTTTTACACATTGCTGAGTCTCGGCGCGGCGGCCTTCGCCGCCGACATCATCCCGCTGGCCAATGGCGATGCCGGCAAGCGACCGTCGCTCGACAGCGCGCCCAACGGCGTGACCGTGGTCCAGATCGCCGCCCCCTCGGCCGCCGGGGTGTCGCACAACCAATACCAGCAGTTCAATGTCGGCGCGAGCGGCGCCATCCTGAACAACAGCCAGCAGATCACCCAGACCCGGCTCGGCGGCTATATCAACGGCAACGCCAATCTGGCCCAGGGCAGCGCCCGGGTGATACTGAATGAAGTGGTCGCACGCAACCCGTCGCAATTGCAGGGCTACCTCGAAGTCGCCGGCCAGAAGGCGGACGTGATCATCGCCAACCCCTGGGGCATCAGTTGCAGCGGCTGCGGCTTTATCAACACCCGCCAAGCCACCCTCACGACCGGCACCCCCGTCGTCGATGGCGGCAGCCTGACCGGCTACCAGGTCAACGACGGCACCGTCTCCGTAAGCGGCGCCGGCCTGGACGCGCGCGGCGCCGACAGCTTCAGCATCATTGCCCGCGCCTTGCAACTCAATGCCGGGCTCTACGCCACGACTCTGACCGCCGTGCTCGGCCGCAACCAGGTCGACGCCGCCACGCTGGCCGCGACCCCGCTCGCCGGCGCGGGCGCCACGTCGCCCGCGCCGACACTCGCGCTCGACGTCTCGCAACTGGGCGGCATGTACGCCGGCGCAATCAAGCTGATCGGCACCGAAGCCGGCGTCGGCGTCAATAGTCGCGGCCAGATCCAGGCGACGCAAGGCTCGCTGCAACTGAGCAGCGCGGGTGACCTCACCCTGGGCGGGCAGACCGCGGCGCAGGGCGACCTGAGCCTGCACGCGGCTGGAAACCTCCAGCACCAGGGCGTCACCGCCGCCACCGGCTCGATCGACGTGACAAGCGGGCACACGGCGCAGATGGATGGAACCCTCGCCGCGCAAGGACGGCTCGCCCTGAGTGCCGACAGCATCGCCGGCGCGGGCACCCTCGTTGCGGGCGGACAGACCGACGGCACGCTTGGCGCGACCGGAACGCTGCAGATCGACGCCAGGCAGGAACTCGCGCACCACGGCCAGCTGCTGGCCGCAGGCGATATCACCCTCAGCGGCGCCCGCATCGATGCCGCCGACAGCCATATCGTCAGCGGCAGCGGCGGCATGACGCTGAACAGCGCGGGCGACCTCCTTGCCGACCGGGCAACGCTGAATGCGGCGGGCGCATTGAACGCTAACGCGGGCGGCCGCCTGAGCACGGCGCACGGCACGATGAACGCCGACCAGTTGACGCTGAATGCCGGCGACATCGACAACAGCAATGGCACGCTGAACCAGAGCGGCGCCGGGCAGACCACCATCAGCGCCCAATCCGGCTTCAGCAACCATCTGGGCACCCTGAGCACGCAAGGCCGCAGCGTACGGCTCGGCGCAGCGACCCTGGACAACAGCGGCGGCACGATCAGCCTGACCGCCGCCGGCGAGGCCAGCGTGCTCGCCGCCACGCTAGACAACAGCCAGCAAGGTCGACTGAACAGCAATGGCGCGCTCACGCTGCAACTGAACCGGCTCGACAATCGCAGCGGCAGCCTGACCAGTCTCGACACGCTGAACGTCCGGGCCGCCGACAGCCTGGACAACGGCCAGGGCACGCTGGCCAGCCGCCAGACCGTGAACCTGAGCGCCGGCACCGTGAGCAATCGGCAGGGACTGATCCAGGCCAGCGGCCTCGCGCTCGACGTCGACAGCCTCGACAACACCCAGGGCTCGCTGCTCGACCTGGGCAGCCAGGGCCGTACCACCGTCAGCAGCCGCCACGACATCGGCAACCAGCACGGCGTGATCGCCTCCAATACGGCACTGACCGTGACTGCCAATGCATTCGACAACAGCAGCCAGGGCAAGGTCAGCAGTCTGGGCGAGCTGGCGGCCACCCTCGCCTCGCTCGGCAACCAGAGCGGAACGTTCTCCAGCGCCGGCACGCTCACGCTCGCGACAAGCGGCGCGCTCGACAACAGCCAGGGCCTGCTTGGCAGCCAGCAGGCGCTAACGCTGGTCGCCGGCACGCTGAGCAACCGTCAGGGGCTGATCCAGGCCAGCGGCCTCGCGCTCGACGTCGACAGCCTCGACAACACCCAGGGCTCGTTGCTCGACCTGAGCCACCAGGGCAACACCACCGTCAGCAGCCGTCACGACATCGGCAACCAGCACGGCGTGATCGCCTCCAACACGGCGCTGACCGTGACCGCCAATGCACTCGACAACAGCAGCCAGGGCCAGGTCGACAGCCAAAGCACCCTGACGGCCACCCTCGCCTCGCTCGGCAACCAGGGCGGAGCTTTTTCCAGCGTCGGCGCACTGACTATCGCGACCAGCGGCGCACTCGACAACAGCCAGGGCCTGCTTGGCAGCCAACAGACGCTGACACTGACCGGCGGCGGCTTAAGCAACCGCCAGGGGCTGATCCAGGCCAGCGGCCTCGCGCTCGACGTCGACAGCCTCGACAACACCCAGGGCTCGCTGCTCGACCTGGGCAGCCAGGGCAGCACCACCGTCAGCAGCCGTCACGACATCGGCAACCAGCACGGCGTGATCGCCTCCAACACGGCGCTGACCGTGACCGCCAATGCGTTCGACAACAGCAGCCAGGGCCAGGTCGGCAGCCAGAGCACCCTGACGGCCACCCTCGCCTCGCTCGGCAACCAGGGCGGGGTTTTTTCCAGCGTCGGCGCGCTGACTATCGCGACCAGCGGCACGCTCGACAACAGCCAGGGCCTGCTTGGCAGCCAGCAGGCCCTGACGCTGGCCAGCGCCGCGTTGGCCAACCAGCAGGGGCGGATCCAGGCGGGCGGCGCGCTGACGCTGAACGCCGACAGCCTAGACAACCGCGCGGGTCATGTCACCGCACTCGGGCAGCACGACGCCAGCCGCCTCGACATCCGCCAAGCCATCGACAACCGCGGCGGCAGCATCGGCGGCAACGCCGACCTCACCCTCGCCGCCAAGCGTCTCGACAACAGCGCCGGCGGCACGCTGAGCAGCGATGCGGGCCTGAACCTCACCCTGGCCGCCGACCTGGACAATCGCCACGGCACCGTCGCCGCACGCGCGCTGACGCTGCAACTGGACACCCTCGCCAACCAGGCCGGCGATATCGAGCAGATCAACAACGTTCCGGCCGATGCCAATGCGCCCGTTCCGACCGGCGTCATGGCACTGACGGCGCGCACGCTGGACAGCACACAGGGACGCATCGTCGCGCAAGGCGATCTGAGCCTCAGCGCGCGGCAAGTGACGAACATCGACACGCTGCAGGCCGGGCACGATCTGAGCCTGCACTCAGACGCCGGTATCAGCGCAGGCAGCGGCACGCAGTGGACGGCCGGACACGATCTGACCGTAAGCAGCCCGGCAGCCATCGTCAACGCGGGCCAGATGCTGGCCGGCCACACACTGACGCTGGAGGGCGCAAGCCTGAGCAATAGCGGCACCTTGCAGGGCGACGAACAGTTGACTGCCACCCTGACGCAAAGCCTGGACAACAGCGCCAGCGGCGTCTTCTCCGGTCGGCTGCTGAGCCTGAACGCCCCGGCCATCGGCAATCGCGGCCTGATCGCCGGGCTGACCGTCACGCTGCAGGGCGACACTCTGCTCAACGATGGCGCGCAAGCGAATCTGGTCGCAAGCGCCGACATGTCGCTGCAGCTGGGAACCCGCCTCGTCAACAGCAATGGCGCCTGGATCAACGCCGACGGCAACCTGCTGATCGGTCGGGCCGATCGACCGACGCAAGAGGTGCGCAACACCGTCGCCACGATAGAAGCCGGCGGCAACGCCACCGTCTACGCCGGAACGGTGAGCAATGAATCGAACCCGGTCACGGTCACGCAGACGACAACGTCGAGCAGCAAGACGTTGACGACGATGTCTCTGCCTAGTGCGTGTAGTTATGGCGAAGCACCGGGAACCGGACACAATAGTGGTGGCGGCGGACGCTGGACCTGTAGTAGTTCTTTCAATTTTGTGGGCAATCTCGACTTTGCCAACGGCAGCAGCCAGACCTACGGCAACGTCACGTACACACTACTCAATGACGACACCGCCAACAAAGCCATCACCGTTCGCGTCCAGACCGAAGGGGCGCCGACCTCGCAAACTCAGCAGTACTACTACTTCAGCCGATCCGGTAGCAGTTATTTCTACCTGCCAGGCTTCGACCCGAACACGACCATGCTGTCTGCATTCAACTCGACCACGGCAACGGTGTGGAACCCGCAGCAAATTGCTGCCTATAACGCACAAATTGCCAGTGATCCAAGTGCCACCTTCTCTCCGGGCGGCAGTCACATTTCAGTTTCTATCGACGGTGCCCTCGTAAGCGGGCGCGACACGCTGGCCCAGGACCGCGAAAAAAGCCGGACCACCACCACCCAGGTCACGACGGATCACGCCAGCGGCACCGCCAACGGCGCCAAATGGTGGGTCGGCGGCGATCTGAATTTCAACGCCCAAACCGTGGTCAACCGCTACAGCGCCATCGCGGCGCAAGGCAATATCACGGTCGTCGGCACGCAGCAGATTCAGAATATCGGCCAAAGCCTGAACCAGACGACGGTCAGCACGATAGGCAACAACTATTGGGACCATTCCGAGAGCCACACCCAAAGCAGCACCGTGCAGATCGGCAGCCTGGACGCGACCGTCTCGGCCGGCAAAGCCTTGACCCTGAGTGCGCCGACCCTCGCCAACACCACGATAAACCCGGCCACCGCCGCCACCGTCGCCACCACCGTCGCCACCACCCAGGCCAGCGCCGACGGCAGCGCGCCACAGGCCGTCCGCAGCGGCTACGCGGTGCCGACGGTCGGCGCATCCGCTGCGGCCGGCAGCGGCACAAGCGCCGCGCAGGCCGGCATCGTACTGCAAGCGGGCAGCGCGCGGGCCGCCAACCCGGTCGCGAGCAATTACAGTCTGCCCAGCGGCGGCCTGTTCACCACCCCAGCCACCCCCGGCCTGCACTACCTGGTCGAAACCGACCCGCGTTTCACCCAGTACCAGCCGTTCATCTCCTCCGATTACCTGCTCTCGCGCATCGGCTACGACCCGAACACGACCGAGAAGCGACTGGGCGACGGCTACTACGAACAGCACCTGATCAGCCAGAGCGTAAGCAGCCTGACCGGGCAGCGCTTTCTCGCCGGCTACCAGTCCGCCAGCGAGCAATACCAGGGCTTGATGGACAACGGGGTACGTGCGGCACAGCAGCTGCAGCTGACCCCCGGCATCGCGCTGTCGGCCGAGCAGATGTCCAAACTCACACAAGACATGGTATGGCTGGTGACCCAGCATATCGGCGGCCAGGATGTGCTGGTGCCGGTGGTCTACCTCGCCGGACAGAGCAGCGTCACCGGCAAGGGGGCGGTGCTGGCCGCCACCACGATGAATTTGCACGCCGACGGCACGCTCAGCAATAGCGGCCAGCTCAGCACTCAGGGCGGCAGTCTGCAGGTGCAGGCGCAGGACATCGCGATGCAGGGCGGCCAGGTCAGCTCCGATGGCGCGGTCACCTTGCTGGCCAGCCACGACGTGCAACTGAATTCGGCCGCCGATCAGCAGGCCCGCAGCACGAGTGTGAGCGGCGCGAGCGTCGACGTGCAGGCCGGTCACGATCTGAGGCTGAGCGCCGCCAGTGTCACCGCCAGCGGCGACGCCCGCCTGCTGGCCGGCAACGATCTGACTCTGGGCTACACCCAGGCCCGGCAGCAGAATACCGTCGCCGACGGGACCTGGTCGCAATCGTCGACCCACACCCAGGGCAGCACGGTCAGCAGCGGCGGCACGCTGACGCTGGCCGCCGGCCACGACTTGAACGTAGCCGCCTCCAGCGCCCAGGCCGGCACCGACCTGAGCGCCACCGCCGGCAATGCCGTCACCCTCGCCGCCACGGTCGACAGCAGCCAGGAGCAGATGAACTCGCGTTTGGACAGCGGCTTCGACCATCGCAACGACAGCGTGAACGCCGCACAGCTGAAAGCGCAGGGCCAACTCGCCGTCGGCGCCGGGCAGGACCTGACCGTGAGCGGCTCGACCCTGCAGGCGGGGACCGGCGCCACTCTGCAAGCCGGCCGCGACGTCAAACTGGACACCGTCGCCACGACCAGCAGCAATGGCGACTATAGCCGTGGCGGCAATATCAACCACGTCACCGACGTCAACCAGAACGGCAGCACAATCAGCGCAGGCAACGGACTCAGCGTGAGCGCCGGCCAGGACATCCAGACCCGGGACGCCCTGCTGACCACCACGCAAGGGCAGCTGGCGCTCAATGCTGGCCGCGACATCGCGATCGGCGCGATCGACTCGACCCACAGCGAATACCACAAAACCGAGCGCGACGAAGATGGACTCTTCAACAGCACCCATATCATCGACATCAAGCAGTTCGACAGCCAAAGCGCGAATGGCAGCGAACTGAGCGGCGACAGCTTCGCGCTGCACAGCGGCCGCGATCTGGCCATCACCGGCAGCAGCGTGGCCGCCACCGGCAACGGCCAGCTGCAAGCGGGCCGCAACATCGACATCCAGGCCGCCACCAACGCCAGCCAGCAGTACAGCTACCACGACAGTAGCACCAGCGGCATGTTCAGCGGCGGCGGCATCGGCGTGACCTTCGGCCACAGCGAACAGACCTCGACGCTGCACGCCGACGGCACCACCCAGAGCCAGAGCCGCAGCCTGGTCGGCAGCACCGCCGGCACACTCGACATCGAGGCCGGCGGCCACGCCGCGATACTGGGCAGCGACGTCACCGCCGCCCGCGACGTCAACGTCAAGGCACAGGCGCTGACCATAGACCCGGGCCGCGACACCTATCACAGCGTGCAAGTCCAGACCGCGAAATCGGGCGGGCTGACCGTGCAACTCACGAGCCCGGTCATCAGCGCGGTCCAGACGGTCTACCAGATGGCCGAGGCCGTAAAAAAACCGCACGACGACCGTACCGTCGCACTGGCGGCCGGCACCGCCGCTCTGGCCGGCTACAACAGCTATCTCGCGTTCCAGCAAGCGCTGGCCGGCCAGGGGGATAACAAAGACAATGGCATCAGACTCAGCATCACCATCGGCGGCAGCCAGAGCGAAAGCCGTTACGAGAATACCAGCACCGGTCTCGCCGGCAGCCTGCTCAAGGCCGGCGGCAACCTGAACCTGGCCGCCAGCGGCGCCGGACAGGACAGCAACATCGACGCGACCGCCGCGCAACTGCTGGCAGGGCAGAACGCCAGCCTCAGCGCCGACAACGCCATCCGCCTGCAATCCGGGCAAAACACCTCGACCCAAACCAGCCGCGACACCAGTCGCAGCGGCGGCGTCGGCGTCGCCATCGCCTACTCGGAGAAAGGGGGCTTTGCCTTCGGCTTCACCGCCAACTACAGCCAGAGCCGGGGCCACAGCGACGGCGACGACGTCACCCAGGTAGGCACCACCCTCAACGCCGGCCAGACGCTGACGCTCAACTCGGGCGGCGACACCACGCTCAAAGGCGCGAGCGCCAGCGCGCAAACCATACAGGCCAAGGTCGGCGGCAACCTCGACATTCAAAGCCGACAAGACACGAGCACGTTCGGCAGCCACAGCGAAAGCCTGTCCGCCCAAGTCACCGCCGGCATCGGCTTCTCGGCCAGCGGCAGCTACAACCTGCAGCAGATGCACAACGACTACGCGAGCGTGCTCACGCAGTCGGGCCTCAAGGCCGGCGACGGCGGCTTCCAGGTCCAGGTCGGCGGCAACACCAATCTGACCGGTGCCGTCATCGCCAGCAGCCAGGGCGCCATCGACGCCGGCCGCAACAGCCTGAGCACCGCGAGCCTGACCTCATCCAGCATAGACAACCATGCCAACTACAGCGCACTGAGCCTGGGCCTGAGCGGCGGCGGCAGCGCGAGCGGGAGCGGCGGCTCGGGAGGCAACTCCCATGTAATGTCCTTCAGTAACGGCGGCGGCGCCAACGCGCCCGGCATCGCCTACGCCAGCGACAACCAATCGTCCACCACCACCTCCGGCATCAGCGCGGGCGCCCTCACCGTCACCGGCAGCCAGCCCACGCCCGCGATCGACCGCACGCTGACCACCGCCACCGACACCACCCACGCGCTCGGCAACCACTTCGACCAGGCCAAGCTGCAAAACGCGCTCGACGTCACCCAGGCAGCCGAAGGCCAGATCGGCACCTTCGCCGCCACCAAGGCGGCGGACGCAGAAGCGGCCAAGAAAAAACTGGATAACGCCAAGTTAAGCGGCACCGCCGATGAGATTGCCGCGGCACAGACAGCGAGCGATGAGGCCGCAAAATGGGCCCCCGGAGGAAGGTACCGCCAAATATTAAATGCAATCAGCGCAGGCATCAGCGGAAACGTGGCTGGTGGCATTGATGACGCGATCAGCAAGGGAGTTGTCAACTACTTCCAGCAACAAGGTGCTAGTTACATCGGCAACCTGGTCACCCAAGGCATCGTGAGCGAAGGCAGTCCTGCGCATGCCGCCCTGCACGCTATTGTTGCCTGCGCAGGGTCCGCAGCGGCCAGCCAATCGTGCTCGGCTGGCGCAATGGGGGCTGCATCATCAAGCCTGTTGACCAATCTTTTCAGCGACGACAAGGCATTGACTGCTGCTGACAAGGAAGCCCGCAAAAACCTGCTGGTTTCGCTAGTCGCCGGTGTCGCCAGCGCCACCACACAAGAAGGGCTTGTGACGGCAACCAACGCGGCGACGGCCGCGGCAGACAATAACTGGCTGATGCATTCCGAGCAACTTCGACTCAACTCACTTGATAAACAATGTAAAGCGCATGACGCAGCGGCCTGTGATTCCGCCAAGCAACTCCGGTTGAAGGATTTGTCCCGAAATCTCCAGCTGCTTACTGCTTGCTCTGGCAAGAACGCAAGCCTGTGCACAGCAGAACTGTCTAAAGCCCGAGCCGCCGCCGACAGCTACCCCGCAAGCGACGTCTATTTAGGCAATGGCTCCGCAAGCGGCATGGACAACAAGAAATTGATGGCTGAGTTGAAAAGCATCAACGATGTCATCGACATAGCATCCGGACGTAACGAAAGAGGCAAACAAGCGGCACTACAAATAGCTTCGCAGATCCTCGATTTCATCCCGCTCATCGGAACACTCAAGCAGGCCTATGAGGTGAAGACGCTAGGGGATGCGCTACTCGCTATCGCATCCGTAGTGCCAGAAGCGGGACCGACTGTCGCAAAGCTCAGCAAAGAAGCCCAAGCTCTCGC
>NZ_KE383960.1:0-62645 GCF_000422925.1 Paludibacterium yongneupense DSM 18731
GCTCCGGGTGCACCAGCAAGTCCCTATAGTTTAGCGGTTAGAACACTGCCCTTTCACGGCGGCGGCCGGGGTTCGATTCCCCGTGGGGACGCCAGAATACGAAAAAGCCCAAAGCTTGCTTTGGGCTTTTTTTCCTTCCGACGCGGTCATGTCAATGGCATTGCCGCGTGCGGCCCAGGCATGGCGCACTAGACCGCATTGAGCATCCTGACGTCGATCTTGATGACGATCTTGCGCAGGGCCTGCGGTGTGTCGACGGCGAGACAGGGGCGATGTAGTTCGCCCGGGAAGAATACCGCCGCCATTCCCGGCGTCAGCAGCAATGAGGTTTCTGCGGCATCGCTGTCATAGAAGGCGATGTCGTTCGCTTCCAGTTTGTCCTGCAGCAGGCGGGCGGGCGTGCCGCGCGGGAGAAAGCCGATTTTTTCGCTGCCGCTGACCAGGTACTGGACGTCGATATAGCGGCGGTGGGCTTCTGGATGGCCTTCGCTGTCGGGGCGGGTGTCCATCTCCTGCACCATGGCGTAGATGTTGTCGCCATCGATGGCGTGGCGGCCTACGGCGAGCTGACCGGCATCGATGCTGTGCAGCCAATCGAATGCGCGTTGCAAGGCGAGGGGCATGGGCGAGGCGCCCCTGCCGAAATGGGCGATATGGTCGAAAATCATGGGTCGGTTCCATCCGGGGATCGTTGGCGGCCCGAAACAGGTCGCCCGGGCCATAGTATACGCCTTGGCCTGACCAGCAGACCAGCCGCACTCCCGATGCGCCGCTACTGCATCAGCGGCGAAATCGGGATGTCCTCGGTAAAGAAGCAGATGACGTCCTCGCCGTAGAATTTGGCCCGGTACATGGCCTGGTCGGCATTTTGCATCAGCGTCTGCGCATCATCCCCGTGCTGCGGACTGATCGCGACGCCGATGCTGGCGGTGACGCGCAGCGAGCCGCCCGGGTAGGTCCATTCCTGGCGGACATGCTCGCGCAGGCGCGAGACGCGCTTGCGCGCATTGTCGGTCCCGCTGCAGTCGGGCAACAGCACGGCGAATTCGTCCCCTCCCCAGCGCGCAACCACGTCACTGTCGCGCAAGGCCGTTTTCAGCGATTGCCCGATTTTCTTGAGCAGACGGTCGCCTTCGGCATGGCCGAGTATATCGTTGACTTGCTTGAAGCCATTCAGGTCGATAAATGCGACCGCAAGCCCCGTGCGCTCGCCCCCGGCCCGTCCCAGCAGGCGGTTGAGCTGCTCGCCGAAGAAGGTCCGGTTGGCGAGCCCGGTCAGCGGGTCGTGGTAGGCCATATCGTGCAACTGCGCCTGATAGCGCAGCAGCAGGGTAATATCCGACAACACCCAGACATGTTGGCCGGTATCGTCGACCTGCACCAGCGATGCCAGCACCGGCAACATCCCGCCATCGCAGCGTGGCAGATTCAGTTCGCCCTGCCAGTGGCGGTCGTCGTCCAGCGTGCGCTGGAGCTGCTCCAGGTCCAGTGGCTGCTGATTGGCAGTATGAAATACCGGCGGCGACGCCAGCAGGGTCGCTGCGCTGCAGCCGGTCATGCGGCATAGCGCGGGGTTGACGAAGGTCCATTTGCCGTCCTTGTCGGCGATGATGATGCCTTCCGAGCAGTGTTCGACCACGATCTGCGACTGTCTGAGCTTCTGCTGCAACTGCTTGAGGCCGGTGATGTCGAGTATGGTGCCCCATACATGGTCGACCTTGCCGGCGAGTGTGAAGTGGGTATGGCAGCGTGCAAGGACGTGCCTTTGCTCGCCGCAGCTGCGCAGGATGCGGAAATCGAGATCGAAAGGCTGGCTGCTGCCCATGCCCAGCTCAAGTTGCGACAGCAGCATCTCGCGATCTTCGGAGTGGATGTGAGCCAGCAGCCTCTCATGCGTGGGGTGAAAGCTGCGCGGGTCTGTGGCAAAAATGGCGTGGACTTCGTCGCTCCACGACAAGCGGCGGCTGTTGCGATGCAGTATCCAGGTGCCGACACCGGTTTCGGTCGTCTCCGGCTCCAGCAGTTCCGCCGCCAGGTGCAGGGTAGGGTGGGCCGAATCCCAGGTGTTCGCGCGGCGCGGCAGCAGCATGACCAGTTGGTCGTCGGGGAAGGCGCAAGCGTTGACGATCAGGGAAAGGATGCTGCCATCGCGGTGCCTGCCCTTGCACAGTCCGAGGTTGCCCACGGTCCGGTTCACATCGCGATGAAAGAACAGGCGGGCCCAGACCCGGCCCTTGGTGTTGGCATTGTCGGGGAACAACTGCCACACGCCCTGACCGGCCAACTCGCCGCGGCCGTAGCCGAACAGCGCCTCGGCCTGCGGGTTGGCGTAGTGGAGATAACCCTTTTTGTCGGTCATCAGTACGGCATCGGGAAACCCCTCCAGCCATTTGGCGCGCTGCCGGGTGCTGCCGCTGTGTCTCCAGCGTTTCCAGAGCAGGGCCAAAGCGCTGCCCAGACCGATGATCGGTACTGCAAGTGTCTGCTGAATAACCATTGACGAATTATCCGGCTATGGCTGGCGGCATTCCCGTTTCCGCGGATTCGCTTCGCAGGCGTAAAGGAGTCAACCGGTTTCGATAGTATCTATATTGGTAATAGTATGTTATTCAAAATGCAAAAAGTATAGAACTATAGTGCAGTTTAAAGATATTGACAGAAAACGGAGGGTGCGCCCGGCCGGGAAGCCGCCGGGCGCGCAGGGATCAGCGGTGGATGGGTTTGTAGCGGATGCGCTTGGGCTTGGCTCCTTCTTCGCCCAGACGCTTCTTTTTGTCGGCCTCGTATTCCTGGTAGTTGCCGTCGAAGAACACCCACTTCGATTCGCCTTCGCATGCAAGAATATGCGTGGCGATGCGATCGAGGAACCAGCGGTCATGGCTGATGACCAGCACGCAGCCCGCGAATTCGAGCAGGGCGTCTTCCAGTGCGCGCAAGGTTTCCACGTCGAGGTCGTTTGACGGTTCGTCCAGCAGAAGGACGTTGCCGCCCGAAATCAGGGTCTTGGCCAGGTGCAGGCGGCCGCGTTCGCCGCCGGAGAGCTGGCCCACGATCTTCTGCTGGTCGGCGCCCTTGAAGTTGAAGCGTCCGATATAGGCGCGCGACGGCGTTTCGAAGCGGCCGACGGTCAGGATGTCATGGCCGCCCGAAATTTCCTGGAACACGGTCTTGCCGGAGTCGAGCGCGCCGCGATGCTGGTCGACGTAGGCGATATTGACGGTCTGGCCGATCTTGACTGTGCCCTGGTCCGGTTGTTCCTGTCCCGCGATCATCTTGAACAAGGTCGATTTGCCGGCCCCGTTCGGGCCGATGATGCCGACGATGGCACCCGGCGGAACCTTGAAGCTGAGGTCGTCGATCAGTAGACGGTCGCCAAAGGCCTTGGAGACATGGTCGAACTCGATCACTTCGTTGCCCAGGCGCTCGCCGGCGGGGATGAAGATTTCCTGCGTCTCGTTGCGCTTCTGGTATTCCTGGCTGGACAGCTCGTCGAAACGCGCGATACGGGCCTTGGACTTGGCCTGGCGCCCCTTCGGGTTCTGGCGCACCCATTCCAGTTCTTTGTGGATGGCTTTCTGCCGCGCCGACTCGCTGGATTCTTCCTGCTTGAGGCGGGCCTCCTTCTGGTCGAGCCAGCTGGAGTAGTTGCCTTTCCATGGGATGCCGTGACCACGGTCGAGCTCGAGAATCCACTCCGCGGCGTTGTCGAGGAAATAGCGATCGTGGGTGACGGCGACCACGGTCCCGGGGAAACGCAACAGGAACTGTTCCAGCCATTCCACCGACTCGGCGTCGAGGTGGTTGGTCGGTTCGTCCAGCAGCAGCATGTCGGGGCGGGACAGCAGCAATTTGCAGAGCGCGACGCGGCGTTTCTCGCCGCCGGACAGATTGCCTACGATGGCATCCCACGGCGGCAGGCGCAGGGCATCGGCCGCGATTTCCAGCTGCTGGTCGCTATTGCCGTCGCCCGTGGAGAGGATCGCTTCGTACTTCGCCTGTTCAGCGGCCAGCGCGTCGAAGTCGGCATCCGGCTCGGCATAGGCTGCGTAGATTTCATCCAGTTTCTTTTGTGCCTGCGCTATTTCGCCCAGACCTTCTTCCACTGCCTGGCGCACGCTGTGCTCGGGGTTCAGTTCGGGTTCCTGCGGCAGGTAACCGATGCTGATGCCGGGCATGGGGATGGCTTCGCCCTCGATATCCCGATCGAGGCCGGCCATGATGCGCAGCACGGTCGACTTGCCGGAGCCATTCTGGCCTAGCAGGCCGATCTTGGCGCCGGGAAAGAAGCTCAGCGAAATATCCTTGATGATCTGGCGCTTGGGCGGGACGACTTTGCTGACGCGTAGCATCGAAAACACAAATTGCGACATAGTTTTTACTCGAGGTAAGGCGGGATTGGATGAAGCTAGTGTAGCAAATCTCCCGCCGTCGCTCATCCGGAGGGAGGCGCGACGGCGGGAGAGGGCTGGGAGGTCAGCGTGCGTATTCGGCCAGCAACTGCTCTTGCGCGCAATGCGCACGGCCGCGTGCAACGCGGCGGCGGTAGCTGCCGTCCGGCTGCATTTCCCAACTGTTGACGTTGTCTTCCAGGTAGGCGCGCAGACCTTCCTTGATCAGGCGGCGCTTGATCTTGGCATCGAGAATGGGGACGCAGGTTTCGATGCGGCGGAAGAAGTTGCGTCCCATCCAGTCGGCGCTGGCGATGTACAGGTTTTCCTGGCGGTCGTTGTAGAAATAGAAAATGCGCGGGTGTTCGAGAAAACGGCCGACGACGGAGCGCACGGTGATGTTCTCCGACATGCCGGGCACCCCCGGCCGCAGCGCGCATACGCCGCGCACGATCAGTTGCACCTTGACCCCCGCCGAGCTCGCGCGGTAGAGCGCGTTGATGACCTGGGGTTCGAGCAGCGCGTTCATTTTCGCGATGATCTGCGCCGGACGGCCTGCACTCGCGTGCTCGATCTCGCGTTCTATCGACCGTATGATCATCGTGTGCAGCGAGAACGGGCTTTGATAGAGCAGATTCAGCTCGCTGGCGCGACCCAGTCCGGTCAGTTGCACAAAGATGTCGTTGACGTCGCTGGCGATTTCTTCCTTGCAAGTCAGCAGGCCGAAGTCGGTGTACAGGCGCGCGGTCCGCGGGTGGTAGTTGCCGGTGCCCAGGTGGACGTAACGCTTGAGGAGGCCATCCTCGCGTCGCACCACCATCAGCATCTTGGCGTGCACCTTGTAGCCGAACACGCCATAGACCACGTGCGCACCGGCGTCTTCCAGTCGCGAAGCCCAGCTGATATTGGCTTCTTCGTCGAAGCGTGCCATCAGCTCAAGCACGACGGTCACTTGCTTGCCCGCACGTGCGGCGGCGATCAGCGAATCCATCAGCACCGAGTCGGTGCCGGTGCGGTAGACGGTCATCTTGATCGCCACCACCTGCGGGTCGGAGCCGGCCAGGCCGAGCAGATCGATCACCGGCTGGAAACTCTGGTAGGGGTGGTGCAGCAGGATGTCGCCCTGACGGATCGCTTCGAACAGGCCGGACTTGTTTTCCAGTTCGGCCGGCAGCGAGGGAACGAAGGGGGCGAACTTGAGGTCCGGACGGTCGACCAGATCGGGCACCTGCATCAGTCGCACCAGATTGACCGGCCCGTCCACGCGGTACAGATCGCGTTTTTCCAGCCCGAACTGGGTCAGCAGGAACTCTTCCATGTGCGCGGGGCAGTTGTCGGCGACTTCGAGCCGGACCGCATCGCCGAACTGGCGCTGGCGCAACTCCCCTTGCAGGGCCGTGCGCAGGTTCTTCAGGTCTTCGTCTTCGACATTGAGTTCGCTGTCGCGCGTGACGCGGAACTGGTAGCAGCCCTTGATCGTCATGCCGGGGAACAGATTGTGCACATGCGCGTGCAGCATCGAGGACAGGAACACGAAAACATGGCGGTGGCCGTCGCAGATGGCCGCCGGCACGCGGATGACCCGCGGCAGTATGCGGGGCGCCTGCACGATGGCGATGCCGGACTGGCGGCCGAAGGCATCGCGCCCATCCAGTTCCACGGCGAAGTTGAGACTCTTGTTCAGGACTTTGGGAAAGGGGTGCGAAGGATCCAGGCCGATCGGAGTCAGGATGGGCATCAACTCGCGGAAAAAGAAATCATGAATCCACTGCTGCTGCTGCTCGGTCCACTCGCTGCGACGCAGAAAGAATATATTCGCTTTGTGCAGGGCCGGGAACAGGCTTTCGCGCATGATGCCATACTGTTCCAGCACCAGTTCGCGCGCGGCGTTCGCCACATGGTCGAGCGCTTCCAGAGGGGTCGTTCCATCCGGCAGGATCCGGTCCGGAGTATGGTCGACGACTTCTTTCAGCCAGGCGATCCGCACTTCGAAGAATTCGTCCAGATTGGATGAGACGATGCACAGGAATTTGAGCCGCTCCAGCAGGGGCAGGCGCTCATCCAGCGCTTGCGCCAGAACGCGGCGGTTAAACTCGATCAGTCCCAGCTCGCGATTGAGCATCAATTCTTGCGTGTTTGGCATGGCGGGTCGGGCTCGTAGGCTGTGGGTGGTCCGTAACGGGTTCTGTTTAGTAAAAAGCCCTCACACAGAGGGCTTGATCGGGGTCAGTGCGCGGCCGGGGGCGTGAAACCGGACGGCGAGTCGGCGCCCTGGCCCCAGAAGTAGGCTTCCAGTTGTTGCGTCAGGTACTGGCGCGCACGGGCATCGGCCAGGCTCAGGCGGTTTTCGTTGATCAGCATGGTCTGGTAGCGCAGCCAGCCTTGCCATGCTTCTTTCGATACATTCTCGAACACGCGCTTGCCGAGTTCGCCAGGCAGCGGCGGGAAATCGAGACCTTCGGCTTCGCGGCCGAGTTTGACGCAGTTGACGTTTCTTGCCATTGCCTATCCTTGTTCATTCATATGCGGAGACTATCTTGATATTGTGTCACAGAGATGTCATGGCTCCAACTCCATCGCAATTCATAGCGTTTTGATGAAAACCTTGCTGCCGCGTTCCGGGTTGACCTGACGGCGTCTGCCCTCGGGCAACGCTTCCGGCGATGCTTCCACGAAGCCGCGCTCGACGAACCAGTGCGCAGTGCGCGTGGTCAGCACGAACAAGGATTTCAGGCGTCGCGTTCGTGCCTGGTACTCGACGTGCTTGAGCAGCATCTCGCCGAAGCCGGCATCGCGTCGCTCGGGCGATACGGCCAGACAGGCGAGTTCGGCGCTGTCCGAATCCGGGTAGGCATGCATGGCAACGCAGCCGTAGATGCGCTTGTCGTGCTCGAGCACCGAGTAGTTGCCGACTTCCATCTCCAGCAGTTCGCGGCTGCGCTTGATCAGGATGCCCTGTTCTTCCAGTGGCCGGATCAGCCCGAGGATGGCGGCGATATCGTCGATGCTGGCCGTGCGCAGCTTGACCAGCGGATCGCGCGCCACCATGGTGCCGTTGCCGAAGTTGGTGAACAGTTCCATCAGCAGTGCGCCGTCTTCCTTGCTGCTGACCAGATGCGCGCGCGGCACGCCCTCGCGCGTCGCGCGGATCGCATACGGCAGGTAGGCGGCGACGTCCTGTTTCAGCGGGACGCTGGCCAGCAGCTCCTCCGCCTGTTGCGCGGTCAGGGTGCTGATCAGCTTGTCCTCGAGCGATATCACGCCGCGGCCATCGACCAGGAAAATCAGCTTCTCGGCTTTCAGAGCGATGGCGGTATGGGTCGCGACTTCCTCCATCGTCATGTTGAAGGC
Source organism: Paludibacterium yongneupense DSM 18731 (assembly GCF_000422925.1). GTDB lineage: Bacteria > Pseudomonadota > Gammaproteobacteria > Burkholderiales > Chromobacteriaceae > Paludibacterium > Paludibacterium yongneupense. The sequence goes on from NZ_KE383960.1 coordinate 7,740, forward strand.
TTCGCCGGTCGGCGAGTAACCGATGGGCGACAGCAGTACCAGGTCGCCGGCTTCCAGCCGGGCGGTGATCGCCTGGACGTCTATGCGGCGGACGAGGCCGGTGAATTGCATATCGGTGCCGTCAAGGACGCCCAGCGGTTGTGCGGTCAGCATATTGCCGCCCGCGATGCGCAACTGGTTGCCGTGTATTACGGCATTGGGCGTGCCCATGGACAGCAAGGCTTCGATTTCGTAGCGCGCGAGCCCGACGGCCTGCTTGACGATATTCATCGTCGGCGGGTCGGTGACCCGGCGCTCGCGGTGAAAACGGCGCGTCAGACCATGTTGCTTGAGCAGACCTTCGATCTGTGGCCGGATGCCATGCACCACGACCAGGCGCAGGCCGAAACTGGCCAGCAGGTTGATGTCCTGTGCCAGGCTGGCGAAGTGGCCGTCGCGTACGGTTTCGCCGCTGACGGCGATGACAAAGGTCTTGCCGCGAAACGCATTGACATAGGGAGCGGCTTCGCGAAAGGAATTGACGAATTCGGGGGTCAGCATGTTCTGGCTACTCCACATGCGCGCATGCGAACCGGGTGCAGGCACCCGGTTCGCGGCGGAAGGTTCAATCAATCGGCCGACTTCAGCAGGATCTGCTGCACCTTGAGCGTGCTGAGGGCTTGCGACAACTGATAGTCCGTCTTCGGGTCGGCGATGACATTGCCTTCTGCATCACGCTGCGGCGCGCCGGTCTTGGGGGCCGGAGCCGCCTTCTTGACCGGAGCCGGGGCGGCGGTGTCGCCGTTCGGGTTGGCCAGGTGGTTTTCCAGATCCGACTCGCGGATGCGCAGCGCCTGCTCGGCGGCGGTGGTCAGCGTGCCGTCCTCCACCACGACGTCGGGGGTGATGCCCTTGGCCTGGATCGACCGCCCCTTGGGCGTGAAGTAACGCGCGGTGGTCAGCTTGATGCCGCCATCGTTGGACAGGCGCAGGATGGATTGCACCGAGCCCTTGCCAAAGGTCTGCGTGCCGAGCAGGACCGCGCGCTTGCTGTCCTGCAGTGCGCCGGCCACGATTTCCGACGCCGAAGCCGAACCGCCGTTGACCAGAACGACCAGCGGGACGGTATGCGCGGCCGCGGGCAGTGCCGACAGGGGATCGGTGACGCCGTCCATGGTGTAGTTGGCGCGGGTGGCGGTCAGGCGCATCTTGGAATCCGCGGTGCGGCCTTCGGTATAGACCACCAGCGCATCCTTCGGCAGGAAGGCCGCAGAGACCCCGACCGCGCCGGTCAGCAGTCCGCCCGGGTTATCGCGCAGATCGAGCACCACCCCCTTGAGCGGAGCCTTGTTCTGCTTGTAGAGCGCGGCCAGCGACTCGGCCAGATTCTGCGAAGTGTGTTCCTGGAACTGGGTGATGCGCACGTAGCCGTAGCCGGGCTCCAGCAGCCTGGACTTCACGCTTTGCGTCTTGATGATGGCACGGGTCAGCGTGATGATGATCGGCTTGCCCTCGTTCTTGCGTGCGATGGTCAGCGTGACGTGGGTGCCGGGTTTGCCGCGCATGCGTTTTACCGCATCGTTGAGGCTCAAGCCGCGCACCGGGGTGTCGTCGATCTTGACGATCAAGTCGCCGCTCTTGACGCCGCCTTTCTGGGCGGGCGTGTCTTCGATCGGGGCCACCACTTTCACCAGCCCGTCTTCGGCGCCGATCTCTATGCCGAGGCCGCCGAATTCGCCTTGCGTACCTTCGCGCAGTTCTTTGAATTCGTCGGGATTCAGGTAGTCCGAATGCGGATCGAGGCCGGTCAACATGCCCTTGATCGCATCGTTGATCAACTTCTTGTCTTCGACGGGTTCGACATAATCCTGCTTGATACGGCCGAACACTTCGGCGAAGGTTCGCAGTTCGTTCAGCGGCAGGGGCGCGTTTGCGTCCTTATCGGCCAGGGCCTGGATACTGACGGTCAGTACGCCGCCGGCCAGGGCTCCGGCGACAATCAGGGCCAGCTTCTTGAAGCGTTGACTGCTCATTCTTTCTAAATCTCCGTGTTCCGGCGCTTAATGTGTCCAGGTTTGTGGATTGATGGGTTTACCCAGATAACGGATTTCAAAGTACAGGCCAGCGTCGCCGCTGTCTAGCGCTCCGGTGTTGCCGAGTGTTTCTCCGGCGCGGACCTTGTCGCCGATTCCATGGCTCATGGTGCTCAGACCGGTATATACCGTCAGATAGTTCCCGCCATGATCAACTATGACAGCGTTGCCGAAACCGCGCAGCGCATCGGCATAGACAATATGGCCATCGGCCACGACATGCACGCCCTGACCGCGGGCCGTGCGGATGAACAAGCCTTTCCAGGTCGTTCCTTCGCTACGCATGGCGCCGAACTTGCCGGCGATCTCGCCTGCAACCGGCAGGCGCATATGCCCCTGCAGGCTGCGGAACGCGCGTCCGGCGGCGCTGGTGTCGGCGACGGTATCGACGGTCTCGGGGGCGGCGGCGGGCTCTGCCACCGGCTGCTGCGCTTCCGCCGGCACCGGCTTGCCCTGTTTCTTCGCCTCCGCGGCAATTTTTCTGCGTCTGGCATTCTCGGCTATGGCCGCCGCCCGTGCGGCTTTCGCGGCCTTGCTGGCGGCCAGCCGTGCCTGGGCCGCTTTGCGGGCCGCTATTTCCTGCTGTCGCGCGATCTCGCGGTTGATCTGGGCGATCACATCGGTCAGATGCTTTTCATCCTGTTTCAGCTGACTCAGCTTCTGCTGGCGGTCCTGAATCTGGGAAGCGATCTGCCCGAGTTTCTGTTCTGTGCTCGATTTGTCCTGCTGGAGCTGGGACTTTTCCTTCGACTTGCGGCTCGACAGGGTGTCCAGGCGTTCGATCTGCTGCTGCAGGGCATCGGACAGCTGGGCGAGCTGTTGCTGGCGCGTGTTCAGCTCGGTGATCAGCTGCTGCTGCGCGGCGACGATACGCTGGTAGTAGACCAGATCGCGCGACGTCTGGTTCGGGTCGGTCGCATTGAGCATCAGCCGCATGGCATCGTGATTGCCATTCTTGTACTGGCTGGCCAGCATGCGCGCCACTTGCTGGCGTGCGCTGGCAATTTTCTGCCGCATCGCCTCGAGTTCGGCGCGCAACTCGGACAACTGACGGGTCGACGCCGTCTGCTTTTGTCCGAGGGCGGCGATCATCTGGTCCGTTTTCGAGATGGCCTGCTGCGATTTGGCGATCGCCGTCTGGGCCTGCTTGCGCACGGCCTCCTTGGCGGCAATGTCCTTTTGCAGGGTGTCGATTTCCTGCCGCACCGACTGCAGGTTTTTCTGCTGCGGGGCCACGCTGAGCGAAGGCGCTGGCGCGGCCGAAGCCGCACCAGCCACCAGAGCTAACAAAAGTAGGAGTTTCACTTGAATTGGATCAGCGATTCACCAGTCATTTCAGCGGGTTGCCCCAGCCCCATCATGGCGAGCAAGGACGGCGCGATATCCTTCAGCGCTCCGCCTTCGCGGATCGTGGCCTTGCGGCCGATGTAGAGGAAGGGCACGAGGTTGGTCGTGTGCTGCGTGTGCGGCTGCCCGTTCTCTGCATCGTACATCTGCTCGCAGTTGCCGTGGTCGGCGGTGATCAGGACTTCGCCACCGGCGGCCAGCATGGCCGCAACGCACTTGCCGACGCATTCGTCCAGCGTTTCGACCGCCTTGATGGCGGCGTCGAGCATGCCGGTATGGCCGACCATGTCGCCGTTGGCGTAGTTGCAGATGATCGCGTTGTACTTGCGCGCGGCGATCGACTCGAGGATGTGCGCGGTCACGACCGGCGCATTCATCTCGGGTTGCAGATCGTAGGTCGCGACCTTGGGCGAGGGGACCAGGATGCGGTCTTCACCCGGGTAGACCTGTTCCTCGCCACCGTTGAAGAAATAGGTGACGTGCGGGTACTTCTCGGTTTCGGCGATGCGCAGTTGCGTGAGCTTGAGCGAGGCCAGGTATTCGCCAAAGCCATTGCTGATTTTTTGCGGTTCGTAGGCGACCGGCTGCGGGAAGGCTTCGCCATAGTTGGTCAGCGTGGCGAAGTAGCCGAGCTTGGGCTGGCGGGCCTTGAAGCCGTCAAAAGCCGGGTCGGCCAGCGCGCTGACGAACTGGCGGGCGCGATCGGCGCGGAAGTTCATGAACAGCACAACGTCGCCGTCGGCCATGGGGGCCGATTCGCCGATGATGGTGGCTTTGACGAATTCGTCGTTTTCATCGCGTGCGTAGCCGGCGGCCAGCGCGTCGAGCCCGGTCGCGGCATGGTGGTCGGCCGTACCGTCGACCACCGCGCGGTAGGCGGTTTCGACCCGTTCCCAGCGTTTGTCCCGATCCATCGCGTAGTAGCGACCGGTGACCGTGGCCAGGCGGGCGCCAGGGCAAGCGGCGAGGACGGCGTCAAGGTTCTTCAGGTAGCGCTCGGCGCTGCGCGGCGGCGTGTCGCGACCATCGAGAAACGCGTGCACCCGTATCTGGGACACGCCGCTGCGGTGGGCGGCGCGGACCAGGGCGAGAATGTGCGCTTCATGACTGTGCACCCCGCCGTCGGACAGCAGGCCCATGACGTGCAGCGTGTGGCCCTTGGCCTTGGCGAAGGCCGTGGCGAAGGTCGGGTTGCTGTCGAAGCGGTCTTCTTCGATATCGATATCGATGCGGCTGATGTCCTGCTGCACGATGCGGCCGGCACCGATGTTCAGGTGGCCGACCTCGGAATTGCCGAACTGGCCGGTCGGCAGACCGACCTGGCGCTCGGACGCGCTGATCTGGCCGAGGGCGTAATCGCGCGCGAGCCGGTCCCAGTTGGGGGTGCGGGCGTTACGCACCGCGTTGTTGTCGTCTTCGGAACGGCAACCGACACCGTCAAGAATCAGGAGCAGGACTGGAGTATTATTGGGCATATTATGTGCAATCAGAATATTAGAAATTCTTGATGGTTCGTAATCTTATGTATTAGTATTGTACCGTATTCCGAGCAATACAATGACTACCTTGGGAGCCCGCCTTGCTTTTCACCGACGATCAGATCGAGCAGACATCTAGGGCCATGAAAGCCATGTCGCACCCGCTTCGCCTCAAGATCATCTCCGTCTTGGCGGATCAGGAGGTCAGCGTGCAGGATATCGTTGAGCAGGTCGGCACTTCGCAAAGCAATATATCCCAGCATCTGGCCATCATGCGCGATAAAGGGGTGCTGCGCACCCGCAAGGATGCCAACCGGGTTTTCTACCGGGTCGGCGATATACGCACGCTGGCCGTTCTCAAGATGATGCGCGAAGTGTTCTGCGGTTTCGGCGAGTAGCCGCGCTGGTGCGCGCCGGTTAAGGCCGCGCTTCCTCTCAGAAGGGCAACTCGTCCTGCTTGCCAGGGCGGTGGTCGACGATGGCGTCGGTCTGTCCTTCCGCAAGATGCAATTGGACTCTTTCCCCCTGTCTCAGTTCTTGCGGCGATTTGGCCGCCTGTCCGTTCGCCTTGCGCACGATGGCGTAGCCGCGCGCGAGAACGGCGTTCGGGTTCATGGCTTCCAGCGAGGCGCCGAGGCGGTGAAGCTCATGCTGGCGCCGTTCTATCAGCCGCGCCATCGCCTGCTGCAGCCTGGCTTCGGCCTCTTCGATGCGGCGCTGGCCGGTCCCTGCGTGCGGGCGCTGTCCGCGCAGGCGGCTGGCGGCCAGCTGCAAGGCCCAGCGGCGCTGCGAAAACACGGCGCCGATACGCGCTTCGAGTTGCATGGCGGCCTGGCCGAGGCGTTGCGCCTGGAAGGTCAGCCTCTCTCCCGGATGTTTGAGCCGGCGCGATAGAAAATCCAGCCGCTGCGCCTTGTCGGTCAGCAAGCGCGACAGGGCTCGCTCCAGCCCGCGCCTGGCCTGATCGAGCTGACCTTGCAGGTGTTCGCGCTTGGGGGACACCATCTCGGCAGCCGCCGTGGGCGTCGGTGCGCGGCGGTCTGCGACGAAGTCGCAGATGGTGAAGTCGGTTTCATGCCCGACGCCGCTGACGACCGGGATGGGGCAGGCCACGATGGCCCGGGCGACGATTTCTTCGTTGAAGGACCACAGGTCTTCGATGCTGCCGCCGCCGCGGCAGACGATCAGGACGTCGGTCTCGCGGCGGCGCGCGGCCAGATCGATGGCTGCCGCGATTCGTTGCGCGGCGCCTTCGCCTTGAACCGGGGTGGGGTAGAGAATGACTTCGATACCGGGCATGCGCCTGCGCAAGGTCGTTGCCACATCGCGCAATGCGGCGGCGGCGGGCGAGGTGACGATGCCTACCCGTGCGGGATGGCCGGGGAGCTCCCGCTTGCGGGCTTCCTCGAAGAGTCCTTCGGACGCCAGCTTTGCCTTCAGCCGTTCGAACGCCTCGTACAAGCGGCCCAGCCCGGCGGAGCGCATCGATTCCACATTGATCTGATACTCGCCACGCGCCTCGTACAACGTGACGAGGCCCTTGAGTTCGACCTGCATTCCATCCTGCGGGCGGAAGGCCAGGTGAGAGACCCGTTGCCGGAACATGACGCAACGTATCTGGGCGCTGCCATCCTTGAGCGAGAAGTAGGCGTGGCCTGAAGCGGCAAGCGTCAGATTTGAAATCTCGCCTCCGATCCAGCGCGGCGGGAGGCCGTTTTCCAGCAGTTCGCGCGTCATTCTGTTCAGGGTGGAGACGCTGATTACGTCATCGGGCGAGGCATTAAAAAGCATGGCTGTCAAGTCATCCACAGCGCCGGACGGGCACGGCGCCGAATGTAAATTGTTGGACAATTTCCGTTTATGTTAGGACTTAAAACGAATATAAGCCTTACATATCAGCAAGTTAAAATAAATACCTAAAGCGGGGTCTTGTGATCAGACGCTCAAAATGCCGTTCGTTGTCAATGGTTTTTTAAATCTTATCAACAGTGTTATCCACAGCCCATGTCGATGGGGGGCAGCCGCACCGCCATTGTAACAGCGTGCCGCGCACGGGTTGCGGCCGGAGTGGGGGAGGATGGCATGGCAGGCGCAAAAAAACCGGAGGGACGTGTCCCTCCGGTTGTTGCAGCGTAACCGCGTGGCGGTCGAGGCTTAGTGCTTTTTACCCTTGGTTTCGGCCTTGGCGACAGCCTTGGCTTCGTCCTTGCGCAGGTGGGCCTCGATGTACGGACGGCCGTAGTAGCTGTCGAGCAGCAGCTGCTTCAGTTCCGAGATCAGCGGGTAGCGCGGGTTGGCGCCGGTGCACTGGTCATCGAACGCTTCCACGGCCAGTGCATCGACCTTGGCCAGGAAGTCGGCTTCGGATACGCCGGCATCGCGGATCGATGCCGGGATGTCCAGCTCCTTCTTCACCGCGTCGACCCAGGCGATCAGGTTTTCCAGCTTGTCGTTATCCGACTTGCCGCCGAGTTTCAGGTAATCGGCGACTTCGGCGTAACGGCACAGCGCTTGCGGACGCGAGTACTGACTGAACGCGGCCTGCTTGGTCGGGGTGTCAGTGCCGTTGAAGCGCATCACGTTGCTGATCAGCAGCGCATTGGCCAGACCGTGCGGAATGTGGAATTCCGCGCCCAGCTTGTGCGCCATCGAGTGGCAGATGCCGAGGAAGGCGTTGGCAAAGGCGATACCGGCGATGGTGGCGCCGTTGTGCACCTTCTCGCGTGCGACCGGGTCCTTGGCGCCGTTCTTGTACGACGACGGCAGGTAGTCCTTGAGCAGCTCCAGAGCCTTCAGTGCCTGGCCGTCGCTGTACTCGTTGGCGAGTACCGAAACGTAGGCTTCCAGCGCGTGGGTCACGGCGTCGACGCCGCCAAAGGCGGTCAGCGACTTCGGCATGTTCATCACCAGGTTGGCATCGATGATGGCCATGTTCGGCGTCAGCTCGTAGTCGGCGATCGGATACTTGGCGCCGGTCACCTCGTCGGTCACGACGGCGAACGGAGTCACTTCCGAGCCGGTGCCCGAGGTGGTCGGGATCGCGATCAGTTCGGCCTTGATACCCATCTTCGGGAACTTGTAGATACGCTTGCGGATGTCCATGAAACGCAGCGCCAAGTCTTCGAACGCGACTTCCGGGTGTTCGTACATGACCCAGATGATCTTGGCTGCATCCATCGGCGAACCGCCGCCAAGGGCAACGATGACGTCCGGTTTGAAGCGGTTGGCGACTTCCACGCCGCGGCGAACGATCGCCAGCGTCGGATCGGCTTCGACTTCGTAGAACACTTCGACTTCAATGTTCAGTTTTTTCAGCGTCGATACGACTTCATCGACGTAACCGTTCTTGAACAGGAAACCGTCGGTAACGACCAGAGCGCGCTTCTTGCCTTCGAGTTCTTCCAGGGCGATCGGCAGGCAGCCGCGACGGAAATAGATCGACTTCGGAAGTTTATGCCACAGCATGTTTTCAGCCCGCTTTGCTACCGTTTTCTTGTTGATCAGATGCTTCGGACCTACGTTCTCGGAGATCGAGTTGCCGCCCCAGGAACCGCAGCCCAGCGTCAGCGACGGTGCCAGCTTGAAGTTGTACAGGTCGCCGATGGCGCCTTGCGAAGCCGGCATATTGATCAGGATACGCGCGGTCTTCATCTTGTCGCCGAAGACGGCGATACGTTCTTTTTGCTGGTCCTGATCGGTGTAGAGCACCGAGGTATGGCCGATGCCGCCCAGCGCAACCAGTTTTTCGGCAGTCACCACGGCCGCCTCGAAGTTCGCCGCGCGGTACATGGCGAGCGTCGGGGACAGTTTTTCGTGTGCGAACGCTTCGGACTCGTCGGCATCCTTGACTTCGCCGATCAGAACGCGCGTGGTCGGCGGAACCGTAATCCCTGCCATTTCGGCGATGCGTACTGCGGATTGGCCGACGATGTCGGCGTTCAGGTTGCCATTGATCAGCAGCACCTTGCGTACGGCTTCGGCTTGCTTGGCATCGAGCACATAACCACCGTGCGAGTGGAAACGTTCCTTCACTTCATCGAAGATCGAATCGACGATGATGACGGATTGTTCCGAGGCGCAGACCACGCCGTTGTCGAAGGTCTTCGACATCAGGATGGAGGCGACTGCGCGCTTGATGTCGGCGGTTTCGTCGATAACGACCGGGGTGTTGCCGGCGCCAACGCCGATAGCCGGTTTACCGGAGGAGTAGGCGGCCTTGACCATGCCCGGACCGCCGGTAGCCAGAATCAGATTGATGTCGGGGTGACGCATCAGCGCGTTCGACAGTTCGACCGTCGGCTCGTCGATCCAGCCGACGATGTCTTTCGGCGCACCGGCGGCAACGGCCGCGTTCAGTACGACGCGTGCCGCCTGGCAGGTGGCGTTCTTTGCGCGCGGGTGCGGGCTGAAGATGATCGCGTTGCGGGTCTTCAGTGCGATCAGCGCCTTGAAGATCGCGGTCGAGGTCGGGTTGGTGGTCGGTACGATGCCGCACAGAATCCCGATCGGCTCGGCAACGGTCAGGGTGCCGAAGGTGACATCCTCTTCGATGATGCCGCAGGTCTTCTCATCTTTGTACTTGTTGTAGATGTACTCGGATGCGAAGTGGTTCTTGGTCACTTTGTCTTCGACGATACCCATGCGGGTTTCTTCGGCAGCCAATTGTGCCAGCGGAATACGTGCGTCGGCTGCGGCAAGGGCGGCGGCGCGGAAGATTGCGTCCACTTTTTCCTGGCTGAAACCGGCGTACACCTTCTGGGCCGCTTTGACGCGGGCGACCAGTTCGTTAAGTTGCTGACTATCCATTACTGCAATTCTCCAAGATGGGGGAAATTCTTTCTTCAACCGCGGCTCGGTCGGCCAACTTCGTTATCGCTCTTGCGCGGGGGTTTTACCAGCCAGTCGCGCCTGAGGTAAGCAAGTCCGAGTCTTCGCGGAATCGGTGATCCGTCCGGATGTCGCCCGTGTCATCGTGGCGGCATCTGCCTATTCGTGTTGCCAGCCATGCTGGCTTGGGGTGTCGCAAATTAACAGTGTGATACGGCTTGGACAGTGCTTTGTCCGGGATCCGGCGGGCTACGCGCAACCTGATGTCTTGTCCAGGTCGGGAACCTCGGCCGATCAGCCGCTTCGAGTCGTGCGCCGATTCGCTCACGATCATCGGGGGAAGCCATTTTTCGGTTTCGATACGTATCCTATATCGAATTCGAAAATTTTACTTTGCTAATTGTCAGAGATTTTTGTGCGACGATTTGCCGAAAAAGCCTGGCAGCGTCTGTTCCGGCCCGGCAGCCGTGCGTGCCGCGCACGACCCGGCCTGCCGAAACAAGGTCGGCAAGCCCGAAGGCTTGCCGACCCGTGCATCAGTTGATCAAGGTTGCCGGACTCAGCGACCCAGATACTTCTGCATATCCGTCTTCAGGTTTTCGGAACGCGGTCCGAAAATGGCTTGGACGTTATTGCCAACCACGACCACACCTGCAGCACCCAGGGCCTTCAGGCGATGCTGGTCAACCTTGGCTACATCGCCAACCGTGATGCGCAGACGGGTGATGCAAGCGTCGAGCGCGGTCAGGTTTTCGCGGCCACCAAAAGCGGCAACCAGGCTTTCGGACATGGAGTTGTTTGCAGCAGCCTTGGCGGCAGCCTTTTCGGCGGACGTCGGGGCAGCGGCAGCTGCGGCAGCCGGAGCGGCGGTCGCAACAGCCAGGCCTTCTTCTTCGTCGTCTTCACGACCCGGAGTTTTCAGGTTCAGGGCGGAAATCAGCACGCGGAACAGGCCGTAGTACACGATCGCATAGATCGGGCCGAGGATGAACACCAGCCAGGGCTTGACGTCCTTCACGTAGAAGACCGAGAAGTCAATGAAGCCTTGGGAGAAGGTGAAGCCCATGTGAGCGCCGAGGGTGTTCATCAGGTAGAACGCCAGACCAACCAGTACAGCGTGAACGCCGTACAGGATCGGAGCTACGAACAGGAAGGCAAATTCGATAGGCTCGGTAATACCGGTCAGGAAAGAGGTCAAGGCAGCCGAAGCCATCAGGGCCATGATGCGAGTGCGGTTTTCCGGCTTGGCCGAATGCGCGATGGCAATGGCGGCGGCAGGCAGACCCCACATTTTCGGCAGGAAGCCACCAGCCAGGATCCCGGCGGTCGGGTCACCCGCAAAGAAGCGGTTGATGTCGCCGTGGATAACCTTGCCGGCTGCGTCGGTGAAGTCGCCCATCACGAAGAAGAACGGAGCGTTCCAGATGTGATGCAGACCGAACGGCAGCAGCAGACGTTCTACGAAGCCGTACAGAGTAACGGCAACGGCCGGATTGCTAACAGCTGCCCAGTGCGAGAAGCTGTTGATGCCGGCTTGGATCGGGGTCCAGATGAAAGCCAGGATCACGCCCAGAACGATCGAGGCAATCGCGGTCACGATCGGCACGAAGCGCTTGCCCGCAAAGAAGCCGAGGTAGGACGGCAGCTCGATGCGATAGTAGCGGTTGAACATGAAGGCAGCGACCATACCGGACAGGATGCCGCCGAACACGCCAGTGTCCATCGTTTGCATGCCCATCACGGTAGCCGGGGTGTTGCCCAGGATCGGAGCCATGACGCCCATGGCGCCCAGCAGTACGACATAGCCTACGATGGCGGCGACCGAAGCCACGCCGTCGTTATCGGTCAAGCCAAGAGCCACACCGACGGCGAAGAGCAGGGGCAGGTTGCCGAATACGGCACCACCGCCCTGTTCCATCAGGTGACTGACGATTTCCGGAATCCAGCTGAAGTGAGCGGCACCCACCCCCAGCAAGATACCGGCTACCGGCAGGACTGCTACCGGCGTCATCAGAGATTTGCCGATTTTTTGTAGTAAACCAAAAGCATTTAGCGACATGTTCGCACCCCTTCGTTTCGTTAATCCTTGATTGCGTGTGTCAAACGTGCTCGTACTTCCGTGGTTGTGGAGAGCCGCAGCACATCGGCAGCTAACTCTTCACATTCCACTTTGGTGAATTTGCGGATCAGCGCCTTGATCTCGGGGATCGAAGGGACGCTGACCGACAGTTCGTCCACCCCCATGCCGACCAGAGCCGGTACGGCGAGGGGGTCGGACGCCAGTCCACCACATACACCTACCCACTTGCCATGCTCGTGGGCCGCACGCACAGTACTTGCGATCATTTGCAACACAGCCGGGTTGAGCGCGTCGGCTTGGGAGCCGAGACCCGGATGGTTGCGATCCATCGCAAGAATGTACTGTGTCAGGTCGTTGGTGCCGATGGAGAAAAAATCCACCTCGGCCGCAAAATGGGAAGCCATGATGGCTGCCGACGGCACCTCGACCATGATGCCCACCTGTACCGGAGGTACATTGAGCGCGTGTCTTTCTTCCTCGACCATCGCCTTGCACTGACGCATTTCGTCGAGTGTGGCAATCATCGGGAACATAATTGCGAGTTTTGCATAGGGTGCCGCGCGCAGGATCGCCCGCAGCTGGCTACGCATGATATCAGGTTGGGCCAGGCATAGCCTGACGCCGCGGACGCCCAGGAAGGGGTTTTCTTCATGCGGCATCGGCAGGTACTGCAAAGGCTTGTCGCCGCCGACATCAAGCGTGCGTATGACCAGAGTGCGGTGATGGCCGAGTGCGCGTGCGATGCTTACGTAGGCATTGGCCTGCTCGGCTTCGCCCGGAGCATCGGCACGCTGCAGGAACAGGAATTCCGAACGGAGCAGGCCCACGCCTTCGGCGCCGAGTTCCAGCCCTTTTTCCGCATCCTGCAGGCCGCCGATATTGGCGACGACTTCGACGTGATGTCCGTCCGACGTGGTGGCAGGCTGCGTGGCGACCAAACGGTCGCTGTTGCGTTGTTCGATCTGCTTCTGCTGCATCGCGCGGAAACTGGCCAGTTCGGCTTCGGACGGGCTGACGCGCAAAGTGCCCCGGCTGCCGTCGAGGACGACCGAGGTGCCGTCAGGCACTTTCAGCGCCTGGGCGTTGATGCCGACGACGGCCGGGATGTCGAGCGAGCGGGCCAGGATGGCGACGTGGCTGGTCGGGCTGCCTCCGGTGGTGCACATGCCCACCAGCTTGCTGCGATCCAGGCTCACTGTCAGCGACGGCGTCAGTTCTTCCGCGATCACGATGGCATTGCTAGGCAATTGCGGCGCAGTCATGCGGCCGCCGGTCAGCAATTCGAGCACGCGCATGCCGACGTCGCGCAAATCGTTGGCGCGAGCCGCCAGCAGGGCGTTCGGCAATTTGGACAGCAGGTCGGCGTGCGCGGTGTACGCCTGTTTCCAGGCGAAGGCTGCGCTCTTGCCTTCCTTTATCGTGTCGATGGCCAGCTCCATCAGGTCCGGGTCTTCGAGCAGTTCCTGATGGGCCGAGAAAATTTCCGCGCGGCCGCCATCGGCCTGGCTGCGGATCTGGTATTTCAATTGCTCGAGCTGGGCGTTGGCTTCGCCGATGGCAGTGTCCAGCTCGCTGCGTTCTATCGTTTCTCCGCGACCTTCTTCGGTCAGCGCGATGTTTTGCGGACCGAGGCGGTAGACCTGGCCGATCGCGATCCCGGCCGAAGCGGCGACGCCGCGCAGCAGGTCGGGGTCATCGCCGCCGTCGCCGCTGACGGCGACGGGCTCGGTCGCCGCGGCGACCGGGGCTTCTTCATGGGCATCGCCGGCGGCCAGCGCCGACAGCTGCAGAATCGCGGCTTCCGCATCCACGCCTTCGGCATGCAGGCGGACGATGTCGCCAAACTGGACGTTCAGGCCGAGCAGGGCCACGACGCTTTTGGCGTTGGCTTTACCGTTGGCCGTCACGAGGTAGATGCTGGCCTGGAACTGTTTGGCGGCATGGGCGATGACGGCGGACGGTCGTGCATGCAGACCGGCTTTGCCGACTACGGTGATGTCGTCGGACTCGGCGCGCGCATTGGCCGCTGCCGCAGCGGCAACCGATTCGGCGTCGCCCAGCGTCAGGGTCAATACCCGGTCGCGGCCAGCGACGACGTGGCCGGTGGCATTTTCCATGAAGGCAACTTTGTCGCCGCTCAGAATGACGATCGGCGTGACCAGGCTGCGGGCATGCGCGGCCAGGAAGGCCTCATCGAATTCTATCAAGGCATCGCCGCGGGCGACGCGGTCGCCCTGAGCGACCAGAGGCGTGAAGCCTTGCCCTTTCAGTTCAACCGTATCCAGCCCGATGTGCATCAGAATCTCGATGCCCTCATCGCTGGTCAGCGTCAGTGCATGATGCGCAGGATGCAGATGGGTCACGATGCCATTGCACGGTGCACGCAGGGTGTCACTGGCCGGGGAGATCGCCACGCCGTCGCCAATCATCTTTTCTGCGAATACCGGATCCGGAACGTCGGTCAACGGCAGCAGCATCCCCGACAAAGGGGCGTTAAGAATGAGTTCCTGACATTGAACTGACGTATTCATGAAAAACCTCTAGCCCTGTCCTGCGCTGCGCAAGCGTTTCTGCGCGGATACCTGCTGGACATGCAAAAAACTGAATTTATCGACGAATGGAGCCACTGCGACAGCGAGTTTATGCTTTCACGGTTTCAGAGCCATGAGAATATTCGTATTTGTAAGTGTGGTCCTTTGATGAAGATCAATTGATTCCAAACTTGCATGGGGAACATTCCATTCAATTGTCATGTAGTATCGCTACAACATCAAGCCTTGCCGCCGTCCTGCCCTGTTCGGGCGATGTTCTGGACTGATGCGACGTATAATAGACTATCCAGGGATAAAGTACAGATCCCTGGCGGGGCTTTAAGAGCGCCCCTATTGTAGTCATATCTGTAGTATTGCTACAACATTTGCACCGCCCAGCGAGAGTTCCCCGTTTCCGGGCGCTGCCGTGCGCCCGGAAACGGGGGCAGGTCGTGCCCAAGCTTGTTTGCATTCTGTTTAAAATGGTATGGGTTTCTCTTGCGCGATTGCTTTCTGCCGCTTCCGGTGCCGGCGGCGTCGTTTTCAGTCGTAATATTGCCGGGCCGTTCCTTAGAGGCTAAAGTTGGGCGTTTGGAATGCTCAGGAGTCTGCCCGTGTGGTCAATAATCGAAGCGGCTGGATGGCCCATCTGGACTATCGTCGTTGCCTCAGTCGTGTCGCTAGCCATTATTCTCGAGCGTTTTTTCAGCCTGCGCCAAGCCCTGGTCGCTCCTGGCGGCCTTCTGGAGCAAACGGTGCGCGAGTACCGTACCGAAGGCGTGTCCGCTTTGCTGCTGCAAAAGCTGGAACACCATTCTCCGCTTGGTCGTCTGTTCGCGGCAGGACTGCGCAACGCGGGCGGCAGTCGCGAAGTCATGAAAGATGCGATTGAAGACGAGGGGCGGGTGGTCGCCCACCAGTTGGAGCGTTTTATCACCACGCTGGGAACCATCGCCGCCATGGCCCCGCTATTGGGGCTGCTCGGGACAGTGGTCGGCATGATCGAGCTGTTCGGTTCCCAGTCGCCCGTGGGGACAAATCCCCATGTGCTTGCGCACGGCATATCGGTAGCTCTTTACAATACGGCGTTTGGTTTGATCGTAGCCATTCCCAGTATGATTTTCTACCGGCATTTTCGGTCGCGTGTCGACTCGCTGCTGGTTGACATGGAGTCGCAGGCGGTCAGACTGGTCGAAGTCCTGCACGGTGGCCGCCATAACGGCGAGGAGTGAGCGAGCATGAATTTCCGCCGCGGCAGGCAGCGTGAAGAACCCGAGATCAACCTGATTCCCCTGATCGATCTATTGCTGGTGATCCTTATCTTTCTGATGGTCACCACGACCTATTCCTCGTTTTCCGAGATGAAGATCAATCTTCCAACCGGCAAGGGCGATCCCGCGCAGGCGCAGGCGCATCTGATACATGTTGCCGTCGCCGCCGACGGCAACATGCAGGTCGACAGCCGGAAACTGGGGGCCGGCGACCGCGCCGGGCTGCTGGATGGGCTCGTCCGTGCGGCAGCGGGGCGATCGGATGCGATCGTCGTCGTCGACGCGGATGCGCGCTCGACGCATCAGTCGGTCATCCGCGTGATGGAGGCCGCGCGCGAAGCGGGACTCACGCAATTGACCTTCGCAACGCGCAACGAACCATGAACTGGGTAGAGCGGCACTGGTACCGTCCGCGCTTCGTGCTCACGCTGCTGCTGTGGCCGCTCGAAGCCCTGTTCGCCATGGTCGCCACGCTGCGCCGCGCGGCCTATCGCTGGGGCGTGTTGCGCAGCGAGGGCTTGCCGCGTCCGTTGGTGGTCATCGGCAATATCAATGTCGGCGGCGTCGGCAAGACGCCGCTGACGCAAGAACTGATCGAAGGCTTCTTGCTGCGCGGTGTCCGTGTCGGCATTGTCAGCCGCGGCTATGGCGGCGCCGGCGGCGTGCCTCGGCTGGTGACGTCGACGAGCCTGCCCGCCGAAGTCGGCGATGAACCGTTGATGCTGGCGGCTTGCGGCGTGCCGGTGGCCGTCGGTCGCGACCGTGTCGCGGCCGGGCGCCTGCTGCTGTCCGCCCACCCTGAGCTCGATCTGATATTGAGCGACGATGGCCTGCAGCATTATCGCTTGCGGAGGGATGTCGAAATCGCGGTCGTCGATAGCGGCCGGGGTTTCGGCAACGGCCGATTGCTGCCCAACGGCCCCCTGCGCGAGGGGGTGCGGCGTCTTGAGACTGTCGACGCGGTGGTGCTCAACGGGAGCGCCGACCTCGATTTGCCTTTGCCGCCGTCCGTTCCCCGTTTCCGCATGCGCCTGGTCCCGGGCTTGCCCTATGCGCTGGGGCGGCCCGATCTGACCCGGCACGCGCGCGATTTCAAGGGCGAACGGGTTGTGGCGCTGGCCGGGATCGGTCATCCGGAGCGTTTTTTTGCGACCCTCGCGGCCTTTGGCATACAGGCCGAGCGGCGGCTGTCCTTTCCCGATCACCATGCATTCGTTGCCTCCGATATCCCGGAAGACGCAGATGCCGTGCTGGTGACGAGCAAGGATGCGGTCAAGTTGCAAGGGGGCAATCATGCTAGACTATGGGTTCTTCCGGTCCGTGCGGCGCTGTCGCCCGATCTGGCCGGGTGGATTCTGGCTCGACTGAAGATACGATATGGACGCTAAATTTTTGGAAATCCTGGTCTGCCCGTTGTGCAAGGGGCCGCTGGTTTACGCGCGCGATAACCAGGAGTTGATCTGCAAACCCGACCGGCTCGCCTTTCCGATCCGCGATGGCATCCCCATGATGCTTGAGCAGGAAGCCCGTCCGCTACCGCCGGACGAAGAAGTGGCATGAGCGCGTTTACCGTCGTGATTCCCGCGCGAATGGCTTCGAGCCGTCTGCCGGGCAAGCCGCTGGCAGATATCGCCGGCGTGCCCATGGTGGTGCGTGTGGCGCAGCAGGCGCAGAAAAGCGCCGCCGGGGGTGTGATTGTCGCCACGGATCACGACGCTGTTCTGGCCGCGTGCCGCGAACATGGGGTCGAGGCGGTGGCCACCCGGGCCGATCACGCCTGCGGTACTGACCGCCTGGCCGAAGTCGTCGATATTCTGGCCCTGGCCGTGAGCGACATCGTGGTCAACGTGCAGGGCGACGAGCCCTTGATCGAACCGGAGCTGATCGATCGGCTCGCCGGGCTGCTCGCCGCCGGCGACGCGCCGATGGCTACGCTCGCGCACCCGCTGGCCAGCATAGACGAGATGTTCAATCCTAACGTGGTCAAGGTCGTGCTCGATCATGCCGGTCGCGCGCTCTATTTCAGCCGCGCCCCCATCCCCTATGCGCGCGACGACTTTGCCCTGCAAGCGACCGCCCTGCCATCCGGGCTTCCCGCGCTGCGGCATATCGGCATGTACGCCTACCAGGCGGGTTTTCTCAAAACATATACCGCCCTTGCGCCGGCCGCGCTGGAGCGCTTCGAGGCGCTCGAACAACTGCGTGTGCTGTGGCACGGGTATGCAATCAAGGTGGCGGTTGTCGATCAGGCTCCTCATGCCGGGGTCGATACCGCCGATGACCTGGCTCGTGTCCGGGCGCTGTTCGCCTGATGCGAGAACTGCCATTACGGCGTGTGAACTTTTGGAGCAAATGAATGAAACTGATTCTGTTGGGCGCGCCGGGCGCCGGCAAGGGCACCCAGGCCAATTTCATCAAGGACAAATTCGGTATTCCCCAGATCTCGACCGGCGACATGCTGCGCGCTGCGGTCAAGGCCGGAACGCCGCTGGGCCTTGAAGCCAAGAAGATCATGGACGAAGGCGGACTGGTCCGCGACGACATCATCATCGGCCTGGTCAAGGAACGGATCGCCGAGTCCGATTGCGCCAACGGTTTCCTGTTCGACGGTTTTCCGCGCACCATCCCCCAGGCCGAAGCCATGAAGCAGGCTGGTGTCGATATCGACTATGTGGTCGAGATCGATGTGCCCGATGCGCAGATTATCGACCGCATGTCGGGCCGCCGCGTGCATGTGGCCTCCGGCCGCACCTATCACGTTCGCTTCAATCCTCCGGCCGTTGCCGGTCGCGACGACGTGACCGGTGAAGAACTGGTGCAGCGCGACGATGACCGCGAAGAGACCGTCAAAAAACGTCTGGCCGTGTATCACGAACAGACCGAAGTGCTGGTCGGCTTTTACTCCGCGCTGGCCAAGGCGGGCGACGCGCGCGCTCCGGCGTATATTCGCGTTGACGGGACGCAGGCCGTGGATGCTGTCCGCGATGCCCTGCTCGCTCAACTGGCCTGATCGCCGATGTCGGCTGGCGGCGCCCTTGCGGGCGCCCGTCGGCCTGCCGCCCGTCTTCCTTTCCATCGCCCTCCCTCCGCCGCGACGCAACCTTTCCGCTTTTACCCTGTCTTGATAAATGCGGCGAAAGCGCCCATCTTCGTTAACTGTCTGTGTCCGTGTGGAGAATCAAGGATGTATCTCGGCGAGCGCTTCAACGGTATCTCACATCTGATCGGCACGGTACTGGCCATCGCCGGACTCGCTGTCCTCGTCACGATCGCGGGCCTGCAGCACGACCCGTGGAAAGTGGTCAGCTTCAGCCTGTACGGTACGACGCTGGTCATTCTTTACCTGGTTTCGACGCTGTATCACAGCGTCAAGGGTCGCGCCAAGGCCATTTTGCAAAAGTGCGACCATTCGGCCATCTATCTGCTTATCGCCGGCAGCTATACGCCCTTCGCATTGGTGACCTTGCGCGGCGCCTGGGGCTGGACCCTGTTCGGGCTGAGCTGGGGGCTCGCCCTGTTCGGTATCGTGCAGGAGCTGACGCTCGGACGGCGTACCCGCATACTGTCCATGATCCTGTACGTGCTGATGGGATGGCTGGTGCTGGTGGCGATCGTGCCGCTGGTGCGGGCATTGTCCGCCGGAGGGCTGTTCTGGCTCGCGCTCGGCGGTGTGTTATACAGCGTTGGCATTTACTGGTTCATCAACGACGAAAAAATCCGTCATGGCCACGGCATATGGCATATGTTCGTGCTCGGCGGCAGTCTGTGCCAGTTCGTCAGCGTGCTGCTCTACGTGGCGTGAAAAAGGCGAGGGCAGCGCGCGAGCGTTGCCGTCTGGTCTTCAGTCCCGCAGTTTGAACGGCAAGCGGTCCTCCGCGATCAGGGTCATCAGGGCTTCGACCACATGCGGGTCGAATTGCTTGCCCGCGCGCGTACGCAGATAGTCCAGTGTCGTCTCCAGTGGCCACGGCTCCTTGTACGGCCGGCGGTTCAGCAAGGCATCGAATACATCGACCACGGCGACAATGCGCGCCGACAAGGGGATGGCGTCACCCGCGCATCGCTGCGGGTAGCCGTTGCCATCGTAATGTTCATGGTGAGCGCCGGCGATTTCGGCGCCCAGGGACAGATAGCTGGTGCCGTCGACTTTCTGGCTCGCCTTGAGCAGAATGTTGGCGCCTATCGTCGCATGCTGCTCCATGATCT
Source organism: Paludibacterium yongneupense DSM 18731 (assembly GCF_000422925.1). GTDB lineage: Bacteria > Pseudomonadota > Gammaproteobacteria > Burkholderiales > Chromobacteriaceae > Paludibacterium > Paludibacterium yongneupense. Next base: position 27,552 of record NZ_KE383960.1, read on the forward strand.
GCCGCTCTTCGGGGTCGAGTCGACCCGGCTTGAACAGGATGTGGTCGGGTGTCGCGACTTTACCGACATCATGCAGGATGCTGGCCATGCCCACCGTTTCCATGAATTCGGCCGTCAGTAGTTCGGGGTAGCGATGGCGGCGGCGTAATTCGCCGGCGATGGCATCGACCAGCAACTGTACCCGCCGTACATGCTCGCCCGTGTCCGAGTCGCGGAATTCGGCCAGATCGGCCAGTGCCATGACGGTCGCTTCCTGGGCATTGCGGAACTGGCTGTAAAGATAGAGGTTGTCGTAGGCTGCCGAAATGCGCTGGCAGAATACTTCCAGCAGTTTGCGTTCGATGTCGTCCAGCGGCCAGGGCGGGCTGAAGTGGACGACGAATTCGCGCCCGTTCTGGGACTGGATATACAGAACGTCATACGGGTGCTGGTAGACGCTGCGCTTGTCGCGCAAGGCGTCGCAAATGGCCTGGAATAGCAGCTGGAACTCGCTGAAGTCGTTGTCGTTGCTCAGCCCTTCGTAGGCCCCGGTCGCCGCGATGACTTCGAGCGAAGGGCGCCCGTTATTGTTGGTGCCGCTGTTTTCCAGGCACAGGATGCCATCCATGCCGACGTCGAGAATCGCGCTGATCTGCTTGAGCACGCCCGAGGCGAATTCTTTCAGCGAATGCAGTTTGTAGAGGTCGGCTGCACCCTCCAGTATCTTGGCCAGACCCTGCCGGTTCTTTTCGATGCTGAGGATGTTTTCGTATGCTCGCAGCGACGCGATCAGCGTCGTGAACAACTTCTGGACGGTCAGCTCGGTCTTGGTCTTGTAGTCGTTGATATCGTATTCGAGGATGACCTGTTGTTCCGGCGCCTGTCCGGGTTGTCCGGTGCGCAGCACGATGCGGGTCGTCTGGTTGCGAAGTTCGTTGCGGATGCGATGTACCAGCTTCAAGCCCGCATCGTCGGCTTCCATGACGACGTCGAGCAGGATCAGCGCGACGTCGGGCTGTGCCGCCATGATGTCGAAACCTTGCTGAGCCGAATACGCATTCAGCAATTCCAGCGATTTATCCTTGAAGTGCACGTCCTTGATCGCCAGCCGGGTAGCGGTATGGACATCAGGCTCGTCGTCGACGATGAGGATTTTCCACGGTCGCCGCGTCGGTCCGAGACTGGTTGCGGCTTGCGCCTCGCTATCGTCGACCAGCCAGTCGAGGTCGTGTTGGTCCTTGTCCGCGCTATTCATTGAACCCCCTCTTTGGCAGCTGCCGGTGCTGCGCTAGGCATGTCTATCTGAAAGGTCGTGCCCTCTCCCGGGCGGCTCGATACCAAGATACTCCCCCCCAGGCGCTGGCGGACAATGTTGTACACGATGTGCAGGCCGAGACCGCTGCCGCCGCTGCCGCGTTTGGTGGTGAAGAACGGCTGGAAAATTTTGGGCAGATTCTCGGCCGGGATCCCATTGCCGTCGTCATGGACGGTGAGCCGTATTCCGTTAGGTTCGCAGCGGTGAGCTTCGATGCGTATCTCGCCCGCCTGCCCCTCGGAGTAGGCGTGCATCAAGGCGTTGACCAGCAAATTGGTCACGACCTGCGATAGCGCGCCGGGGTAGCTGTCCATCAATAGGTCGGACTCGCATTCCACCACCACTTTGACTGGCGAACGCTTGAATTTGGGACGCAGGCTGGTGATGATTTCCTGCAAATAATCCTGCAGCTGGAAATCGCGCCGGGCTTCGCTCGTCTGGTCGACAGCCACCTGCTTGAAACTGTGGATCAGATTGGCGGCACGTTCGGAGTTCGACAGTATCAGCTCGCAGCATTCACGCGCCGTCTGCAGATAGCTCTGGAAGTCGCTTTTCTTGATGGAACCCATCTCGAGGTCGCGGCTCAGGTGCTGGGTTTCCGCAGCCAGATGCGAGGCGGTCGTCAGTGTGACTCCGACCGGGGTGTTGATTTCGTGGGCGACGCCAGCGACCAGGCCGCCGAGCGACGCAAATTTCTCCGATTCGACCAGGCTCTTCTGTGTCAGCAGCAGGCGGCTGTACGCTTCCTCTGCTTTTTCCTGTTCCAGACGCGCCGAGGTTTCTGCGGCCGTGCGCATGGCCAGGTCGGCCGTGATGCGGCCCAGAATACGGTTGAAACTTTTCAGTACGCTGCCGAATTCATTGTCGTACTCGGTGACGAAGTCTGCGGTGCTGACATCCTTGCTGCTCGCCGCCCAGTCCAGAGCCTGCTGCAATTTGGCCAGCGGCTTGAATACGAAACGGCGCAGGGCCTGGCTTAGCAGAATCAGCAGCAAGGAGTCGAGCGCCACGATCAGCCCGATGATTTCGAACAGGCGCCGCCGCAGCTTGGACTCGAGTTCCTGGCGCGACAGATAGACCGTGACCTTGCCCAGTTTTTCGCGGCCCTGATAAACGATGGGCAGAGTCAGGATGTCGTCGCTCGGCGGCTCTTCGGATGGAGTCATGTCGCGCAAGCCGTGCTCGTCGCGGATGCGGCCGGTATTGAGGCCGGCGTCGCCGCGGATGCGAATGGCGTTGATCGAACTCCAGCCGAGTTCGGCATCCAGCGTCAGGCGGATGTACTGGTCGTCGAGTTGCCAGACCCCGTTGGGCAGCGACAGCGACAGGCGCTCGCTGAGCGCGTTGCGCAAGGCGAGATAGTCGGCTTCTTCCTGAGCTTTGCTGTTATTGAACGAGAACAGGCCGGTGAGGCCTACGATGAAGGTCACACCCACGATCAACCAGACGGTCAGTTTCGCTTTAATGCTTTTCATCGGGTTGGAAGGCTCCCTGGGCTTCCTTCTAATGGTAAGAAAGTGCGCACTAAAAAGCAAAACAGGTATTACGTTCCATACGATCTGCGTCAAGCGATGCCCGGGAAAGACTCATGCCCGATTGCCCGCACGCGGCCATGGCAATTTTTGCAGAACGAGTCCGCCCAGTATCAGGGTCAGCCCGGCCAGCGTCGACATACGCAATGCTTCGCCCACCACCAGATGGATCAGTACCAGTGAGAGCAGCGGTGACAGATAGATCAGGCTGGCGATGCGGGCAGTGCTGCTGCTGAGCTTCATCGCCGTCAACCATAGCACGAAAGTGTACCCCATCTCGACTGCGCCGACGTAGCCGGCTCCCAGCAGCCCCTGCCAGGCGACCGGGCGCAACATTCCGCCCATTGCGCAGTAGGCGATGATCAAGGGTAGCGAAAACAGGAAATTAAGGGTGAGGCCGATGACGGGTTCGCGCGTGTCGCGGGTATTGAAGATCCAGTAACCGGCCCAGAGCAGAGTGGAGCACAGCGCATAGGCCACGCCGCCGGGGCTGGAAAACTCGAGCGATAGCGGTGCGCCGTGGGTGCCGATCACGAGCACGCCGAAGTAGCAGATGAGGGCGGCCAGCGCATCGCGCGGGCTGAGCCGCTGGCGCAGCAGCGGCACCGACAAAAAAGTCATTGTCAGCGCCCAAGTGTAATTGATCGCCTGGGCTTCCTGTGCGGGCAGCAGCGTATACGCCTGAAACAGGATCAGGTAGTAGAGAAAAGGGTTGATGGCGCCATAGAGCAGCGAGCGCAGCCAGTAGCGCCGTGCGGTAGCGATAAGGAGTGGCAGGCGGCGCTGGGCCGCGAGGATGGAAAGCAGAGCCAGCGACGAGGCGAGGCTCGCATACAGAACCAATTGCGCCGGCGCCATGTGCGACAGGCTGATCTTGAAGGCGGTGGCGACGGTGGACCAGGCCAGCACGGCGGCCAGGCCGCAGGCATAGGCTCGCGTTTGTGACTTCATGGGGATTGTGGCGTGCGGGCGGTGAGGCCGACAAGTTTATCGAAGAGGGTTTGTCCGACCAGCCGGTTGAGCTGGTGGCGTGCGCGTTGCGCGGTTTCCGACGCGGTCAAGCCGATAGCGCCGCCTTGCTCGCGCTGGAAGTCGTCTCCGGCCAGACCGTGGACGAAAACGGACAGGCAGGCGGCAGACCAAGCGTCCATGCCCTGTGCGAGCAGGGCGGCGGCAATGCCGCACAGCACGTCGCCCTGGCCCGCCGCCGCCAGGGCAGGGCCGCCGGTCGGATTGATGCGATAGCGGCCATCGGGGGCGGCGATAAGGCTGCCCGCGCCTTTCAGTACGACGATGCAGGCGAAGCGCTCGGCAAGCGTCGTCGCCGCCGCGATGCGGTCAGCCTGCACGGCGCTGGAGGGACAGGCCAAAAGGCGGGCGGCTTCGGCCGGGTGCGGCGTCAGAATGCTGGGCCCGCTGCGCCTGCTCAGCGCATCGGCCAGCGCATGGTCGGCGGCGACCAGATTGAGAGCATCTGCGTCGAGTACCAGCGGGCGTGAGTCGGCCAGCGCCTCGCCCAGCAGCGCCGACGCTTGCGGGCTGGTGCCGAGACCGGGGCCTACCGCCAGAATATCCGCTGCGGGAAGGTGTGCGCGCGGCAGCAGCATCAGCTCGGGTGCACGGGTATCCACGGCTAACGCGGGGTCGAGCGCGGCGATCCAGACCTTGCCTGCGCCGCAGGCCAGTGCCGCGCGTCCGGCCAGCAGCGCGGCGCCCAGCATGCCGCACGCCCCGCCGACGATACCGATACTGCCGTTGCTGCCTTTGTGGCTGTCGCGCCGCCGGCGCAAGGGGCTGGCGTCGGGACGGTTGACTTCCCCGCGTCCGGCTTCGAGCCAGTCCGGCGGGCAGTCGAGAGCCGCCAGCTCGATCTCGCCCGCCAGATCGGCGCCGCTCGCGCCGAACAGACCGGGCTTGTGGCACAGGAATGTCAGCGTGTATCGCGCCTCGATGCAGGCGCCACCGGCATTGCCGGTCCAGGCGTCGAGGCCGGAAGGCACATCCAGCGCGAGGATGGGGGCGGCGCTCGCGTTGAGCGCCGCGATCAGCTCCGACCAGGGAGCGTCCGGGGGGCGGCTCAGCCCGATGCCGAACAGGCCGTCGACGATCAGGTCGTACTGCGCCGCGCCAAGCCCGTGAACGGGCTCTACGCCAGCCGCGCGCAGCGCCGTCAGCGCTCGCTGCGTGGCTGGGCTGGCGGGTGTCGCCGGCACCAGGATATCCGGCCGGTAGCCGCGCTCGTGCAGCAGCAGGGCGGCCATCAGTGCGTCGCCTCCATTATTGCCGACCCCGGCCGCGATCAGGAGGCGGGCCGGGCGCGGATAGCGCGATGTTATCCAGTCGGCGGCGGCGCATGCGGCACGCGCCATCAGGTCGACCCCCGCTTCTTCGGCGCGGCTCTCCAGCCTGCGCAGAGCTTCGATGTCCAGAATGCGGTCAAGCGATGCCATGCGTTCCATCCTGCTCTCCCCAGCGCGGGATCAGCGTATTGGCGATGCCAAGTTGATCGAGTACGCGCGAAACGACAAAATCGACCATGTCATCGATGCTGGTCGGATGCGTGTAAAAAGCGGGCACCGGGGGCAGTATCACGACGCCCAGCCGCGCGAGGCGCAGCATGTTTTCGAGGTGGATCACCGACAGGGGGGTCTCGCGCGGCACCAGCACCAGATTACGCCTTTCTTTCAACATGACGTCGGCGGCACGTTCGATCAGATTGTCCGACATGCCTTGCGCTATCGCCGCCAGCGTTCCCATCGAACACGGACAAACCACCATGGCATCGGCGGGATTCGAGCCCGATGCCACCGGGGCGAACCACTCGTCGCGCCCGAAGACGTCGAGGCGGTCGGCCGCGGCCGGGTTGCGTTGCAGCAACCAGGCCTTGAACTCGGCGGGACGCGAAGGCAGGGTCAGCTGCATTTCCTGGCGGGCGACGATCTGCGCCGCCTGGGAATAGAGCACCCAGACCCGGACGCCCGCGCCGAGCAGACATTCTATCAGACGCAGGCCATAGGGCATGCCGGAGGCGCCGGTCAGGGCGACGGTAACGGTAGAGGGGTGCATGGCAGGGTCCGGTATCGGCCGCGGTGGCGGCCGGAGGCAATTCAGTCGTGCGACAGCTGGCGGTGCCGAATCAGTACCTGCTGTCCGCGGAAAGCGGCCGCCAGTTGCTCGGAAATGTACACCGAGCGATGTTGGCCGCCGGTGCAGCCGATCGCGATCGTGAGGTAGCTGCGGTTCTCGCGCGAGAAATGCGGCAACCAGCGTGCGATCAGCTGGCCGATGTCGGCGACCATCTCGCCGACCAGCGCTTCACCCTTGAAAAAATCGATCACGGGCTGGTCGAGTCCGGTCAGCGGCCGCAGGGCGGCTTCGTAGAACGGGTTGGGCAGGCAGCGCACGTCAAACACGAAATCCGCGTCCAGCGGCACGCCGTTCTTGAAACCGAAAGACTGCAGTACCAGCGTCAGGCGGCTGCCATCGGCATCGACCAGCTCGCGGATCGCAGTGCGCAGCGCATTGGCGGAAAGGTCGCTGGTGTCGATGCGGGTGCCGAGCTCCTGGATGAGCCCGAGCATTTCTCTTTCGATGCGTATGCATTCCTGCACCGTCAGCCCCGGGTTGGAGAGCGGGTGGCGGCGACGCGTTTCGGAAAAGCGCTTGACCAGCGTTTCATCCTTGGATTCGAGGAATAACAGGCGGACATCGACCCCCTTCGCGCGCAGGCGGGCCATTTCTTCGGGCAGCGCGCCGAGCGAGGGGCTGGAGCGGACGTCGACACTGATGCCGATGCGATCATAGCCATAATCGGTGTACAGCGACGCCGCTTCGCACAGCATGGTGGCGGGAAGGTTGTCGACGCAGTAGAAACCGCCGTCTTCCAGCGCCTTCAAGGCGACCGATTTGCCCGACCCGGACAGGCCGCTAATCAGTATCAGCTGCATGTTCCTGCTCTCTGAGGAAATTGGTGTGTCTCTCGATAAATTCGCGCGTACTGTCTATGCCGCGCAGTTGCAGGATGTAGTTGCGTACTGCCGCCTCGACAAGGACTGCCAGGTTGCGCCCGGCCGCGACCGGCAGCACCACCTTGCGCACGGTCACGCCCAGAATGTCCTGGGTCTCGGACTGGATGTTGAGGCGATCGAGTGCCTGCATCGCCTGGTCGTTGGCCTTGACCAGATGGATGATCAGCTTCAGTACCTTGCGCGGCCGCACCGCGGTTTCGCCAAAAATGGTACGGATGTTCAGGATGCCTAGGCCGCGCACCTCTAGGAAGTCGCGCAGCAGCGGCGGGCAGCGCCCTTCCAGCATTTCCGGTCCGATGCGGTAGAGTTCGACCGCGTCGTCGGCGACCATGCCGTGGCCGCGGGAAATCAGGTCGAGCGCGAGCTCGCTTTTGCCCATCGCCGAGTCGCCCATGATCAGGACGCCGATTTCGAGTACGTCGAGGAAAACCCCGTGCAGCACCGTCGACACCGCCAGCGCGCGCGCCAGGTAGATGCGCAGCACATCCATCAGGTAGGGGCTTTCCAGCGGCGTGGTCATCAGCGGGACGTTGCGCGTATGGCAATAATCGCGCAGCAGCTTGGACACCGGCTGCCCGTTCGCAACCACGACCACCGACATGCTCTTGTGGAACAACTGGTCGAGCGCCGTTCTGGCGGCCGACTGCTCCAGCCGTTCCAGATAGTCGACTTCAGCCAGGCCTAGCACTTGCACCCGGTTCGGGTGGATGAAGTTGAGGTGGCCGACCAGGGCGAGCGTGGGGCGTTGTTCGTCGATTCCGATGACGTTGTCGGCGCCGGCGGTGCCGGTGACCCAGGACAGGTTCAGCTTCTGGTGGTTTTCCTGGTAGAGCTTGCGGACGGTTATGCTAGGCATCGGTGGACCATTGAGTCAGCAGGCGGTAGATGGCGTCGGCGTCGGGGGCGGAGATCAGGTCTTCGCGCAGCTGGCGGCTGGAGAACAGCTGCGCAAGCTCGGACAGGACTTGCAGGTGCAGGTCGGTCGCTTGTTCGGGGACCAGCAGCACGAACAGGCTTTGCACGGGCTTGTTGTCCGGCGCGTCGAATGGAATCGGTTGTTTGAGACGGATATAGACCGCCGCCGCTTCTTTCAGGCCCCGGGCCCGTCCGTGCGGAATCGCGACGCCTTGACCCAGGCCGGTCGACCCGAGTTTCTCTCGCGCGAACAGGCAGTCGAAGACTTCGCTGCGGGCGATGCCGCGCGTATTTTCAATCAGCAGGCCCACCTGTTCGAAGACGCGCTTTTTGCTGGCGACGTCCAGATCGATCAGGATCAGGTCACGGGTGAGTATTTTGCCGATCAGGCTCATAGGATTCGGGTAAGGCCTTGAAAGTGTAACCGGCCAATTCTACGTTGCCTTGCCGGTCCGGAAAAAGGGGGAAGCGCAAAGAAAAACGGGAACCCTCGGGTTCCCGTGATTATATACAACGTGTCAGAGCGTCGCTTCAGGCTGTGCACCACGATGGGTGGACTGTTTCTCCTTGAATTTGAGAACTTGCCGGTCGAGTTTGTCCATCAGCAGATCGATCGCGGCATACATGTCGGATTCTGTCGCCTCGACGTGGATATCCTTGCCTGAAAGATGAACATTCGCCTCTGCTTTCTGTATCAGTTTGTCGACCGACAGCGTGACCGAGACGTCGATCACTTCGTCGACATGGCGACTGATGCGTTCCAGTTTGCTTGCGATGTATTCCCGCAGCGAAGAAGTGATTTCAAGATGGAGACCAGTCACTTTGATGTTCATAACCCTAACTCCTTCTTTCGTTATTGCCCGGTCGGGCCGGCCGGACAAGCTTGCTATTCCTGCTCCGCACTACAGTGTTTTTCTCATGTTCACGGGCGGTATCTGCATAGCTTCACGATACTTCGCCACCGTGCGTCTGGCAACTTGAATGCCCTGGCGGCCGAGCTCGTCGGCCAGGGCGCTATCCGACAGGGGTTTGCCGCGATCTTCCGACTCGATCAGGCGTCTGAGGTGGGCCTTGATGGCGGTGGCCGAGCATTCGGCGCCGCTGTCGGTTTCCAGCGAGCTGCCGAAGAAGTACTTCAGCTCATAGAGGCCGCTGGGGCACAGAAGATATTTTTGAGTGGTGACTCGAGAGACCGTGGACTCGTGCAGGCCGAGTTCGTCGGCGATGTCCCGCAGGATCATCGGTCGCATGGCGACGTCACCGGATTCAAAGAACGATTGCTGCCTTTCAACAATAGCTTCTGATACTTTGAGTATGGTGTCAAATCGCTGCTGGATATTCTTGACCAACCAGCGCGCTTCTTGCAGTCGGCCCGACAATTCACCGCCCTGTCCCCGGTTTTCGGACAGCATCCGCGCGTACATCTGATTGACTCTCAACCGTGGGATCGCTCCCTGGTTGAGTTCGGCGACCCAGCGCCCTTTGCGTTTCCTGACGACGACGTCGGGGACGATATAGTGGGTGTCGTCCGCGCCGAAGCCGTTCGCCGGGCGCGGGTTGAGCGTGGCGATCAGCAGCTGGGCCTGGCGCAACGTTTCGTCGTCCACCCCGAGCTGACGCTTGAGGCGGGTATAGTCGCGGTTGCCGAGCAAGGCCAGGTGGTGCTCGATGATGATGTCTGCCAGACGGCGCGTCTCAGAGTCGGGCAGCCGTTCCAGCTGCAGGCGCAAGGATTCCGACAGCGAACGGGCCCCGACGCCGACCGGTTCGAACTGCTGCAGCATGCGCAGCCCGATCGCCAGCTCGTCCTGCTCTATTTCTAGCTCGGGCGGCAGGCTGGCGCCGATTTCTTCCAGCGATAGCGGCAGGTAGCCGTCTTCGTCCAGCTCCTCGATCAGCAGGTGCACGATGGCTTCGTCACGGTCACAGATCGCAACCTCTCCCAACTGGGCGAGCAGGTGTTCGCGAAGCGTGCGCGGAGCCGGCACGTTGAACATGGGATCGTACTCGTCGTCGTCGCTGCCGCGACTGCGCCCGCTGCCCCAATCGGTCAGTTCGCCTTCCGAAGACGAGCTGTCCTTGCCGTCCTCGCTCGTACCGGCAGTTTCCTCCTGCGGCGTCGCGTCCGGGGAGGAGGCGCCTTCTTCGTCGCCCTTTTCCAGTAGCGGATTTTCCAGCAGAAACCGTTCGACTTCGGTTTGGAGGTCGATGGTGGACAATTGCAGCAGTTTTATCGACTGCTGCAACTGGGGTGTCAGCGTAAGATGCTGAGAGATCCGGAGCTGTAACGACTGCTTCATGGGTTCCTACAAGTGGAAATGTTCGCCGAGGTAGACCTGACGGACTTTTTCGTTGCTCACCAGCTCGGTCGGCTGGCCCGATGCCAGCACCGAGCCGTCGCTGATGATATAGGCCCGGTCGCATATGCGCAGGGTTTCTCTGACGTTATGGTCCGTGATCAGGACCCCGATCCCGCGTTCTTTCAGGAAGGAAATGATTTTCTGGATGTCGATGACGGCGATCGGGTCTACGCCGGCGAACGGCTCGTCCAGCAGAATGAAGCGCGGGTGCGTCGCCAGCACGCGCGCGATTTCCACGCGCCGGCGTTCGCCGCCCGAGAGCGACAGGGCGTTGTTTTCGCGTAGATGCGCGATATTGAGGTCGTCGAGCAGGAGCGACAGTTCGTCTTCGAGCGCGTCTCCCTTGTAGCCGCCGATCTCGAGAATCGCACGAATGTTTTCATCTACCGTCATCTTGCGGAAGATCGATGCTTCCTGCGGAAGATAGCCTAGCCCCAGCCGCGCACGCTTGTGGATCGGAAAGTGGGTGATGTTTTGGCGGTCGAGCTGAATCTCGCCGCCGTCCACGCCGATCAATCCTACGATCATGTAGAAGCTGGTGGTCTTGCCCGCTCCGTTGGGACCGAGCAGACCCACGACTTCGCCACTGTTGATCGACAGCGAGACGTCCTTGACCACGGTTCGTTTCTTGAAGCGTTTTTTCAGTCGCGAGACCGACAGTACACTCGCCGTCATGGTTTGGTTCCGCTGCTATCCGATGCACTCTTCTGCGGCTGCAGGATCGCCGTGACGCGACCCTTGTTGGCGGTGTTGGGCGCGCCGCCGCGGCTTTGGTAAATCTGGGTTTCGGTGTTGTAGATGATCACGTCGCCAATGACCAGGTCCTCGCCCTTCTTGACGCGGGCATTGCCGGTCAGGATGGCCGTGTGGTTGATGCTGGTGTAATCGACACGGTTGGCCTGGCCGTCTATCCACTGCTCCTTGCCGTCCGAGCTCTTGCCGTCGGCGCGCTGGCGGAAGGTGACAACGCGGCCGGTGGAGATCAGGGTCTGGTTGCCTTGCGCATCCTTGGTTACGGTGACTTTGTCGGCATGGACGATCAAGGTGCCTTGCACGACGACGACATCGCCCTCCCACACGGTGATGCCCCGCAACTGGTCCATCGAACCCGTGTTGGCGGTGATCTGAATCGGTTTCTCGCGGTCGGCCTTATCGGCGTGAGCCAGGCTGGAAATCAGGCCTAGCGCGATGGCCAGGCAGAACAGGCGCTCATTTTTCATAAGTAACCCTTGCTTTGGACAACAGGTGCAATAGTCCTGCACGGTTGTCGTAATTGAAACCCACCGCGTCTGCGGTCGAGTTTCCGTAATGGACGGTCACCGGCGTCTGCGAGCTGGCGTAGCGTTTGTCGGTGTCCAGCGTCATCGCGGTCGTGACCATGGTCGTCAGCGGTTGCCCGGCGAGCGGTTCCTTGATCATGTTGACCCGCTTGTCGAAGAAGGCCAACCGGGTGCGCGTGTTATAGCGTCCGGTTTCGGCCTGTACCGTATATAACAGGGCGCCATCCTGGAAGCTTTGCAGATAGCCGGTATCGTAAAACAGGTCGTGCTGGTTCGGGTACTGCCACATCCTGTCTGCCGTCATGCGTTCCAGCACCTTGCCGTTGAGGTCGAAGCGGGTGGCGACGACCGCGTCGGCGACGAATTCAGGCTTGCTCGGGCTCAGGTCGCGCGAGGAGTCGCCCAGGCGCGATACCTGATCGAGCCAGACGGTCAGGATAGCCATCAGTAGCACGAGTACGATGGGAAACCAACGGTTGCCGCGAATCATGACAGATACCGGGCCATCACCGCATCGTAGCTACCCTGCCATTGCATGATCAGCTCGCACAGCTCGCGCACCGCCCCCATGCCGCCGGCGCAGCCGGTTACGTAGTGTGCATGCTGACGCACCAGGCTGGGGGCATCCGGAACGGCGGCGGCCAGTCCGACCTTGAGCATGACCGGCAGGTCGATGACGTCATCGCCGATGTAGGCGCATTGCTCGGGGTCGAGCCCGGTCTTGGCCAGCAGCTCGGCAAAGGCTTCGCGCTTGTCGTGAATGCCTGCGAAATAGTAGTCGATTCCCAGACCACGCGCGCGGTGTTCGACGCAGGGGGCGTCGCGGCCGGTGATGATGGCCAGTTTGACTCCGGTCGACTGCAGCATTTTCAGTCCCTGGCCGTCCAGGGTGTTGAAACTTTTCATTTCTTCGCCCGCGGCGTTGAAATAGATGCGACCGTCGGTCAGGACACCGTCTACATCCATGATCAGCAGTTTGACCTGGCGGGCCGTCTCGTTTATTGCTTGCATGCCGTTCCTTAAACCACACCCGCCTTGAGCAGGTCGTGCATATTGAGTGCCCCGATCAGTTTGCGATCGCCGTCCAGAACCAGGAGGCCGTTGATCTTGAGGGTTTCCATCCGCTGCACCGCTTCGGCCGCCATGCGGTCGGAGGCGATGGTGCGCGGTTTGCGCGTCATGACCTGGTCGATGACGATGTTGCTGAGATCGAGCGTCTTATCCAGCGTACGGCGTAAATCGCCATCGGTATACACCCCGAGGAGCTCGCCTGCGGAATCGGTCACCGCCGTCATGCCCAGCCCTTTTTGCGTCATCTCCAGCAAGGCGTCCTTTAATGACGTGCCGCTGGGCACGCACGGCACGTCGTCGCCGGAATGCATGACATCGCCGACCTGAATCAGCAGGCGACGGCCGAGGCTGCCGCCCGGGTGGGACAATGCGAAATCCTGCTCGCCGAAATGACGCGCGTCCATCAGTGTCATCGCCAGTGCATCGCCCAGGGCCATCTGCGCCGTGGTACTGGTGGTCGGCGCGAGCCCGAGCGGGCAGGCTTCCTTGTCGACGTGGGCGTCGAGGTGGATGTCGGACAGGCGGGCCATGGTCGATTCGGCGCGCCCGGTCATCGCAATCAGCGTGACCCCCTTGCGCTTGAGAGCCGGCCACAGGGCCAGGACTTCATCGGTTTCGCCCGAATTGGACAGCGCCAGCAGAATGTCGCCCGGCATGATCATGCCGAGGTCTCCGTGCGCGGCTTCCGCCGGATGCATGAAAAAAGACGGAGTGCCGGTGCTGGCGAGCGTGGCCGCGATTTTGCTGCCGACGTGCCCGGATTTGCCCATGCCGGTGACGACCAGGCGCCCGGGGCTGGCCAGAATGGCGCTCACGGCGGAGGTGAATGCGCTGTTGAGGCGGCGGGCCAGATCAACCAGGGCCGATGCTTCAACGTTCAGAACTTCGCGCGCCCGCTCCAGGCGGGTCGAGTCAAGTTGTGTTTCCATAGGGGTGAAGTATATCAAGGTTATAATCGGTTTACTTGGCGGCTGGTGCAACTTTTGCTTGTGCGCACCCCTCTTTAAAGATAATAGCCTCGTAGGGAAAAGCCCGGACCCATGCATTCTCTTGCTCCGATCGTCGTTGTTTTGCTGGCCGCCGTGCTGGCTGTAACCTTGTGCCGCAGCCTGCGCGTGCCCGCCATTCTCGGTTATCTGGTTGTCGGCTTCGCCGCCGGACCCGGTGCCCTGAACTTGATTGCCCAGGGAGAGGAAACCCAGTTTCTGGGTGAAATCGGCATTGTCTTCATGATGTTTTCGATCGGGCTGGAGTTTTCGCTGCCGCGTCTGCGCGCGATGCGTACCCTGGTGTTCGGCGTCGGTCTGGGGCAGGTGTTGTTATGCCTGTTGCCGGTCGTGCTGATCGCCCATTTCGCCAGTGGCAGCGCCCTGACCGGTTTTGCGGTCGGCGGCGCGCTGGCGATGTCCTCGACCGCGATCGTCAGCCGTTTGCTGACCGAACGTCTGGAGCTTGCGCAAGCGCATGGGCAATTGGCGATCGGGGTGTTGTTGTTTCAGGATATCGCCGTCGTGCCCTTGCTGATCTTGCTGCCGGCCTTCGCCGGTTCCAGCGACCGACTGGCCTTCGATCTGGCGCTGGCCGTGGTCAAAGTGATCGGCGTGCTCGCCTTGCTGCTGATCGTGGGGCAGCGCCTGGTCCGTCCCTGGTTCGGCATCGTGGCGCGGCAGCGCTCGGGCGAGCTGTTCATGATCAATGTGCTGTTGGTGACGCTGGGCGTGGCCTATCTGACAGAATTGTCGGGCCTGTCGCTGGCCCTTGGCGCCTTTGTCGCCGGCATGCTGATCTCGGAGACCGAATACCGCTACCAGGTCGAGGACGATATCAAGCCCTTTCGCGACATTCTGCTCGGCTTCTTCTTCGTAACCGTCGGCATGCGCTTGCAGTTGTCGGTGCTGTACGACGGACTGGGCGAAGTGATGCTGCTGCTGTCGTTTCTTGTCGCCGGCAAGGCGCTGGTGGTGTTCTGTCTGGCCCGCCTGGTCGGACAGCGGCCGGCCGATGCCCTGCGCGGCGGTTTGGCGTTGGCGCAAGGCGGTGAATTCGGCTTTGTGCTGCTGGCGCTGGCCGGCAGTCTGAATTTGATTCCCGAGCATCTGGTGCAAGCCGCCATCGCCGCCATTCTGCTATCCATGCTGCTTGCTCCCTTCCTGATCATGCACGGCGAGGCGATCGCGCGGCGGGTAATACGGCAGGACTGGATGCTGCAGGCGCTCGACCTGCACTCGATGCTGATTGAAACGATGGGCAAGAGCGATCACGTCCTGATCTGCGGTTATGGCCGCAGCGGGCAGGCGCTGGCACGGCTGCTGGAAACCGAGGGCATCGCCTTCTTTGCTCTGGATATCGATCCGGAACGCGTGCATGAGGCGGCGGAGGCCGGCGATCCAGTGGTTTTCGGCGATGCAGGCAAAAAAGAAGTCCTGATGGCGGCGGGGGTGATGCGGGCCCGGGTCATGGTCATCGCCTTTGCCGACACGCATGCCGCATGCCGCATCATGCATACCGTGCGCGCGATGCGCGCAGACCTGCCGGTGATCGTGCGTACGCTCGACGATAGCGATATCGACGAATTGAGGCGGGCCGGAGCCGACGAGGTGGTGCCGGAAATGATGGAAGGCAGTCTGATGCTGGCCACCCAGGCATTGATGGAAATGGGCTTGCCGCTCAACCGGGTGCTGCGACGTATCCGCACCGTGCGCGAGGAACGCTACAATTTGTTCCGCGGTTTTTTCCGCGGTGCCAGCGACGATGTCGAAGGGCAGGACGATGCGGCTCTGCCGCGCCTGTTCAGTCTGGGGCTGTGCGAAGGTGCGCATGCGATAGGGCTGACCGTGGCTGCACTGGAGTTACCCGCACTGGGGGTGGAGCTGAAGGCCGTTCGGCGCCAGCACAGCCGTCGTCACAAGCCGGACAACGACTTTGAATTGCAGCGCGACGATGTACTGGTCTTGCTTGGCAGTCCCGAGCAGCTGGCACGCGCCGAAGAGCGCGTGCTCAACGGACTCTGAGTCTGCGCGAGCACCGGCCCCCTCCGGGGCCGGTTCAGGGCAGGATGGTGGTGATCTGTTTCTTGAGTTCCTGCTTCAGGGCTTGCTGTTTCTCGCCCTCGGTCTTTTTGCCTTTGACCATGGCATTGAAATCCAGTGCGTAGACCGGGGCATTGATCGGGCCGGTGATTTTGAGAGGGACGTTGATGCCCTTCAGACTGGTGAATTCACGCGGATTGGCCTGCACATCGAGCGTGTAGTCGATGATGCTTTGCCGTAGATCGACCTTGCCGCCGCCGCTGAAGTTGATCAACTGCGACGCCAGCTTGAGGTCCTGATTGCGGCCAACGCCGTTCTCGAGTTTGAAACTGGCCTGCAAGGTCGAGAACGTGGTTTTCTGGTTCGGCTGGGCCGGCGCGTTCCACTCTTTCAACTCCGCCGGCAGGTTTTTCAGCGCGGCCACCATGTCGATCCCGGTCAGCGCGCCGTTGTTCAGACTCATCTGGACGTCACCGGAAAGCGTATTGCGCAGATCGGCGAAGGATTTGCCTTCTGCGGTGACGGCGACCTGGCCGTTGCCCTTGCCGTCGAGCCGGCTGAAGCTGAGCAGGTCAAGCAGCAGCGGGCGGATGTTCATGCCACGCAAGGTCTGTTTGACTTCGATGTGCGCCTTTTCTCCACGGCGCAGGCGGATCATGCCTTGCAAGCGTCCGGAGTAGATATTGGCCGACATCGGATCGAGATCCAGTTCGCGCGGCGTCGCCAGAACGTTGGTGGCGATGTCCTTGACCCGGAAGCGGCCGACATTGAGCTCGCCTATTGTCAATTTTCCGCTGACATCGAAGAAGTCCAGCCATTCCAGCGGGATCGGGTCGGGATTCTGGAAAATGGCGACCGGATCGCCTTTGGCTTCCGGCAGATAGCGGTTCAGATCGAGCCGGCCGACGGCGATCGTGGCTTCGTGGCGCGGTTTGATAAAGCCGAACTGGCTGACGTTGACCGCGATATCGGAGCCGTCCAGCGTGCCGACCGCGTGGAGGTTGAGGCGGGCGGCATCGAGATTGCCGTCCAGCGATCCACGCATCGTGGATATCAGCTGACCGCGTGGCAGCAAGGGGGTGATTGCCTGCGCGGACAGAGTCAACGGTGCCAAGCGCAGGTCGCGCATGCCGACCAGCGAGAACGGCGCCGACAGCGTCAGCCTGACGCGATGCTTGCCGACCAGCCAGTTGAGTTCGCCATCGAGATGAGTCGCATCGATGCGGCCGCGCAGTATCTTGACGTCGACCAGGTTGGCCGCGACCCGATATACGCTGCGGCCGTAACTGGCGTTGCCGGCGAGGTGCGCGCGCGGGGCGGCCAGCCCGTCTAGCCCGGCGCTGACGGTCGGCACCGTCAGCTTGATCTGGCTGGCGGGCTTTTCGCTGCTGAAGGTGAGGGCGGCATTCGTGCCGCCGGCTTTGAACGTGGCGAAATTGAGCTGGTACTGCCCTTCCAGCAGCAGCCTGCTCTGCCCGAGCCCCTCTACATCGCTCATGGCGACGGCTTCCAGGTGGCTGAACGTCAGTTGGTCATCCTGCAGCGTGAGCGGTGTATTGATCGCCAGCCGCAAAGGCTGCTTGTCGTCGGCCAGTACCGCGCCGGCCGAGACCTTGCCCTGGCTTTGCAGACCGTCGGCATCCAGGTTGACCGAGTCCAGCCGGGCTTTCTGGCCGTTGCTGCGATCCAGCCAGGACAGCGATCCGTCGCGCAGGCGCAGCGTATCCAGCCGCACGCCGTACTCGTGCTGCGGCCGGCGTGCGAACAGGTCGGCGATAGAAAGCGCGCCGTCCTGCGAGCGCTGTATCGTGGCATCGAAACTGTATAAGGACAGCGATTTGACCTGACGGTTGCCCCATAGCAGGGCCATCCAGCCGAGGCGGGCTTCGAGGCGGCCGATGTGGGCGAACGGCGTCTTGCCGTCGGGTTCGGTGATGGTGACGCGATCGACATCCAGTCCCGGCGAGGGGAAGATACGAGGCGTGATCGAGCCGTCTATGATGACTTTGCGGCCGGTATCCTTGAGGGAGTCGGTCAACGCATGGCGTACCGCCGGTTCGTCGAATTGCCAGAAGATCAGCGTCTGGCTCACGGCAAGTATCGCGAGCAGAGTCCCGAGTCCATAGACGAAAATGCGAAGCCACAGCCGTCCTGAGTTCCAGTTTATATTCATTAGCTAGTGGGGAGAATGAGATCGCGGTTGTCGGCGAGGCGCAGGGGTTGTCGGGGCGGATGCGTAAACAATCCGGTCGAGCTGGTATTTTAAGCGGCTTTCCCGGCTATTGAAAGCCCCGCTGCGGCGAGGACGCCGCGATGGGCAGGCGCGCTCATACAAGGTAGTCTGCATCCTTTGCGAAATCGACGAGAAATGAGTATGAGTTCCCGCATTGTGCGCTTGTTCCCCTTATGGGCCGTTTTCTTGTCCGGCATTGCCTATCTCTGCCCGGCCCCGTTCACGTCGCTGGCGGCGGGAATGCCCTTGCTGCTGGCTCTGGTCATGTTCGGTATGGGAATCACCCTGACGCTGGACGACTTCCGCCGGGTGCTTGGCCGGCCGGCGCCGATTCTGGCCGGCGTCGGCCTGCACTATCTGGTGATGCCGCTCGCCGCCTCGGCCATCGCGCGGTTGTTGTCCATGCCGCCGGACCTGGCCGCGGGCATGGTGCTGGTCGGCAGCGTCGCCAGCGGTACCGCTTCCAATGTCATCATTTACCTGGCCGGCGGCGATGTTGCGCTGTCGGTGACGATCTGTGCATTTTCGACTCTGGTCGGCATCGTGGCCACGCCGTTGCTGACACGGCTGCTGGTCGATGCTTCCATCGTGGTCAATGCCGGCGGCATGCTGCTGAGCATCGTCGAAATCGTGGGCCTGCCGGTCGCGCTCGGGCTGTTGGTCAATCATTTCTGTCATCGCCAGGTGCGGAGGCTGCAGCGGGTGCTGCCGCTGTTTTCAATGAGCGCGGTGGTCGTGTTGATCGCGATGGTGGTCGCCGGCAGCCAGCGTCATATCGCCAGCGCGGGCTTGCTGGTCATCGTCGGGGTGATTCTGCATAACGGCACCGGTCTGCTGGGAGGCTACTGGGGCGGACGCCTGCTCGGTTTTGACGAGTCGGTGTGCCGTACTCTCGCCATCGAAGTCGGCATGCAAAATTCCGGACTGGCCGCCACGCTGGGAAAAACCTACTTCACGCCATTGGCGGCACTGCCCGGCGCAATGTTTTCCATCTGGCACAATCTGTCCGGGTCGTTGCTGGCTTCATACTGGCGCCGGCGCGGACCGATGCGCTGAAGCCCGCGCGTGGGTGGGGGGGCGGCCCCCCACCCACGGCCTTACTTCAGACTGACACCGTTGAATACCATGTCGCCGAGCGGACTGATCTTGAAGCCCTGGACATGGGTGTTCATCGGGACATAGGCCACCGAGTGCGCGATCGTGATCCAAGGGACTTCGCGCTTGAATATCTGTTGCGCATCCTGATACAACTTGGTGCGCAGGGCGGTATTCGTGGTCTGGCGTGCGCGGGTCACGTCGCTGTTGAAGGCTTTGTTGCACCAGAACGCGAGATTGCTGCCGCCTTCTTGCGCTTCACACGACAGCAGTGTGTAGAGGAAGTTGTCCGGGTCGGCAAAGTCGGCGATCCAGCCATAGCTCACCGCATCGCCTTCGCCGTTGCGGCTGCGTTTTTTATACTCGCCCCACTCGTAGCTCACGATCTTGGCTCTGACCCCGATGCGGGCCCAGTCGGCCTGGATCAGTTCAGCCATTTTCTTGCCGTCGGGATTGTACGGGCGCTGGACCGGCAGGGCCCACAAGGTCGTCTCGAAGCCGTTCGGGTAACCGGCCCGGGCCAGCAGGGCGCGCGCGGCAGCAGGATTGTAACCGGCATCGCGCACCTGTTTGTTGTACGACCACATCGCGGGGGGAATCGGGTTGACCGCCGGCGTGCCTCCCCCCTGATACACCGCTTTCAGTATCGTCTGCTTGTCGACGGCCATATCCAGCGCACGGCGCACATCGCGGTTGTCGAGCGGTTTGTGGCGGGTATTGAGCGCGATATAGCCGATGTTGAGCCCGTTCTGCGAAGCAATCTTGATATTGGCTGCGTGGCGCAGGGTGTCGAGCTCCTCCGGTTTCGGCTGTCCGGCGATCTGGCATTCGTTGGCCTTGAGCTTTTGCGTGCGCACCGCCGAATCGACCGTGATCGAAAAAATCAGGTTGTCGATTGCCGGTTTACCGCCCCAGTACTGGTCGAATGCGGCGTAGCGGATCTGGGAGTCCTTGTCGTAGCGCTTGAACAGAAAGGGCCCTGTGCCGACCGGCGCATTGTTGAAATCGTTGGCGTGGCCGCTCTTGATCAACTGGTCAGCATATTCGGCCGACTGAATCGCGGCGAAGGACATGGCAATGGTCGGCAAAAAGGTGGCGACCGGATGGGCGAGGACGAAACGGACGGTATGGGCGTCTATTTTCTCTACCGCCTTGAGGTCGGTGTCGAGTCCGGTGTCTGACGCGTAGGGATAGGTCGGCTCCGGTTTGAGCGCCTTGTTGAACGGATTGTCCTTGTGGATCATGCGATCGAAAGTGAATACCACGTCGTCGGCGTTGAAGTCGCGCCCGGGCTTGAAATATGCCGTGGTATGGAACTTGACGCCTTTGCGAAGGGTAAAGGTATAGCTGAGTCCGTCGGGCGATACCGTCCATTTTTCGGCCAGTCCGGGGACGAGTCTGGTCGATCCGCGTTCGAATTCGACCAGCCGGTTGTGCGTCGAGTTGGCGGCGGCGTTGAAGGTGATGCCGGTGGTGTAGCGTGCGGCGTCGAAGCCTTCCGGGCTGCCTTCCGAGCAGTAGATCAGGGTCTTGGCGGCCTCGGCCTGCATGGCGCCAAGCGCCAGCAGGGTTCCGAGCGAAGCGTGCAGCAAGCGGATTTTCTTCATTTCATGTCCTTAGGCTTGAATGGCCTGTACATGATATGCAAATGCGCTAACCTAGGCACGCCCTTTGTCGTGCCGCCGCTCTCAGTTGATGGCGGCGTGGCCGAGCGCGAAGTCGACCGCGGCGAGCGCGTGCAACTCGGTGGTGTCGAATACCGGTAGCGAGGTGTCGCCCGCACCGATCAACAGCGGAATTTCGGTGCAGCCGAGCACCACTCCGGCGGCGCCTTGCGCCGCCAGCTCATCGATGATTTGCAGAAAGGTGCGGCGCGAGCTGTCGAGGATCTCGCCGCGGCACAGCTCCTCGAAAATGACGCGGTGGATTTCCTTGCGCTGCGATTCGTCCGGGATCAGGCATTCGATACCGCGTGCGGCGAGACGCTCGCGATAGAACGGTTGCTCCATGGTAAAACAGGTGCCAAGCAGGGCGACCCGGTCGATGCCGCTTCGCACGATGGCTTCGGCAGTGACATCGGCGATATGCAGCAGCGGAACATTGACCGCGGCGGCGACTTCGGGCGCCACTTTGTGCATGGTGTTGGTGCCGATCAGGATGCAGTCTGCCCCGTTGGCCTCGAGTCCGCGTGCGGCAGTGGCGAGAATGCCGGTCATGCCGTCCCAGTCGCCGGCGCGTTGCATGGCGGCGATGTTGGCGAAGTCGAGGCTATTCATGATGAAGCGGGCGGAGTGCAGTCCGCCGAGACGGCGCGCAACTTCGCGGTTGATGATCTGGTAGTAAAGTGTGCTGGATTCCCAGCTCATGCCGCCGATCAGGCCGATGCTTTTCATTTGCCGCTTCCTTTGCCGTAGATGTCTTGACTGAGTATGCGGCGTGATTTCGGCAAATGGTTTGCAAAATTTGCACGAATTGGCCCAATATTAGAAAAAAATACTCTGGTGCTCGCTATGTCCCGAAAAATAGACGCGATAGACCGGCAATTGCTCGCCATTCTGCAGGACAATGCGGAAGTGCCGCTGGCCGAACTGGCGGCGCGCGTGCATTTGTCGGCCACGCCGTGCTGGCGCCGGGTACAACGGCTTGAGGAAGAGGGTTTCATCACCCGCCGCGTCGCCTTGCTCGACCCTGCCATGCTGAACGTCGCCGTGACTGTCTTCGTTTCGATCAAGACCTCGCGCCACAGCCAGGGATGGTTTGAACAGTTCTCTGCGACAGTGGCGGCGATACCCGAGGTGGTCGAGTTTTATCGTATGAGCGGGGATATCGACTATCTGTTGCGCGTGGTCGTGCCGGACATCGCCGCCTACGATCGCGTGTACAAGAAATTGATCGCAGAGGCGGACTTGTCCGATATCAGTTCCAGCTTCGCGATGGAACTGATCAAATGCACGACGGCGTTGCCGCTGGACTACGTCTGAACGGGCGCGGGGCGGCACTTGCCGCCCGTCCGCTTGTCTGTGTATAATCCGCACTCTTGCAAGGCGGGCGTCGTATAGTGGTATTACCCGAGCTTCCCAAGCTCGTGAGGAGGGTTCGATTCCCTTCGCCCGCTCCACTGCCTGCATCGGCCCTGAGTTCCCCCCTTTTTTTAAGCCTATCGCTGTCCTGTCGTGACAATTCGCGACGGCATGTTCCGTCGAAGCCGGGTGGCGTTACCGGAACATGACTTGCTGCCGCGGTTGAAGACTCTGCGCGACTTTGCCTGTCCCCGCCATGAAGGGGAGGGGCCAGTCATAACGGTCACCTTCCGGATCGGCACTTCCGCGACGGCGAAGCCGGATTGCGTCCTACACCCCGGGAGCTTGCTGTCCCCTCTCGCCGTACTCGCATCCCGATTCGTGAAGTTGACATTCAGAAACGCCTGTTCCGGCCAATCCCCCTGTACGGAGACAATCGTCGATCTGGCATGACGGGTGGCCGCACTTCCGTTCGTGGATGCCCCCGGCGTGCGGACCTGGCTGCTCAGAGAACGAAGCGCGCGACCAGCCCGCGCTGCTGCTCGGCCATGCTGCGCATCGCTTGCACCGAGTGGGCGACTTCGCCCGAAGAGCCTGCGTTGAGCGCGCTGCTGTGTGCGATGACTTCGACCTGCTGGGCGATATCCTGGCTTGCCTGCGCCTGTTCGTTCAGAGCCACCGAGATATCAGAAACGACCGCGATGACGCGGTCGTTGCTGTCGCGGATGCGCACGATGGCCTCACTGCCTTGTCCCGCCAGCGCCAGTCCGGTGCGAACGCGTTGCACGGCCTCGTCCATCCGGCTTTGCGACGCGTTTGAACTGCCGTGTATCTCCTCTATCATGCCCGCGATTTCGTCGGTGGCGCGCGCGGTCCTTTCCGACAGTTTTCGGACTTCATCGGCCACGACGGCAAAGCCGCGGCCGGCTTCGCCGGCACGCGCCGCCTCGATGGCGGCATTGAGTGCGAGCAGATTGGTCTGGTCGGCGATTTCCTTGATGACCTGCATGATGGTGGCGATGGACTGGGTCTTGCCGGTCAGGGCGCCTATCGCCTCCGCCGCCTGTTCCACCACGGCATGAATGCGCTCGAGCTCCCCCATGGCCTGGGTGATGACCCGTCCGCCGTCTGCGGATAATTGCCCGGACTCCTGCGACAGCGTGCGCGCCTGCTGCGCATTGCCGGCGATTTGATTGACGCTTGCGGTCAGTTGCTCCGCGGCAGCGGCCATTGCGCCCGCGCCCTGGCTTTGCTGCTCCGAACGAGTGGCGACGTCGGCGGCGCTATGGGCGAGCTGCCCGTTCATGCGCGTCAGTGTATCGGTCCCGTCGACGATTTCCTGAACCAGCGCCCGCAGCTGGGTGTGCATCGCCGCCACGGCCGCCAGTACACTGTGACTATCGCCGCGCGCGAGTTCGATAGGGCGGTCGAGACGGTTATCCGCGATCCGCCGCACCACTTCGACCAGCCGTTCCGGTTCGGCGCCGAGCAGGTGGCGCACAGAGCCCAGCAGCAGCAGTCCGCCACCGCCGAGCACCAGCAGCGCCAGCAGACAGACGATACCCAGCCTGAGCATCTTGGTATGGAAGGTTGCCTCGAGATCGTCGACATAGATGCCGGTCACGACCACCCAGTGCCAGTTCTTGCTGCTCATCAGATAAGCGAGTTTGGGCTGCGGGGAGGCTGAGCCGGGCTTGTCCCAGACGAAGGAGGCGAAGCCCTTGCCGCCACCCGCGCGCAGGGCCTGTTCGTACAGATCCCCCATATTGATTCCGGTCGCATCCTTGAGGGTGTGCAGATCCTTGCCGATCAGGGCAGCCTTGGCTCCGTGCGCAAGGTAGCGGAGGTCGGAATCAAGAACAAAGAAATATTCTTTGCCGTCGTAGCGCATGCGCGTGAGCGCTTGCAGCGCCAGATGCTGCGCTTCCGCTTCGGGCAAGGCGCCGCTTGCGGCCTGGTTTTCGAACGTTTCGACCAGACTGACAGCGCTTTCCACCTGATTGCGCACTTTGTCGTGACGCTCCTGCAGCAGCGTGCTGTGTTCTTCCTGCAGGCTGAGCACACCCAGGATGCAAATCAGTAATGCCATGACGCCCATCATGGCGATGAGACGGGCGCGTAGCGTCCAATGCCGAATTCTGTTCATGCTGCCGTTCCCCGAAGCCTATTAAATGCCGTGGCCATTTAAAACGATTGGTCGTGCTCAGTGCGAATGTAACGGCAGCACGGTATCCGCTATAGTGAAAATCCGGCGAGTGGTCGTATGCCATGGTCAGCGGTTCCCGTGCCCCTGCCAGCGGTATGGATGAGGGGCGGCGAGCTGGGGCCGGGTCTGACGGGTGGCGCTCGGCGGCGTATAATGGCCGCTTTGATTGTGGGAAAGCGCGCAGTGAACTCTCGTCATCCCTGCCTGGCCTTGGTCGTCCTTCTTTTGACCGCCTGTGCCACCACGCCACCTTCGTCTGTCCGCCCGCCCGAAGCTCCGGCATCGGCACCGGTGGTCGAGCCTGCTCCCGCCGTGACGATTCCGGTCAAACCGGCGGTGCCCGCCATCCCGGTGCCTGTGCCTGTGCCTGTGCGTCCGCCTGTGCCTAGCGGTCCCGACTACAGCAACCCGCGTGATGGGCGGTTGTTGCTGGATCGATTGCTGCCCAAGAACATCCCTGACCGCAAAGGCTGGAGCAACGATATTTTCGAGGCGTTCACCAATCTCAAGATTCCGTATGCACCGCAATATTTCTGCGCGGTTCTGGCCGTCGCCGAGCAGGAGTCGGGTTTCCAGCCGGACCCTGTGGTGCCTAATCTGTCTGCCATCGTGTGGGGCGAGATAGAGAAAAAGCGCAAGAAATACCTGATTCCCGCTGTCGTCGTCGATGCGGCATTGTTGAAGACCTCGCCTGACGGGCGCAGTTTCAAGCAGCGTATCGATTCCTTGCGCACCAAGCGCGAGATGAATGCCTTGTATGAGGATATGGCGCGCGCACTACCTTTCGGCCAGTCGCTGGCGGCCAGCAAGAATCCGATTCGCGACGGCGGGCCGATGCAGGTCAGCGTTGCTTTCGCCGAGACGCAGATCCGCGCCTGGCCCTATCCCTACCATTATCAGTCCCTGCGCGACGAAGTCTTTACCCGGCGTGGCAGTGTCTATTTCGGGACGGCCATCCTGTTGCAGTATGCTGCGCCATATAACGATATGGTTTATCGCTTTGCCGACTATAATGCCGGGCGCTATAGCAGCCGCAATGCCGCATTCCAGCAGGCCGTGGCGCGGCTGTCAGGACACAAGCTGGCGCTGGACGGCGACCTGATGCTGTATTCGAACAAGATGGACCGCGTGTTTTCCGGAGCGGCGAGCGACACGCAGCGGCAATTGGCGGGAATGACCGGGCGTTTGAAGATGAGCATGGACGAGGTCCTGCGCGATCTGCGTACGGAAAAATTATCCGGCTTTGGACAGAGCGTGTTGTATCAGCGCGTTTTTGCCCTGGCGGACGCCGCGGCCGGCCGGCATCTGCCGCGCGAGATCATTCCCCAGATTGTGCTGGTCAGCCCCAAATTTACCCACCGGCTGACCACCGAGTGGTTCGCGCGGCGCGTCGATGGACGCTATAACGCGTGTATGCTGCGGCGTTAAGCCGGAAGGATGCCCGGCCTGTGGCCGGGCGTGAGTAGAATGGAGTGCCGGGGGACGCTGCGGCGCAGGAAGGGGCTGCTGCGTTTCGTATCGTTGCCTTTGCTACACAGGATCGCCGACCTTGAAGACTTTGATCATCGCCATTCTTGCGACCATCCCGCTCAGCGGCTGCTATATCCTCGCACCATCGCCTGCCGTCGAGGCGGCCCAGATTGCCGCTGCCGCCGCCAATGGCTTTGCCGCCATGGCTCCGAGCGAGGCGAAACAGCCTGTCGTGCACGAACATACCGGCGTGCAGAATGTGTGTATCGAATTTAATAACCGGGTGCAGATTGCGGACATCGTGCCCGCCATCCAGAACGAGTTGCAAAAACACGGTGTCGATAGCCGCGTGTACGAGCCGGGCACGGTTCCCAGCGGTTGCGTCATCCTGAACTATGTCGCCTATGTGCGACTCGACCGCCATGTCCTGAGCGATCTCTACGATTCGTATATGGATCACGCTATGCTGAGCTTGAGCCAGAACGGCAAGGTCCTGGCGACGTCGAGCTACGACGTCGGCAGTTGGGACAAATGGGGTACGACGCAGAAAAAACTGGCGCCGGTCGTGACTTCGCTGCTGCCGGACCAGAAGTGCGCGAACTGGAAGACGGGCGGCTGCTGAGCCGCCGTCCGGTTTACCAGAACGTCAGCAGATCCTTGAAGTACTGCTGGTAGCTTGTGCGGGAGTTGGCTTCGGCCACCGTGCCTTTGCCGACTTGCTCGAGCCGCGCATTGGCGATGTCGCTGGAGGCGACCACGTTGCCGGCCTTGATGCTGCGCCGGTTGACGATGCCGGAGAAGCGCAGCACGCTGACGTTGCCGTTCAGCGCGATGGCCTTGTCGCCGGCGACGATCAGATCGTTGTTGGGCAGGACTTCGACGACCATGACCGTCATCGTGCCGGTGACCGTGGACGAGTTGTCGGTATTGCCCGTGCCTTTGAAGGTATCCTTGCCCGACGCCTGCTTGTTCTCGTCGAAGATAGAACGCAGCAGACCGCCCATGGAGGAGCCGGCGCCCGGACCTTTCTGGTCCAGCGTCGTTTCATGGTCGTTGCTGGTATTCGACTTGGTGGAACCGGTCAGGCTTTCCGAAATCGAAATTTTGAGCGTATCGCCTACCGCGCGCGCCGTCTGTTCTTCGAATAGCAGCTGCGAGGTGCTCGGCTGGTAGATCGATCCCTGGTTTTCCACTGTCCGCATCGGATAAATCGGACGCGCGGTCAGGGGGCCGCTGACGATAGGCTGCTCGCCGCCGCAGGCGCTCAATAATCCTGCCATAGCCAGAGCGCTCACCAGGCTCGGTTTCATATTCATACTCCTTGCAGTGCCAAACAGATGTGCCGACATACGAAGCGCATTTATTATAGTGAATACAAAGGAAAAAGTATCGTCGACAGCTGATGGGCGTCGTCTCCATCGAGGTCGACGCCGCCTGTCCCTTCCCTTACCATCCGCAAACGGAACTACGAAAAGATACTCTTTGTGACTCGACTATTGATTATTTATACCGGTGGCACGATAGGCATGACTGAGGGGGAGGGCGGATTGCAACCCCGACCGGGTTGGCTGCCGCAGCAGATGGAAAGGCTGCGCCGTCCTGGGCTGGATTTTGACGTCATCGAATACCCGAACCTGATCGACTCGTCGGCTATCCGTCTTGCGCACTGGAACATGATTATTCGCGATATAGCGGCTGGCTACGATGCTTACGATGGCTTCGTGGTGATCCACGGTACCGATACCATGGCCTATACCGCGTCCGCACTGGCGTTTTCCTTGCCTGGGCTGGGCAAGCCCGTGATCCTGACCGGATCGCAATTGCCGCTTTCCCATCCGCGCAGCGATGGTTGGGGCAATCTGGCGGATGCGCTGGAGGCGGCGTGCCAGAGCGATCTGCACGAGGTGGCGCTGGCCTTCGATCGCCTGCTGCTGCGTGGCTGCCGCGCACGCAAACTCGATGTCGAAGCGTTTCGTGGTTTCGGCAGCCCCAACTATCCTCCGCTGGCCGAGTTTGCCATCTCTCCGCGCTGGCACCGGCAGCGCTGGTTGAAGGCCGGCGTGCCCTGGGCGCCGCGGCTGCTGGATGAGTCGGTGCGCGTGGCCGCGTTTTTTCTGACGCCCGGCATCTCCGCCGCGTTGATCGGTGAAATGCTGGCCGACGCCAGACTGGACGGCGCCTTGCTGCTCGGCTATGGCTGCGGCAATGCCCCGGACGATCCCGCTTTGCTGGCCGGGGTAGCGGCGGCTTCGGCGGCGGGCTGTCCGGTGCTGACGCTGACACAGGCTACGCATGGGGCGGTCGCCGTCGGCGCTTACGCCGCCAGCGCGGCCCTGGCGCGGGCAGGAGCGATCGCTGCCGGCGACATGACGCCCGAGGCGGCGTTGGCCAAGCTGAGCGTGCTGTGCGGACAAGAACCCGGCGTGTGGCAAAGCGGGCTGAAGACCTCGCTGGCGGGGGAGATGAGTCTGTCGTGGTTGCCTAAAAAATAAGCAGCGGCGATTTTGATCTAGGATTCAGTGGCTTGCCGCATCTATCCACAACTGGCCCACATGACTCTTCACCGAAGCCGTGTACAAAACCGCCGCCGCTGATTAAAAAATAAGCAGTGGCGCAAATGGCCATAGTGATCATGGACTTGACCGCGTTGTCCACAGCTCGCTAACAAGGCTGTCCCCGCTGGGTGTGAGAAGTTTTATAAAGCGTGCGCCCGGGACGTATAATTGTAGCTTTAGGGCGCTTTCACAGTGAGTCAGACCGTCCTTTCGCCACCGCGCGTCGCGGTGCTGGGCCCCGAGTCCTGCGGCAAGACGACGCTGGTGGAGGCTTTGGCCGCGCGCTGTCTGCAGCATGGCGTCGCCGCCGTGGCCGTGCCCGAATACGCGCGTGAATATTATCGCGAGCGGGCCTACCGGCCGGAGTATGCGGACGTGGTTGCCATTGCGCGCGGGCAACTGGCTGCCGAGGACGGGGCTTGCATCGGTGCCGAGGTGCTCATCTGCGATACCACGGTATCGACCTGCAAGATCTGGTCGGATGTTGCCTTCGGCCGCTGTGGAGCCGATCTGCTGGCCTTGCATCGTCCCGACAGCTACGCGCTGACCCTGCTGACCAGCCCCGATATTCCCTGGCAGCCCGATCCCCTGCGCAGTCATCCGCACGAGCGCGAGTCGCTGTGGCAGCGTTATTGCGACGAACTGGCGCGAGCCCGGGTCGTGCCCGTTCATGTCCGTGGCACGCATGAAGAGCGGGTGGCAACGGCATGGCGTGCCATGCGGCAGTGCCTGCCCGGCCTGCCTATTATTTAAGCGTATGGCAATAAATCCAGGTACATCAACCGCTTGCCGTGGTTGTCAACAGGTGCTCCACAGACCTTTCCCGCTGCGGGGTGGATAGAGTCGTATAACTGCCTGTTTTTTGGGCAATCGGGAAATGATGTTATTTTGTAACGGGTTGTGGCTGTTTTCCACAGGTGGCTAACAGCTCTGTCCCTGACAGGTGTGCAAAAATGAACGAGACGTTCGAACTGAGAAGCGAATACATTGCTTTATGCGATTTGCTCAAGATCTGCGGTATTGCCGATTCCGGCGGCGCAGCCAAACACCGTGTTGCCGAAGGGGGGATCCGGGTCGACGGGCAAGTCGAGCTGCGCAAGACGTGTAAAATCCGCGCGGGTCAGAAGGTCAGCGGCGAAGGATTCATCATCGACGTGGTTGCGGCGAATGCCGGATGAATTGCCCCCCCGTCGCCCGCAAGCGCCGGGCGACAACGAGTGTTGTGGCAGCGGATGCGATCCCTGCGTATGGGATCTCTATCGCGAAGAAGTCGACCGTTATGCTGTCGAGTTCGAACAATGGCGTAGCCGTCATCCCTGTCCGCCGGGCGGACGGGACGAGTAAGGAACCATCATGGCCACTATCGATCTGCATTTTCACTCACACGCTTCTGACGGTGCGCTGGCGGCGGACGAAGTCGTGCGCCGCGCCGCCGCCAACGGCGCGAGCCTGATCGCATTGACCGACCATGACTGCACGCGTGGTCTGCCCGAAGCGCGACGGGCTGCCGCGGCGGAGGGGGTCGCCTTTCTGGACGGGGTGGAGATCTCCGTTACCTGGGGCAAGCACACGATCCATATCGTCGGTCTGGGCATGGACCCCGCCGACGCTGCCCTGTGCCGTGGCCTGGCCACCATCCGCGACGGCAGGGTGGCACGCGCGCACGCCATGGCGGCGCATCTGGAAAAGGTCGGCATCGGCGGCGCATTCGATGGCGCGATGGCGCGCTGTTCCAACCCCGAGATGATTGGCCGTACCCATTTTGCGCGCTTCATGGTGCAGCAGAATATGGTCAAGGATTTGCGTACCGTGTTCCGCAAATACCTGACCCCGGGCAAGCCCGGCTATGTGGCCCACGAGTGGGCGGCCCTTGGCGATGCCGTGGACTGGATATGCAAAGCCGGCGGCATCGCCGTGATCGCCCACCCCGGGCGCTATGATCTCGGACGGACGCTGATGGAGCGCTTGATCCTCGAATTCAAGGAGGCGGGGGGCGGAGCGCTCGAAGTTTCCAGCGGCAGCCACAGCCTGGACGACAGGCATAAATTCGCGCTGCTGGCCGAACGTCATCAACTGCTGTCGAGTTCCGGCAGCGATTTTCATGCGCCGGGCGAGGGCGCGCGCGAAGTGGGACGCACCGACGACCTGCCTGCGATCTGCCGCCCGGTGTGGGAACACCTCGCCCATCGCCTGGCCGTCGTGCCTGCGTGCGGGAAAACGGAATAGAAAATGGCTCAATTTTTTGTCGTACATCCCGAGAATCCGCAGTCCAGACTGATCCGCGAAGCCGTGAAGATCGTGCGCGACGGCGGGGTGATCGTGTACCCGACCGATTCCTGCTATGCACTGGGCTGTCATTTGGGCGACAAGGGCGCCATGGAGCGCATCCTGGCGATTCGTCAGATCGACGTCAGGCACCACCTGACCCTGGTATGCAATAATCTGTCGGAACTTTCCAACTATGCGCGCGTCGATAATGCACAGTACCGGCTGTTGAAGGCGGCGACGCCTGGCAGTTATACCTTTATCCTGCAGGCAACGAAGGAAGTCCCGCGCCGGACCTTGCACCCCAAGCGCTCTAGCATCGGGTTGCGGGTTCCGGACCATGCGATCGCCCTGGCCCTGCTCGAAGAGCTGGGCGAGCCGATGCTATCCTGTACCCTGATGCTGCCCGGTGACAGCGAGCCTCTGTGCGATCCTTACGATATCAGGGACCGACTGGAGCGTTCCGTCGATCTCATCATCGATGGAGGGTGGTGCGGCAGTGAACCGACCACCGTGATCGATTTGACCGACTCGGTCGAACTGATCCGGCGCGGCAAGGGGGATCCCGCCGTGTTCGGATTGGACGATTGAGCCCTCCCACCCCGTACCCGACGAGTATTACGATTCATGGAAGAACTCAACCTGATCCAAAAAATCACGGTCTACGCCTTGCCGGTGTTGTTCGCGATCACGGTGCACGAAGCCGCCCACGCCTACGCCGCCAAGCGTTTCGGCGATCCGACCGCCTATATCATGGGGCGTATGACGCTGAACCCTCTCAAGCACATCGATCCGTTGGGCACGATCTTACTGCCCATGATCGGCATGCTGCTCGGTGGCTTCATTTTCGGCTGGGCCAAGCCGGTACCCATTAATTTCGGCAATCTGAAAAATCCGCGTGTCGGCATGCGCTGGGTGTCCGCCGCCGGGCCGCTGGCCAACCTGATCATGGCCGTGGTCTGGACCGGTCTGTTCAAGTTTGCCGTCAGCGTTCCCAATTATTTCAGCGAGCCGCTGGCCCTGATGAGTCAGGCCGGCATCATGATCAACTGCTCGCTGCTGGTGCTCAATATGCTGCCTATCCTGCCGCTCGACGGTGGCCGCATCGTGGAAAGCCTGCTGCCTCCACGGCTTGCCTGGCGTTATGCGCGCACCGAAGCCTACGGCACCTGGATACTTCTGGGCATGTTGATGCTGGGCATGCTGTCCTGGGTGCTCTACCCGATGGTCAGGCTGTTGTATACGCTGCTGCTGAGCGTGTTTTTCGTGCACTGAGCCCGGGAATGAGCGATGTCGCCGCCACCGGCTCCGCCGAATTCGAGCTGACCGCTCCCGCCTTGCCGGCGGGGGTGGCGCTGGCTCATGTCTTTGGCCAGCCGCTGCTGGAAATGCCGCAGGACCTGTTCATTCCCCCCGATGCCTTGCAGGTGATTCTGGAAAGTTTCGAGGGTCCGCTCGACCTGCTCCTGTATCTGATCCGGCGTCAGAACCTGAATGTGCTGGATATTCCGATGGCTCCGATCACCGCGCAGTACATGGCCTATATCGATACCATGCACGCGAGCCGGCTGGAGCTGGCTGCCGAGTACTTGCTGATGGCCGCGTTGCTGATCGAGATCAAGTCGCGCTTGCTGCTGCCGCGTCCACCGCAGGACGAGGCCAGCGAGGCGGAGGACCCGCGCGCCGAACTGGTACGCCGCCTGCTCGAATACGAACAGATGAAGCTGGCCGCACTGGCGCTCGACAAGATGCCGCAAGCCGAGCGCGATTTTGCCTGGCTTGCCGTGCTGGTCGAGCAGAGCGCGGAGGAGAGGCTGCCCGATGTGGCGGCGCCGGATCTGCGTCAGGCCTGGCTGTCCATCTTGTCGCG
Source organism: Paludibacterium yongneupense DSM 18731 (assembly GCF_000422925.1). GTDB lineage: Bacteria > Pseudomonadota > Gammaproteobacteria > Burkholderiales > Chromobacteriaceae > Paludibacterium > Paludibacterium yongneupense. The sequence goes on from NZ_KE383960.1 coordinate 59,775, forward strand.
AGCGCGCCATCATCGGCATCATCAGGTGGAAAAAGACCAGTTGTCGGTGCGTGAGCAGATGAGCCGCATCTTGCGCTTTCTCGATGGCCGCGAGTACGTGGCGTTCGAGGAACTGTTCGAGGCCGAACTCGGCGTGTCGCACCTGGTTGTCAATTTCATCGCCGTGCTGGAGTTGGTGAAAGAAGGCATGGTACGTGTCAGTCAGGATGCCCCTTACCAGCCCATCTACGTGCGTCTGGCCCTGGTCTGATTGTCTCTGGCCGCGCATCTCACCCCCAATCCCATTGTTCCTCCAGCGCGGAGTCATCCGCCTTGTCAGTGAAAAGCGCTCCCGCCGGGTCGTGCCGCAGCGGCCGGGCAGCATCTGCGCCATTGAGCAGGCGCTGGCCTGCCGCGTGCCAGTATTGCCGGGCACCCGACTGGCAGGGGCGCAACTGGGCCGTACGAGCCTGCGTCGCTTCGAGGCAGTGCCCGGGTCTGGCTGCGCTGACGATTTCGCCGCTGGTCAGGTGCCGCCATCGCTGCGCGTCCATTGCCAGGCAGGGGCGCATCGTCAAGGAATAGGGTCCATCACCGCCGGCCTGCAGGCACAGGCCGCTGGCGCGGGCGAGCAAAGGCCGGCCGCTTTCGTGTGCGTCGCGCGCGTCGACCCGCAGCGGCAACGGCAAGGTCTGCGTCCGGCCGTCGAGATAATGCAGGGTGACCTCGAGCAGGCTGTGGCCGAGGAATGAATGCGGCTTGATGATCAGACGCCGCTCGTTGTCCCGCAGCGTGAGGATGATGATTTCGAGACCGCGAGCGCCTCTCAGGCTGATGCCGGGCTGTTTCAGGGGCTGCCCGCCGCCTTGCACGAGGAGGTGAGCGACACCGTCGCTGACGATTTCGAGTGTGCTTGCGTCCAGCCTGCCTTGCACGCCGCGCGGCGGATAGAGCGCATTGAGCGCCTGGATGTCGCCGGCCGAGAGGCCGCCCAGCTCCGGACTCAGCTGCAGGGCAGGGTCCAGCGGATGCAGGATGGGGGGACGGTAGTGGGTGATGGAATGAATATCGTAGCGGGTGCGGGTTTCGATACGGGGTTTGATCACGAGATCCGGCAGCTCGGCCAGTGCATCGATAGCGATATGTTCGCCACGGTCGGGACGCTGATGCTCGTGCGAGAACCCCAGCGCATGCATGATTTCGTGCAGCGCCTGTCCCTTGTGCGCGCACCAGTCGGCCAGCTGGAGCTTCTGGGCGCCGCCGGTGCGGCCGATGCTGGAGCGGCACGCCGCGGCAGGAGAATGGACATCGATGTAGGCGTTCTGGTTGCTGCGTTCGATAAATCGCAGGGCAGAGACGGCTTCGATGTCGGCGATTGCGGCGCGAATGGCCGCCCGCCCGCTCGCGTTGGCTTGCTGCAACGAGTAATAGACGCGGTTGTCCGGCCATAGTGCGGCCCGGGGCTGGCGCGAGGCGCGCCGCACCCGGTGCGTCGCTACCGTATCCTGCGCCGGCGTCAACGCGATCGCTTGCACTCCCCCTGCGCGCTGAATATCGTCGTGCCGGCCAAGAATGATGTCGCCGATCACGGCATCTTCGCCATCGATTTGGTACTGTATGCGTTGTCCCGTATGCGAAGCCAGGGTTTCGGCTGTCGGAAGGTGGGGAGAGGCCTGCCCCACGGCACCGACCGTGGCAAACAATAGTGCGGCAAGCGGCAGGCCGTGCTGGGGCGCGGGCGTCCGGAGGAGGGTCATCGCGTCGTCCTTTTGCTGCCGCTTCCTGTGTGGTGGAGCGGTCAGGGGAATGGAGCCGGTTTCTGTCGGACTAAGATTAGCAAGTGCTGTCTGATAGCGTCATCACTTGTAAGTCAATCCTTACAGGATTTTGACGCTGAGCGCGATTTCGGCTCCGGGCTGGCCTGAACGATGCCCCCCGCCGGGCTGACGGCATATTTTCAGAACAACGAAGAAAAAATCATGTAAAATCCGCAGCTTCCCGCGACTGGTTGCACGGACTACACTGAAACACATGTCCACTATTACCGACCTCAAATACCTGAAAATCGTGTTGGAGACCGCGTTGCTGACGTCTGATCAGGCCTTGACGGTGTCTCAGCTGAAGAAATTGTTCACTGAGGACATCAAGGCTGCGCTGATCAACGATATGCTGGATGAAATCCGGCAAGACTGGCGCGGGCATGGGATTGAGTTGGTCAGGCTGGCGTCGGGGTGGCGTTTTCGCGCGCGCGCCGAATTCACGCCCTACCTGGCCCGGCTCAATCCGGAGAAGCCGCCGCGATATTCGCGTGCGGTGATGGAAACCCTGGCCATAATCGCGTATCGGCAGCCCGTGACGCGCGGCGATATCGAAGCCATACGTGGCGTCTCGGTATCGACCAGCGTGATGCAGACATTGCTTGAACGCGACTGGATCGAAGTGATCGGGCACAAGGATGTGCCCGGGCGGCCTGGACTCTATGCAAGCACCCGCAAGTTCCTCGATGATTTGGGACTGAATACGCTGAAGGATCTGCCACCCTTGGCCGACCTTGGTTCGCTGGTGTTGCCCCAGACCGCCGATGCCGCCGCAGTGAGCGGCGAAGCACCGTCCAGCGGGACGGTGGAGACTGAAATCGAACAGGAATCATGATGTCTAAAGGACAGAATCACAACGCCCGCCAGCCGGTGGCGCGTGTCAAAGGCCGCGAATCGTCGCAACCGCGCAATCCGCAGGCAGGGAACTCCAAGCCGGGAGGCTCCGGGTTCATCAAGTCGGTCAATTCTCCGGCGCCCCGTGAGGGGAAGCCGCCGGCCAAGAGCCGTCAACCGTTCAATCGCGACGAACGCCAGCCGTTCAACCGCGATGCGCAGCCGGGCAACCGCGATGCGA
>NZ_KE383960.1:62885-139387 GCF_000422925.1 Paludibacterium yongneupense DSM 18731
CCGTTCAACCGCGACGAACGCCAGCCGTTCAACCGCGATGCGCAGCCGGGCAACCGCGATGCGAGAAAACCGTTCAACCGCGATGTGAAAAAAAGGGAAGGCCAGGACGAGCGTCAGCCTGGCACCGGTACATCGACTCGCGACGATCGCAAAGCGTTCAACCGCGACGTGCGTCAGCCTTTCCAGCGCGATGAGCGCCAGCCGGGCGTCGCCGCCGACCGCGTTCCGTTCAATCGCGACGAGCGCCAGCAGGCTGAGCGTGACGAACGCCAGCCATCCTATGTCCGCAGCGCCCAGGCCGCGCATGTCGCCGGTCTGGCCCGTGGCAAGTTTGCTCCCAAGGTGGCGCGCGCCAAGAAAATGTCCTTGCGCGATCCTAATCAGAAACTGATGGACAAGGCCAAGCGCCTGCGCGAGACGCGCGTCGATTGGGATGTGATCGAGCCTACCCGGTTGCAGAAGGCCTTGTCGCAATCCGGCGTCGGATCTCGGCGCGAGATGGAAGAATGGATTGAAGCCGGCCTGATCACCGTCAACGGGCAGGTTGCAACCCTCGGCGATCGCGTCGGTCCGCGCGATCGCGTGATGGTCAAAGGCCATCAGATCAAACTCAAGTGGCCTGACCGTCTGCCGCGCGTGATCCTGTATCATAAGCAGGAAGGCGAGATGGTCACCCGCGACGATCCACAAGGTCGAGTGACGATATTCGATCGGCTGCCGCAGGCCAAGAGCAGCCGCTGGATCGCGATCGGCCGTCTCGACGTGAATACCAGCGGTTTGCTGATTGTGACCACGAGCGGCGAATTGGCCAATCGTCTGATGCACCCCAGCTTCGAGGTTGAACGTGAGTATGCGGTCAGGGTGCTGGGCGAACTGACCGATGAGCAGCGCAAGGAGCTGTGCCGCGACGTCGAACTGGAAGACGGGCCGGCACGCTTCGAACGTATCATCGATCAGGGGGGGGAAGGCGCCAACCACTGGTATCGTGTCGTGATCAAGGAAGGCCGTAACCGTGAAGTGCGCCGCTTGTTCGACCACTACGATCTTCAGGTCAGCCGCCTGATGCGGGTGCGGTTCGGCAATATCGGTCTGCCGCCGCGTCTGAAGCGTGGTCATTTCTACGAGCTTAACGAGCTGGAAGTCGCCGCGGTAATGAAATGGTCAAACCTGACCGTGACCGGCAGCGTCAAGAAATAAGGTTCGAGGAAGGGAGCCCGCCGCTGGCGGGCTTTTTCACAGCGATGAACAAAGCTTTTACCCGAGAAAACGACGATCCCGAAGACGATCTGCCCATTGAGCGCAGATTGCCTCCCTCCACTAAAAACTACATCACGCCGCTTGGCTGGCAACGGCTGAAGGACGAGCTCTACCATCTGGTTCATCGCGAGCGCCCGGAAGTCGTGCAGATCGTAAACTGGGCGGCGAGCAATGGCGACCGCTCGGAAAATGGCGACTACATCTACGGCAAGCGCCGGCTGCGCGAGATCGACCGTCGTATCCGCTTTCTGACCAAGCGGTTGGAGATCGCGGAGGTGGTGGATCCCGAAGCGCGCGAGAGTACCGACCAGGTTTTTTTTGCCGCCACGGTCGTGATTTTGCGTGGCGACGGCAGGGAACAGCGGCTGTCCATCGTCGGCGTCGACGAAATCGACGTGGCACGCGGGCATATCAGCTGGATTTCTCCGATCGCGCGTACGCTGCTGAAGGCGCGCGAGGGTGACAGCATCCTGTTCCGTGGCCCGGATGGAGACGAGGACATCGAGGTGCTGGAGGTCGTCTACCAGCGGATTGGCTAGCGCCCAGTCCCTTTTCCGGCACCGGGCGCCAGCCCGGCGCATCTCCGTCCTCTCAGCGCCAGTCCCACTGATGACGCGCCGGTTCCTGTTCTCCTGCCAGTGTTTCGGCGCGCACGGCGTCATGGCGATCGTAGTGCAGCCCGAGGGCGCTATTTCCCGTATTGATCAATTGTCGCTGCGCGTTGTACTGCCATAGCTGGTCGACCGTGTTGCGGCAAGGCTGCAGCACGGCAAAGCTGCGATCGGGGCCGGATTTGCCCAGGCAGAGTCCGGGATAGGCGGTGTTGACTATTTCGCCACTGCCGAGCCGGATCCAGTCCTGCTCGCTCGCCGGGCGGCAGGCCTGCAACCGCAGGGTGCGGTTGCCATTGCCCGGGAACGCGCTGTGGCCATCATCCATTGCCTCCAGGCACAGACCGTTGGCGCGTGCCACCAACTGGTGCCGGGTTCTGCGTTCGGCGGCGCGGGCGACGACACGGACCGGCAACTCCAGCTGCTGCTCGCTGCCGTCGCTATAGCGCGCGCGCAGCGCGAGCCGGGCCTCTCCGCGGAAATGGCGCTTGGGGGTGATCACCAGATTGCGTTCGTTGTACGGCCTTTGCTGGATGTCGACTTCGAGCGCGGCGTGCGGTCTCGACTCAAGGCCGCGCAGGGTGCGACTGCCGCCATAGAAGGCGATGTGGCCGACGCCGTCCTCGTCTATCGTCAGCGCGCGACTGCCGAGCGTGCCGGGACGAACGGCAGCCGGTGGCGTCGATGCCCGGATGGTCGCGGGGACGGTGGGGGAAGGGGCAATGGCGCCACGGGTATTCACGCTGATGGCCAGAGTCAGGGTCTCGCTTGTGTCGTCGACATGTCTGAGATCCAGCTTCAGTGTGGCATGACCGGGGCTGCCGGCCAGGGCCGTGATCCGCAAGGTCGGGGCCGCCGTGCTTCCGGGCAGCACTTCAACCTTGAATCCCGTGGGAATCTGCATGCTCGCATCGAAGCCAGGTCCGGCGTCGAGGATATGGACGAGGGCGCTGCGGTTGCGCTCCAGCGCCAGCGATGGCAGGTCGAAGCGCGCCGTCCGGCGCGCGGGCTGCCGCCGATCGGGACGCGGCTGCGGCGTGCCGTCTGGCCGTCCGGTGATGGCGGGAGGCGGTCCCGGGTAAAACGCGTTGATGGACCGGATGTCGCCAGCCGACAGGAAATCATGGCTGAGGATACGCTGCCGCGGGTCGAGCGGACTCAGGCCGGGCAGATTGTAGTGGGTGACGGATTCTAAGTCATAGGGAAAACGCGTATCCAGCCGCGTATCGATATCCATGCCGTCGACGGAATCATAGGCCGCGTCGAGAGCGAGATAGCTGCCGCGGTCTGGGCGCTGATGTTCGTGGCCGAAGCCGAGTGCATGCATGATCTCGTGGATAAGGGTATGTTGAGCCGGGCAGCGTATCTCCATCGGTTGCGGGCCGCCGGTATAGCCGAGACTGGACAAGCCGCAATGGCTGCCGTCGTCGGGCAGGGTGCGTACGTCGATATAGCCTGGCTGGGTGCTGCGCTCGACGAAACGGACCGCGGTGTGGCTTTCAATATCCTGTACGGCGGCGGCGAAGGCGGTGCGAGTGTCCTGGTCGGCTCGCCGCAGTGAATAGTAGACCGTGTTGTTGGGCCACAGCCGTATATAGCTTGCCTTGACTGCGGCGGCCCGCTTGTTTCGCCGCCCGCGTTGATCGTCCGTTTCATTGTTGGCGCGCTGTATTTTGAACGGGGCGAACCCGTGCTCTTGCAGTTCACTATGCCTGCCGACGATCATGTCCTGAACGATGGCGTCGTCGTCGCGCACCCGGTAGCGCAGTTTTTTCCCCGTTGCCGGGTCTATGGCTTCGGCACTGCTCAAGTCGCGCGGGATGCCTGCTTGAGCGGCGGCGAGGACGGTGCCGCATGGCAGCAGGATGGCAACAAGGCTGCACAGCAGGACTTTGTTCCGGGGTGGGCGGTGTGGCATTGCATTCTCCTGGTGGTTGCAATGGAAACGATCGGCCATCCTCGTGCAGTTTATTTTAAATACTATGTTATAAGTAAAGAAGACTACAGGGGGTATGAATAGAGGTAAAGAGGTCGCGGCAAAGACTGACATCAGCTTGCCCGGTACGCATTTGTCCCCGGGACTGAAGACGTGAAACCGGAATTTTTACGTGCCTGTACGGCGTTCGCACGGTTGGCAAGGCCGTGCAGGCCGACTCAGCGGGAAGCGTCGTCGCTGGCAGGTGGGGCTTCCGGGCCGCAGCCCGACATCAACTGATTGACTTGCAGCCAGCCGTTGACGGCCGTCGCTTCCGCTTCGTTGAAGGCGCGTTCGAGCAGTCGCGCCTGTTCCTTGTGCAGCAGTTCTTCCAGTTTCTTTCCTTCTGGCGTGAGCTGCAATTGCTTGACGCGTTTGTCATGACTCGCGACGTCGGCCACGACAAGGCCCATCTGCACCAACTGGCGCAAGGGGATATTGATGGCTTGTTTGGTCACGCCAAGCGCCTTGAGCAAGTCCTTCACGCTCAGCCCCGGGTAATGGGCCACAAAAAACAGGATGCGGTGATGGACGCGTGCGAGCCCCCGGCGGGCCAGAATTTCGTCGGGCCGGTCGGTGAAAGCCATGTAAGCGTGAAAAAACGCTTCCATGGCGCCTCTGAGGTCGATGTGGGGCGTTGGGCGGGATGGGCCGCGTGTGTCGGACATGGTGTGCGCTCAGGCCTGCATGGCTTCGTCTTCCAGCATGTCGACACCGGGAAGGCCGGACTGGAAAACGGCTTGCTGCAGGGTGTCGATGGCCTTGCGCCGGAAAAATTGCTTACGTGTCACCAGCAACACGCGCCGATTGGGCACCGGTGCGGTGAACGGGCGCACCGTGAGCAGCGGCGCATCGGCACTGCTGACCGAGGTGGCCGGCATGACGGTGATGCCCATGCCGCTGGCGACCATGTGGCGGATCGTGTTGAGCGAACTGCCCTGCAGGGTGCTGGCCAGCCCGCCGCTGCTGTTCTGCCGGCTGGAGAGATCGCTGCAGGCCTGCAGCACCTGGTCGCGGAAACAGTTGCCTTGCGTGAGCAACAACACGCTCTGTTCGGCGAGTTGCGAGGGATTGACCTGCGACAGGCTTTCCCATGGATGCCCCTTGGGCGTCGCGACGACGAAAGGCTCGTCGTACAGAGGCCAGGCCATGGTGCCGGCTTCGTCGAAAGGATCGGCCACGATGATGGCGTCGACTTCGCCGCGCTTGAGCATCTCGGACAAACGCGCGGTGTAGTTTTCTTCGATGAACAGCGGCATGTCGGGCGCCAGCTCGCGCAGCGCCGGGATCAGCTTGGGCAGCAAATAGGGGCCGATGGTAAAAATGACCCCTAGCTTGAGCGGACCCACCAGCTCGTTCTGGTGCTCTCCAGCCAGTCGCTTGATGGTATCGGCTTCTTCCAGAACCCGCTGCGCCTGTTCTACGACGCGTTCTCCGATTTCAGTGACGGCGATTTCCTGCCCTCCCCGCTCGAACAGGGCGATACCCAGCTCGTCCTCGAGCTTTTTGATGGCGATGGACAGGGTGGGTTGGCTGACAAAGCAGCTCTGCGCGGCACGGCCGAAATGCCGTTCGCGCGCCACTGCTACGATATAGCGCAGTTCGGTTAGCGTCATGGGTGGGTCAGCGCTGGTTATTTTCCGGCAAGACGATATTCACCTCCAGGACTTCGTAATTGTCCTGGCGCTCGAGTTGCACTTTGATATCGTCCTGATTGACCGATACGTATTTCGAGATGACTTCGACCAGCTCGCGCTGCAACGCCGGGAGGTAGTCCGGCGTGCCGGTCTTGCCTCCGCGTTCATGCGCCAGGATGATCTGCAGTCTTTCCCGGGCGATGGCGGCGGTCTTCTGCCGTTTTCCGAAGATCATTTCGATCAAGGACATGTTCAACTCCCAAACAGGCGCTTGAGCAGACCCACTTTGGGCGCATCGAGGAAGCGCATCGGGCGATCATTGCCGAGGAATCGCGCTACTACATCCGAGTAGGCTTCGGCAACGTCGGTTCCCTTTAGATGGATCGCCGGTGTCCCGGCATTGGATGCTTGCAGCACGGCCTGGGACTCGGGAATGACGCCGATGAGCGGGACGCGCAGGATTTCCTTGACGTCTTCTACCGACAGCATTTCGCCCTTGTCCACGCGTTGCGGTGCGTAGCGGGTTAGCAGCAGGTGTTCCTTGACCGGTTCGCGGCCTTCCAGTGCACGGCGCGACTTGGCGGACAGTATGCCGAGAATGCGGTCGGAGTCGCGTACCGAAGAGACTTCGGGGTTGGTGACGATCAGCGCTTCGTCGGCGAAGTAGAGCGCCATCAGGGCGCCCTTCTCGATACCGGCCGGCGAGTCGCAGACGATGAATTCGAAGCCCATCTCGTCGAGTTCCTTGAGTACCTGCTCGACGCCGTCTTCGGTCAGCGCATCCTTGTCCCGGGTTTGCGATGCAGGAAGAACATAGAGATTGTCGCAGTTCTTGTCCTTGATCAGCGCCTGATTCAGGGTTGCTTCCTTGTTCACGACGTTTATCAGATCGTAGACGACGCGACGCTCGCAACCCATGATCAGATCCAGGTTACGCAAACCCACGTCGAAGTCGATAACGGCTGTCTTGTGGCCGCTGAGTGCCAGGCCCGAGGCAAAGCTGGCGCTGGTCGTGGTCTTGCCCACGCCTCCCTTGCCGGAGGTCACGACGATGATTTTTGCCACGTGTCATTCCTTGCTTGTATTGAATTAAGCGTCATTCCCCGAGCGCCTGCATCACCAGGCGCTCATTTTCCAGAAAGACCTGTGTTGGTTTCCCTTTGATACTGTCGGGCAGGGCCTGCTCCAGCGTCCGGTAGACGCCGGCGATGGAAACCAGCTCGGCCTCCATGGAGCGTACGAATATCCGTGCGCCCGTATTGCCCCGCGCGCCCGCCAATGCCCGACCGCGCAAAGGGGCGTAGACATGGATATTGCCGTCCGCGATGACTTCGGCTCCGGCGCTGACCATGGCCAGCACCACCAGGTCGCTGCCGCGGGCGTAAATCTGCTGCCCGGCGCGGACAGGGCGTTCCACGATCAGCGTCCCCGCGGCTTCCGTCATGGGGGCCGGGGCGGCGGCAGGCGCCGCATCCTGTGTCACCGTTCCGCGCGCACTGTTCGCGCCGTTGTGGTAGGCCAGGCCATGGCGGGCAGCCAGCGTGGCCAGGGCATGGTCGGGATGGCGCAGGCCGAGGGCACGAATGCCATACTTCTCAAGTAGCGGCAGCAGCGTGGCCAGATCCAGCTCTGCCGGTCGCGGCAGTGATTCCAGATCCAGCACGAAAGCTTCAGCCAGGCCCTGAACGCCATTGGAGGTGCCGAAACGCGCATCCAGCGCGGCAGTCAGCTCATCAAGGCGTGCGGTTTTCAGTATTAACGCCAGCACATCCAGGCTGGCGGATTTTATGTCGAATGCGTTGGCCGTCTGGCTCATTTTTGTCTTGGCACTTTATAGATAGATTTATTCTATTGTGCGAGTGTACTGTGTTGTGCACACCCTTTCAATGTAACCGAGGCACAACACCTGCCTGTCCTCTATGCCGGTTGACAGCGCGTAGACGGCGGCGACGACGACGGGACTCTTGCGCTGCGGCCTGCTATTATTGAAAATTGTCATTTGCCGCAATGACGATGAAATTATGGTGTGGTAAAAAACCAAATAAAATAGATGCTTACTTCATTGTGCAGTGCAATAATCAGTTGACCCGCACAGCAATAGTGCGTAGAGTCGTAATTGTTGCGGTGCAGCATTCAGCCGCAGGATTTACCGTGTTGCCGAGTTGTCCCACACAATACAGGAGTGAACATGTCTTACAACACACAGGATATTTCTGCTCTCGGGCAGGCCCAATTCGACAAGGCGGTACGCCTGTCCTCCATCGTTCTGACGGGAGCCGAACGCTTTGCCAATCTGCAGCTGGAACTGTCGCGCAAGCTGCTGGCCGATCAGGCTCAAGTGTTCAAGTCGCTGGCCGATGTGAAGGATCCGAAGGCTTTCGCCGAATTCCAGTCCGGTTTCGCTCAGCCGAGCATCGATCAGGCTTTCGTCGTTGCGCGCAATCTGTACGATGCTGCCGTTGCGACCCAGAACGAACTGGCCGCCTTTGTTGAAGAACAGGTTTCCGAAAACAACAAGACCCTGCTGAGCTCGCTGGATCGTTTGGCCAAGAATGCGCCGGCGGGTTCTGACGTTGCCGTGTCCGCCATCAAGAGCCTGGTGAATTCTTCCAGCGCCGCTTTCGAAAGCGTGAGCAAGACCGCCAAGAAAGTCAGTGCCGAAATCGCCGAAGCCGGAGTCGAAGCGGCGACCAGTTCCGCCAAGGCCGCTTCCGCTGCCGTTTCGCGTGCCAAGAAAGCGACGCCCGCCAGCGCTGCCTGATTGATTGCACTTCCCGCATCCAGAACCCCCGGGGCCAGGCTCCCGGGGGTTTTTTGTGTGGTGCGCCCGGCAGGGCGCACTCCCGCGGGTGCAGGTCCGGCCGCAAGTTGATCACAGCGAACGAAGCGAAGCGCAACGGCATGCGGGCGGCCCAGTGCGGGGAGGAAGCGTGGAGCATAAACGGTGAGCCGATGAACAAAAATCGGATATGAGGCGCTGCCGAGCAGGGCAAGCGGGCACGAAACCGCGAAGCTCTCGCGATCAAGGCGAAGTGGCGTAGATCGGGCGGTTGTGCAGTGAAGGAGTGCGTGCTTACCTGTGGAGATCTCGCCTGATGCCTGAAAGGGCGACGGCTTTGCCGGAGCGATGAAGTCAGCAGCGGTCGTAGCAGTCGGGGCTACCTGGTGAAGGAGCAAACGAGAAGGAGCGTCGAAGGCCATGTCGATGTCAAAGGCAATGCGTCAGATGCCTGCGCGAGCGGGGCGGGTCGGCGTAGCCAGCGGTGACGCCGCTGACGATCCGATCTGCGACGAAGCCGATGGCCCGCGACATGAAACCGGAGACACAGGGTCAGCATCGATCAACGCGATGCTGACGATAGCCTGCTTTGACCAACCCGGGGCTCCCCGACTCAGCTACCTCAACTTATCTAACCGCCCGGTGCGGACCCACATGCCGGGTGGCGTGGCAGGGTGCGGCCTAAAGGCCGCCCCCCATGCCGATCGCTCTCAGGCCGGAGCATTGATCCAGGCGATGATTTCTCGGGTGTAGCGCTTCTCGTTTTCTCGGGTGAATGCGCCGAATTCCTTGAGCAGGCGCTTGCGGGTGAAGTCGCTGAAGCTTTCTCTGCCCTCGTAGACCAGATACGGCAGGTTGTCGTCTATGGCCTGCGCCAACCCTTCTCCGCACAGTCCGCGCAATGCCTTCAGATAGGAACGCCGCGGCTGATAATCCTGCTTCTGCGAGAAAAGGTCGAACAGGGTCGACAAGGGGATCAGCGACAGGTTCGGCTGCGTCATCGGGTTGGCGGCGAGGCCGCGGATACTGTCCTGCAATTGCCACGGTCGTCCGGGTATCGCGAACAGGGGCAGCCGGTTGTGCAGCCAGGCCGGGTCGTTGACCGGCCAGTTGTCCCACACATACGGTTGGCGGCCGAACTGCCCGGCCATCCTTTCCATCTCGTCCGGGTCGTGGCCGAGAGAGATCACATGCTGGCCGGTCCAGAAAATGTCGAAAGAGGACGCGATGCGGCCCAGGTCATGCCAGTAGTCGGCCGGCATCGGGCCATAGGTCCTCTCCAGCAAAGGATCTTTCGAATAGTAGGTGCCGACCAGGAAGAAGCGCTTGGCATTCGATACGCTGGCCAGGTATTCGGCGATGTCGACCTGGCGCCGTGCGAGCTCGGGCAGCTTGCTGGCGAAGTCGTCGAAGGCGACGCTGAGCAGATCAGGCTCCAGTGCGTCGTCGATCTGCTGCATCCGTGTCTTCAGCGCCTGCCGCGTGTCCGTGTCCAACCGCTCGACCTGATATGGCGTGAAGCCGATGCCGAAAGCCACGCCGCGCTCGCGCAAGCGGTGTCTGAACTTGCGCAGCGAGTCCAGTACCGGTTCGGGCCAGTTCTCGCGCCAGTGCTCGCGCAAGTAGATATCGCTCTTGGGGGCGTACAGGTAGTAGGCCGCCCCCTTGTCATGGCAGAAGTCCGCAAAGTGCATTCTGTCGTCCCAGTCCCATGGAGTTTGGGTATACAAGCCTTCGATGATTCCGAGTTCCAGCGTCATGGCGTTGTCCTCAACATGTCGGCGCAGCAGAGTGCTGCCTGCTTATTAGACAATGTTTAAAATACGAGTCAACGGCAGGCGGTCAGGTGGAAGGGGGTAGCGAGAGGAGCAGATCGCGCAACGAGGCGCTTTGCCCAAGGGTCAGATCGATAAAGCGCGCGAGGTTGAGGGCATAATGCGTGCCGTCCGGCACCGGCCAGTGCTTTTCGCCGGCGTCGGCGTGCGGTGCGGATGATGTGGGGTAATAGCCGACATAGTGTTGCGCTAGCAGCAAAACCATGCGTGCGAGTTCGGCTTGCCCGAGCAGGCCGGCTTGCCAGTCGGGAGGAGCGGGGGCGTGCCCGGAGATCGGGCACTGTGTTTGCAGCGCGAGCTGGACGCTACGGCTCAGGACATCGAACACCCGTGCCGTGAACCCGGCGGCGCCGGGCGGACCGCAGGGTAGCCAGGCGCCGGGCAGGGGGGCGAGCGGGTCGGCGATGGCGGCAAGCGCGGCGAGCGCTCGCTCGTCGCCGCCGGCTTGCATGACAAATCCCCATTCTTCGCCGACGGGCTGCCAGTGTGCCGCAATCTCGGCGAAGAGCAGACCTTCGCCGCGGCACAATCGCCCGAGCCGCTGCGCCCTTTCCATTCCGGCCGCTTGCAGGTCGACGCGCAGCGTGCCGAGCGCCAGGCCGTTCCATTCCGGCCATGGCGAGTCGACGCGCGCGACGTCGATTCCGCCTTGCGCCAGGCGGCGCGCGACGAGGTCGAGAAAAGGGGCCTTGCCCTGTAGCATGACGGGATGCATGCGGTTCTCAGGCAGCCATCGGCAAAAGCGGTAGCGTGGGCACAGTCGTGGTTTCTCATGGCGAAGAAGATTCAGTCAGCATGGTAGCATGGCGCCGACCAGGGCTGTGTGACGCGCTCGAGGCGGAAAAGAACGCGCCGCATGCGCGGCGCGCCGTGCGACCGGAGCGAATGCCCGGTCGCAGTGGATTACTTGGCGGCGGCCGCGCGCTTGATGCCTTCGTTCAGCTCGACAGTAGCGTCCTGCAGCGTGCCCCAGCCCTGGATCTTGACCCATTTGCCCTTTTCCAGATCCTTGTAGTGCTCGAAGAAATGCACCATCTGGTTGCGCAGCAATTCCGGCAGGTCTTCCAGCTTCTGGATCGCCTTGTACATGGGACAGAGTTTTTCGACCGGAACGGCGATCAGCTTGGCGTCGATGCCGGATTCGTCTTCCATCTTGATCATGCCCAGCGCGCGGCAGCGGATCAATACGCCGGGCGGCAGGGGGAAGGGGGTGACGACCAGCACGTCGACCGGATCGCCATCGTCGGACAGGGTTTGCGGGACGAAACCGTAGTTGGCCGGGTAGAACATCGAGGTACCCATGAAGCGGTCGACGCACAGGGCGCCCGAATCCTTGTCGAATTCGTACTTGATCGGTGCGCCGTTGGCGCTGATTTCGATCACGACGTTAAAGTCGTTGGGCATATCCTTGCCAGCGGAGATACGGTCGAGATTCATCGGATTCAATCCTTTCAGGTAAGCCGTTTAAACGTGCGAATGACATCGCGCATTATAGCGCAGTGGCCGTTCCTGTTCGATGGCAGGGGAGGTCGTCGTGCGCGGGGCGCGCTATACTCGGCATTATTGTCATTTCAGTGGGATGTTTCCGCCATGTTTGATCAGTTGATCATCGAGTTCGACAAGGGGTTGCGCACCCTGTTTGCTTCGAGTCACAGCGCCCGGCCGCACCCCGACCAGGACATGGAGCAACCGGAACTGGACGAAGCGGCCACGCGCCATGCCCTTGGCCTGATGCGTGTCAATCACTGCGGCGAAGTCTGCGCCCAGGCCCTCTATCAGGGACAGGCCTTGACCGCGCGCGATCCCGTCGCGCGCGACGCGCTCAAGCAGGCCGCGTTCGAAGAAGTCGAACATCTGGCATGGACGGAAAGGCGTATTCGCGAGCTGGGCGGTCGTCCCAGCGTGTTCAATCCCCTGTGGTACGGTGGCTCGCTGGCCATCGGCATCGGTGCCGGCTTGCTCGGCGACAAATGGAATCTGGGGTTTCTGGAAGAGACCGAGCACCAGGTGGCGGCCCACCTCGACGGTCACTTGAAAACGCTCCCCGAGGGCGACGGTAAAAGCCGTGCCATCGTCGAGCGCATGCGCGACGACGAACAGCGCCATGCCGCGATGGCGCACGAGCATGGCGCTGCACCCTTGCCTTTGCCGGTGCGCGGCTTGATGAAGCTCAGTGCGCGTTTGATGACGACGGCCAGTTATCGGGCCTGATCCGGCGGCGGCCGGGCATCCATGATGTGCCGGCACCGCGTTCTGCGGCGCCGGCACCCTGGTGCGCTAGCGTTTTTCTGCCTGCCTGTGACGGAAAACGCGAATCCCCTGCCGCGATTTACCTCCGCCAGTGGTGCTCTCTCCACATTTCGTCCACCATTTGAGCCTATTGTTGCTGCATGGCGCCTGTCGTCGCGGCTTTATGGCATGCGATGCGGCGTTCCCGTGACCAACGTTCAGGATACGCATGACTACGTTTCGCGCTCATACCCGGCGCTATCTGCTCATCATTCTGCTGCTGGCAGTGGCCGCCGTGGCGATCAAGAAAGTCTATTTCACTCCCCCCGATGGCCCGCATTTCCTGACCGGAACGGTCCATCGTGCGGATATCGAAGACACCGTTCTGGCAAGCGGGACCCTGCAGGGCATCGACGAGGTCAGCGTCGGCTCGCAAGCGTCGGGTCAAGTCAAGTCGCTGTACGTGCAACTGGGACAGCGCGTGAAAAAAGGGCAGCTTGTCGCCGTGATCGATTCCCTGACGCAGGAAAACAGCCTGCGTGCCGACCAGGCCGCCCTGGAGAACGTGCTTGCGCAGAAGCGTTCGAAACAGGCGACGCTGCATCAGGCCGAGCTGACCTTCGCCCGCGAGCAGACATTGCTTGCGCAGGATGCGGCGGCACGCGCGGACTACGAATCGGCCGAAGCGACGCTCGCGTCGACGCGGGCCGACATCGCCGCCCTCGACGCCCAGATCCGCGAGGCGCAAGTCACCGTCGATAATGCCAAAGTCGACCTCAATCACACCCGCATCACCTCCCCCATCGATGGCACGGTGGTCGCCATCGTCACCAAGCAGGGGCAGACGGTGAACGCGACCCAGTCGACGCCGACCATCGTCAAGGTGGCGCAGCTCGATACCGTATTGATCAAGGCGGAAATATCCGAGGCCGACGTCACCCGCGTCAAGCCGGGGCTGGAGGCCTACTTCACGATCCTGGGCGAGCCGGATCACCGCTACGACACGCGCCTGAGCGCGATCGAACCCGGACCGGAGGCCATGAGCGAAGACAGCTTCAGTTCGTCGTCGAGCTCGACCTCCTCCACGTCGTCGAGCAGCTCCTCTTCGTCCTCGTCGAGCACGGCCATTTATTACAACGGCCTGCTGATGGTCCCCAACCCCGATGGCAAGTTCCGCATCTCGATGACGGCACAGGTCAACATCGTGCTCGCGAAGGCGCGCGCGGCGCTGATCGTGCCGGCTTCTGCCCTCGGCCCGCGGGCGGGCGACGGCCGCTATGCGGTGCAGGTGGTCGGGGCGGACGGCCGTACGGTGCATGCGCGGCAGATACGCATCGGCATCAATAATCACGTCAATGCGCAGATTCTCGACGGCCTGCAAGAAGGGGAGCGCGTGGTCATTCGCCAGGCTGCGGCCACGGCCAGCACCGAGTCGACGCACCCGGGCCCGCCACCGGGAGGAATGTAAGCCGATGACAGCCCCCTTGATCGAGTTGAGTGGCGTACGCCGCGAATTTCCGGCGGGCGAGACGACCGTAGCCGTGCTCAAGGATATCGACTTGAGCGTGCATGCCGGCGAGATGGTCGCGATTGTCGGCGCTTCGGGTTCTGGCAAGTCGACGTTGATGAATATTCTCGGCTGTCTGGATCAACCATCCTGCGGCAGCTATCGCATCGCCGGGCGCGAAACCGGACAGCTGCAGCCCGACGAACTGGCGGAATTGCGGCGCGAGCATTTCGGTTTCATTTTCCAGCGCTACCATCTGCTGCCGGATCAGACGGCCCGCGGCAATGTCGAAATACCGGCCATCTATGCCGGACGGGACCGGTCGGCGCGGCGGCGCCGTGCGACCGAACTGCTGGAGAGGCTTGGCCTGGGCGAGCGCGGAGATCATCGCCCGGGGCAGTTGTCGGGCGGGCAGCAGCAGCGCGTCAGTATCGCCCGTGCGTTGATGAACGGCGGACGGGTGATTCTCGCCGACGAGCCCACCGGCGCTCTCGACAGCAAGAGCGGGCAGGAAGTGATGGCCATTCTGGCCGAGTTGCATGCGGATGGCCACACGATCATCCTCGTGACCCACGATATGAAAGTGGCGGAGCATGCTGATCGCATCATCGAAATCAGCGATGGCGAGATCATCGCCGACCGGCGGCGCGACGATCGTCCGCTCGCCGCGCCGCGGCCACTGGCGCCGGTCGAGCGCGAAGCCGGCTGGCTCGCCGTGCGCGACCGCTTCGGCGAAGCTTTGCGCATGTCGCTCGCGGCGATGCTCTCCCACCGGCTGCGCACCTTTCTGACCATGCTCGGCATCATCATCGGCATCGCTTCCGTGGTGTCCGTGGTGGCGCTCGGCGACGGATCGACCCAGCGCATCCTCAAGGACATCAGTTCGATGGGCACCAACACCATCGATGTGTTCCCCGGCAAGGAGTTCGGGGACATGAAGTCGTCTTCCATCCACACGCTGGTCCCATCCGATGCCGATGCGCTAGCCCAGCAGAGTTATGTCGACAGCGTGACGCCGTCGGTGTCGACCAGCGTCACCGCCCGTTATCGTTCGATCGCGGTTTCGGCTACCGTCAACGGTGTCGGCGAACACTATTTCCGTGTGCGCGGTCTGGAAATGGCGCAAGGGCAGGTCTTTGACTCGGAGAGCGTCAAGCGCCTGGCGCAGGACGTCGTGATCGACGATAACACTCGCAAAGGCCTGTTCCCCGGCGGCGAGAATGCCGTGGGCGCGGTCATCCTGCTCGGAACCGTACCTTGCCGCATCATCGGCGTCGCCGAGAAAAAGGACAGCGGCTTCGGCAACAACAGCAGTCTCAACGTCTGGGTGCCTTACACGACGGCGATGAGCCGGATGCTCGGTCAGTCCTACCTCAAGGGCGTGACCGTCCGCGTCAGCGATTCGGTCGCGAGCCAGGATGCGGAACGCGGCATCATCGAGTTGATGACGCAGCGGCACGGCACCCGCGATTTCTACGTCTTCAACACCGACAGCATCCGTCAGACGATTGAGAAGACCACGTCGACGCTGACCTTGCTGGTGTCGCTGATCGCCGTGATTTCGCTGGTCGTCGGGGGCATCGGCGTGATGAATATCATGCTGGTGTCAGTGACCGAGCGCACGGGTGAAATCGGTGTGCGCATGGCTGTCGGCGCGCGGCAGAGCGATATCATGCAACAGTTCCTGATCGAGGCGGTGCTGGTCTGCCTGTGCGGCGGCATCCTCGGCATCAGCCTGGCCCTGCTGGTCGGCGTCGTGTTCGCCCATTTTGTCAGCGGTTTCAGCATGATTTATTCGACGACGTCGATTGTCGCCGCTTTTGTCTGTTCCACCCTGATAGGGGTGACTTTCGGCTATCTGCCGGCGCGCAACGCCGCGCGCCTGAACCCGATCGAAGCTTTGGTGAACGAGTGATGGCTTTATATTCCGCTATTTTACGAGTGCTCCCACTGTTGGCACTGAGCGCTTGCGGTTCGCTGCTTGCGACGCCTTACTCTTCTCCCGCGACCGAGATTCCCGCGCAGTGGGCGCACGGCGCGACGCGCATCGGGGCGGCGGAGCGGCTGAGCGATCCATGGTGGCGCGCTTTCGGCGATCCCGGGCTGAACGCGTTTGTCGACGACATTCTCGCGCGCAACAACGATCTGGCGGAAGCGGCGATCACGGTTCGGCGCGCGCAGTACAAGGCCGGCCTCAGCGACGACAACCGCTATCCCGCTCTTTCCGCCAGCGTGACGACCAGCAGCAGCAATCATCTGCGCGGCGACTCGCAGACGACGCGCTCGTCTTCGGCGAGCGTGAGCGTGAGCTACGAGGCCGATCTGTGGGGCAAACTGTCCAGCGCCAACGATGTGGCGCAGTGGGAGGCAAAGGCGACGCAGCAGGATCTGGAAAGCAGCGCGCAGTCGCTGGTGGGCACGGCGGTCACCCTGTACTGGAAACTTGCCTATCTGAACGACTATATCGGGCTGCAGCGGCAGAGTATCGACTATACGCGCAAGGTTCTGGCGATCGCCGAGGCGAAACACGCGGCTGGCAGCGTTTCCGCGATCGATGTTTTCAGCGCGCAGCAGACGCTGGCCGGACTCGAGGCTGATCTGAGCACGCTGGAGGAAAGCCGGGTAGAGACCCGCAATTCGATCGCCCTGTTGTACGACAGCCCGCAGACGGCCAGCTACCGCGAACCGCAGAGCTTGCCGGCTTCGGCTTTGCCGGCGGTCGATGCCGGTCTGCCGGCCGGTCTGCTGGCTCGCCGGCCCGACCTCAAGGCGGCCGAGCTGCGCTTGCGCGAGTCCCTGGCGACGGTCGACTATACTCGCGCCAGCTATTATCCCGACCTGACATTGACCGGATCGCTCGGAGGCAGCAGCACGGGGCTGTCGCGAGTATTGAGCGATCCCATCGGCACCCTGAGTGCGGAACTGACCCTGCCGTTTCTGCAATGGACGCAGACGACGCTGAATATCAAGGTGGCACGCGCCGATTACGACAAGGCGGTCATTTCGTTCCGCCAGACCCTGTACCAGGCGTTGGTCGACGTCGACAATGCGTTGTCGGCCCGTCAACAGTACGCGGTACAGGCCGAACGTCAGTCGGCCTCGCTCGAGGCCGCGCGCAAGTCGGAACGTTTGTACGAGGCGCAGTACCGCAACGGCTACGTTGCCCTCAAGGGCTGGCTCGATGCGCAGGATACCCGGCGCAGTGCGGAAATCGCCTTGCTCAAAGTGCGCTACAACCAGTTTGCGAATCACGCCGTGCTGTGTCAGGCGCTAGGTGGGGGCACCCGGTTGGCGGAGGAGCGCTAGCGTTCCGGCCATCAGGCCGAGTCCCGCCAGCCATGCGATGAGGGCAGGCGACATGGCGGCCGCGGCCGCCGCCCCGACCAGCAGGGGGCCGCAGAGCTGGCCGAACGCGAAAGCTGCAGTCATCCTCGCCATCAAGTTTTGCGCCTGCCTGCCCGCGACGGCGCGCGCCTCCTGCATACCGAGCATGGTAAGCAGCATGAAGGTTCCGCCGACGCAGAGGGCGGCAGCAAGCAAGGCGCCCAATCCCTGCCGCCACTGCGGCAGCAGTACGCCTGCCGCCATGACCCATTGCGCGCCGGCCCACAGGCGGCGCCGCGGCACATGCCCTTCCAGCAGGCTGCCCGCTAGCGTCGAGATCAGAGCGGCGAGCCCGAAGACGGGCCATACCCAGCTGAAGACGGCGGGGTCGGCCACCAGCGCGCGTGCCTGTGCCGGCAGGAAGGTTGCGGGCAAACTGTAGCCGAATCCGGCCAGGCCATAACACACGATCAAGCCGCCGTGTCCGGATCGGGTAGAGGCCGTCATGACGGCCGGCCGTGTCTCCGCTACGGCGGTGGTCCCCGCCCGCAGGCGCGGCCAGACGAAAGCGCTGCCCAGCGCCGCCGCCGCCGCAAGCACCCCCCATCCTTCGCGTGACGAACCGCCGCAAGCGGCGACGGCGGCGCACAGCAGGCCGGCAACGAAGATGCCCGCACCGACCCCGGCGAAGCTCATCCCCGCCAAGGCGCTACGCTCGAGCTCGGCCAGCCGCGCCATGCTGATGCTAGCCGTCGCGACCAATACCCAGGCGCTGGCGATGCCGGCGCCAAAGCGCAAGATCAGCCAGACCGGGTAGTCCAGAGGTGCAGCCATGAGCGCGGTGGCGGCCACGACCAGAATCAGGCCGCCGCGCAGCAGGCCTTCGGGCCGGAAGGTGGCGCGCGCCGCGACCAGAGCGCCGACCAGATAACCGGTGTAATTGGCGAAGGCGAGCGTGCTGCCGCGCGCGAGCGACAGTCCGGCGTCGGCCTGCATCAGCGGTAGCATGGGGGTAAAGGCAAAGCGCCCTATGCCCATGGCGACGGCCAGTGCCGTCAGGCTGGCGAGGACGATGACAAGAGCGGGGCGGTTCTTTTGCATGCCTCACTGTACCGCACGGCCGAGTATGAATAATATTGAATACTCATAAACGTGGATTCTCAAATTGAGAACATTGGAACTGGAGGTGCTGGCGATGTTCCGTGCCGTCGCCACCCTGGGGGGAATTACGCGCGCGGCCCAGTCTCTGCATCGGGTGCCATCCAATGTGACGACGCGGATCAAGCAACTCGAAGCACGGCTTGGCGTGGCTTTGTTCGAGCGCCGCGGGCGCGGCCTGGTGCTGACAGAGGAAGGGCAACGGCTGCTCGGCTATGCCGAACGACTGCTGCAGCTGGCCGCCGAGGCCGAGTCGGCCATCACGTCGGGGCAGGCGCTGGGAGCGCTCAGGCTGGGGGCCATGGAGAGCACGGCCGGGGCGCGGCTGCCGCCGCTGCTATCGCAGTATCACGCTGCGGTGCCCGGGGTGCGGGTCGAATTGCAGACCGGGACCAGCGGCGCGCTGATCGGGCGCTTGTTGCGGCACGAGATCGAAGCCGCTTTTGTCGCGGAACCCTATTCGGCGCCGGGACTGTCCGGGCGGGAGGTGTTTGCAGAAGAACTGGTGCTGATCAGCGAGAAAGGGCGGGGGGCCGTCGCATCGGCTGCCGAGCTCGGACGCACGACGCTGATTGCGTTTGCCGGGGGCTGTTCCTATCGTCGGCGTTTCGAAGAATGGCTGGCGGGGGCCGGCATCCTGCCCGACCGCGTGCTGGAGTTTTCGTCCTACCCGGCGATCGTGGCGTGTGTGGCGGCGGGGACCGGAGTGGCGCTGGTGCCGCGTTCGGTACTGGCTTCGCTCAGTGCCGCGGTGGATGTGAAAACGCATGAAGTGCCGCCTGCGATACGCGATAACCGCAGCCATTTGCTGTGGCACCCGGCGAACACGTCGCTGGCCTTGCTTGCCTTGCTGGATCTGTTGCCGCCCTTGCCTGCGGCCGAACGCAAAAAAACGCCCAAAGCGTAGCATTGAGCGTTTTCCGAATCCTGGCGTCCCCACGGGGAATCGAACCCCGGCCGCCGCCGTGAAAGGGCAGTGTTCTAACCGCTAAACTATAGGGACTTGCTGGTGCACCCGGAGCGATTCGAACGCCCGACCCTCTGGTTCGTAGCCAGATACTCTATCCAACTGAGCTACGGGTGCAGCTTGTGAAACTGGGTGAAACTGGCGTCCCCACGGGGAATCGAACCCCGGCCGCCGCCGTGAAAGGGCAGTGTTCTAACCGCTAAACTATAGGGACTTTACTGGTGCACCCGGAGCGATTCGAACGCCCGACCCTCTGGTTCGTAGCCAGATACTCTATCCAACTGAGCTACGGGTGCACTGCTTACTGCAAGAGAGGCGGATTTTATATACCCGGTTTCTGCTTGTCAACATTCCCTGTGAATTTTTTTCCCGAAACGTTAAAATGACCGGATTCGCCTGTCGTGCGGCGTCCACATTCACCACCGAGCGGTAGATCCGCCCGCGTAGAGACAGAATATGCTGTTTGATCGTCCTCTTGCCATCGTTGACCTGGAAACTACGGGTGGACACATCGTTCGCGACCGCATCACCGAAATCGGTGTCATCTTTATCGACGGTGCCAGGGTCGAGCGTTTCTCCACCCTGATCAATCCCGGGCAGCCCATTCCACCGTTCATCGAACATATGACCGGCATCAGCGACGCCATGGTGGCCTCCGCGCCGGCGTTCGCCGATGTGGCGGCGGATTTGCTCGAGCGTCTGCAGGGGCGCTTGTTCATTGCACACAATGTCCGCTTCGACTATGGCTTCCTGAAAAATGCATTCAAGCGGCTGGGGCTGCGCTTTCAATGCGACGCGCTGTGCACCGTCAAGTTGTCGCGCCGCTTGTATCCGCAATTCTACAAGCACAATCTGGACAGCCTGATCGAGCGGCATGGTCTGGTGCTGGCCGATCGCCACCGCGCTCTGGCCGATGCCGAAGCCCTGCGCCTGTTTCTGGATAGCGCGCGTACCGGGTTGGGGGCCGCGGCACTGGAGGCCGCCGCGGCCGAGGTGCTCGCGCAACAGACCGTGCCGCCGGGAGTGGACAGCGAACTGGTGGATGCGCTGCCGGACGTACCGGGCGTATTCATGCTGCACGGAGAGGGCAACGAAGTGCTCTACGTCGAGCGCGCAGACAATCTGCGTCAGCAGGTGCTCGCGCATTTTTCGTCGGCAAGCCCGCAGGACCGGGTGTTGCGTGTCGATTGGCACGAGACCATCGGTGAATTCGGCGCCCGCTTGCTGGAGCTACGCTTGCAGCGCGAGCACAAGCCGCGACTGAATCCCCGCGCCAGGCTCGCCGAATGCTGTTCGATACAGCTGGAAGCGGGAGAGGGCGGGTTGCTGCGTCCGCGCATCGTGACGCCGGAAGAGATCGACTTTAGCCGTACCGACAGTCTTTTCGGCTTGTTCCGCGGTGCGCGCGAAGCACGCAAGGTGCTGCAGGAGATGGCGCGTGCGGCCGGTTTATGCCAGTCGGTATTGGGAGTGGAACAGGTAACGAGTCGCAAGGGCGAGGCCTGTCACGGCCATCGTGGCGGCTATTGCCGCGGCGCCTGCATCGGCCGCGAGTCGGCCGAGTCGCATAATGCACGCCTGAGAAAGGCGCTGGAGCGGGTGAAAGTGAAAGCATGGCCGTTCGCTGGCGCCATCGAGATCGAAGAGTGCGACGAGGTCAGCGGTGAAACCGCCACCCATGTCTTCGACCGCTGGTGCTATCTGGGAAGCCGCCGGGGCGGCGAGGCGGCCGCGGCCGGAAACCCCTTGTTCGACAGCGACATCTACCGCCTGTTGAGCGGCTATCTGCGCAAGCCGACGCCGGCGTCGATCTTGCGCGAAGCCGGCGCCGCCTGAATCACTCGTGCATTGCCAGGAAGCCGCGCAGACGGCTTTCGATGATGCGCGGGTTCTCGCCGTTGGCGATGGCGACGATGCCCTCGACGACCAGTTCCTTCATCGCGATTTCCGAAGCGACGATGTTGCGCAGCTTGCTGCCTATCGGCAGGAACAGCAGGTTCGCCGAACCGACGCCGTATACTGTCGCCACGAAGGCGACGGCGATGCCGGCGCCGAGTTTGGAGGGGTCGCTGAGGTTTTCCATCACATGGATCAGCCCGAGTACCGCGCCCAGAATCCCCATCGTCGGGGCATAGCCGCCCGCCGATTCCCAGACACGGGCCGCCTGCTTGCGCGCATGCTCGAACATCATCATCTCGACTTCCATCACGGCGCGCAGGGTATCGGGCTCGGCGCCGTCGACCAGCATTTGCAAGGCTTTGCGCGTGAACGGGTCGCGCTGGCTGTTGACATAGCCCTCCAGCGACAGCAAGCCGCCGCGGCGGGCGCTCTGACTCCAGGTGATCACTTCGCGTATCATTTTTTCATGGTCGAACGGCGGGGGGAAAAACACCCAGCGCATCATGCGCAGCCCCGTTAAAAACTGCTTGGGGGTGCACTGCAACATGACTGCACTGGCGGTGCCGCCGATGACTATCATGAAAGCCGTCAATTGCACCAATGAGCCGACGTTCCCGCCTTCCAGCGCCTGGCCGGCGATGATGGCGGTAAATCCCCCGATAATGGCGACTATACTGATCTTGTCCACAAACGCTTTCCGTGAGTATTCCGCCGCGGCCTGACCCCGGCGATCGGGTCTTACAACCAGTCTCTCAAATGAGCACGCAGGCGGACGATCGCCTGCGTGTGCAACTGACTGACGCGCGACTCGGAGACTCCGAGCACGGCGCCGATTTCCTTCAAGTTCAAATCCTGTTCGTAGTACAAGGCCATCACCAGCCGGTCGCGTTCGGGCAATTGCCCGATGGCTGCGATCAGATCCTGGCGGAAGCCCGAATCCGCCAGCGTGCCCAGCGGGTCGGGCGACTGCGGGTCTATGATGTTGGCCAGTGCATCGGCGACGCCTTCATCGGCATCGCCGAAATCTTCGAAATGCAACAGGCTCATGCCCTTGCAATCACCGAGCGCGTCCTGATAGGCGTCCAGCGACAGATTCATTTCCGCTGCAATTTCCGAATCCAGCGGCGCGTGGCCGAGGCGATGCTCGAGCCGGGCGACGGCTTCTTCGATCTGGCGCGCCTGCCGCCGCACATGGCGCGGCATCCAGTCCTGGCGGCGCAGCTCGTCGAGCATGGCGCCGCGCACGCGCTGGCTGGCGAAGGTTTCGAATTGTACGCCTTGCCCCGGGTCGAACTGGCGCGCGGCATCGATCAGGCCGATCACGCCTACCTGAACCATATCATCAATGTCGATCGAAGCTGGAAGGCGCGCGACCAGAATGCCCGCCAGCTTTTTTACCAGAGGAACATACTCTGTTACGTCGATGCCGATTTCGCCCGACGCACTCAGATAGCCCGAGCGTTTGTATGAGCCTGCGATCATTGGCCCCCGCCTTTTTCCTGTTCCGCCCAGTCGCGCGAGGCGGCGATCAGCATATCCATGAAGCCGGTGCCTGCATGTGTGGTCTCTGCGGTGTGCCATTGTGGCAACATCGAAGCCAATTGGGCGAAGGCGACGCTCGATTCGCTGTTCGCAAACGCTTCTTGCAGCGGCCGATGCAGGGCCTGGCTGCGGCGTATGGCCGGGTCGCGCGGGACGAAACCGAGCCAGCGCAGCGAAACAGTGAGGAATTCGCTCGCGACCGACGCCAGCCGGGTAAACAGCTCTCTTGCCTGTTCCATATGTTGCACCCTGTTGACCAGGACATTGAAGCGTTGCCGTCCATGTGTATTCGACAATCGCTTGATTGTAGCGTATGCAGCGGTCAGTGATTCGGCGTCGGGGGTCAAAATCAAAATAAGATTGTCGGCGACGGCGCTGGGAACCGGATCCAGCACCGGACTCGGCACATCGACCAGCAGCACGCCGGCGTCGCGTTCGAGCGCGGCGAACTCGCTGCCCAGTCTTAGCCACAACTGGGCCGAGAACAGGGCGCGTTGATCCGGGCGCGCGAACAGGTTGACCAGAGTCACTCCCTGGCGCGACTGCGTCATCATCTCGTCGAGGCCGCCCTGGCTGACCACCTGGCTTTCCAGCGTGGCGGTGGTGGGTACGCCGAGGTAGCGCGCGAGCACCTGCCCCTGGCGGCAGTCGACCACCAGCGGCCGCAGACCGGCATAAGCCAGGCCGACGGCCAGTTCGGTGATCAGGGTCGTGGCCCCGGAACCGCTCGAGCCGAGAAAGGCGAAGCTCGGCGCGCGCAAGGCCTGGGCGTGCAGCAATCGCAGGCTGGAGGCTTGATCCTGCATCGTCATAACCACCCGGCCTGGGCCGCATTCATGATCGGCAGTTCATCCTGCTGCAGGGCGAATGGCGAACCGCCCTGCGGAGCCCGCAACGCGCGGTCGATCAGGAAGCCTCCGTTGGACGAGTGCAGATCCTCGGGGACGCGCTGCCCATTGGTGATGTAGTAGACCTTGAGCCGGTTGCGGATCAGTACGTCCAGACTCGCGCCCATGGCTACGCATTCATCTATCTTGGACAGGATGCAGCCAGCCAGTGCATCGCCGCGGTAATGGCGTACGACATCTTCCAGCGTATGCCCGTCCGCATTGGCGGCCAGTACCAGGATGCGTTCGACCGGTCGGCCGACCGAGCGGAACATTTGCGACTGGTTGCTGACGCGCGCATCGCGCTGGCCCATGCCGACGGTGTCGATGAAGACAATGTGGCGCGAGCCGAGGTCTGCCAGCGTCAGTTGCAAATCGGCTTCGCTTTGAATCGAGAAGACCGGCACGCCGAGGATCTTGCCGTAGATGCGCAGCTGATCTTGGGCACCGATACGGTAGCTGTCGGTCGTAATCAGGGCCACGTGTTGCGGGCCAAATTTCATGGTCGCGCGTGCTGCGAGCTTGGCCACCGTGGTGGTTTTGCCGACGCCGGTCGGACCGACGAGGGCGAACACGCCGCCGCGTCCCATCAGCTCGTGGTCGGCTTCGACGCATTTGAGGTTGTGCAGCAGGGCCGAACGTGCCCATTTGAGCGCCAGTTCGCCTTCGTACTGGGCGGGCATTTTTTCTATCAGTTGCCGGATCAGGGTCGCACTCAGGCCCATCGACAACAAGTGGCGGAACAACTCGAGGCGGTTGGGCGCGCGTCCCTCCATGTCCGACCAGGCGAAGCTGGCTAGCTGGCTTTGCAGCAGGCTGCGCAAGAGTTTGATTTCGTCGCCGATCTGCTTGAGTTCGTGCGCCATCACTTCGGGCTCTTCACTGGCGGCGGCCGGCATGGCGGGCTGCGCGGCCGGTCGCGCGGCGGCGGGGATCGGTGGCGGCGGCGGTGGTGGCGGTGCGGCAGTCTTGACCGGACGGGCCGGTTGAGCGTCGAAGGACTGCGTATCTAAAGCGGGACGGCTCAGGGTGGGGCGCAGGGGTTCAGGGCTTTCCAGCGGTTCGACCGGCAAGGCGTAGGTCCGCGCGAGCGCCCGGTTGACCGGAGCGATGCTCGCTTCGGTCGCCGGGCGGCTGACCGCCGGCGCGTTGCGCGGCGGATGCTTGCTCGTTGACGTGGTCGACAGCGTCGACGCCAGATTGGCGACATCCGCGTCAGCAACCGCCATGATCTCGACCCCGCCCCCTTGCGTGGGGCGGTTCGATAGGATGAGGGCATCCGCACCGAGTTCTTCGCGAACTTGCCTCAGTGCATCACGTGTGGTTTTCCCGAAAAACTTTTTCACCACCATCTGTTGTTAGCCCTTGCTGCCCCCGATTACCGCGATTATACGAATGGATTTATTGTCAGGTATTTCATTATGCGAAATAACACGCATCTGCGGCAAAGGTCTTCGTAAAAAACGCGCCAGCAGCGAACGCAGAGGAGGCGGCGTCAGCAAAACCGGATTGTGTCCTTGTACTTCCACCTGTTCTGTTTCGTGCGCGGCGCTGGTGAGCAGCGTTTCCGCCAGGCCCGGTTCCAGCCCCCCGCCGGCCTTGGATTGCACAGCTTGCATCAGTACGTTTTCCAACGCCGGGTCGAGCGTCATCAAGGGCAGTTCGCTTTCGCCCGGGAACAGCTGCTGCACGATCACGCGCGACAGCGCGGCACGGACGGCCGACGTCAACTCGTCGGTATCCTGCGTGCTGGCGATATGATCGGCCAGCGTTTCGACGATGGTGCGGAAGTCGCGGATATGAATCCCTTCGGTCAGCAATTGCTGCAATACTTTTTGCAGGGTGCCGACCGGCACGACCTTGGGTACCAGTTCTTCTATCAGCTTGGGCGAGACCTTGGCCTGGTGGTCGATCAGCGCCTGGACTTCTTCGCGTCCGAGCAATTCCGACGCATGCATCTGCAGCAGGTTGGAAATATGCGTCGCCACGACCGTGCTGGTATCTACCACGGTATAACCGAATGTCTGCGCTTCGTCACGCTTCGCGGTTTCTATCCATATCGCAGGCAGCCCGAAAGCGGGGTCGGTGGTCGGCTGCCCGGCCAGATCTCCACTCACGCGGCCCGGGTTGATCGCCAGCAATTGACCGATGAAGGCTTCGCCCTCGCCGAGTTCCACCCCCTTGAGCAGGATACGGTAGGCGTTGGGTTTGATCTCGAGATTATCGCGGATATGCACCGGGGGGACCAGAAATCCGAGTTCCTGGGCGATTTTCTTGCGTATCCCCCTGATGCGGCGCAACAGTTCCCCGTCTTGCGACCGGTCGACAAGCGGAATCAGCCGGTAGCCGACCTCGAGGCCGAGCTGGTCGACCGGCTGGACATCGTTCCAGCTGACCTCCTGCACCTGCGGCTCGGGCGGGTGGGCCGCCGCGTGCTTGCTCTGCGCTTCGGCTTTCGCCGTCGCGATCTGGCGCTGCCCCATCAGCCGCGCGAGCCCGGCCAGTGCGGCGGCGATGCTGAAAAAGGCCAGGTGCGGCATATTCGGCACCACGCCTATCAGGGCGATAACGCCAGCGGTGATGTTCAGTACCTGGGGTTTGCTGAACAACTGTCCGAGCAGCATCTCGGACATGTCCTCCGTTGTTCCGACGCGGGTCACGACGATACCGGCCGCGGTCGAGATGATCAGGGCCGGCAATTGCGCGACCAGACCGTCGCCTATGGTCAGCAGGGTATAGGTTTCCGCCGCCTTGCCGACCGCCAGATCATGCTGCAGCATGCCGACGATCAGGCCGCCGACAATATTGATGATGATGATCATGATCGCGGCGACGGCATCGCCGCGCACGAACTTGGATGCACCGTCCATGGCGCCGAAGAAGTTGGCTTCTTCCGAAATCACCCGCCGGCGCTTGCGGGCGTCTTCTTCGCCGATCAGCCCGGCGTTGAGATCGGCGTCGATCGCCATCTGCTTGCCCGGCATGCCGTCCAGGGCGAAGCGGGCGCTCACTTCGGCGATGCGGCCGGCACCCTTGGTGATGACGACAAAGTTGATGATGGTGAGGATGACGAATACCACCACGCCGATGGCGACGTTGCCGCCGACCAGGAAGTGGGCGAAGGATTCGATGACATGGCCGGCAGCGTCGGGACCGGTATGGCCTTCGAGCAGGATGATCCGGCTCGATGCGACGTTGAGCGACAGCCGCAGCAGGGTCGTGACCAGCAGTACCGACGGGAAGGCAGAGAATTCCAGCGGCTGGCGCACATTGATGCCGACCAGCAGCACGATGACCGATACGGCAATGTTGAAGGTGAAGAAAATATCGAGTATGACCGGCGGCAGGGGCAGGATCATCATCGTCAAAATGAGGATGATGAGCACCGGCCCGGCCAGGCCGGTATAGTTGAAGCGCTTCAACAGATCGAGAAATGTATCCATACCGCCTTAGGGTAGTGCATCTGGCGCCGCATCTTGCGGGCGTTTGCTCTGTGGGTCAAGGTCCGCGGGAACCTCGATTTTTTCGGGGTAGGCCGGGGCCAGTCCGCCGTTCATTTCGTACAGCTTGAGCTGGTAGACGTAGGCGAGAACCTGCGCCGCCGCCGCGTACAGCCGTGCCGGAATTTCCTCTTCCAGCTCTGCATTGAAATACAGCGCCCGGGCGAAGCTGGGCGCGCGCATGACGGCCACATTGTTGTCGCGGGCGGTGTCGATGATGCGCTCGGCCAGTTTGAGCGCGCCCTTCGCCACCAGGCGCGGTGCTCGCATGCCCTCGGTATAGCGCAATGCGACTGCATAGTGGGTCGGGTTGGTGACGATCACGTTGGCGCTGGGAATCTCCTGCATCATGCGCCGTCGCGCCGCCTCGCGCTGCATCTGCCTGATCCGGCTCTTGACCTGGGGCGAACCTTCCTGTTCCTTGAACTCCTGTTTGACCTCTTCTTTGGTCATGCGCAACTGCTTATGGTAGTGCCACAACTGAAACGGCACATCCATCGCGACCAGCAGAAACATGGCGCTGGTGACGATGAAAAAAGTATGGAACGCAATGTCCAGCATTTTGGGCAGCCCCGACAGTAGCGGCATCGTTGCCAGCCCCAGTATGTCGGCGCGTTCGTTCCATATCACCCAGGTGGCGACGCCGCCGATCAGCATGCTCTTGAGCACGGCCTTGAATGCTTCGGCCGCCGCCGAGGCCGAGAACATGCGCGCGATGCCCGGCAGGGGGTTGAATTTGCCGAACTTGGGACGTACCGCGCCGAAAGTCAGATTCCAGCCCCCGATCAGCAAGGGGGTGAAAATCGCCACGAGTACCAGCGCGCCGAACATCGGCATCATCTGCAGCAGGGTGCCGACCAGCGCATCCCTGAAACGCAGCAGGGCGGGGTCGGGCGTGAGTACGGTCGTGTGATCGAAGCTCAGCGTCGTGCGCATCATCTCCTGTAGAAACTGGCCGATTCTTCCGCCCAGCACCATCAGCATGACCACGCCGGTCATGGTGATGCTGAAGGTCGACAGTTCCCGCGAACGGGGAACGTTGCCTTCTTCGCGTGCCTTGCTCAGCCGTTTCGCTGTCGCGGCTTCTGTGCGGTCGTCTGAATCTTCAGCCATAAATTACATTTAATGTCATCTGCCAATTTTAAACACGATGGTAGCCTAATTATCCGATCTTCATCCAGTATCCGGCAGGCGGCGGTTTATCCGGGAGCTGGGCATCGGTTACAATCGAGGCACCGAATCTGAAAGTGCCCTCGATGAAACAGTATCTCGACCTGATGCGCCATGTGCTGGAAAACGGCCACGAAAAGACCGATCGTACCGGTACCGGCACCCGCTCGGTGTTCGGCCATCAGATGCGTTTCGACCTGGCCGATGGCTTTCCGCTGGTGACGACGAAAAAACTGCACCTGAAGTCGATTATCCATGAATTGTTGTGGTTTCTGGCAGGCGATACCAATATTCGCTATCTACAGGAAAACGGCGTAAGAATTTGGGACGAATGGGCCGACGCCGACGGCGAGCTCGGCCCGGTCTACGGCTATCAATGGCGCAGCTGGCCGACGCCCGACGGCGGCCACGTCGACCAGATCGGCAAGCTGGTGGATATGATACGGCGTACGCCGGATTCGCGCCGACTGATCGTTTCCGCCTGGAACCCGGCCCAGGTCGACGACATGGCACTGCCGCCCTGCCACGCCCTGTTCCAGTTCTACGTGGCCGACGGCCGCTTGTCCTGCCAGTTGTATCAGCGCTCGGCCGATATCTTCCTCGGCGTGCCGTTCAATATCGCCTCTTATGCACTGCTGACGCTGATGGTGGCTCAGGTATGCGGCTTGCGCCCGGGTGAGTTCATCCATACCCTAGGTGACGCGCATCTGTACAACAACCATCTCGAACAAGCGCGCGAACAACTTGCGCGCAGCCCGCGCGCCTTGCCGCATATGCGGCTCAACCCCGAGGTCAGCGATCTGTTCGCCTTCCGCTTCGATGATTTCACGCTGGAAGGCTATGATCCGCATCCTCACATCAAGGCACAGGTGGCCGTATGAGTAAACCGAAACTGACACTGGTGGCCGCCATGGCCCACGGAAGGGTCATCGGCGTCGGCAATGGCCTGCCATGGCATTTGCCGGAAGATTTGCGCCATTTCAAACAGGTGACGATGGGAAAACCCATCGTGATGGGTCGTAAAACCTACGAATCGATAGCCCGGCCGCTGCCTGGCCGCCTTAACATCGTCGTCACCCGCCAGCGCGAGTGGCAGGCCGAAGGGGTGGAAACCGCGTGGAGTATCGAGCAGGCGCTGCATCTGGCCGGGCAAGCGGAAGAAGTCTGCCTGATCGGCGGTGCCGAACTGTATGCCCAGTCGCTGGCTTTGGCCGATCGATTACTGCTGACCGAAATCGATGCCGAGTTTGCCGGCGACGCCGTGTTCCCGTCCTTCTCCGAGGGATGGGTGGAACTCAGCCGCGATAGCCACGTCAGTGCCGACGGCATCGCCTATGCTTTCGTCGAATACGTGCGCGCCCAGGCCTGAGCGCATGAAAAAAGGGAGGACGGCCCCCCCGGGCTGTCCTCCCCCACTACCGTCCATTGCCCTTGTCTGCATCGCCCCTGGCCTCAGCGCTTCCTCGTGTTGCGTGCCGGTGTCAGAATCCGTGTCCGAACGCATGCCCAGCCTGGGCGCGGTTTCGATGCACATTACCGTAATGGCATGAACGCGTCGGATTAGACCAGCTTGTCTCGGGAAATGCAACTGCTTTGAGGTGGAATCATCCTAAATGCCTTTTTCCTGAACGCATGGTTGCCACACGATGCGTCTACATACGAAAATAGTATTAGAAATGTCGGGAGGTGAGTCATATTGGTCTGCCTCATTCCCTCGCATCTGGAGCCGCCATGACTTTCAAGGCCAAGGAGTCACTGACCGAGCAAATCGCCCATTATCTTGAGCAGCGCATCATCATGGGAGAGATGGAGCCGGGCGAGCGCATCCAGGAGTTGCGCATCGCCGCCGAGATGGACGTCAGTCGTGGCTCGGTACGTGAGTCGCTGCTGATTCTGCAGCGCCGCCATCTGGTGGAGATCTTCCCCCGGCGCGGCGCCATCGTGTCCAGCATCAGCGGCTCGGATGTGCGTGACTTTTTCGAGTTATGGCTGTTGCTGATCGAGCGCGCCGCGGTCGACCTGGCCGCGTCGTGGAAAGGGGAGGATCTGGCCCCCCTGTTCGAAGACATGCAAGGGTTGAGCGACTGTCTGCATAACGACGACTTGCCGGGTTTCTACCGCTATGGCATCGCTTTCATGAACAACATCGGCAACGGCTCCGGCAACCGTTATCTGCGCGCGACCTTGCAGGATCTGGCGCCGTTGACGCAGCGCTGCTTCTACGCCATCTTGCGAGCCGGCCGCAGCCAGATCGATCGCGGCCATCATTTCATGGAAGCCTTGCTGCAGGCGCTGATTGCGCGGGACGCCGAGCAGGTGCGCGTCATCGCCAGCGAGTTCGGCAGCGACTATACCCGTCTGGCACAAGCCTCGGCCGACGCATTGGCCGGCCGAAAAACCTGATCACGGGGTGCGTTGGGTGGCGATCATGTAGTTGACGTCGGTATCGCGTCCCAGTGCGTAGATCCGGGTCAGCGGATTGTAGGTCATGCCGCGCACGTCCTTGACGTCCAGTGCCGCTTCGCGCGCCATGCGTCCGAGCTCCGAAGGTTTCAGAAAGCGTGCGTATTCATGCGTGCCGCGCGTCAACATCCCCAGCACGTATTCGGCGCCGATGATCGCCAGCAGATACGATTTGGCATTTCGGTTGAGGGTGGAAAAAAATACCCAGCCCCCCGGCTTGACCAGTCGCGAGCAACTTTGCACCACACTCTGCGGATCGGGAACATGCTCGAGCATTTCCATGCAAGTGACGATATCGAAGCTCGCCGGAGCCTCCTCCGCCAGTTGCTCGACGGCGATGCAGCGGTAGTCGACGGCAACGCCAGATTCGAGGCTATGCAGTTGCGCGACCTTGAGCGATTTTTTCGCCAGATCGACACCGGTGACCTCCGCGCCGCGCACGGCCATGCTTTCCGCCAGAATACCGCCGCCGCAGCCGACGTCCAGCACGCGTTTTCCGGCCAGACCGGCAAAACCGTCGATATAGTCCAGCCGCAGCGGGTTGATTTCATGCAGCGGTTTGAATTCGCTGTTCTTGTCCCACCACTTGTGGGCCAGCTGGCTGAATTTGTCCAGTTCCAGTTCGTCTACATTGACTGTCATGATTATTTGCCCTGTATCCGGAGTTTCCAATCTTCGGCCCGCGCCTTGAGCGCCGGCTCGTCCAGGGTGGTCAGGCGGCGCGAGTCGAGCAGGCGCTTGCCTTTCACCCAGACATGGCTGACTTGTTCGCGGCCGGCGGCGTACACCACATGCGAGATCGGGTCGAAAGCCGGCGCGGTTTCCAGTGCGGACAGGTCGATCGCGATCAGGTCGGCCTGCTTGCCGAGCTTCACGCTGCCGATCTTGTCGTCGATGCCGAGTGCACGTGCTCCATTCAATGTTGCCATGTGCAGCGCGGTCGCGGCCGGTACCGCCGTCGGGTTCAGCGTGCCGACCTTGGCCAGCAAGGCTGCCATCCGTGTCTCGGCCAGCATGTCGAGTTTGTTGTTGGAGGCGGCGCCGTCGGTGCCGATGCCGACGTTGACTCCGTGAGCGAGCAGAGCGTCGACCGGGGCGATGCCCGAGGCCAATTTCATATTGGACGTCGGGTTATGCGCGATCGACAGTCCGTGGCGCGCGGCCAATTCGATTTCGCTCGCGTCGAGATGAACCATGTGCGCGGCGATCAGACGCGGCGACAGCAATCCCAGGCGCTGCAGGCGGGCCAGTGGCCGTTGCCCGTGTTCGGTCACGCTGTTGCCGACTTCGTCGGCGGTTTCGTGGATATGGCAGTGGATCAGCATGTCCTCCTGCTCCGCCAGCATGACCACGCGCTCGAAGGTGGCGTCGGACACCGTATACGGCGCGTGCGGCGCCAGGGTGAAGGTGACCAGTTCCTCGCCGAGAAATTCGCGCCGCTCCGCCAGACCCTTCTCGATGTAATCGTCGGCGTTATTGCCGTACGGGGTCGGGAACTCGAGGATGGAACAGCCGACGAAGCTGCGCATGCCGCTGGCGATCCCGGCGCGGGCCATCGCGCCATGAAAGAAATACATGTCGTTGATGGTGGTGGTCCCGCCGCGGATCATTTCGGCCATGGCGATGCAGGCGCCGTCGAACACGAAATCGTCGCGCACATGCTTGGCTTCGGCCGGCCAGATATGGTTGGTCAGCCAGTCCATCAGCGCAAGGTCATCGGCCAGGCCGCGTAGCAGTGTCATCGCGGAGTGGCCGTGCAGATTGACGAGCCCGGGCATCAATACATGATGATCGAGGTGGATGCGCTCGCCGGCGTCCAGCGCGGCCGCTTCGCGCGCGGGCAGCATCCCGGCGATGCAACCGTCGCGGACAAGAACGGCGTAGTTTTCCAACACTTCGCCGTCGTTCTCGACCGTGATGATCCAACGTGCGGTGATTATGGTGTCGTAGCGGGCCAGGGACATGCTGGGCATCCTTCTTATTTCGGGGCTGATCGGTTCGGGGATTGTAGGCAGCTCGCAACGGCAACGCAAATTGCGAGCTGCGATTGTCGGGTTCGCGGCGTGGTAGTATTTTGGAATATACTGTATATCGGTAGTCTTTGCGGGCGGCCTCTCGGCCGCGCCATGTTGCCATCGCGAGCCGCTACGCGGCCGAGAGGCCGCGGAGAGGGGCGGTGGGGTTTCAGACAATCAATCATAACAAGGCGGACGCCTGATCCGTCGACACAACGGGTAAGTGGATAAAGCACATGGCACTGTCTCGAACAATGGCAGAAAAGCAGCATGTGTCCTCCTGGCTTTCTTTGAGGGCGGTATTTCTTATCGCGGTGGTCCTCGGTTTACTGATTCCTGCTTTTCTGATCACGACGCTCGACTTCAGCCTCGAACGACAGCGTCTGACGACCCAGCTCGATACAGATGAAAGGCGCCTGCTCGACATCGTTGCGCTAGGCATGCAGGAACCGCTGTGGAATCTGAGCCGACAGGCCGGCAGCCCGCTGCTCGAGTCGGTGATGGACGATCCGCGAGTGATATCGCTGCGAGTCACCGATACCCAGTCCAATACTGTCTTTCTATCGGGTTTGCATGCGGAGCGCCGCAGCGGCGGCGTGTCCATGCTGCAGAAACCGGTCATCTACCGTGGCGAAGAAATCGGACGCGTTCTCATCGAATTCGATACCGAGCATCTTTCCAATGCGTTGCGCAGCCAGATCAAGAATCAGACGCTGATTTTGCTGGCCCAGCTCGCCTTGTCGATTCTGTTGATCATGGCGATCCTGCATTCCCGTTTTCTGCGCCCGATCCGTACCTTGACCGAGCAGGCGACGAAACTGGCGGGACTCGAGCTGGAAACGCCGTTCTCGTGGTCGCGTCGCGACGAAATCGGCAGGCTCGGACGTCACCTGGAGTGGATGCGTTCGGAGCTCAAGCGCCTGATCGACGAGCTGCGCGCCAAAACCCTGGCGCTGGAAGCGGATATCTCGCGCCGACGCGAGGCCGAGGATGCCTTGCGTCGCTCGGAGAACAAATACCGCGAGCTGTTCTGGTCCAATCTGGATGGCATCGTCATCAGCTCGCTCGAAGGCCAGCTTATCGATGCCAATCCCGCTTTTCTCAACTTGATGTGCTATAGCCTGGATCAGCTCAGGCAACAGAATTTCTGGTCGCTGATCGCCAGCGAAAGCGAATCGCTGGAACGTCATAACCTCGACAATAAAGTGCTGCGCTTCGGGTATTGCGACGAGTTCGAGGCCACGTATATCAATCGCTTCGGCAATCCGGTTCCGGTCAGTGTCAAGACGGTGGCGATGCGCGACGCTTTCGGGCGCATCAATGCCGTCTGGCGCATGGTGCGCGACATCTCGGAGCGGCGTGCCGCCGAAGAGCGGATGCAACTGGCCGCGAAGGTGTTCGAGAACACGGTGGAAGGCATCATGATCACCGATGTCGACCAGCGCATTCGCAGCGTCAACCGCGCATTCAGCGAAATCACCGGCTACGGGCAGCAGGAAGTTCTCGGTCAGAAGCCGAGTATTCTGTCCTCCGGTCGCCACGATCAGTCCTACTACATGCAGATGTGGCAGGCGATCGGCGAGCAGGGGGCATGGCAGGGCGAAGTGTGGAACCGTCGCAAGAATGGCGAGGTGTATCCGGAATGGCTGGCGATCAATGCGGTCAAGAGCTCGCTGGGAGAGATCAGCCACTATGTGGCGATTTTCAGCGATCTGTCGGAACGTAAAGCCGCCGACGAGCGCATTCAATTCCTCGCCCATTTCGACGTGCTGACCGGGCTCCCCAACCGCATGCACATGCATGAGCGCGTCGAGCTTGCCATCCACAACGCCGGGCGCGACAGCGAGCAGTTGGCGCTGCTCTTGCTCGATCTCGATCGCTTCAAGACCATCAACGAGTCACTCGGGCATTCGGCGGGGGATACCCTGTTGCAAGTCGCCGCCGATCGCATCAAATCGGTGCTCGGGCCGGGCGAGATGGTCGCGCGTCAGGGAGGGGACGAGTATATCGTGCTGTTGCCGGTGATCAACGATCCGGGCGAGGCTGCGGTCGTGGCCGAGCGCATACGCGAAGCGTTCACACCGCCGGTCGAACTGCACAACCATTCGATCACGATAACCCCATCGATAGGCATCAGCCTGTTCCCGGATGATGGCCGGGATTTCGAGACGCTGGTCAGTAATGCCGACGCGGCGATGTACCTTGCCAAGTCGTCGGGACGCAATAACTTCAAGTTCTACACCGCGGACCTCAATGCCCGTGCGCGCGAGATCCTGGCGGTCGAAAGCCAGTTGCGTTTCGCCCTCAAACGCAACGAGTTCGTGCTGCATTACCAGCCGCAAGTCGAGATGTCGAGCGGGCGCATCGTCGGCGCCGAGGCGCTGATCCGCTGGAACCATCCCTCACTCGGCTTGCTGGGCCCGATGCGTTTCATCGATGTCGCCGAGGAACGCGGATTTATCGTGCAGATCGGCAACTGGGTGATTCGCGAGGGCTGCCGCCAGCTGGCGGAGTGGAAGACGCTCGCTTCGCCTGGCTTCACGCTGGCGCTCAATTTGTCCGCCTTGCAGTTCCGCCAGCAGGATCTGTCGGTCACGATCGCGCGTGCGCTCGAGGCCTGCGGCCTGTCCGGAGACATGCTCGATATCGAAGTGACCGAGAGCGTGGTCATGGATGATGTCGAAGCGACCATGCAGACCATAGGCACGATCAAGGAGATGGGGCTGCAACTGTCGATCGACGATTTCGGTACCGGCTATTCCAGCTTGTCCTATCTCAAGCGCTTCAAGGCCGACAAGCTCAAAATCGACCGCTCTTTTGTGCGTGATATTCCTGGCGATCTCGACGACAGCGCGATCGCCAAGGCCATTATCAATATGGCGCAGACCCTGAACATGAAGGTGGTGGCCGAAGGCGTGGAAACCCTCGATCAGTGGCGTTTTCTGGCCGAAGCAGGCTGCGATCTGGTGCAGGGCTATCTGGTGGCCAAGCCGATGCCGGCCGATGCTTTCGCGCGCCTGCTGGCGCAGGAGTGCCTGCTGCCCAGTCTTGAGGACGACTGAAGATCGAGAGCGCAATGCCGTGACCTGCGGTGTTACACATGATTCACTCCGTCGCCTATCATGAATAATAATAGTGAAAGCCGGAGATTATCATGGGGCAAGCAAAAGGGTTGACGCTGAAGCTGCGCTTGTACGCGATGCTGGTGTGCACTTTGTTGGGATTGGCGATCTACGGCAGCTATTCCGTTTTTCAATTGCGCGAGCATATCCTCGAGCAAAGACAGCTCGAGCTGAAGGCGCTGGTCGACTCGTCCATGGGGGTGATCCAGCGGCAATACGATCTGTACCAGGCGGGCACGTTGACGCTGGAGCAGGCGCAACGCCTGGCGAAGGACAATTTGCGCAAAAGCCATTTCAACGGTGGCGGCGATTACTTCTTCATCTACGATTTCAATGGCGTCAACCTCATGCACGGCTCCAAGCCCGAGCGCGAGGGCAAGAATTTTCTCGCTACCAAAGATCCGAATGGCAAGCCTTATATCCGGCAGTGGATAGAGCTGCTGCAGCGCAACCGCCAGGCCTATATCGATTACCAGTTTCCCAAGATGGGATCGAAAGTCCCCTTGCCCAAAGTCTCTTACGCCAAAGTGTTCGAACCATGGGGTTGGTGGCTGGGGACGGGGGTCTATATCGAAGACGTCGACCGCGACTTCCATAGTGCGGCCATCGGTTCGGTCATATTCCTGTTTGCCATCGGTCTGGCGGTGGCATTGATAGGCTGGTCGATCAATCGCAGCGTGTTACGGCTGATAGGCGGCGAGCCGGCGGAGGCTGTTGCCGTGGTCGACGAATTCGCCGCCGGCGACCTGACCGGCCGCGGAGTCGGGAGCAATGTACGCGAAGGCAGCTTGCTGGGCACTCTGGGCAGCATGCAGTCCAAGCTTGGCGATATCGTGCGCTCGATACGCGGCAGCACGCACCAGTTGGCGCAGCAGTCGGGCGAGTTGTCGGTGTCGTCGCAGGAAATCAGCAAGGCGGCCGGCAGTCAGGCCGAGTCGAGCGCCGCCACCGCGGCCTCGGTCGAAGAATTGACCGTGAGCATAGGTGAAGTCTCCGAAATCGCGCGCGCGACCGAAGAGAACTCGCGCCAGACCGTTTCTCTGGCCAACAAGGGAGATGGGGTCGTGCGGC
This sequence comes from Paludibacterium yongneupense DSM 18731, assembly GCF_000422925.1. GTDB lineage: Bacteria > Pseudomonadota > Gammaproteobacteria > Burkholderiales > Chromobacteriaceae > Paludibacterium > Paludibacterium yongneupense. Next base: position 99,834 of record NZ_KE383960.1, read on the forward strand.
TGGTGACCCAGGAAATCGACAATATCGCCCAGGCGGTCACGGAATCGACCACGCGCATTCAGTCGCTGGTGGAACGGTCGCAGGAAGTCGGCAAGATCACCCTGGTGATCAACGAAATCGCCGATCAGACCAATCTGCTGGCGCTCAACGCGGCGATCGAAGCGGCGCGGGCAGGCGAGCAGGGCCGCGGCTTTGCCGTCGTTGCAGACGAAGTACGGCGCCTGGCCGAGCGCACCAGCGTGGCCACTGCCGAGATCTCGCAGATGATAGACGCGATACAGAAAGATACCCGCTCGGCTGTCGCCGCCATGGAGAGCACGACCCCGCGCGTATCGCAGGGGCAGGCGCTTGCACAGCAGGCGACACAGGTGCTCGGCGATATCCAGCGCCAGGCCGAGGACTCCCTGCACAAGGCGCGTGAAGTCGCCAGCGCCAACAGCGCACAGGCCGACACCGCCAACGAAATCGCAGGCCATGTGGCCAATATTGCTTCGATGACCGAGCAGACCAATGCCGCCTCGCGCAATAACGCGGAAGCCTCGCAGCGCCTGCGCGACCTGTCGAACGAATTGCAGCAGGCCGTGGATTACTTCAAGGTCTGAGCCTGGGCCAGCGTGAGGCGGCCCGAACGGTCGAAATCCGGTCGGGCGAGCCGCGCCAGGCTCACGGAGGCCGCCAGACCGGCGACCTGCAGCGACAGCTGGCGTCGGCGCTCGCCGCTTGCGCGCAGTGCCTGCCGCAGCTCGATCTGTCGGCCATTGTCATGTGCGCGCAACAGCAAGTCGTCGTCGCGTGCGACGATGGCGAGTCCGGCTGCGCCTTCGAAATCCAGGGCCAGGCTGCTGGATCGTCCATCGAATGCATGATCGTCGAGTACGATGCGGCGGAAGTGTCGCCAGGCGCCTTCATCGATCCGATAGTCGGCATCGCCGTCTCCCCCCAGCCAGATCCGTTCGACACCGTCCAGCAGCGGCAGGTGCAGCGTATCAGGGCCTTGCCCGCGAAGAAAAAGCCAGTCGCCGACGCGGCAGGCATCGCGATAAAGCCCCTCGGTCCTGGAATTGCGATTGCGGTCGCAACTGCGCATGACTCCGTCCGCCCTGTCAAAATAATAAGCGACATCCCCCGCTGTCGAGTTGCCGATAAAGACCGGATCGCGCGCCAGCATCGAAGTGATCAGGCTATCGCTTTGCCGGCGATACCAGGCCGGGCGTGCGCCATCGAGCCGGATGACTTCCGGGTGCGGATAGCGCGCGGTGAGTGCTTGCAGAGCCGCGCGCCGCTGGCGGTCGGGGGCGTGGATGGCCGGCCAGCTGCGGTCGACGGCCAGCAAGCGGGCGCGGCCGTAGTGATCGATGCCGAGCACTGCGCCTTCGGTGTTGAGCGCGTGCAGGTGACCGGCGACAAGGGTGGCGGAGACGATGTTTTCATTGACCAGCACGGGGGTGGCCGCCAGGGCGGCGTCGCCGAGCAGGCGGCCCTGGGGGTCGAATAGTGCCGGCAACAGCTCCGGCGCGAGCGGGGCCTGCGCGTAGATTTTTCCTGCCGAGGCATCGAAGAGCCAGGCCAGCGCGCCGGCGTCGACGCCTATCAGCCGCGTTTCGACGTCGGCCAGTGCCGCCGGCGCGATGACGAAGCAGCGTCGCAAGCTGTCGTACCAGGCGTTGCGGGTGCGATTTTCCCCGTCGCGCAAGGCGGGTAGTGCAATGATGGCTTCGTGGCGCGCCGGCTCGTCCCCGGACAAGGCGACCAGGGCATGCCACCAGTCGCTGCGGTGGGCCTCGAACCAGGTGCGGTTGACGGCGAGCAGGTGCGTGCTGCCGTCATCGCCCAGGCGGTGCAGCACCCCCGTGTCGTCGCAGAGAACGGGGCAGCCATCGATGCTGGAGACGGAGCGCGTAGGCGGCAGTGGCAGCCGTACGGCCGCCGCCTCTCCGTTCTGGCGGTAGAGTGCGCGTTCGGATGTGGAATGGAAAAACCGGTTTTCGCCGGTCGCCTCATCCGGGGGCGGGATCAGCATCAGATCGGTGGGCAAGGTCTGACCGTCGCCCGCGCGCGGGCGCAGAATGAAACCGTCGCGCGAACGGCGCCAGGCGGGGGGGCTCGCGCTTGGCGGGTACAATGCGACCCAGGGGGCAAACTGCGCCGCTCGCGCGGTGACGCCTGCGAGCGGCTCATCTTCGTGCCCTGCATCGTGACGTCCGGCGGCCCGCTCCAGCCATTGGCGCCAGGCCGTCTCGCCGCGCATGGCCGGCGCTTCGAGTGCACAGTGCACGCCGGTGAGCGTGAGGCTGGCCCGGGCGGCGTCGAAATGGTAGAGCAAGGTCAAACCCGGGGTCCCGGGGCCGATGTGCTGCTCGATCAAGGCGCCGCCCTCCTGGTGCTGAACCTGGGTCAGGCGCGCGTCGTCGCCTTCGAACAGAAAGCGCAGCCGGGCCTTGACCATGCCGTCGTCGCCGCTGTGCCACAGCGAGGGCCGTGTGCGGTCGATGAAGAAGGCCGAATCGCTATCGATCCACAGCAATTCGGCATCGAGCGCGCGCGAGTCGGCGCCCGGTTGCAGCAGGCGCTGAGAGGCACGGTGGTAGAAGAGGCGGCCGGGCGCATTTTCGATGACGACCACATCGGCGCAGTCGCTGCGTGCCGCCAGCACGGCCAGCAGAGCGGCGTTGCTCCGCGCAGGCGGGACGAGACGGCCCGCGTCCAGTGCGAGCAAGCGGCAGCGACCCTCGCTGCGGTCGACGCGATAGATTTCGCCGTTGGCCTGGCGCACGCTCACGCTGTCGGCGGCAGTCTGTACCGCGATCGGAATCGATCCGATGCGAAAACCGCCGGTGGCGATGGCGGTGATGGCTCCATCGAGTGCGGCATCGACGTCAAGCATCCAGTGGGACGGCGCTTCGCCCCGGCTGTGCAGACGGTAGCCGGCGGTCGCACTCGTCAGTGTCAGCAGATAGTGCCCGCCCGCGCCGAAGAGCGTGTATGACAGATGCTTGGCAAGGGCGGGCGCGAGAGGAGGGCTCAGCAAGGTGCGTGCCGAGGCATCGAGGCGGACCTCGATCGGAGTGTCCCGGTACTCGAAATCCAGGTCGACCATGGCGACGCCGTCATTGTCGAAGAAAAAACCACCACCTTGTGCCAGACCTTGCATGACGGCGTAGCCGGGATGGTTTCTTACCGCTTGCGGCGCGCGCTGATAGGGCTTGCGCAGGCGCTGGTAACGGTAGCGGATGAGGCTGCCCGGCGTCGCCGGCAAGACGACATGGCGCGCCCGCGGTGCGTTCAGTGCCAGCGAGGAGGCAAAGCCCAGCCGTTCCCGTAGCGGCAGCGCGCGCGAGGGATCGTCTATCATCCGCGGTTCCAGTGTGTACAGCGTCTGGTTTTCGCCGGCAATGGCGCTATCGATATAGGTGCTGTCGAACAGCTCGGAGGCCATCAGAAGGTGATCTCCGAACTCGATGCGGCCCTGCTCGAGGTCGAGCAGCGTGATCACGCAGCCGGGGCTGGGCTCCAGCGTATCGGTGTCGGCGTGGTGTTTGCAGCCACCGTCGCGATGCGCGGCCGCCATGCGGGCGAAATAGTCTTCCACCGCTTCCTCGGCGGCGAGCAAGGCCTGCTGACGCTGCAGTATCTGCATGAAGGTCTGGACGGTAAAGCCGAGCAGCGCGATGGCCAGTCCGATCGGCCCGGCCGCCTCGGCGATGGCGGCGGCGCCCAGCCGTGCCGCCAGCAGCGCGCCGGCTTCGATCAGAGTCGCGCTGCCATCGAAACCGAGCTGGGTCGCGAACAAGGCTTTGTCGGCCGGGGTCATGGCATGCATGAGCTCATAGATATCGAAGCTGAAACTGGCCAGACCCAGCGCCGGACCCAGCCCGCGATTGGCCAGTTCCAGTCCGCCGTACACCGTCTGCGCGAGACGGGAGTTCGGCGCCAGCGCCCGCCCGCCATCCAGCAGGGCGTGCGCCTGCCGCGTCAGGGCGGCGATGTCGTTGAGCGCGCCATGGGTGAACTGGACCCGTCCGAGCTCGGCATGCAGCCGAATGGCATTGCCAAGAGGGTCGTCCGCTCCGACTGGCTGCTCCGGCTGGCTGAGCAGCGTTGCCAGGCCCAGACCGTAACTGAATACATGGCCGAGAGTATGGTAATCGCCGTGTCCCGAAGCCTGCAGGGCCGTCAGGCGCGTGTCGAGGCGGGACACGAAGGCGGGTAGCAACGGGTCGTCGGTAACGAGATCGTGGGTCCGGCCGCTGGCCGGATGCAACAGGCGCAGCGCGCTGCTGCCATCCGCGCGCGTGCGCAGCGATTTGAACAAGGGCAGCCAGCCGCTGTCGAGCCCGGCTTCGCGGGTCAGCCGCGCGAGCAGCTCGCGCATGCGCCCGCCTTCCAGCCTGTGATCGAACACAACATCGTCCGGCGGGAGCAGTGATCCCAGCGGCCCGGCCGAATCCAGGGGAGGGGCATCCAGCGTCGCGTCGATGCCGGGCAGGGGATCGGGGCGTACGAGCAAGGCCATGCTGACCGGGTCGAGGCTGACCACTTCGCGGGTGCCTGGGCCGTGCTGCCAGTGCGGCGGAGACCCGACGGAGACCCAGGCGCGCCCGAACTCGGTCAGCAGGACCTTACCGCGGCGGCGAACCACGTCGATGACATTGATGCCTGCGATATGCAGCGTCTCCAGCAGAGTCTGCACAAAGCCGAGGCCGGGGCGGCAGGCGAGCAGGCTCAGGCGCTGAACGTCGCAGCCGGCCGGCAGCAACTCGGCGATGAAGGCGCCGAGTTCATCTCCGAACAGTCCGCTGACGCGACTGCTGTCTTCGCGCTCCGACAATGACTGCCCCTCGCCGACGACGACGAGCTTGAGCGGAATCCCGGGAGCGAGACCGGGCCGCTCGGCAGGCAGCCATTGCCTGTCTTGCCAGTACTGCCAAAGTCCGTTGCGTCGCAGCCGGTAGCGGTCGGCTGCGGGCAGATAGAGTCTCATGCGACGCTCGGCGGCCAGGGCGACCTCGGGATTCGGTAGCAGCGGTTCGATCTCAAGCACCAGCACGCGCTGCAGCGCCGCTTGCGGATCGATCGCCTCTGCGCCGCTGTCGTGGTAGTCGGCCAGCAGGCTTTCGACCAGTGAGTGGGGTAGTACTTCAAGCGCGTCCGCCTCCTGTCGCCCGACCGGCGAGGCGGCGAGGGCGGACAGGGTCTGCTGGTTGACCGCCTCCGCCGGCAGGCCGCTCCGGGCGGCCATTCTGGCGACGATGGGCGTTGCCGCGCGCTGCAGGTCGCCGGCGCTGACGACCGGCCTGGCCGCCAGCTGTTGGCCGAGCAGTGAACGGGAGGACTGGGCGCCGTCATGCAAAGTGTTGAGCAGATGGCGCAATATGGAATGGGCGAATTCAGGCGCCAGAAAGGGCGAACGCCCTTGATGCGAACTTCCGGCCTGCTCCGGCTCCTCTTCCGTGCCGCTGGTTTGCATGAGCAGATGGCAGATGGTGTCGTTGAGCAGTCGCTCGCGCTCGTCGCCGAACTGGTTGGCGGCGGAGGCGACCGCCGCCTGCAGGTGCGCCCACAGTTCGGCTTCGTCGATGGCCGGGCCCAGTTCGAGTTGCACCAGGCTGTCGGCAGTCGCCGCGGCCAGGGCTTGCGGAATCAGCGGCGCGCCGGGCACCGTGCTCGGAAGCGGAGCGGCGCCGGGCGCGAACCATGTCGCAGCGAGGTGTGCTTCGCTGCGGGGAGCGATGCGGCTGCACTGCCACTGCTCGAGCAGGCGTTGGCCGACAGCTTGCAGCACGAAGTCGCTGCGCGTGTCCTGCTGGTATCCCCCGTAGTGCACCCTGAGCAAGAGATCGCTGCGTACCAGTTCGAACAATATGCTTCTGGCGGCTTCGTCCGAGGCCTCGCCGCCGCAAAGCCGCCGCACATGTTTGGCAAGGGCTTCTGCTTCAAGGGTGCCGACTTGATGCGGCGTGCGCTGTCTGGCCAGGGAGTGGAAGGCTTCGATGAACTGGAGTTCTTCGCCAGGCAATAGAACGCTCTCAGCAACGAGAACCCGCGTCGTCGGCTGCATCTGCCATTCGAGCACATTGCGCTTTCCCGACGCAAAAAAGGGCGTACGGCGAGAGTGCAGCAGGTGCATCTGCTCCATCCGGCGCAGGTGGCCGCGCAAATTGGGCAGCAGCAAGGTGACCTTGGCCCAGCGACGTCGCCCTGGATCGCGTTCCTGGCGGCTTATATGGTGCAAGCGTGTACGTAGGGCGGACTGGGTGAAATTACCGCCGGCGCTTAATTCGACAATGACGGTCCACAGGAAATGCAGCAGCGAGTGAGGGTAGAGGGTGAGTGTGAGCACGATGGGTGTCCTGTTGCATGGGGTCTAGCCGGCACGGGCCTGTGCCAGCGTCAGGCGACCGGAGCGGTCGAAGTCGCCGTTGGCGAGCCGGGCCAGCGCGAGCGGGCCGTGGTCGCCGTCAAAACGCACTATCAGCCAACGCCAGTGTGGGTCATTCGCCGACAAGGCGTGGCGCAAGAGAATGCGTTTGCCGCCGGCCGCGCGCAACAGCAGGTCGTCGCCGCATTCGGTAACCGAAAGTTCGCCCGCGCCGGCGAAGTCCAGCTTCAGCGTGCTGCGCTGCCCGTTCGCGGCGTAGTCGTCGATCACGATCTCATGCAAGGCATTCCAGGCGGTGGCGTCGACCCGATACCGTTCGTCGCCTTCTCCCGCCAGCCATACCCGTTCTACGCCATCGAGCGCCAACGGACGCAAGTCTCCGCCTTCGGCGCCGATCCCGCGCAGCAGCAGCCAGCGTCCGCCGCGCCAGGCATCGCGGTACAAGCGGTCGGGGAGGGTGGAAAAGCGGTCGCGCTGCATGCGCATCAAGCCATTGGCTCTGTCGAAGTAGAAGGCCGAGCGCTGCGCTGATGCGTAACCGATATAGCGCGGCGCCACGGCCATGTCGGGCACGATCAGGCTGTCCGATGCCGGGCGGTACCAGGAGACGGGGCTGTGCTCTGAATTGCCGAGGCGGATGACCTCCGGGTGTGGATAGCGCGGCGCCAGCGCCCGCATCGATTCCTGCCGCGCGCCACGCGGCACGCGCTCGAGCCAGCGCTGACCGACGGCGACCAGGTCGCAGCGGCCGGCGGCATCGAGCTTCAGCAGCAGGCCGCCATCGCTGGTGGCCTGCAGACGCCCGCCGACGATGGCGGCATCGACGAAGTTTTCGCCGCTGAATCGCGCGAGCGCTTGCAAGGAGATCTCGCTGACCAGGCGACCCTCGCTATCGAACAGGGAGGCGGCCCACTCGGGTTCCAGCGGGGCCTGCGCACAGAGGGTTCCCGTCGCGGTATCCAGTAGCCAGGCCGAGCCGGCGGCATCGATGCCTATGAATCGCGTCGTATCCGCGCCCGCAACGGCGGGCGCGATAACGAAACGACGGCGCAGGCAGTCATACCAGACTCCGCGTTCGCGTTCCGCGGCATCGACAACCGGCGGCAGGGGCAGAGTGTTCTCGTGGCCGAAGGCCGCGTCCTCATCGCCTAGCGCGGGCAATGCGCGCCACCAGTCGTGCCGGTGGGCAGCGAACCAGGTGCGGGTCAGAGCCTGCAACTCGAAGCGCCCATCGGCAACGAGGCGGCGGACTACGCCGTCGCTGGCAATCAGCAGCAGCGTGTCTTCGATATGGGCGATACGCGTGATGGCGGGCAGTGGCAAGCACTGCGCATCCGAGCGGCCGGTCTGGTGGTAGAGCAGGCGCCGGGACGGCGAGTAGAAATACATTCCCGAGCTTTGCGCCGCCGCCAGTATCAGGTCGGAGGGAAGATCCTGGCCGAACGCCTCCAGCACCCGACCCTCGATCGGCTGCCACCACTGCGTCCCCGCCGCGCCCGCAGGCGCCCGGCGTACGACCCAGGTGGCCAGACCGGCGGGCAGGGATCCTTCCATCGCCGTCCGCCCGGGCGCCGACTCGCGTCCGGCAGCGCGCGCGAGCCAGTGCGCGAAGTCGGCGGCGGCCAGGGAAGCGGGCCAGGAGAGCGTACACTCGAGTGCGATCAGCAGGGGGGAGGCGCCCTCTTTCAGACGGTAGCGCAAAATCAGTCCTGCCTTGTCGGGCGGGCCGATCTGCTGCTCGAACACGATGCCATCCTGCTGGTGTTCGATGGCGGCGATGCGGCTGTCTTCACCCTCCAGCAGCAGGGGCATCGTGGCGAGGAGTCGGCCGGCATCGTCGCAACGCCACAAGGCGGAAGCGTGGCGATCGACATACACGGCCGAGCCGGATTCAAGCCGAAGCAGTTCTCCCTTGCGTTGCGACGGTGTCGCCCCGGGGCGCAGCAGACGGCGGCTTGGCGCATGAAAATAGGCACGCTCCGCGCCATTGGGCGGTGCATTCTCGATCAGGACCCACTCGGCGCAGTTGCGCGCCGCCAGCAGCGCGAGTAGCGCTTGATCGTCGCGCGGCGACGGGACTGCGCTCGCGGCATCCAGTGCGAGCAGCCGCAACAGACCGGCCGTGCGATCGAACTGCCTGAGTTCGCCGCCGGCCAGACGCAATGCGATCGTGTCGCCACCGGCGGGAACGACGATGGGAGTGGTACCCGCATGCAGAGTGCTTGCGTCATCTATCGTTACGGCGGCCTCGCCGAGGGAGGTGAGATCCAGCAGCCATTCCGACGGCGTGTTGCCCAGGGTTTCCAGGCGGTAGCCGGCAGTCGGTGCCGACAACGTCACCAGATAGCGGCCGCCGGCGCCGAGTAAATCGTATTTGAGCCTGGGGCCGATGTCGGCTGCCAGCGCTGGCGTCGACACGATGCGCGGCGCGGGGCCGAGAACGACTTCGACACCGGTGTCGCGGTACTCGAACTGCAGGTTCACGATCGCCATGCCGGCCCATTCCGGGTAAAAATCGCCATCGGCGCCGATGCGTCGCATCGCCTGATAGCCGGGGTTGGATGCGACTGTCGTCGGCAGAGGCGTATAGGGCTTGCGAACGCGTTGATAGCGATAGCGGATGACGGCGTCGGGCGTGGCCGGCAACACGATGTGTCTGGCCTGTGCATTGAGCAAGTCGGCTTGCGACGGCATGCCGAGACGTTCGCGCAGCGAAAGCGCGCGCGCCGGGTCGTCCATCATCTGCGGAACATGCGTCGGCAATTCCTGCGGTCTGACCAGGTCGGGGTCGATATAGCGGGATGCGACCAGTCGCGTGGCCATCACGTATTGACTGCCGAATTCGATACGGGCGCGGCCCAGGTCGAGACGGGTGACGACGAGCCCCGGGCGGGGCTGCAGCGTGTCGCTGTCTGCAGCGTAGTCGCAACCGTCGCCCTGGTGGGCGGCGGCCAGACGTGCGAAGAAGGCTTCGACGGCTTCTTCGGCGGCAACGAGCGCGTGGTGTCGCATGCTGGCCGCCATGGCGCTGGTGATGGCGAAGCCGATCAGCCCGATGGCCAGGCCGACGGGGCCGGCGACTTCGGCGACAAGACCGGCGCCGGTTGCCGTTGCAACGATCGCGCCGCCCTCGATAGTCAGTATCGTGGCGTCGAAACCGAGCTGGGTGGCGAACAAGGCCTGCTCGGCCGGCGTCTGGGCATGCATGATTTCATAGATGTCGAAACCGGCGTTGGCGAGCCCCAGCAAGGGACCGAGTCCGCGGCTGGCCAGCCCGAGGCCGTCGCCGAGCGTCTGGGCAAAGCGCGAGGAGCGCGCCAGCGTCCTGCCGTCGCGCAGCAGATCGCGCGCATGCTGCGTTAGCAAGGCGACATCGCCGAGTGCGCCGTGGGTGAACTGGATGCGGCCGAGTTCGGCATGCAGCCTGAGCGCGCGGTCGAGCGGGTCGTCGCTGGCCGTGTCGCCGCGCGCTTGCAGCAGCATGGCCAGGCCGAGACTATAGCCAAACGCGCGCTGGCTGGCGTGCCAGCTTGCCTGTGCCGTCTCGTACAGAGATGCGAGGCGGCGGTCGAGGTGGGTGGCAAAGCCGGTCCATAGGGGGTCGCGTGTTACGATGTCGCGCGTTTCATCGCCGGATGGCGACAGCAATCGCAGACGCTGGCCATCCCCATCGGAGCGCAGCGAGGCGAGCGCGGGCAGCCAGTCGCGCGGCGTTTCGTGCTCCTGCGACAGTCGATCCAGCGCATCGGACATGCGCCCCCGCCACAGACGCCCGTCGAGCAGGCTTTCCGCCGGGAGGGGAAGCGCCCCCAGCGGGCCGGCGGCATGCTGCGGCATCGTCTGCAGGCTGTCGGGGCGGGCACCGGTATCCGGGCGCACCTCTAGTACGCCGCTGGCGGGGTCCAGCGTCACGATCTCGCGTGTGCCATGGCCATGCAGCCAGCGGTTCGGGCGGTCGACCGCAACCCAGCTGCGACCTCCCGGGGCCAGCAGCACCGGCCCGCGCCGTCTTACCACATCCACCACGCCGATGCCGGCCAGATGCAGCGCCTCCAGCAGCGACTGGATGAGGCCGAGGCCGGGGCGGCAGGCGAGCAGGCTCAGCCGTTTGACCCAGGTCCCCGGCGGCAGCAATTCGGCGAGATGCTGCGCGAGTTCCTCCCCATAGCGACCGCCGATGCGGTTGCTGTCGTCGCGTGCCGAGTGGGACTGACCTTCGCCGACGAGGACGATTTTGAGCATGCGCGCGGGATCGAACAACAGGGGGCCGCTCTGCAATTCCCATGCTCCGTCATGCCAGCGTTGCCACAGTCCACCCTGTCGCAGACGGTAGCGTTCGGTCCTCGGCGGGTAATGGGCCATGCGCAGTTCGGTGGCGCGTTCAACGATGGAGTGGGCGGGATCGGGCTCTATTTCGAGTACAAGGACCCGCTGCTGGGCATTGGTTTGCCACATCCCGGTAGCGGGCGGACCGATGTCGGCCATGTCATTGAACAGGGTTTGCAACAGGTCGGGGGAGAACCGGCCGGCAGAGCCGTCGCCTACCGTCGCCGGCGGACCCGCCAGTTCCCCGGCCGCCAGCAGCAACAAGGTGTCGCTGTCCAGCCCATGGTAGTAGCCGACCTGTCGGGAGGCGCGCAGCAGCAACTCGTGCGCATCCTGTTCGGTCATCGTTCCGGAGTCAGGCGGCAGCATGCGCTGGAATACGCCGGCCGTCTCGCGTCCTGCCAGATCGTGGGCGGCGCTGAGATGCTCGCGCAGGCTGTTGACGAAACTTGTGCTGAAGAAAGGCGAGTTGCCTGCATGCGAAGGGCCGGGCTGGTCGGGGGGAGGCATGGTTTGCGTTGCCAGTCGCAGCAGCTGAGCGACGGCCTCGTTGAGCAGCCGCGACGGATTGTCGCCGCTCTGTTCGGCTGCCGCATTGGCCTGTCCGTGCAATATCGCCCACAAGGCGGTTTCTTCGTTGACCCCGGGGGCGGGCTGCTCCAGCAGCCGCTCGGCGATCAGGGCGCCATGTCCGGAGAGAGAACTCAGAGCCGAGGCCCGCGCGGTTGCCGGCGGGGTGTCCTCCTCTTCGAGTGAGACTAGCGCGATGTCGGCCGATGCGGCACGCGGATTGAGATGGAGGCGCTGTTGGTGCAGGTCGTACAACAGCGATTGTCCGGTTGCGCTCGGACGGAAGTGGGGGGAGGGGCCGTAGGCAATTTCCGGTGTCACTCTGTTGATGAGGCGGCTTTCTATCATTTCTTCAAGTGCCAGCGTAGCCGCCGTCACCGACGTATCGCCGCCGTGGATTTGTCGGATTTGCTGGATCAGTGCATGCATCTCCGGCAGGTTGACCTTGTTTGCCGGATGCTGCGCCAGCCAACTGTCGAGGGCTTCCAGAATGCGTATCGCCTCGCCTGTCTCCAGTGTGCTGGGAGGAACGACGACATGGGTGCCGGCTTGCAGATTCCACACGAGGCTGTGGGGGCCGCCGACGGCCCGCAAACCCGGAGCTCGCTGCGAGGTGAGCAGATGCAAGGTCGCCAGCCGGCGCAACTCCTGATCGAGTCGCGGGCGTGCCAGCATCACGCGGGCCCAGCGCTGGCGGTCGGGGTTGCCGCTGTGCCGAGCCAGAGTGCGCAGGCGTTGGCGGACGCCATACGTGGTGATGGGGGTGTTCGTTCCCAGTTCCAGTATCACATGCCACAGGAAATACTGTGGAGAATGGGGGAGCAGGGTGGTGTTTACCATGAGCTGTTTCCTTGTTGCGTCTGTGCATGTCGCGAGCGGGCAAGGGGGAACGGACCCGAGCGATGCGTGCCTTCGGCGACCAGAGCGGCGACGGCAAGGATGGGGCCGCCGTCGAAGCGCAGTCGCAGTGTGCGTCGCCACTCGCAGGCAGGTGCCAGCGTCTGATGCAGGACGATGTGCCAGCCATCGCTTCCGGACCGCAATAGCAGGTCGTCGTCGCGCGTGGCGACGGTCAGCTCCCCTGCGCCAGGGAAATCCAGTGTCAGCGTTCTGTCCCGCCCGCTTGAGCCGTCGTCGTCGATCACGACCTCGCGCAGTGCGTTTCGTGCGGCGGCATCGATCCGGTACTGTGTGTTGCCGTCCCCCGCCAGCCACACGCGCTCCACGCCATCCAGCGGCAATGGGCGCAGCTCGCCGACCGCGCCTGAACCGAGTCCGTGCAGCAGCAGCCAGCGACCACCGCGCCAGGCGTCGCGGTAGCGCCCCTCGTATACCGAGTCGTGGCCCTGGACCTGGCTGCGCAGGGTGCCGTCCGCGCGGTCGAAGTAGTAGGCGCATTGCCGTGCGCTGTCGAAGCCGATGAAGAGCGGAAGTTGCGCCCCATCGGCGACGATGACCGCATCGCCGGCGGCGTGGTACCAGCCGTAGGGAGCGTCCCTGCTCTGCCCTATGCGTATCGCTTCGGGGTGAGCGTAGCGCGAAGCCAATTGGGGCAAGGTCGGGCGCGGGCGATCGCCGGCCGGTGCCGTTTCGTCGCCTATGGCTTGCAAGCGCGGACGTCCATGCGCGCCGAGACCGAAGATCAGACCGTCACGGTTGTGCGCCTGCAGTCGTCCTCCGACGATATCGGCACGGACGATCGTTTCATCGCCCAGTACCGGCGTCGCCACCAGTGATACCTCGCTCGCCAGGCGACCTTCGCTGTCGAGCAGAAGGTCGACCCAGTCGGGTTCGAGCAAGTCCTGCGCGAAAATCTTGCCGGCCGCGAGGTCGAACAGCCAGGCCACGTCGTCGATATCGACGCCGACGAAGCGGGGCGAGCGTCCGGCGAGCGGCTGAGCCGCAATCGCGATGCCGCGACGCAACACGTCGTACCAGACTGCGCGCTCGCGCCGCTGGCTGTCGTGGATGGCGGGCAGCGCGATCGTCGCCTCGTAGCGCGGTCCGCTGTCGCTCCACGATGCCACCAGCGTCGGCAGCACCCGCCACCAGTCGTTGCGGTGCTTGTCGAACCAGGCGCGGGTGAGGGCGGTCAGATGCGTGCTGCCATCGGGGTCGAGGCGAAGCACCACGCCTTCGGAGTCGGTCAGCAGGATGACGCCCTCGACGATGGCGGTGACGGCGATGGGAGGGAGCGGCATCGCGTCGGCGCCGTCGCGTTCCTGACGGTAAAGCGTGCGTCGGGAGGGCGAATGGAAAAAAAAGGGCCCGCTGCGGCTATCCGTTGGCATTCCGGCGAGCAGCACCAGGTCGGCGGGCAGGGGGGATAGCGGGTCGCGTGCGCGCGGCGTCACCAGCAGGCCATCGCTCGTGCGCCGCCAGTGACTGGGCGTGGCAGATGGGAGAGAGCCCAGTGCCACCCAATCGGCATAGCCGGCGGCGACCCGGGCCGTGTCGGCGACCGACAGCGCCTCGCGTCCGGCCGCGCGCGCGAGCCAGTTCCGAAAATCGGCCTCGCCGTCCAGCCGGGCCGGGATGTCCAGTACGCTGCGGACTCCGGTCAGCCGCAATTGCGGGGGTGTCGTCTGCAGACGGTAGCGCAGTATCAGCCGCGGCGCGTCGACGGGACCGATATGCTGTTCGAGCAGCGCGGCGTCACCCTGGGGACGAATGGCGGCGAATCGGGCGTCGTCGCCGCCGAATATCCCTTGCAGACGCGCGACGATTTCGCCGCTGTCGCGCGTCTGCAAGACGGTACCGGTGTCGCGTTGCGCGAAAAATGCGCAATCGGGCTGAAGTGCGATCAGTTCGGCCTGCGTATCGCCAGTGCCCGCCAACACGAGCCGGTGGCTGTCGCGATGGTAAAAGGCGCGACCGCCACCGGGATGCGGCGGGTTTTCCACCACGACCACATCATCCTGGCAGCCATCCTCGCCCGCCGCGGCGTACCCGGCAAGGCGGGTGAGCAACTGCTCCTTATTGTGCACGGGCGGGCTCAGTCTGGCGGCGTCCAGCGCGAGCAGCGTGCGGCGGCTGGTCGGTCCCGATCGTTCGAGGCGCCAGGTTTCGCCCCCGCCCAGGCGCAGGCTCAGGCTGTCGTCGCCATCAGGTATCTCGACGCGCAGCGTGCCCAGGCTCAAGCCCGCCGCATCGTAGCGGGGCACGATCGCATCACTGAACTGACTGGCATCGAGCAGCCAGTCCGACGCGGTATCGGCGTCGGTTTCCAGGCGATAAGCGGCAACCGCTTCCGACAAGACCAGCAGATAGCGCCCGCCTGCGCCATGCAGGGTGTAGCGCAAATGCCTGGCGACGGCTTCGGGCAACGGCGGCGTCAGTACGCACCGTGACCGTGCTCCGAGACGAATGACGATATGGGTGTCCTGATACTCGGTTTGCACCGCCACGATGCTTCTGCCCTGGTGGTCGGGGAAGAAATCGCCGTTGCGGGCCAGGCGTTGCTGCAACTGATAACCGGGCTGGCGCACGACGATGGGCGGGGTCGTCTGATAGGGGCGGCGCAGGCGCTGGTACTGATAGCGGATCACACTGGCCGGCGTTGCCGGCAAGATCAGATTACGGGCGTCCGTCCCTGCACGCAGAGCGGCCCGGGCAGGGAGGGCCAGCCGTTCGCGCAGGGAGAAGGCGCGAGCGGAGTCGTCCAGCATGCGCGCCTCTTCGATCTCGTAGGTCGGTTCGCCCACGGCGCTGAAATCGGTGTAGCCGACCGTGGCCAGCCTCGATGCCATCAGCCGTGCGCTGGAGAAGTCGACCTCGCCTTGCACCATATCGAGGCGGGTGATGACGGCGCCGATGCGAGGACGCAGGGTGTGACTGTCGGCGTCGAAGTCGCAGCCGTCTTCTTGGTTGGCGTGGTCGAGTTGGGCGAAGAATTGTTCGACCGCGATCTCGGCGGCGAGCAGGGCATGCCGCTGCGCCTCGCTTTGCAGGACGGTGGTGACGACAAAGCCGATAAGGCCGATGCCGACGCCCAGCGGACCGGCGGCTTCGGCCAGCGCGCCCATGCCTGCCGCATCGGCGACCAGGGCGCCGCCATCGATCAGGGCGGAGGTGGCGTCAAAGCCGAGCTGGGCGCCGAACAGCGCCCGCTCTGCGGGGGTGGCGGCGGCGCGCAGTTCGCTGATGTCGAAACCGATGCCTACCATGCCGAGGCCGATGCCAACGCCGCGACTGCCGAGTCGCAAGCCCTGGCTCAAGGACTGGCCCAGCGCCGCGTTGCGCGCGAATGCCCGTCCGTCGCGCAAGACGTCGAAGGCCGCCTGTGTCAACTGCCCGATGTCTTCGAGCGCGGTGTGAGTGAATTGCACCCGGCCGAGCTCGGCATGAAGACGCAATGCGCGCTCGAGCGGGTCATCGAGCCGCGCCGCGGCCGTGCTTCGCTGTAGTATTGCCATCAGGCCGAGGCTGTAGCCGAAGCTGCGGTGCAACAGATGGAAGCCCGTTTGTGCCGGCCCCGGCTCCGACTCCAGTGTGTTCGCCAGGGCGGGCAGCAGCGGTTCGCGCGTGACGATGTCGCGGCTGCGGCCGCTGGCGGGCTGAAGCAGGCGCATGCTCCAGCCCCCTTCCGTTGCCGGGTGCAGCGATTTGAACAGGGGAACCCAACTGGAGTCGAGCCCGTTCCCGTCTGCCAGCCGCGTCAGCGCCGCGCGTGCGCGCGCGCCGAACACCCGGCCATCGAGAGCGGTTTCGTCGGCGGGAACGAGAGCGCCCAGCGGCCCGATGGCATCGTCCGCGACCATGTTCAGCATGGCGCTGCCGGGCTGGTTTTCCGGGCTGACCGTCAGCACCCCGCTGACCGGGTCGCGGACGATGATTTCACGCGTTCCCTGACCGCGGAACCAGTGTGCGGGCCCTTCGCTGGCCACCCAGCCGCGTCCGTCCCCTGTCAGCAGTACCGGTCCGCGACGCCGCACCACATCGTCGACGGCAATGTGGGCGTCGTGCAAGGATTCCAGTAGCGACTGGACAAAACCCAGGCCGGGACGACAGGCAAGCAGGCTCAAGCGTTTGATGCGACAGGGGGAGGCCAGCAGATCGCCGAGGCTGGCCGCCAATTCGCTGCCGAGACGGTCGCCGACACGGTTGCTGTCTTCGTGCGCCGACTGCGATTGCCCTTCGCCGACGACGACGACCTTGAATGCCAGCCCGAGCGGCACGTGCAGCCGTCGCGTTTCCCTCTGCCAGTGCCCTGCCCGCCAATGTTGCCAGCTTCCGTCGCGTCGCAAGCGGTAGCGCTCGGTTCCCGGCGGATAGCGTGCAAGGCGTGCCTGAGCCGCATGGTCGATCAGCGGTATGGGCAAGGCCGGCTCGATCTCCAGCAGCAGCACGTGTTGGCTCGAGCCCGCTCGCGGCGCAGGGGGCGGGGCGGGGAGCGGATCGGTGTCCAGCACGTCGTCGCGCATCGCTTGCAGCGGGTCATGTGCCGGGGGAGTCGGCGCCAGCGGCACCATCGGCTGTAGCAGCAGGGCATCCGCGCTCAAGCCATAGTGGGCGGCGACACGCCGCACCATGCGCTCGAGCCGCCACCGCATTTCCTGCCGTTGCGCCTCGCTCGTCAGCGCCGGCAGACGGTGATACATGCGTGCCACCTCATAGGCCGCGGTGCGCAGCGCGTCTTGCAAATGTTCGCCGATGGCGGCGGAAAAGTCGGCTCCGAGAAAAGGCGATACGACCGGCTCGGCGGCGGAAGTGCCCGGCTGGTCGGGCTCGAGCGCGGCCATTCCCGCCCAGACCAGCAGATGTTGCAGGATCTCGTTGCGCAATCGCACCGGGTCGACGCGATGACGGGTGGCGGCATCGGCGACGACTTCGTCCAGCATGCTCCATAAACCGCGGATATCGGAGGCGCTCACGTGCATCTGCGTCAGCGCTTGCGCGGTCTCGATGGCGAGCGAGCGGGGCGGCAATGGAGAGCTGGAGCGGGATTCGCTGTCGTCAGAGGAGTCCAGCGTTACGACGTCGGCGGGGGCGGGAGCGATGGCGGCGTTGGGCAGACGCAACTGCCGGTACAGCAGACGTCCCACCTCATGCAACTGGTAGAAATTGCCGTGCCGTCCCTCGTGTCGCAGTTGCACGCACCTCAGCAGGTGGGTGGTGCGCAATTGATGGATGATGGCCTCCATTTCGATGGCCGACGGATCCTGCCCGCGTGTGCGCCGCGCA
The DNA here is from genome assembly GCF_000422925.1 of Paludibacterium yongneupense DSM 18731. Classification (GTDB taxonomy): domain Bacteria; phylum Pseudomonadota; class Gammaproteobacteria; order Burkholderiales; family Chromobacteriaceae; genus Paludibacterium; species Paludibacterium yongneupense. The sequence goes on from NZ_KE383960.1 coordinate 117,292, forward strand.
AGACGCACGATGTTCTCCAGTTCGTCCTGCTTCAGAAAGGGGTCGGAACGGCTGCGGGCGATTGTTTCGACGGCATCCAGAATTTCGAACTCTTCATCCGTAGCCAGGATGACCGGGTTGATGACGACGCGATTGGTGCTATCGATTTCCCAATAGCGATAGCTGGATGGAGGGGAGGTGGGCTGGGACGGCGCATGGCGGGTGACGCCCATGCGTTCCAGGCGCTGCAGTTCGTCGCGCAGACGCGGCAGTTCGAGCAGAACCCTGGCCCAGCGCCGGGTCAGGGGATTGGAGGCATCCTGGGCGAGTGTGCGTATCCCTTGCCGCACTTGATTGATATTGAACGGGCCGTTGCGGTTCAATTCTTCCAGCACGTTCCAGAGGGTATGCGACATGGAGTTCTGGTACAGGATGATGTTTGCCATCGCGGGGTCCTCGGTGTTCGCTGCCGCACGCGGATTTGCGTCAGTCCTTCCGGGATGAGTCCGTAACCCGGCTGCGAGTTCTGTCGGCGGAGGCCAATTGAGGCGCGGGAGGCCATTTTGGGAATCGCCGCCTGCCGCGTTGCTCGAGAGCTGGCAGGGGCGTGGGAAAAGACCTGCATGGCGGCTGGAGGCGGCCGCGGATTTAAATTAGACTCAAAGGAATTAATTACCTCTTGCCCATATGCTGATATTCAGACCGGAAGTGAAAATAGCCTTTATCGTCGCTCTCGCGACTGTAGGTGCGGACGCGCTGGCCGCGCCGGTTTCGATCTGGACCGATGCCATCCAGTACACCGGTTCGGGAGCTAACGAATGCCAGCTGCGTGGGGCCGTGTCGTTCAGGGAGCATTTCCGGCAGGCTTTCGATAAAAAATTCGCTGCGCGTTGGGAGGGCAATTATCAGCTGCAACCGGGTGAGGACAGCAGCAACGGTCTCGACGATGGTTTGCACGTGAGCAATGTGCTTTTCAAGGCGACAGCAGTCGATACCCGCCTGTTTCATTTTCAGCGCCACTATGAGTTGAACTACGATCTGGTCTATATCCGCGACAGCAAGATCCGGTTCGTTTCCAGCCTTGGCAAGGAGGAGGTGCTCGCGCCGGAGGAATCCGGTTCGCAGTCGGGATGCGAGGCGCGGCGGCGTCAGTTCGGCAGCGCGCTCGACACGCTGCTGGACAAGAGCATGGAGGCATTGGCGGCAACCATTGCGAACCACTCCGAACTGGCGGCCGCGCTGGGGCAGGGAGGAGGAACGGTCGCTACCGGCACCGGGACGCATCTGCCCCTGGTGGTGGGCGCCATAGGTTACCGCGTCGGCGTCGGCGGGCTGGTCGTGCGCAAGACGCCGGGCGCGAAAGGTGCGCTGGTCATGAAGCTGGGGGCTGGCAGCCGGGTCGCGATAGCCGCGAAACGTGCTTACGGCTGGGTGCAGATCGAATATAAGGGGCGGCGTATCGGCTGGGCCCATCCTGGCGCGCGCGACTTGGTGGCGGAATGAGAGGCGGTGCGGCGCGAACGGTCGCGGCGCGCTTTAGCCGAACAGGTGCAGCCATAGTGCCGAGACCGGCATGATCAATAGCAGCGCAGGCAGCATGTTGACGATGGGGAAAATCTTGATCCCGCAGATCCGTAGCCCGGTGGCCAGCATGATGAGGCCGCCGCAGGCGGAAAAATCGGCCTGCATGACTGGCGTGACCAGCGGCGTCAGTAGATGGGCGCTGAAAAACAGCAGGCTCTGAATCAGAATTTGCGGCAGTGCGATCAGGGCGACCGCCACCCCGAGATCGGCGGCGAATACCAGCGCGGTAAACAGGTCCAGCACGGATTTGGTCAGCAGAATCGTGGCATCGCCCGTCATTCCTTCATGCATGGAACCGAAAATCCCCATCCCGCTTGCACAGAACAGAACCAGAATGGTCACGAACTTGAGCACGAACACCTGCGAATGACTTTCCTGACCGTCGCCGCCGCTGCCGAGCACGCGGCGCGCGCGCGATTGCAACCAGCCTATCAGCCATTCGAGTCCGCGCTCGAGCGCAAGCAGCTCGCCGATAAAAGCTCCGCTGAGCATGGCCAGCGACAGGGCCGGGATGGTGTGAACCTTGTTCAGCATGATGACGCCGATCCCGGCCGAGATCAAACCGCAGCTCAGCGGCAGAGCGTCGCGCACGCGTTTCGGAATGGCGCCCCCGAGCATCCCTCCCAGCCCGCCACCCAGTAGTAGCGCCGCACTGTTCATCCACGGACCTAGCATCCTGATTTCCCCCGTTTACGCATACCCCACTGTCCGCCGGCAGGTTTCAGTCGCGGGCTGGCGTCGAGGAGTATAATTGTTTTGATATGGATGACCGATGATAGTCTGGATTTTTAGCGTGTAAAAATACCATTTTGATTTGAATAAATACTATTTTGATATGGAGCCTTGCGGTGGACCTCAAGCGCATGCTGTATTTCTGCACCATCGTCGAACAAGGACAGATCAGCCGCGCCGCCCGGGTGCTGCATATGGCGCAACCGCCGTTGAGCCAGCGCTTGCGGGAAATGGAAGACGAATTCGGCTGCGAGTTGTTCACGCGCTCCGGGCACCGCCTGCAACTGACCGAGGCCGGCAGGCTGTTCTACCATCGTGCGCGCGAGATATTGCGCCTGGTCGACGAGACGCGCGACGAGGTGATCCGGCTGGCGACCCAGGCCGGGCCATCGCTGCGCATCGGTTTGTCCCCGACCTGCAAGAGCTTCTGGATGGCGCACTATCAGGATTTGCGCCTGCGCTTTCCCGAGCGACGCATCGGCTTGGTGGTGGGCGACTCCAGCTATCTCGAATACCTGCTCGAAACAGGCAAGCTGGATGTGGCATTGATGCAGCCGCCGCTGCATGTCGATAATTTCGTCGTGCATGCGGTGACCAGCAGCGCCTCGCTGGCAGTGGCGCCACGCGGCCTGCTGGCGCCGGGCGCCGGCAGGCTGAGCCTGCGCGAGCTGAGCCGGCACCCGCTGCTGCTGCTTAGACGTTCGGTCGGCGTCGGCAGTTACGAACGCCTGTTGCAGCTGCTGCACGATGCGGGGCTGAACCCGAATGTGGCGTTCTACAGTTCCGACGTGGAGATGCTGCTCGACTTGCTGAAGCAGGGCTTTGCCGGCATCGCCATCGTACCTGCGACCGAAACCGCCAAGCTCGGGTCCGACTACGAACTGTTGCCGCTGGAGGTGGAGTTGCCCGCCTACCAATTGTCGCTGGTGTGTCGCAAGGCGGACCAGGACGAGGCTCTGATCGCGCAATTGCTGGAGTGCTGGTGCAGACCGGGCGCGGACGATGGCAGAGGGTGAACCGCCCTCGCTACACGGTGGCGACAACAAGGAGGGCGAGTCGGGACTACATGATTTAGCCACATTCGCAGGCTACCCTGCATTTTGTCGTCAGCAGGAAAGGATTTCTGACGGCGAGAGTAGTTCGGTTCCGACTCCAGCTTGGCCGCCCCTGATTCGGGCGGCCTTTTTTTGTCCTACGCACTCTTTAGCGGCCTGTCGTCATGGATATGATGTTAAACGCTGTTAAAGTTGGAGCAAGTAGATGGTGCCGGGATGGAATGTCGCAATGCAGCATTTGCATGGACTTGCCACCGCCATGATTGATCGTCTGGTGGCACACTGGCACGGGTAGCGTTTCATCAGGAGTCGCACAAGCTTATGTCGGAGTTGGTAATCGATCTGCCCACGGTGCTTATCCTGTATGCCTCATCGTTGATCGCCGGCATGTTCGGCATACTCAATGTCTGGCGCCGTAATCCCAATACTGCCGGTCTCGGTTTCATCGCTTTGGCGTTTGCGCTGCTGTCTGTCGGCGGGGCGCTGGCCGGCGTGGGGGAATACCACCTGTTGCCGTGGCCCGTTTTCTGGCTATATGTCAATTTTATGCTTGGCACGAGCGGCTACGCCCTGCTGTGGGTCGGCCTGTCGGAATTGAGCGGCGGACCGTGGGGGCGCTACCGGACCGTGGCGGGCTGGGTGCCCCCGTTCTGGCTCGTGCTGGGGCTGCTGTCCGGTTTCATCGTGCACAACGAGCAGCGAGCGGCGGTATTCCACTTCAATGCTTTTTGTTTTCTGGTGGCGGCTGCATTCTGCATCTGGCGGGATCGTCGTGCCGAGCCGCTGTATTCGCGATCGTTGCTGAGTCTGATTCTGTTGCTGAGCGGCGGGGCCTATGGCGGCGAGTGTTACTGGATCGTCGTGGCTTCGTGGGGAGCGCAGGGCATCGCACGGGCTTTTTTTGTGCAGATCATCTGTAACTTCACCCTGGTTTTACTGGTGCTGGCCATCGTGACGGAACGGGCAGAGGCCAGGCTCAAGCAGGCTATCGAACTGGATGAACTCACGGGAGTGGGCAACCGGCGGTTTCTGCTCAACCGCCTGCCTGCCCAAGCTCTGCCCGGCTGTGCGATTCTCATGGTCGATCTGGATCATTTCAAACATATCAACGACACTTTCGGCCATCTGGCCGGTGACAAGGTGCTGGCCGCGACGGCTCGTACACTGCAAAGCGGGCTGCGCAGCCAGGACGTGATCGCCCGCTTCGGCGGCGAGGAGTTTGCGATTTTTCTGCCCCGAGCTGGCGCGCGGGAAGTCCTGGAAATTGCCGAACGCTTGCGATGCGCGGTTGCGGCGCAGCGTGTCGACATCGCTGATGCGACCTGCATGGTCACGGTCAGCCTCGGCCTGGCCTGGATAGACGTCCCGGGCAAGAGCTGGGATGAGTGGATACATCGAGCCGATACGGCGTGCTACCTGGCCAAGCAGCGGGGGCGCAACGGCGTCGCCGTATCGGGCGATGACGCCTCTTTGCCAGGCAGCGCGCCAGGCAAAGGCTAGCAGCTGGCGACCACTTCGGCCACGGCGCGTCCTACATCGCTTGTCTTGGCCTTGCCCCCCATGTCCGGTGTTCGCGGGCCGTGTTCGAGCACGGTCTCGATCGCTCGCATGACGGCGGCGGCGGCATCGGGGTGGCCAAGGTGCTCGAGCATCATCGCCCCGGCCCAGATCTGTCCGACCGGATTGGCGATATTGCGCCCGAAGATGTCCGGCGCCGAACCATGCACCGGCTCGAACAGAGATGGAAAGCGGCGCTCGGGGTCAAGATTGGCCGACGGCGCAATACCGATGGTGCCGGTCAGGGCGGGGCCGAGGTCGGACAGAATGTCGCCGAACAGATTGGACGCCACCACCACGTCGAAGCGTTCGGGGTGCAATACGAAATTCGCACACAAACTGTCTATATGATATTTGTCGTGACGGATGGCGGGATAGGCACTTGCCATGGCGGCGAAGCGTTCGTCCCAATAGGGCATGGACAGCGCGATACCGTTCGACTTGGTGGCCGACGTTACGTGTTTTTGCGGTCTCTGCATGGCCAGTTCGAAGGCAAATTTCATGATGCGGTCGACGCCCTTGCGGCTGAACAGGCTCTCCTGCAGCACGAACTCGCGCTCGGTACCGGCGAACGCCCGTCCGCCCAGGTTTGAGTATTCTCCCTCGGTATTCTCGCGGACCACGTAACAATCGATATCGCCGACGCGGCGGCCGGCGAGTGGCGAGGGTACGCCTGGCATCAGGCGCACGGGCCGGAGATTGACGTATTGGTCGAATTCCCGCCTGATTTTTACCAGCGAGCCCCATAGCGAGATGTGATCGGGGACGGTCTCCGGCCAGCCGACTGCACCGTAGAACAAGGCGTCGTGCCCGCCGATCCGTTCTTTCCAGTCCTCGGGCATCATGGTTCCGTGTTTCTGATAGTAGTCGCAGCTCCAGTCGAAATGGTCCCATCGCCAGGCAATGCCGAAGCGGCGCGCTGCCGCATCGAGGACGCGCAGTCCCTCGGTCATGACTTCCTTGCCGATTCCATCGCCCGGAATGACTGCGATTGTGTTGGTTTTCATCGTTGTCCCCATCCTGTTGGTCATGAACGCTATGCTAACCCGGGTTTCGATCGATATAATAAAGACAAAATAACTGCATTCGGTCGTAAAAGTTAACAATGGACAGCACCTCCGAACTGGCTTTCTTCGCGCTGCTGGCCAAAGCCGAGAGCTTGGCCTCGGCCGCGCGCGAACTGGGATTGACTCCGCCCGCCGTCAGCAAGCGGCTCGCGCAGATGGAGGCACGGCTCGGCGTGCGACTGATGAATCGCACGACACGGCGCATCGGCCTGACCGACGAAGGCGCGGCTTATCTGGAAAGCGCGCGCCGCATCCTGGCCGATATCGACGAAATGGAGCAACGCGTATCGAGTCGCCGCGCAGTGCCCCGGGGCTTGTTGCGAGTCAGCGCCACATACGGCTTCGGTCGTCATTACATTGCTCCGCTGATTTCAGACTTCTGCCTGCGTTACCCTGAGGTGGAAGTGCAACTGCAGCTCGGGGAGCGGCCGCCGCCTCTTTCCGAGGAGGCCTTCGACGTCGGCATCCACTTCGGAACGCCACCCGATGCACGTGTGATCGCACGCAAGATTCGCGGCAACCGGCGCTGGATCTGCGCCGCGCCAGCCTATGTCAAGCGTTGCGGTCTGCCGCAGGTTCCCGCCGATCTGGCCGGGCATAACTGCCTGCTCTTGCGGCAGGAGGACGGTGCCTATGGCACCTGGCGCTTCACGCGCGGGGCGCGCACGGAGACAGTCAAGGTGAGCGGCACGCTCAGCAGCAACGACGGACAAGTGGCGCTGGGCTGGGTCTTGCAGGGACACGGGATCATGATGCGTTCGGAGTGGGATGCGGCCCGATATGTACGCAGTGGACGGCTGGTGCAGCTACTGCCCGAGTACACGCTGCCGCCGGCCGATATCCATGCGATCTATCCCGCGCGCCATAATCTGTCGGCACGGGTCAGAACGTTCGTCGATTTTCTGGTCGAGCAGTCGGGGCGGGATGAGAGCTGGTAGCCGGCGGGGAGGCGTTGAGACTCTGCCGGCCGGATTGCTCCGTCCGGCCCGTCCCGCCCCGGTGCTGAGCGCGGCAGGGGCGGACGCTCAGGCCGCGACCGTGAAGCGGGCGAGAATGCCGGTCAGAGTCGCCACTTCGACACGCAGGTCTTCGGCCGAAGTGGCCGTGGACTGAGTGTTGACACTGCTCTCTTCCGTCATTTGGGCGACGCGTTCGATTTGCTGCGCGATCGTGTTGCTGGCCTGTGACTGTTCGCGCATCGCCCCCGAAATTTCGCTGATCTGATCGATGACGGCACGGGTGCTGCCGACGATTCGTTCGATAGCCGCCGTCGCCTGTTCCGCCTGACTGACGCCTGCGTCGACTTGGTCCACGACGTGCTGCATCGACATTACGGTATGTTCGGCACCACTCTGGATCGCCTCTATCATGCCGCTGATTTCCCGGGTCGAGGTTGCCGTGCGCTCGGCCAGCTTGCGGACTTCGTCGGCGACCACGGCAAAGCCGCGTCCCTGCTCGCCTGCACGGGCGGCCTCGATGGCGGCGTTGAGCGCGAGCAGATTGGTTTGCTCGGCGATATCGCGAATCACGCCGACTACGGTGTCGATGCGTGCGGTTTGCCCCTTCAGATCGCGGATCTTGCCGGCGGCTTCGGCGACGGTGTCGGAGGTCGAGCGGATCGCGGCGATGGTGGCATTGATCACGTCGCTGCCATCGCCGGCATCGGCGCCCGCGCGGCGGCCGCTGTCGTTTGCCTGCTCGGCGCGGTCGGCCACGTGGGTGACACTGACGGTCATTTGCTCGACGGCGGCCGACATGCTGGTGGCAGCCTCGCTGACATGGCGAGTGGCTTGCGACATCTGCTGCGAGGCGCTGGCGACACTATGCGCACTATCGTTGATATTGCTGCCCACTCCGCGGATTTCGCTCAAGGCGCCTTGCAGGGTGCCCAGCAGATGATTGACCGCGGTGACCGTTTCTCCTATCTCATCCTGCCCCCTGACGGGGATGCGGCGGGTGAAATCGAGGCTGGAGGACAATTCGGTCACGCCGGAGCGTAATGCGTCCAGCGGTATCCTGATCTGTCTGACCAACCAGATGCCACCCGCGAGCAATATGGTCGTCGTGACCGCCAGGACGGAGATCAGTGTGATCCGGCTGTTCGTCATCGTGCTTTTCACTTCGGCATTGGCTTTATCCGACAGCTGCTGGTTATAGCTGTTCGCCTTGTCCACGGCATCGACTGCCGCTTGCGAAATCGGGGTCAACTCCCGGCTGAGATAGTCGCGTGCTTCGTCTATCTTGTCCTGGTCGGACAGCGCCAGTGCGGCGGGAATCGCTGCGGCGTACTTGTCGATGGCGGCCTCGGCCGCATCGATGTCGGCGCGGTCCTGATCGTCGGAGATCAGATTCTTTCTGTAATTTTGCATGCCCTTCGAGATTGCGGCATGGATACCCTCCAGTGCCTGCCTCTGCGCATTTTTACCCTCGCTCCCCCGGGCGAGGACATGCCTGAGGACGCTGCGGCGGCTATCGCCGACTTTGATGCGGATATCGGTCAGTTGGGCCACCGATAGCGCGGTGTCGTCGGTGATGGCATGTACCGACTGCTGGATGGTCCCGAGCTCATAAGCCGTGAGGCCGGCATTGAGCAAAAGGCCGAACAGACCGAAAGCCAGCAGCAGATAGAGTTTTGCCGAAATTTTCATTCAGGTTTCCTTTGGGATAGGGCTTGGTTTTTTATTGATTTTATCTTTTTATGCAAATGAATTTGTGACCACCCTATTTGCAAGTATTTTAAATATCTAATTTTTATTATGATTACGAATCGGGTAAGCAATATAAACACAGTATCTATTTTCTTGTAAATGTAGCGCTAATTGAATGCTTTTATTTGCAGGCTAGGCATCGCTGCGATGAGGGGAGCGAGAGGGGGGCACGCCATGACGGGGGGCGGGATGGCCGTCCCGACCTTTCGGCTGGCTTGGTGGTGGCCTGGGAGGGGGGACGGCCTGTCGTTCGAATAGAGCAGGGGCTTCCGTGTCTATCGTGTGTCGCTGCCGCGTGCAGGCAGGAGGCCCTGCCTGCACGGCGAGCATCAGGCCGCGACTCTGAAGCGCGAGAGTATCGTGTTCAGCTTATCGACTTCGCCTCTCAGGTCTTCGGCTGACGAGGCCGTCGCTTGCGTACTGGCGCTCGTTTCTTCCGTCATTTGCGCAACGCGTTCGATCTGTTGTGCGATATTGTTGCTCGCCTGCGATTGCTCGCGCATCGCACCGGATATTTCACTGACCTGGCCGACCACCGAGCTGGTGCTGTCGAGAATCCTCACGATGGCCGCCGTTGCCTGCTCGGCCTGACTGACGCCGGCATCGACCTGGGTCACCACTTGCTGCATCGAGCTTACCGTGTGCTCGGCCCCGCTCTGGATCGCGCCTATCATGCTGCTGATCTCCTGAGTCGAGGTGGCGGTGCGCTCGGCAAGCTTGCGGACTTCGTCTGCGACCACGGCAAACCCCCTGCCCGTATCGCCCGCGCGTGCCGCTTCGATGGCGGCATTGAGCGCTAGCAGATTGGTCTGTTCCGCGATATCGCGGATGACGCCGACCACGGCATCGATACTGGCCGTTTGCCCTTTCAGCTCATTGATTTTTCCGGCGGCTTCCGTGACGGTATCCGACGTCGAGCGGATGGCGGCAATCGTATTGCTGATGACATTGCTGCCATCGCTGGCGTCGGCGCCGGCTTTGCGGCTGCTGCCGTCGGCCTGTTCCGCGCGATCGGCGACGTGAGTGACGCTCACCGTCATCTGCTCGACCGCCGCCGACATGCTGGCCGTGGCTTCGCTCACTTGCTGGGTGGCCCGCGACATCTCCTGCGAGGCGTTAGCGACGTTGTGCGCGCTACCGTTGATGTTGCTGCCGACTTGGCGGATCTGGACCAGGGTGTCCTGCAGGGTGCTCAACAGATGGTTGACGGCCATTACCGTCTCGCTGATTTCATCGTGCCCGCTGACCTTGATGCGTTGGGTGAAGTCGAGGCTGGAAGCGACGCCGGTGACACCGCCACGCAGCAACTCCAGCGGTTTCTTGATCTGGTTGACGAGCCAGATGCCGCCGATGAGCAGAATGGCGGCCGTGCCGATCAACACCACGGTCAGCAACCAGCGGCTCGCTACCATCCTGGCCGAGATTTCTTCCTGGGCCTGGTTCGAGAGCTGGTGGCAATAGCCATCGGCCTTATCCACAGCTTGGACCGCCAGCGTGGACAGGGGAGTGACCTCTTTGTTCAGCAAATCGCGCGCTTCTTCGTTTTTCCCCTGATCCGACAGGGTCAGTAAATGTGGAACCGACTCGTAGAATTTATCTACCGTCGTCGCGATAGCCTCCAGATTGGCCTTATCCTGTTCGTCGGTTACCAGATTTTTCCGGTAATTGTCGATTCCCTTGGCGATCGCGGCCTGGCTGGTCGCCACGGCCTGCCGTTGGGCATTTTTATCCCCGGCGCTCTGAGCGAGCAGGTGCCTCAGAATCGCGCGGCGGGCGTCAGCCAGTTTGTAGTGAATATCGGTTATCTGGGTTACGGACGGGACCAGGTTCAATGCAATATCATCCACCGAATTATGAATGCCGCTCATCTGATAGAAGGTAATTGCCGCATTCAGCAGTAGTCCAAACATACCGAAGCCCAAGAGCAGATAGAGTTTGGCTGAAATTTTCATTTTACGGTCCTTATTTCTGTGTAAGTACGGAGGCTCATCTTCTATGTTTTGTTATGTTAATGCTGTAATCGATAATTGTTGAAAATTATTGTAAGCTTTGAGTGCAAATTGTTTCAATTCATGAAGTTAGTATAGAAGTTAAGCCAGATTTTCAAGAGTTCTAGTTATTGCTATCTGTATGGAATTGCGATGTAATAATTTAATGACCTTAGGCTACCGGCCATTGCTTATGCCCAGGGGAAGCGTTGGCGCGCGCCCCGGAAAAATCCAGAGAGCCGGTCCTGCCGGCCGGCGGGAATGCGGTTGCCGCACCGTGACTGCTGAATCGGATGCTTCGGCGCTGCCTATCCGGGCTATTCGTCCAGCCCGCATGGCTGCTGAAAGATGCCGGCTGCCCGTTGTTTCAATGCAAATTCATTCAGGATCGTATAGCGCGTTTTCGTTTTGGCCAGAAAGCCTAGCGTACAAAACCCCTGCAGGGTGCGGTGGAGATGCCGGAAACTCGTGCCAAGAAAATCGGCGATCTGCGTCAGATTGCCAGTGAACTCCGCAGGCTTGCCGTTTTCACGGCTGGCGGTGCCGAGGATGTAGCTCGCCAGCCGGTGCTCGACCGGATGAAGCATGTTGAGCGCACTATTGCGATTCACCCGTCCCAGTTTTCGTCCCAGCGACAAGCACATCTGTCGCAGGAAAACCGGATTGTCGGCAAGGTGTTCGATGACGACTGTGCGTTTCAGCTGCAGGCAGGCGCATGCGGTGAGTGCCTCGACTCCGGTCACCGTACGGGGCTGGGCTTCGAACATCTCAAGATCGCCGAGCATCTGGAGCGGTTCGTAAAAGCACAACAATAGTTGTCGAGCATTTTCCATCGGCATGAAGACCTTGGCGCGTCCTTCCACCAGAAACGACAGCGAGTCGATCGCCTGGCCGACTTCACAGATGGGCTGGCCCTTCTCATAGCGCTGCAGCGTGAAATGTCCGAGCAAATTCGCTGGAATGAAGCGGTCGAGACGGTAGTGACGATAGAAATCGGCGACGTATGAGTTCATCGGACGAGGCTCGGCAACAGGAATAGTCAATTGTGACATCTGTCATAACCGGGGCCAAGCGAGGCGTGATAATTTCGGGCGCACAGAATCTCGGGGAGACGACCGTGCTCAGGCAATTGAAAGACGCGCAGGCGGGGTATTGCTGGCCATGATGATAGACAGCAATGGCGAGTTGGCGCACCGCACGACTGCAGTTTTCTCGTCCTGGGTCGCACATGGGGTCGGGGCGGCCGTGGCGTTCATCTGCGTGCGGCTATCGCGCCTCGCGGCGGGAGGAGGGCGCGTCAAGAACACAGGGCGCGCATCGAAACCGCCGCTGTGGTCATATCTGGGCGGCATCCCCGGGGCATTCACGGTGATCCTGGCCGGTCTTGCACTCAGCGGCCCGCTATCGCTGGCGGGGGCCATCGCCTTGATGATGGTTGGGCAAGTGATATTCAGTCTTGCCTGTGACCATTTTGGCTGGCTGCGGGTTCCTGTGCGGCGGCTGGGGTGTGCGGACCTGCTCGGGGTGGCATGCGTACTGGCGGGGAGCGGGCTGATCATTGCCGGGGGGGTGGGGCGATGAGGCTGTGTCTATTGCTGGCACTGCTCAATGGCATGCTGATCGCCCTCGGGCGGAGTATGAACGGACAGTTGAGCCTCAATACGGGACCGTTTCAAGCCTCGCTGTGGAACCATATGCTGGGCTTCGCGTTTCTCAGCCTGATCGTGGCCTTCGCCGCCTGGCCACCGATCCTTCAGGCCCCTGCCCATGTCGCGCCTTATCTGGGCGGGGTGTATGGCGCACTGTTCGTCGCCGTCAACAGCCATGTCTTTACCCGACTGGGGGCCATGCGTGCCGCTCTCCTGGTGATCAGTGGGCAGATGCTGTCAGCCGTGCTGATCGATTGCTACCATCGGCAGCAAGCGCCCGGCATCGTACGTTGCAGCGGTGTGGCGATCCTGCTGCTGGGCATGTGCATATCCAGTGCGGCAAGGTCTCGCGCACGTTGAGCGCTCGCGAGGGGCGTGCGGATATGTGTCCAGCCGCCGCGCCATCTATTCCGGACACCACGTGTCTTTGCTCCGGGACCCGTTTATGGCAGACCGGCGATCTTCGTCGGACTCGACGAGCAGCTGATACCTGGCGGCCGCGACACGTGCCAGCAGCTCTGCTTCGTATCGCGTACGGTGCAAGGATTCGAAAAGCATCGATATCAGTATCTGCCCAACGAAATAGCCTCCGAATCGATAGAGATCACTTGCCGTTACACCTGATAATGAAAAATAGGGAGGCAGAAAGGAGAAGGGGCCGAGAGGGAGGCTGATGAGTAGAATAACAAAGGAGGGTTTGAAGCCATAAAAGAAGGCAACTGCCGTGCAATTTATGGCAAAAAACAGCATTAATGCGTGCTCGCCTAAAACGGCTTGCATCATGTAGCGAGCCAGAAACGCCAGTAGCAGGCCCGCGAGCGCAACGAAGTAAGGTTTTGCGCCTACTTCGGCCCAACAGCTAGCGTTCTTGATTTTCATTATTATCTCAATATCGTCGTATGGCTATACGGCATATTCTTATTACCAGTTATCAGTCATAGCATTATACAAAATATCGAATATAATACCAGTCTTGACCAGCAGGAAAATCATGAGCCCTCCAGATAACAGCCATGCCGTGATTATGTTGCACGGCCTGTGCGGCACGCCGCTTGAAATGGGGCCGATTCCCAAGGTGCTTGTGCGGCAAGGTTACACGGTATCGCAGATTGAAATCCCCGGGTTTTCCGCGAGCCAGCTTGAAGCCGGCGTTTCTCCCAACTGGGAAAATTGGTGCGACTGCGTCGAGGAAGAAATCACCCGGCTGAAGAGGGGGCACGAAACCGTTTCGATCTGCGGCTTGAGCATGGGAGCGACCCTGGCGCTGGCGACGGCAATACGGCGCGACGATATCCTGGCCATCGTCGCCTTGTCCCCGGTGCTGCGCTACGATGGCTGGTCAGTACCATGGTACGTCCCGCTGCTCGATATTCCGTATGCCTTGGGCTTTCGGAGCTGGTCGTACAAGGAAAGCGAGCCCTACGGCCTGCGCAATATCGAGATGCGACGGCGAGTGGCGCGTTCGCTGGAAAAAGACGGCGTGGCCGAGGTCGGCGCCGCCGCGATTCCGGCCCGTCAGCTGGCGGCTGCGAAGCACATGATGGCGCATGTCCGTACCCATTTGCGCGACGTTCAAAGCCGGCTTGCCGTCATCCATGCCGTCGACGATGAAACCGCCGCACCCAGAAATGCGGAAATCATCATGCGCGGCGTGAGCAGCGAAGTGCGCAAAGTGATCTGGCTCGGCGACAGCTACCACATCATCACTTTCGACAACGAACGCGAAGTGGTGCTAAACGAGGCGGTCCGCTTCTTCAATCGCTCGACCAGTTCGTTCGAGAACGACATGCTGTTCCGCCAGAATGTAAAACGCGCACCGCTGCGCGATAGAGTCGGAACGACTGACATGGAATGACGGGCTGCCGTTCGCCTCTGCCTCGTGAGGCCAGGGCGAGGGTTCGCGTCCTCTCTCGATGTCGCCATCCACCAGCAGCGACACCTTCCTGTCTGTCGCTGTCATTGCCGCCGTCGTCGCGCAAACCCGGCGTGGCGTCCGTCAGGGTGATGCCTTTCTTCGGCCGGACTGTGGTTCGCATCCCCGATGGGCCTGCTGGATAGTCATTTATTGGTAGCGGCGAATAATCGCATCCAGGGTTCCCTCTGCTTCCATCTGCTTACCCGCTTTTTTCAATTTGGCGACCAATTCCGGACTGCAGTCTTTGGAACAGGCGACATACTGCAGGGTAAAGTCCCCGACGGGTGGGCCGACAACAAATCTCGACGCCTCGGCCAGGTTTTTCAACGCAAACTTTGCCTCGGCGGTCACGGCAAACCAGGCATCGACACGCCCATTGAGCAGCAAGGTTGGAATGATTCTCTGCCGCTCCAACGGAATGATTTGAAGCTGGGCCGGGGAGAAGCCCTCCCTTGCCAGGATATCGTATTGGGCGCTTCCTCCGGTAACGGCCACCTGTTTTATAAGGCTCTTTGCCGTTTCAAAACTATCGTAGCGTTGCTTGAGTGTTACGAAACTGCGCTCGTATTTGAAGACCGGGAATATCCATGTGTATTTGTCTTCTCGTTCCGGGGTTCTGGACAATGCCGTGATCAGAATATCCTTGCCGTTCATTGTTTCTTTCTGGGCGCGTCTCCATGGCGGAAATTGCAACTGTCCAGTCAAACCGGCTCTTTTCAACGCCTCCATGACGGCGTCCGTCATGATTCCACGGCCATCCGATGCGCGGCCTTGCGGCATCAAGTCAATGCCGTTTACGATGATTAAAGGCGGACCTGCCGCGGCGGCTGTCAAAGCAAGAGCAGCCATGAACAACGCCAAAGCGCAAGACTTCACATGTGTTTTCATAGTAGTGATCCGACGGGTTTATTGGATCGCTGACCTCTGTATATTCAAGGCCTGTTTACGTCCTGGTTTCAGCTTTCTGCCAAATTCCATCGATGCCAGGTCCGGAAAATTGAATACTTGCCCCCTTCTTTATAGCCATCGCGCGAGGGGATTGTCTGCTCCTGCGCCTCTGAACGGACTTTGCCTGGTACGCCGACCCGCTGTTCGGAGGACTGCCGCACCGGAAACCTGCCGTACAACCCAAGGTGTGGAGCATGGACGAAGCGAAACCGGGTACATCCCCGCGTACCCGGAAAAGCTGAACGCTTGAACATGGACGCCCACAGCCGTGCCGCTGGGCAAGGGCTTCATTTGAGTTAAATCACGTGGCCGCACTGCGTATGTGGGGGGGGCGTACCTGCGGGAAGCCCGGCGGAGTGAACGCGGGCTGTCGACGCCCTCTCGGAGTCGTCAGACATGCAGCGCGCACGACGTTTGATGGAAGCGGTAGTCGCCGTGGCTATGTCGGAGAGGGGGCTGGGCGAGGGATAGGGACTTTCCGGAAATTTGCACAGGTGGCCTTGGCGGAATGGTCGCGGACGCGCCGGGATGAAAAAACCCGCAGCGCCAATGGCGGTGCGGGTTTTGTGGAGCAAGCCGGACGGTGTCGGCGCTTATTCGGGGCGCATCTGCGGCGTACTGAAAGTTTTAGTAACTACTTGATATGTATAATTTTATTATTAAGTATTCTAGTGATGTACCCACATATGTACCCACAGCGGTGGGCCTGCGATTGTCAGGCTGCAGAATGATCCACAGTGTTGGCACCTGACACCATCCACTCTATTGCTATTAATGTAAGTAGCTGTGACGTAAGCAAAGGTAGGGGCGATCAGCGGACAAGCTCGATCTACTGTGCATGAAAAGCCACAGCAAACTGGCCTGTCCCGGCTGAGATGCCCCTGGCACCGAATCGCTAAGTCTTGGTATTACTCATAAAGAATCTGTGCCTTCAGGTCGCGCTGTACCGCCAGCCCCATGGCACGGAAGGCGGGATAGTCGGCCGGCTGCAGCAGCGCCGTCGGCCATTGCAGGTCAAGGGTGCGGGTGACGGTCACGCTGTTGCCGCTTTGTACATAGTCCGAGACATAATGCCCGAATGACGTATCCAGCTTTGCCGCCCGCGGAAGAGCCATGACATGCATAGAGGGTGGCAAATCGATACGGGTTACCTCTTGCAAGTGGCCGCCGAGGAAGAAACTCGGGAAGTAGCGGGTCGAATCCTGGACATATCGGAAACGTCCGTTGATCAAATTCAACAGACTCAGTGGGGCCGGAATGGGGAAGGCTCCGGGGCCTGGCAGCGTCGCAACATCACTTAAATCGAATTGCGAATGATGAACGTACGGATGAGTGAGATCGCGTGCATTACCCAGGCTGAGGGTACCGGTCCCCGTTTGCTTGTTAACGCCAAGCCATTGAGAAGCCTGCTCGGCCTCGGTGCCCGGGCGAATCTTTATTGCGCCGTCGCGGGCAATGAACTCATATGCACCGCTGGCCGTGACGGTCGTTTCTCCATGAGCATTGCCGGCCGTATCCAGCACAAGATGGGTTTCCCCGCGTGCCTGGTCAGTCGCCACGCTTGTCAGCGGGACTGACATCAACCGGGCTTTGCCGCTACCATCGTCCAGAACCAGCGCTGTCTTGCCAACCAAGTTGGGTGACAACGATCCGAAGGGCGCTATCGGCGAGGTTGAATCCACAAAAATCTTCTCGTCCGGCAGCCAGGTGATGGCGTGGTCAAACGATGTCGGTGTCGCTATACGGGGCACCCAATAGTGGTTATTGCCATTGATCAGTACCGGGCTGCTGCGGATGTTCCTGGCGGCCAGCAATGCCCCGAGCAAGGCCACATGGTCCTTGCAGTCGCCGTATTTCAGCTTGGCAATGTCCTCGGCACGGTGCGGCACCCAGCCGCCAAACCCGGCGTACACCGCCACGTAGCGAATATTCGTGGCGACCCAGCGGTACAGGGCCTCGGCCTGCACTCGCTTATCACTCATTCCCGCCGTGATGCGATCGGCCAGTTGCCGAATGGCTGGTGTCGGCTCCGACTTGTCGCGCGCGCGTGACATATAAGCATTGGCCAGGGACTGTACATTGGCAAAGGTGCTGAACTGTACACGAGGGCTGACATCACGGGGATCGATGGAATTTCTCTCGGGTGCATGCGGCTGCGCGCCCTTGAATTCCCAACGCCAGACTTTCTTGCCCGGCTGGTCGGATACCACGGTCCCGCCCGGTATATCGACGGCATCGAATGCCAGATTCATGCTGTCTGGCATGCGCACGGTAGTGCGTGACCAGCGAATATCGCGGGTAATATTTTCTGTTTCATCTCCGAAAAACTGCCCAGGGTAAGGTGCGATCTTCTGCCTAAGTCGAAAATGGATGGTCAGTGTGGCACCGGGTTCCAGTGCTGGAGCAATCACGACTTTTACGCGCCCATCGGTAAGCGTTGGCGCATCCTGGCCATATCCGCTTTGCTGGTCGACGATTCTGTCGGGCGTAACATCGATACGCTTGCCCCCTGGGGTGGTGGTATAGGCCTCCACGATTTGCAGATCTTGCATTGCTGCATCGTATGGGAGCAATAGATGGCTGAAGTCGTTGCTCCCCTGGGGTGTGTTGATACGCCTGACCTGAGTTTCTTCTTGCACGAAGGTGCCGTCGGATTGAACGTCGTAGCTTGTGTCATCGCTGAGCTGTGTAGAGGAGGGATGGTACACGACGGTGCTTGCATGTGCGGCCGCGGCCGATAAAACTAGCAGCGGTAGTAATAAGCGCTGGAACGGCAAATTCATATTCACACTGTTTCCTTTCAGGGATGCGACGAAGCGTCAGATACAGCTTCATGCGGTGCTTCCTTCATGGTGCTGTGAGCGGCGTCCCTGGCTCCATCCCTGGTCGACACACATAAGAAAGACGGCCCAAACGGGGGATTCCGCCTACAAGCCTTATCCTGCAAGGCTTTCAGCCCCCCAGCTAAGTGGGGGATGATCCCCCTGTTTCGGGGGGTGGGGCTGAATTCGTAATTAAAATAACGCCTTGAAGAGAAAGGTTCGTCCCCCGTTTCCACGAACTTGGCTCACCAAATGGGGGATGCCTTTTTGACCCCGGTCTTCAAATGGGGGATCGCTGTTATTGCCTTTTTTCATCGTTTTCTATCTCTATCTATTTGTTTTTTATAAAGAAAGAATAAATAAGAAGAGCCATATCGGTAAAAGCTGATTGTGGAAGTTTTGGGGCAAATGGGGGGACGGCTTTCCTTATAGAATAAGGCTTATAGCCCGATCACCCCTCAAATCCCCGGATTTTTTTCACCTACCCCCCTGAGTCAAAACGCCAAATCCATGACTTTTCAGGCTCAGTCTTCCATACAGGGATTGTCGTTGTCATAACTTATATCAATGGCAACTTACATTTTTGTACGTTTGATGCCTGAATACGACACAGCCCGCACGGGGCGGGCTGTCAGGGGGGACGAGGTATTGCGGCAGGTCAGAAGTAGATACCTACCTCGGTCAGTCGGGCCAGATTCAGCGCCAGAAGATGGGTGGCCCGCTCGCCGTTGATCTGGCGTTCGGTTTCTTCGCTGAACAGCAGGCCGTGGGCAACGATCGCGCGCTTGAGATGCAAGGCAGTGACGCTGCGGTAGTGTTGCCAATGGTCTTTGATACTCGGGCTTTCCTGTAGGTGCCGGATCAGCTCGGTATGCTTCAGGTACAGGCAGGGCTGGCCGTTCCATTCGTCAAACAGAAAGCGACCGTGGTACAGGCCACTACGAATCTCGGCGCAGCCAATACGCAGCACGGCCAGGGCGAAATCATCGGCGTGCATGAAGTAGCGGTGGGCGTTTTGTGTTCACTGCAAGCTTAGTGTGAGTCACGATTCATCTCCGGTGCGGCGTACAGGCCCAGCTTCAGAACGGTTGTGCTGACTAAAAAATGTAAACAGATAAGAAGGTGCTCTCTGGCTTAGGTTGTAGCGGATGGCTTGAGATTTTGTGTCAACAAAACGTGTCGTCATGGTTATTTTGTTTACACTTTTCACTCGCTTGCCGGACGCCTTAATATTTTCCTCTACTGCTATTTTCCAGTTTCGATTCCGCTCAGCCAATCACTGTGGTCTCGCCAACATGTTCTGAATCAAGCGGATGATGGTTTCCTTCTGGGCCGGAGCGGATTCAGCTACCAGTAGTGCCAGCGCAGCCAGTCCCATGTCATTGATGATGGGTTGCCCATTGCGTAAAAGCGCGCCGTTACGATGGAGAAAATCCACGAAAAGAAAAGCTCCGCTCCGCTTATTGCCATCCGATAAGGGGTGATTTTTGATGACGAAATACAGTAGATGTGCTGCTTTGTCTTCGAGGGTGGCATAAGCTGGCTGGCCGAACACAGTCTGGTCGAGGTTGCCCAAAATCGATGCCAAACCATCTTCTCGCTCTCGTCCAAACAGATCGCTGGCTTCGCCTCGTTTCATCAGGTCGGCCTTCAATGTTGCAATGGCCTGACGTGCTTCCCCTGGCGTCAGTAGTGTGCCCCCTGGCGTTCCATGGGGCTCAGTCAACAACCCCTCGTCGTAGCGTTGCAGCAACAGGAAGGTTTGCGTGTAGCGGCTGACGATCTCAATCAGGCCTCGGCCCATCTCGGAGGTTAGTTCGGAAGCTTGAGCCGTTTTCTGGACGAGCGCTAGCGCAGCCTCCAACTCGGTTGCATTTCGTTCTAGCCTGGCCTGATCGAGTGTCCAGCCTTGGGTCAGGTGCTCGCGCAGCACACCCGTAGCCCACTGCCGGAATTGTGTGCCACGCTTGGAGTTTACCCGGTAGCCGACGCTGATGATGGCATCTAGGTTGTAGAACTTCACCGGCTTGTCCGAACCAGCAATGTGCAAATTTTGCACATTGCTTTCTTCAATCAATTCCTCTTCCCTGAAAACATTTCTCAGGTGTTTGGTGATTACCGAACGCTCACGGCCAAACAGCTCGGCCATCTGCTCCTGCGTTAACCATAGAGTCTCACTCTCTACCCGCACAACAACCGGGTCGCCAGCCTTTGGCTGGTAAATCACCATGCTGCTCATTCTGATCACCTCACACCATCCAATTGGCTATGGCAACGTAACTGGGATCTGCGTGCAGGGCAAGATTGAAGGGCAAGCATCTAAGGTAAATTATGAATGCCCAACCGACCGCCGCAAACAATCGTGGCAGCAGGTTCAATACATTTTAACGGTGTTGCGTACAAATTAATGCAGTTCAGTACCGTAGAGCGATGGAATCGTCACTTGTTCGTAAGCGTCCAACCGAGACACCTGTCTGAAGCTGGCCAGATATGATCAACTACGAATCGGCAGCAACTCGTCGAGTTTGGAGTTGGGACAGGTAGGAAGTTTTTCGAGTGTTTCTTTGAGCCATGCGGCAGGGTCGAGTCCATTCAGGTTGGCGGTGCCCAGCAAGCTTTGAATCGCAGCGGCTCGTTTGCCCCCCCGCTCGCTACCAGCGAACAACCAATTCTTTTTCCCGATTGCGATTGGACGAATGGCGTTTTCGACCGGGTTATTGTCGATCGGCAGATCGCCTATTTCGGCATAACCGGCAAAGGCTGGCCAGCGTCGCAGCAGATAGTCGATCGCTTTGGCCAATCCGCTGCCTTTTGCCGCGTTGAGCTGTTGGCTTTGCAGCCAGTCGTGCAGCGACTGCAACTCCGGCTGGGCCTGCTCTGCCCGCAGGCGAGCGCGTACCTCTGTGGTACTGTCTCTCGCGGCGGCTTCGATGGCATACAGACGGCCGATACGTGCCAGCGCCTCTTCAGCCACCGGGTGTTTGCTCGCAGCCTGAAGTTCAAAGAACTTTCTGCGCGCGTGCGCGAAGCAGGCTTGCTCTGTGATGGGGCCTCCCATCATGGCTTTGTACGCGACATAGTCGTCGACCATGAGATGGCCGTGCCAATCATGCAGGAAGTCCCGGGCATGTTGCCCGCTACGGCTGGTCTGGTAATCGTACACCACGATGGGCGGTCCACCTGTCAGGTCATTACTGCGGTAGCTCCACAAATACGCCCGTTTGGTCTTGCCTTTGCCCGGATCCAGTTGCTGTACCGGCGTTTCATCTGCATGCAGGCTGCTTTGCTCGCGCAGCATTTCGGTCAAGCGGTCCGTCAATGGCTGCAGCGCTACACCGAGACGTCCAATCCACTCACTTAACGTACTGCGTGCCAGCGGAACTTGCGGCATTTTTCAAGGTAGTTGTCGCATAAACCTGTTTTAGGCTACTGCTGCCTGTGGTACTTCCAACCGCTCCGGATTCAGCGTCACATCGCCTATCGGCGTCCAGTTTCGCGTGGCGCCCGCCCAACGTTCCGGATGCCGCTCGCGCGCTTGCTGATACACGGCATGGCGCTTCGCTAGCAGCGTAATATCTTGTCCGTGATGCCGTTGCGCTGGCGTCACGAAACGAATCCGACTGTGCCGGTGTTCGGTGTTGTACCAGAGGATGAAGCTCCGCACCCAATTTCGGGCAGCATCCACATCGGCAAAGCCATCTCGCGGCCAGCGCGGGCAGTACTTCATCGTGCGAAACAACGATTCCGAGTACGGATTGTCGTTGCTCACCCGTGGTCGCCCCCGCGAGGGTGTTACGCCTAGCTCGTACATCTTGCTCAACAACGTCATCGACTTCATGGGCGCACCGTTATCCGAATGGAGCACCAGCGGCTGCCGTACGCACGCTTCGCGGATCACGCTGCGCTGTAACAGCACAGCGGCCATTTCGCCGCTTTCCTGCTCGTAGACTTCCCATCCCACCGCCTTGCGGCTGTAGATGTCTTCGATCAGGTACAGATAGTAATACTGGCCCCGTACCGGCGATGGCAGGTACGTGATGTCCCACGACCATACCTGACGCACACCTGTAGCCACATGCGTTGTCGGCTGTG
>NZ_KE383961.1:0-42034 GCF_000422925.1 Paludibacterium yongneupense DSM 18731
GGGGATCCCGCCGGGGAAGGAGAACTGCTTGAACAGCTTGCGCATCCCTTCGCCGTCTTGCGAAATGTTCGGATAGATCTCCGAATAGCTGCCTTCGAGCCAGCTGTTGGCCACCAGGCCCGGACCGCCGTGGCCGGGGCCGGTGATGTAGATCATTTCCCGTTCGCGCTGGCTGATCACGCGGTTGAGGTGGACGTAGAGGAAGTTCAGCCCCGGCGTGGTGCCCCAGTGCCCGAGCAGGCGCGGTTTCACGTGTTCGCGCACGAGCGGTTCCCGCAGCAGCGGGTTCGCCATCAGATAGATCTGTCCGACGGACAGGTAGTTGGCCGCACGCCAGTAGGCGTGCATCGAATCCAGAAGTTCAGCAGACAGCATCACAACACCTCGGTAGCACGCGCCGCCCCGCGCCGGGGCGGCGCCATTCGTTACAGGAAAGACGTGAAGGGCAAATCGATTTCACCGTCGAAGCAGTCGTCGAAACCACGCGGATAGTGGTACTCGCGCTTGTCCTTGTCGGCCGGGAACACAAATTTGCCGCCCACCTGCCAGATATAAGGCTTGAATGCGTACTGCAAGCGATCCTTTTTCATCTCGAACAGCACATTGATTTCTTCCGGATCGGCCTGGAAGTTGGACCAGATATCGTGGTGGAAGGGAATCACCACCTGCGTCTTGAGCGACTCCGCCATGCGCAGGATATCGGCCGACGTCATCTTGTCGGTAATGCCGCGCGGATTCTCGCCGTAGGAGCCGAGCGCCACGTCGATCTGATGATCGTTGCCATGCCTGGCATAGTAGTTGGAGTAATGCGAGTCGCCGCTATGATAGAGATTGCCGCCCGTCGTCTTCAGCAGATAGTTGACCGCGCGCTCGTCCATATTGCCCGGCATCGCTCCGGCCAGCGTCACGCCGGCCGGTACCGTGATCAGTGCAGTACGGTCGAACGATTCCAGCGCCAGGATCTCGACATCCTTGATCTTCACCGCATCGCCGGGCTTGACCACGATGCAGCGCTCGCGCGGCACGCCCCACTTGACCCACATGTCGACGCAGGCTTGCGGCCCGATGAAAGGCACGCTCGCAGGGCCATTCTTCAGCACCGCCGCCGCCACATTGACGTCGATATGATCGTTATGATCATGGGTCGCCAGCACCGCATCGATTTCGCGGATAGAGAAGGGGTCGAGCACAAAGGGCGACACGCGCAGATTCGGCTGCAGCTTTTTGCCGCCGGACATGCGGGCCATCTGGTGGTGCGCGTCCATCAGCGGCTTCTTCTTGGTCCGCTTGCCGCTACCGCACCAGAAGTCGATGCAGATATTGGCCCCGCCCTCGCTTTTCAGCCAGATGCCGGTGCAGCCCAGCCACCACATGGCGAAACTGCCTGGCGCGACCCGTTCGGCCTCGATTTCTTCGTTCAGCCAGCTGCCCCATTGCGGGAACGTGCTCAGAACCCAGGATTCTTTGGTGATTTCATCGATTTTGGACATCCGTATTCCTTCCTTGCATATCGGGCATCAAACGATGCCGGCGGCTTTGAGTTTGTCTTCGATTTCCTGCTCGGAGAGCAGGTTTTTCAACCCGACCACACGCGTCTTGGCGGTCGCCCTGAAGTTGTTCATCAGCGATTCCGAGCAGAACACCACGTCATAGTTGCCGGCCTGGCTCTTCGCCTCGCCCACCGACATGTGAGCCACATCGGCCGGCACGCCCAGCCGTTTGAATACGTTTGAAATCTTCATCTTGATGATTTGCGATGTACCCATGCCGTTACCGCAGGCGGCGATGACTTTTAGCATTTCTATGCTCCTCAGTTACTGGCTTCGGCCGTGTCGGTGCTGGCGAAGTATTTGGGTTTGTTGAACAGATACTGCAGCTGCGGGATCAGAAGCATGAGCAGGATGACGGCGCCGATGGCCAGCGAACCGAAGTTCTGAATCATCCAGCCGATGCATGGCCACAAGGTGTCCCAGTCGAAATTGCCGTGCCAACCGCCGTACTGGGCCAGGCCGAAGGCGCCCGCTGCCAGCGCACCGCCCAGCACCTGGATCACACCGGACAAGAAGCACACGATCACGACGGCGCGAAAGCCGCCCTTATGGTTGGCGAACACGCCAACTGTCGCGTTATCGAAGAACATCGGTACAAAACCTGGAATGATCAGGACCGGGGAATGGAAAATGATCAGGCCCATCACGGCGGCGAACTGTCCGAAAGCGCCGAACAGGAAACCGAACAGAATGGAGTTGCCGTTGGCTGCGTCGAAACCGTAAATCGCCGCACAGTCGATCGCCGGCAGCGAACCCTTGAGGATCTTGTCCGAGATGCCCTTGAACGATTCGGTCATCTCGGCCACGAACATGCGCACGCCCGCGGACAGCACGTAGAGATAGACCGCAAACTGGATAGTGGTCTTGAACATATACTTGATGAACCACTCGCCGCCCTGCGGGTTGTAGAACTTGTGCGAGGCCAGATAGTCCGGTCCCAGCACCACCAGGATGGCACCGAAGAAGATCAGCATCAGCGTACTGGTCGCGACCACGTTGTCATTGAAGATCTGCAGAAAACCCGGCAGTTCGAGGTGTTCGACCGAGCGCTTCTTGTTGCCGATGCGCGCGCCGATCTTGTGAGTGATCCAGACACTGAGCATCTGTTGATGGCCGACGGCGAAGCCTGCGTTCTCGGTCAGATCCTGCGTCGCTTCGACGGTCAGGTTCGAGAACACGGCCCAGTAGGTGCCGACCAGGATGCCGCAGGTGATGACGCCCCAGATCGAGTTCTGCATCAGCGGCACGCCGATGAAGATCAGCCACAGTCCGGTCGTCGCCTGTTGCAGCATGACGTGGCCGGTAATGAACAGGGTGCGGACCTTGGTGATGCGGTGAAATGCCACCAGCAGAATGTTCCACAGAAAGGCGACCAGCAAGGCCAGCATGATCAGCGAAGTCGTCCAGCCCATTTTGGCAAAACCGGCGTTGACCGCGTTGAAACCGAAATACGGATCGAGAACCGCGGCCTGCAGATCGAAGCGATCCTTCAGGCCGACAAGAAATGGACGGAAGTTGCTGACCAGGCCACTCGAGCCGACTTGCATGATGAAGAAACCGACCGTCGCCTTGATGAAACCGCTGAAACACTCGTGCAGCGGCTTGTGCATCAGGATGTAGCCGACCAGAACGATCAGGCCGATGAAGATGGCCGGCTCGGCAAGGATGTTGGCAAACAGGCCTTTCCAGATGCCGATGACCACGTCTAAAGATGCATTCATAAAACTCTCCCCGTGATGCAGTGTTGTGGGACGATGGAGCCGCGTAGCCCCGTGCTCCCGTCCGATCGAAGCGAACACAAAAACAATCAAATCGAACACATAAATCGCATGCTACTCTCGGATTTTGTACAAATCAACGGGTTTAACGAGGAATAAGCGAGCCTTTTGTTTGATTTAAGCCAAGTTTTTGCTCGAAAAACGAACATCAATCAAAAAGGAAATAGAAACGATCGAACACGGCGTGGGCATGAGGCGCATGCGCCGTCAACGCGGAAGAGTGGTCAGGACAGAAAACGGAAGACACGGACTCCGCGCGGGCGGGGGCCCGCGCGGACACAAGGAAGAGGGCGGAACGGAAGAGAAGCGGTTTATTCGTAGTGCGGGCGCGCGGCTGGCAATGCCTCGCCATCCACCTGACACACGATGACGCGCAAGCCGGTGGCGCGCAGCGCGTTGAGTTCTTCTTCATCGGCCGTACTATCGGTGATCAGGACATTGACCTGATCCAGCGGCACGCCGGCAAAATTCGACGTCGCCCCGATTTTGGAACCATCGGCCACCACGATGACGTCGCCCTTGCAGCGCTCGACCATCATGCGGTTGATGGCGGTCTCGGCATAGACCGATGTCGTCAGTCCGGTGCGTGCGCTGACGCCGTTGGAGCCGAGGATGCACAGCGAAGCATGGACCTGCGACAGGGCCAGCAAGGCCAGATCGCCATACAGCGAACGCGACTTGTTGCGATATTGCCCGCCGAGCAGAATCAGCTCGGCCACCGACTCGCCCAACTCGGCCGGCGCGGCGGCATTATTGGTCACAATGCGGATGTTTCTATCCTTCAGATGCCGGAGAATCGCCAGCGACGTGGTCCCGCCATTGAGAAGCACCGTCTGGTCATCCTTGACGAAGTCGGCGGCGACGGCACCGATGACGTCCTTTTCCACCGCGTGCAGCCTGGGTTTGTCCTCGAACAGCGTTTCCTGCCCGAGACGCTCGACCAGGCGCGCCCCACCGTGAAAACGCTCGACCAGGCCTTCGCGCGCCAATTCGTCGAGATCGCGGCGCACGGTGATTTCCGAAACATTGAACGCCTGCGCCAGATCCACGACGCGCACCGTGCCCCGCTTTTCAAGCTGGGTCAGATACTTGAGGCGGCGTTGCGCCGTAATTTTTCCTGCGCCGTTCGAGCTATTCATGATCGATTCCGTCATATCAGGTTAACTATAGTGCCAAAAACGATCAAATAAATCAATATGACATGCTGGGCGAACGATCGGGCTCTCGACCGCCCGCCCCTCGCTCAGCGCTGCATCACGGCGTGCATGGCATCGCTGGCCAATGCCAGCGCCTCCTGTGCGGTCCGCGCATCGAGCACCCGGTGCGCCAGGGCGCGGGCTTCGTCCATGCGGCAGCGGCGGATCAGGCGCTTGATGCGCGGCAGAGACTGGGCACTCATGCTGAATTCATCCAGCCCCAGCCCCAGCAAGGGCAGCGCCGCCTCTTCGATGCCGGCCAGTTCGCCACACATGCCAACCGGAATACCATGTTGTTTGCCGGCCTCGATCACCATGGCAATCAAGCGCCAGACGGCGGGGTGAAAGGTCTGGTAGCACCGCGCGATGCGCTCGTTGCCGCGATCTGCCGCCAGGGTGTACTGCGTCAGATCATTGGAACCGATGCTGAAAAAATCGACCATCCCAGCCAGCTTGTCGGCTAGCAACGCCGCACCCGGCGTCTCTATCATGATGCCGGTCTTGATCGCCCCATGCCGGATACCGGCCGCGACCAGCCCCGCGCGAACCTCGTCGCGCAGCGCGAGAACCGCCTCGACTTCTTCGACATTGCTGATCATCGGGTACATGACCCAGATATCGCCATTCGCAGCGGCACGCAATGCCGCGCGCAGCTGTTGCCGCAAAATGTCCTGGTTGCCCTCTTCGCGATACAAGCACATGCGCACGCCGCGCCAGCCGAGAAAGGGATTCTCTTCCGGCGGAAATGGCACGGCGGCGATCGGCTTATCGCCGCCCACGTCCAGTGTGCGCAGAATGACCGGCTTGCCCTGCATCAGCGCGGCGACCCGGGAATACGCCTTGTACTGCTCATCCTCGTCCGGCAGGCCCGGGCGGTCCATGAACAGAAACTCGCTGCGATACAGACCGACGCCATCCGGGTTCCAGGGCAATGCGGCCTCGGCATCGGCCGGCGTCCCGATATTGACCGCCAGCATCACACCTTGGCCATCGAGCGTGACGGCGGGCAGCTTTGCCAGCTCCAGCATGGCGGCGCGTTCGTCGAGAAAAGCTTCGCGCAGCACCTTGAAATCAGTGAGGGTCTGTTCGTCCGGTGCGACGACCACGCTGCCGTCGCGCCCCTCCATGGCCAGCCAGTCGCCATCGCGCACGGTCTCGAGCAAGCCCGCGCAACCGACCACGGCCGGCAGTTCGAGCGTGCGCGCCATGATGGCGGTGTGACTGGTGCGACCGCCGCATTCCACCACAAAACCCGCGATGCGCGCAGGATCGAGCTGCGCCGTATCGGATGGCGCAAGATCGCGCGCCACCAACAACGCTCCGGCGGGAAGATCGGCCAGACTGCTGAAGTTCACCCCCGCGGTGGCATAGGACAGGCGGCGTCCTATGTCGGCCAGATCGTCGGCGCGAGCGCGCAGATAGTCGTCCTCCAGCGCCAGAAATTCCTGACGCTGCATTTCGACCGCTTGTCTGATCGCGGCCAAAGCGCTCAGATGCGAGCCACGGATCAAGGCCTCGATGGGGGCGATAAATTCCTCGTCGCCCAGAATTTCGAGATGCCCTTCGAATACTCCGGCCAGATCGGCCCCGCGTTCGACACGCACCCTCTCGGCCAGCTCGCTCAATCCGCTCGCGGCACGGGCAAGGCCGAGGCGCAGGCTTTCCAGCTGGGCGTCCAGTGCGCTGGCGGGCAGCCGGGCATCGGAAATCTCGAGCGGCGGCAAAGCATAGACAAAAGCGCGTCCGATGGCGACACCGGGCGAGGCGGCGATTCCGTTAAGTCTGTGCATGGCCTACTCCGTCAGCGTGGCGATCAGATGCGCCATCGCATCCGCGGCGGCGGCCTCGTCAGGCCCTTCCGCTTCAATCACGATTTTGTCGCCGAGCGAGATGCCGGCCTTCATCAGCGTCAACAGGCTTTTGCCATTGACCCGCTTATCGTTTTTGACGATGTGAATGTCGGAAGCAAAGCTCTTGGCGTGCTTGACGAACAGATTGCCCGGTCGGGTGTGCAAACCGGTCGGATTGACGATTTCAACGTGGCGGCATTCCATGATCATTCTCTCTGTAAGCGTTGCGGGGCGCATTCGGCGTGCTGGCGCCCCGTCCTGCAAGCGGCGCGCTCATGACGCCGTCTGTCCGTAATAAGCCCCTGCGCCGTTCTTGCGCAGGTAGTGCCGGTCCAGCAGCGGTTGTGAAATCGGCTGCACCGGCCCCGCGCTACGCGCCAGAATCGCGATGCGCGAGACTTCTTCGAGCACCACCGCGTTATGCACGGCGGCCTCGACGCTATCGCCCCAGGTAAAGGGGCCGTGACCATGCACGAGTACGGCTTCGACTTGCGCCGGGTTCAACTGACGCTGGCGAAACGTTTCGACGATCACGTTGCCGGTCTGTGCTTCGTAGGCGCCCCCGATTTCAGCCGGGCTCATCGGACGGGTACACGGCACCTCGCCATAGAAGTGATCGGCATGTGTCGTTCCTTCCGCCGGCAGGTCCAGCCCGGCTTGCGCCCAGGCCGTCGCATGCGCGGAATGGGTATGGACTACCCCGCCCAAGGACGGGAACGCGCGATACAGTGCAAGATGCGTCGCCAGATCGGACGAAGGGCGATAGCGGCCTTCGACGAGCTCCCCCTCCAGGGTGACGACCACCATGTCCTCGACTCGCATCGTCACGTAGTCGACCCCGGACGGCTTGATCACGACCCGTCCGCCGGCGCGGTCGATGGCCGAGGCATTCCCCCAGGTAAACAGGGCCAGGCCATGCGCTGGCAAGGCCAGATTGGCCGCCAGCACCTTCTGTTTCAATGTCTGCAATGTCATGCCAGCACCCCTCCTTCCCGCATGCGGGCCTCGACCCACTCGCGCGCCTTGCGGACTTCCGCGACCGGATCCGGCGCCTTGTCGGTCCACATTTCCACCAAAAAGCACCCCTGATAGCCGATGGCCGCCAGCGCCCGGAACGCCGCGACAAAGTCGACGCAGCCGCTGCCGAACGGCACATCGCGGAACTGGCCGGGAAAATCGTCGCGCACCGCCAGGCTATCCTTCACATGCACCGCCGCGATGCGCCCCTGTGCAAGAGCGAGTTCGACCGGCACGTTATTGCCCCAGGCCGAAAGATTCCCCAGGTCGGGATAGACCTGAAACCAGGGACTTTTGATTCTCTCGGCGTAAGGCAGCCATTTGCTGATCGATCCCATCAGCGGGGTATCCATGATTTCCATCGCCAGCGTCACCTGCGCATTCGCGGCCAGCGAACAGGCCCATGCGAGCCCTTCCTCGAAGCGTTGGCGACTGTCGGCAGTCGATGGTTCATAGAACACGTCGTACCCGGCCAACTGGATGGTGCGGATTCCCGTTTCCGCAGCCAGATCGATCGCACGCACCATCAGGTCCCGCGCGCGGCGCCGGATCTCCTGGTCGGCGCTGCCGAGTGGAAAGCGGCGATGGCCGGATAGACAGATCGAGCGCACCGGCAAGCCGCTCTCTGCCATCGCATGGCGGAAGTCGCTTTTTTCCCGTGCCGACCACTCGACACGCGCAAGCCTGGCATCCGATTCGTCGATCGACATTTCGACATAGTCATACCCCGCATCGCGGGCGACGGCGAGCAGGCGCGCCCACGCCAGCCCGGGCGGCAGGGCCTTTTCGTAAATCCCCAGCATGGGGCGCAGGCGCTCGTCCATGCCGCTTACCCCCAGATCTCGGCGATACGCGCCTTGAAGGCGCGAGCGGCGGCGGCCGGATCCTGCGCATCGCGAATGGCGCGCCCGGCGATGAAGACCTTGACCGGGATGCCTTTGAACAAGGGCAGGTCGTCGACGGTCAGCCCCCCCGTGATGGACAGCTGAAAGCCCATGCCGGCCAGCTTCCGGATTTTGGAGAGATCCTCGTCCGACCAGGACTGTCCCGCCGCCTGGGCATCGCGGCCACGGTGATACACCACCTGCCTGACGCCGGCTTCTTTCCACAGCGTCGCTTCTTCCCAGGTCCAGGTGCCGGTCAATTCGACTTGAACGTCGCGCTCGACGCCGCGCTTCTTCGCTTCGGCCAGCGCGGTCTGTATCGTGGCGATCGGCGCGCAGCAGATCGCCGTCATCCAGTCGGCGCCATTGTCGTAGCACATGGCCCCCAGGATGGAGCCGGCGTCGGCGGCCTTGATGTCGGCCAGCACGATATGATTCGGGTACAGCGACTTCAAACAGCGCACCGCCTGCATGCCTTCGGCGCAGACCAGGATGGTGCCGCACTCCAGTACATCGACCTCGGGGGCCAGAAGTCGGGTCGAGGCCAGCGCATCGGCCAGCGATTTGTTGTCCAGTGCGAGTTGCAGCATCGGTAGAGACATGGCGTTATCCTTGAATTTCGTTGAAGAGGGTCAGTAATTCGTCGCGGGTTCGCACCTGGCGCAGGCGTTCTACCCGTGCCTCGTCGTCCAGCAAGGTGACGACTTCGACAATGGATTGCTCGTTCATGGTTCTGGCATCGGTCGCCGCCAGCGTGATCAAAATGTCGACCGGGTCGTTGTCCGGATCACCGAACACGACCGGCGTTTCCAGCGTCACCAATGCAAACCCGTTTTTCAGCACCCCCTCCTCCGGGCGCGCATGCGGCATCGCCATCCCGGGGGCCAGCAGGTACCAGGGGCCGAGTTCGCCGGTCATGGCAATGATGCTGTCGTAATAGCGTTCCTCGACACAGCCCGCTTCCACCAGCAGGTCGACCCCCAGCCGTACCGCCTGCTGCCAGGTCCCGGCATGTCCTTGCAGCAGGATGGTGTCCCTGGCGAGCAATTGATCGATTAAGTTCATACCCGACTTCCTTGTTCGATATTCATGCTAGTTAATGTTCGAATAGATTGTATTGCGTTTTAACAGACAAATAATTTGCGGAATATCAAACAAAAAGCCGAGTATCAATCAAAATGATCATCAATAAATCGCACAAATCGTCATGGACAGATGCGGCGGGGCCAAACGGCAAGCCGCATGCGGAAAGAAAGAGGGGGAAGGGCGGGAAAACAGGAGGGGACCATCGCCGGGGCGCAGGCACGCCCCGGGCAAAACACGGACAGATCAGTCCTTGAGCGCGGCCTGGGCAGCCTCTTCCGGAGTCAGACCATCAAAAAACTGGTCGGTAAACCACTCCGCCTGTTCTTCGATATGCTGCTGCGCTTCGGCCAGGGTCGCGCCGGCGGCAACCAGAAAACCTTCTACTTCTGCGCACCAGTCCAGCAGTGCCTGGGTATCCGGGTCGAGTTCTTGTTTGGCCATAATGTGATTCCTGATAAAAACATTCGATACGGCGGATTGTACGGGGCTTTCGGAACACGCGAAACGGGGGCGGCAGAACACTCAATCGAGCACCGTCTCCGTCACGGCCAGCCGTACGCCCAGCGCGGCCATTTCAGCGAGAAAGTCCGCCGCCTCGGCCTCGAAGCCGGGCACCGGGCTCGAGGCGTCGCTCAGCAACACCAGCTTGGCCGCAAAATCGGGCCCCAGATGGCGGATCAGGGTACGCACCGAGGCCGCGACACAGTGCGACAGGGCCTCGCCCCCCACGATCACACGCTCGGCCGCCACCAGATGCGCAACCTGACGCGCATCGAATTGCGTATGCGCGTCGTGCAAATCGGGCACTTCGGCTTCAAAAGCCGAAAAATGCTCGGTGTCGGGATTCAAGCCCTTATGCAGCAATACCGGTACCCGGTGCTCGCGACGCTCCCAGGCGGCGAGCGCCGTATGCAAGGGCATATAGATGCCCTGCCCCCAACTGCCGACCAGGCAATGTTCCGGCCAGATAGTCAAAGCGGTCTCGCGCAGATACAGACGCGCATGCACGTGGCGACGCGCATCCACCGGCACCCAGCTTCCGCTTTCGAATGCCGTCAGATCGATCCGGGTGAAAGGGGCCGGCGGCAGGCCGGATGGATCGCGCCAGTAAGAAGGGTGGGCGATATCGTAGGCATGGTGCGAGTCCAGCGTCACGGTCACGCCGGCCAGGTGCTGGCCCCGGCGATCCAGCAAGGCGGCCAGGCGCTCCAGGTCGCGGCTCGCGCCCGCGACGGGGAGCGCAGCGGACGGTATATCGCAAAAATCGTTCTGCGGATCGATGATCAACAACTGGATAGCAGACATCAAGGCTCTCCTGCCATACGGCATGGCGTTCACAACGGTCATCCCCCTCTGCGCAGCAGGCGCGCCATGCGCTCGGCCGCTTCATCCAGGCGCTGCGGCGCCTGGGTATAGGCAAAACGGAGGAAAGACTCGCTCCGGCCACGCCCGAAGTCGAGTCCCGGCGTCACCGCAACGGCTTCTTCTGCCAGCAGACGTGAGGCGAAGCGGCTGGCGTCGGCATCCAGATGACGACAGTCCGCCCACAAGTAAAAGGCCCCCTGCGCGGCAGCCGGCAGCACGAAGCCCATCTGCGCGAGCAAGCCGGACAAATGTCGACGCCGCAGGTCCAGAATCTGCCGGCGCTCTTCCAGCACGGCCAGTGTCTCGGGGGCGAAAGCGGCCAGCGCGGCATGCTGCGCAGGCGTGGGCGCGGCCAGAAACAGATTCTGCGCAAGCTTCTCCAGATCGGGGACGCAGGAGGGCGGAGCGACCAACCACCCCAGCCGCCATCCCGTCATCTGGAAAAACTTGGAAAAGCTATTGACCACGAAGACCGAATCACACGCACTCAGCGCCGTCTCGTGCGGCCGATCATACACCAGCCCCTGATAGATTTCGTCGACAATGAGCGCACCACCGCGTGCTTCGACGGCAGCCGCCAACGCGGCGATCTCGGCCGCTTCCAGCACCGTGCCCGTCGGATTGGCCGGGCTGGCCACCAGCGCGGCGACCGTCCGTTCGTTCCAGTGCGCGGCGACGTGATCCCCGGTCAATTGAAAACGGGTCGCAGCATCGACGGCAACATTGACCGGGCGCCCTTCGAACAGGCTCACCAGATGCCGGTTGCACGGATAACCGGGATCGGTCAGCAAGACTTCGCTGTCACGCCCGACCAGCAGGGCCAGAATCAGCTGCAACGCCCCGGAGGCACCCGGCGTCACGATGATGCGCGCCGGATCGATATCGAGGCCGAACCGGCTCCGATAGAAGCCGGCAATCGCCTCGCGCAACGCAGGCAGGCCGGCTGCCGGCGTGTAGAAGGTCTTGCCGTTCGCCAGCGCGGCCATGCCGGCGGCGACGATGGCAGGAGGCGTCGGAAAGTCCGGCTCGCCGACCTCAAGGTGAATCACATCGCGGCCCATGGCCTCAAGCTCGCGCGCCTGTTCCAGAATGCGCATCACGTGAAAAGGCTCGATCGAGGCAAGGCGGGCGGCAATATGCGGGCTGGGTATCATGGCAGGCAGGGATGACGGGATGCGAACAGTCTATCCCCTGGCGGCGGGACAGGCAAAACCGCTTCCTGTTTACCGTGGCCGCTGCACTTGGACAAGCGGACGCGGCCACGGTTCAGACGCCCGGACAGAATCGAAGCGCATTACATTCGGCAACAACAATTAACGCCGTGCGGCATCCGCGCTCCCTGTCGTCCTGCTATGGTTACAACCGTTCACCGCGGGTAGGGACGCACCTGCCCACGCCATTGTCCGACTGCCGCGTCCGACGCGCGAGCCGGCCTCATCACGGAGAAACAACCATGCGCCGCATTCTTGCCACCCTCGTCATGTGCAGCCTCCTGGCCACCTTGAGCGCTTGCATCATCCTGCCTTTCGGCGACCACGATCATGGCGGCTTCGACCGCGGCGGCCCTCATTGGCACGACCGCTGATCGTTGCGCAGGCAACGCGGCGATCAACGCCGCGCCTGCCTTTTCATCCTCCGCTTGCCTGGGGCGGCACCAGAACGGGCAGGCGGCCCCAGGCAAACCGCGCGCACCAAACAGGAACTTAATCACCACAACGGTGCCGCCGCGCACCACAAACGTGACACATCCCTGCCTGCCGCCTCAAGATGGCGCGTCACGACCCCGATATTGGTGCAACACTTCCTTTCATAGTGCATCGCGCCCCGCTCTGGCACCCGACTTGCTTTACCTATGGCGATCGAAATCGACCACCACGGGAATTCCATGCCTAACGCATCATCGACAGACGTACTGTTCCTGCTCCTGGGCGCCATCATGATTCTGGCCATGCATGCCGGATTCGCCTTCCTCGAACTCGGTACGGTACGCGGCAAGAACCAGGTCAACGCCCTGGTCAAAATCCTTACCGACTTTGCCGTCTCCTCCATTGCCTATTTTTTCATCGGCTACAGCATCGCCTATGGGGTGAGTTTCTTCGGCAGCGCCGACCAGTTAAGTCAGCAGCATGGCTATCAACTGGTCAAATTCTTCTTTCTGCTGACCTTTGCCGCCGCCATTCCGGCCATCGTATCGGGCGGTATCGCCGAGCGCGCCAAATTTCACCCCCAGTCCGCCGCCACGTTTCTATTAGTCGGCCTGGTCTATCCCTTTTTCGAAGGCATGGCCTGGAACAATCATTTTGGAATCCAGAGCGCATTGACGCAGGCTTTCGGGCACCCCTTCCATGACTTCGCCGGATCCGTGGTCGTCCACGCGGTCGGCGGCTGGATCGGCCTGGCCGCCGTACTCAAGCTCGGCGCGCGCCGGGGACGCTACAGCAAGGAAGGGCGCATCGCCGCTCACCCGCCCTCTTCCATCCCCTTTCTCGCCCTGGGCGCCTGGATACTGATCGTCGGTTGGTTCGGCTTCAATGTCATGAGCGCGCAAAAAATCGAAGGCATCTCCGGCCTGGTTGCCATCAATTCCTTGATGGCGATGGCCGGCGGCATCCTGAGCGCCATGTGGCTGGGAAAAAACGACCCCGGCTTTATTCACAACGGGCCACTGGCCGGGCTGGTCGCCGTGTGTGCGGGTTCGGACATCATGCATCCGGTCGGCGCACTGGTGGTGGGGCTGATGGCAGGCGCGCTGTTTGTGTGGATGTTCACGTTGACGCAAAACCGCTGGAAAATAGACGATGTACTCGGCGTCTGGCCGTTGCATGGGCTGTGCGGAAGCTGGGGCGGGATCGCCGCCGGCCTGTTCGGACAGCGCGCACTGGGCGGCAGCGGCGACGTCAGTCTGATCTCGCAACTGATCGGAACGGCGGGCGGCATCGCCATCGGGTTTGGCGGCGGCTATCTGGTGTACTCCTTGCTGAAGTGCACCGTCGGCATCCGCCTCAGCGAAGAAGAAGAATTCAACGGCGCCGACCTGAGCATTCATCAGATCAGCGCCTCACCGGACCGTGAAACCAACTGGTAACGCCCCGCCGCCCGCCGCCACCGCCGCGGGCAGCCCCCTCCTGTTGAAGCCCTCCCCGCTCCGGGGCCGGAAAATCCGGATTCAAGCGAAACGATCTGTGCTTGATCAATGAATGCCGGGCCAGGTTTCGCTACCGTAGCGTGTAGTCCTTGCGCTACAGGCGCGGGACGACATAGCGGCACAGATGGTGTCGCTATGTCCGAGCCAGCCCCGAGAATCGCTCTCGGCCTACGGTCGCCGCATTCCACGAGAGGAAGCGCGCACGGACCGGACCCGATGGAAGCCTGGGCCTGCTCACGCATTCAAACAGGACGACATGACCGGCCTGTGCAAAATCAGGAGCTTGCTGCTCCACAAAAAAATATCTTGCCAACCCGGTGGGGGCTTGCCTGCGCACGCTCCTATTTTCAAGCAAGAAGTTGCACGCAACAGGAGTAGACGTCATGGCACTATGCTATTTCCGGCATTCAATGTAATCGCGCTCATCGCCATCCAGGGATGAGCGGAGTCGCTTGACCTCCCGGCCGACGCCGGGCGCGTCCGCAAGACGCGCTTGGCGAGAACGTGCAAGTGTGCCCGTCACGCGCGCAGGGTGATTCGCGCCTTCCTTCATCCACGATTTTGCCTTTCAAATCTTTGTTGCGCCCCCGGATCCGCTCATTGCCCTTCAGCAAACGGACCACGGCGGTCGCCGTCGCGACGTAGGCGCGGCAGGCCAGCGCATGGAGCCGGTATTGAATACACAGAACACGCAGGAATCGGTCGCGATCGACCGCATTCTCGAAAACCATTGCCAGCAAGCGGGCGCTCTACTGCCCATCCTTCACGCCATCCAGGACGCGTTCGGCCATATACCCGATTCGGCCGTCGCCCGCATCGCCGGTGCACTGAACCAGTCGTGCGCCGAGATTCATGGCGTCATCAGTTTCTACCAGCATTTCCGCAGCGAACCGGCGGCGCGCCACACCGTGCATGTCTGCCAGGCCGAAGCCTGTCAGGCACGGGGCGGGCGCGAATTGACCGCGCACGCCGAGCGCGTACTCGGCTGCAAGCTGCATGAACACAGCCCGGACCGGGCGTTCGGACTGGAGGCCGTTCATTGCCTCGGCCTGTGCGCGAGCGGACCGGCCATCCAGCTCGACGACAGGCAGCATGCGCGCGTCGACCCGGCCCGGCTCGATCAACTGCTGCACCAGGCGCGGGAGGCATGATGCCAATACGGATATTTGTCCCCCTGGATTCGGCGGCACGGGCAGTGGGAGCCGATGAGACCGCGGCAGCCATTCAACAGGAGGCGGCGCGGCGCGGCGAGCCGGTCGAACTGGTGCGCAACGGATCGCGCGGCATGTTCTGGCTGGAACCGCTGGTCGAAGTGCAGACGGGTGCGGCGCGCATCGCCTACGGCCCGGTCGGCGCCGGGGATGTGGCCAGCCTGTTCGATGCCGGTTTTCTGCACGGCGGCGCGCATGAACTTGCTCAGGGGCCGACCGAAGAACTGCCCTATCTGCGCGATCAGCAACGCCTGACGTTCGCGCGCGTCGGCGTGATCGCTCCGCTGTCGCTGGCCGAGTACCAGGCGCAGCACGGCTATGCCGGTCTGCGCCGCGCGCTGACCCTGCCGCCGGAAGCCATCGTGGACGAAGTCAGTGCGGCCGGCTTGCGCGGCCGCGGCGGCGCGGCTTTTCCGACCGGCATCAAATGGCGCACCGTGGCACAGGCCGAAGCCGACCAGAAGTACATCCTGTGCAATGCCGACGAAGGCGATTCGGGAACCTTCTCCGACCGCATGGTGATGGAAGGCGACCCCTTCATGCTGCTCGAGGGCATGACCATCGCCGCCATCGCCGTCGGCGCCACCCGCGGCTATATCTATGTGCGCTCCGAATATCCGCAGGCGCTGGCCATCCTGCGCGAGGCCGCGACACTGGCGGCACGGGCCGGCCTTCTCGGCGACGACATTCTCGGATCCGGCCGCAGCTTCCATCTGGAGGTCCGCCAGGCCGCGGGCTCCTACGTCTGCGGCGAAGAAACGGCCATGATGGAGAGTCTGGAAGGCAAGCGCGGCATTGTCCGCGCCAAGCCGCCGCTGCCGGCGCTGTCCGGTCTGTATGGCAAACCCTCGGTCGTGAACAATGTCATCTCGCTGGCCAGCGTGCCGCGGATACTCGCCAACGGCGCGACGGCCTACGCCGCCCATGGCAGCGGACGCTCGCGCGGCACGCTGCCGATACAGCTCGGCGGCAATATCCGCCGCGGAGGGCTGGTCGAGCGCGCCTTCGGCGTCACCCTGCGCGAGCTGCTGTACGACTACGGCGGCGGATCGGCCTCGGGACGGCCGATCCGGGCAGTCCAGGTCGGCGGCCCCCTCGGCGCCTACCTGACCGAAGCCCAGTTTGATCTGCCGCTGGACTACGAAGCATTTGCTGCCGCCGACGCGGTGCTCGGCCATGGCGGTGTCGTTGTATTCGACGATACCGTCGATATGCTGCAACAGGCCCGCCATGCCATGGCATTCTGTGCCGCCGAATCCTGCGGCAAGTGCACTCCCTGCCGTATCGGCTCGACGCGGGGCGTGGAGCTGATCGACCAGTTGCGCGCCGGCGAAGCGACGGCCGCCCCACGGTTGCGCGAGCTGTGCGCGATCATGCGCAAGGCCTCGATGTGCGCGATGGGCGGCATGACCCCCTACCCGGTCTTGTCGGCACTCGACCATTTCCCGGAAGATTTCGCCACCGGCGCCTGTCCGGCGGTGGCCCAAGGAGAGGCACGATGAACCCGCTGCTCAAGCAAATGGACTACGGAACCCCCGAGAGCGTGTCCGACCGCCACCTCACACTCGAAATCGACGGTCGCCCTGTGACCGTTCCGGAAGGCACATCCGTGCTGCGCGCAGCCGCCCTGCTCGGCATCGACATACCGCGTTTGTGCGCGAGCGACTGCCTGCAGCCAATCGGCTCCTGTCGCTTGTGCGTGGTCGAGATCGAAGGCCGCCGCGGCTATCCGTCCTCCTGCACCACGCCGGCCGAAAACGGCATGCGGGTGCAAACCCGGACCCCTGACCTGCATGCGCTGCGCCGCGGCGTACTCGACCTTTATCTGTCGGATCACCCGCAAGACTGCCGCGCCTGTCCGTCCAGCGGCGATTGCGAGCTGCAGGACATCGCACAACAACTCGGCTTGCGCACCAGCAGCTACGGCATAGCGGGGGCCAACCACCTACAGTGCGCCACAGACGCCTCCAATCCCTACTTCGTGTACGACCCCTCCCGTTGCATCATGTGCAATCGCTGTGTCCGCAGCTGCGAAGAGGTGCAGGGCAGTTTTGCATTGACCGTAAGCGGTCGCGGTTTTGCCGGACGCATGACGCCGGGCGTGAAGCAGTCTTATATGGAGTCGGAATGCGTGTCCTGCGGTGCCTGCGTGGCCGCCTGCCCGACCGGAGCCTTGCTGGAGAAGACCGTGCTCGAATACGGCCTGCCCGAGCGGGCAACCGTGACCACCTGTGCCTATTGCGGCGTCGGCTGCGGCTTTCGCGTCGAAACGCGGGGTCAGGAGGTGGTGCGCATGGTGCCGTGGAAAGAAGGTCGCGCCAACGAGGGCCACGCCTGCGTCAAGGGCCGCTTCGCCTGGGGTTTCGTCACCCACCCCGACCGCATCACCAAGCCGATGATACGGAAAAGCATCCACGAACCATGGCGCGAGGTCAGTTGGGATGAGGCGATCGACTATACCGTCGGCGAATTCAGGCGCATCCAGAACCGCTATGGCCAGAATTCGATAGGCGGCATCGCCTCTTCGCGCTGCAGCAACGAAGAAGCGTATCTGGTACAGAAGCTGATACGCGCCGGTTTCGGCAACAACAACGTCGACACCTGCGCCCGGGTATGCCACTCGCCAACCGGCTATGGCCTCGGACAGACCTACGGTACCTCGGCCGGCACCCAGTCGTTCAAGTCGGTGGACACGGCCGACGTGATCATGCTCATCGGCGTCAATCCGACCGACGGTCATCCGGTATTC
Organism: Paludibacterium yongneupense DSM 18731; assembly: GCF_000422925.1. Taxonomy (GTDB): domain Bacteria; phylum Pseudomonadota; class Gammaproteobacteria; order Burkholderiales; family Chromobacteriaceae; genus Paludibacterium; species Paludibacterium yongneupense. Next base: position 17,832 of record NZ_KE383961.1, read on the forward strand.
GCCTCGCGCTTGAAAAAGCGCTTGCGCGAAGGCGCCCGCCTGATCGTGATCGATCCGCGCCGCATTGATCTGGTGCGCGCGCCGCATGTCGCGGCCGAATTGCACCTGGCGCTCAGGCCCGGCACCAATGTCGCCATGATCACCGCGCTCGCCCATGTGATCGTCACCGAAGGGCTGCTCGATCTGGATTTCATCGACGAGCGCTGCGACGGACGTTCGTTCGCCGACTGGAAGATTTTTGTGGCGCGCGAGGAAAACTCCCCGGAAGCACTCGCGGAAATCACCCAGGTGGCGGCCGATAAAATCCGAGCGGCGGCTCGCCTGTACGCACAAGCCGGCAACGCCGCCATCTACTACGGTCTCGGCGTGACCGAACATAGCCAGGGCTCGACCATGGTCATGGGTATCGCCAACCTGGCGATGGCCACCGGCAATATCGGGCGCGACGGCGTCGGCGTCAACCCGCTGCGCGGACAGAACAATGTCCAGGGCTCCTGCGACATGGGCTCGTTCCCGAACGAATTCCCCGGCTATCGCCATGTCTCCGATGGCGCGACGCGCAGGCTGTTCGAACGCGCATGGGGAGTCGCACTCTCGGCCGAACCCGGACTGCGCATTCCGAACATGTTCGATGCCGCGCTGGCCGGCGAGTTCAAGGCCCTCTACGTCGAAGGCGAAGACATCGTTCAGTCCGACCCGAACACCCAGCATGTGACTGCGGCGATGGCGGCGATGGAATGCGTGGTGGTGCAGGACATATTCCTGAACGAAACCGCCAAGTACGCCCATGTCTTTCTGCCAGGCTCATCCTTTATGGAAAAGGACGGCACATTCACCAATGCCGAACGCCGCATCTCGCGCGTGCGCAAGGTGATGGAGCCGCTGGCCGGCTACGCCGACTGGCAGGTCACGCAGCGGCTGGCCCAGGCTTTCGGCTGCCCGATGAACTATCGGCACCCGTCTGAAATCATGGACGAAATCGCGAGCCTGACGCCCGGCTTCGCCGGAGTCAGCTACGAACTGCTCGACCGGATGGGCAGCGTGCAATGGCCTTGCAATGCGGCCGCCCCCGCGGGGACGGAGACCATGCATGTCGACGCTTTCGTGCGCGGCAAGGGTATGTTCGTGATCACGCAATACCTGGCGACCGATGAAAAAGTGACGCCCAGCTATCCGCTGATCCTGACGACAGGGCGCATCCTGTCGCAGTACAACGTCGGGTCGCTCACGCGCCGCACCGAGAACACACGGTGGCATACCGAAGACCGGCTGGAAATCCATCCCGTCGACGCGGAAGAAAGGCGCATCGAGGATGGCGACTGGGCCTGCATCAAGAGCCGCGCCGGCGAGACCGTACTGCGGGCACGGGTCAGCGAACGCGTCGAACCGGGCGTGGTCTACACCACCTTCCACTATCCCGACTCCGGTGCCAATGTGATCACCACCGACAACTCGGACTGGGCCACGCATTGTCCGGAATTCAAAGTCACTGCGGTACAGGTGATGCCGGCCCTGCGCCAGTCGGCATGGCAACGCGCTTATCAACATCACAACAAACAGCAACTGGCCTTGCTGGAAGAGCGCGAAGGCGAGTCCTGCCCGGTCTTCTTCTCGGCGGAGGCGAAACACGGCTAGCGGTGCCATCGCGGCAACACGAAAGCGCCACGGCATGCCGTGGCGCTTTTTCGGGCACGCGTAACGCCGCGCGCTAGGCCGGGCCTCCGACCTCACCGCCGTTGCGGGCTATTTTCTTTTTCTGTTTACCTGCCGCTTGCAGCTGCTCGAGCACCTTGCCGCGTGCGCTGATGTGCTGTCCGAGCCGCCATTCGCCAAGCAGATCCATCCCCAGCTTGAAGTAAGCCATATCGATCGTGTACAGCGCAGACAAATCGAAAGCGCCCCCCTTCCCCAACGCACAGGCCAGATCGACAAGTATCGCGACCTGCTCCGGATCTTTTCCTTCATCAAGGAGGCGCTGGATTTTCTTGGCTGCATGCATGTGCCGCTCCTTCCTTAATCACGTCACGACGAAAACCGTCCATCGCAGACGCTAAGGCGGGCCAGACCGGATGACAAGTGAACTTTTGCCTACAGCAATCGGGGCCACTTGCCCTTGCTGCACGAGCGCGCCGACCACAATTGCGCTCTATCTTCGATATGGCAGCCCCGGCCAGCGCCACTCGCGCTGCCCGGCGGAGCCACCCAGGCACACAAGGGCGGTGCCGGCGGTCACCTCGTCGCTACCTGTTACTGCCGGCTAGACAATAGATAAGAATATCCTATAGCTATAAGGTGCAACTACAAGCTGCGAATTGGAACTAACGCAACGACAGCCGTTCAGGGCATGCCCCTATCGAAAGCCGGCCTTGCCACACAGTCCCACACCCGATAAGGAGCGGTGAGTCAGTTCCGTCAGAATCATTAGATCCTCCGGGGAATAATAACGATGACCATCACGAAAAGACTTTTCATCACTCTTTCCATCGCCCTCCTGGGAATGCTGGCCGTCGGCGGCTATGGCGTCTGGCAACTGCGTCAGGCTCAGTCACGGCTCGACTACTTTCAAGTCAACACCGTTCCCAGCCTGAAAGTCATGAACGATTCGAAGCAAGCGCTGACCACTATGCGCGTGAACGTCCTGAAGTACATCTTGACGACAGAAGCCACGCAAAAAGCGGCGGAACTTGCCTCGATCGCCGACGCCGACAAAGCGTTCGACGCCGCCATGGCCGACTATCTGGCCAATGACCTCTCGAACGATGCCGACAAACAGCTCCTGGATATCGACAAAGCGGCCGCAAGCCAGTACCGCACGGTTCGCGACAGGGCCATAGCGCTATCGAAGGCAGGGAAAACCCAGGACGCCGTCGAACAACTGCTGGTTCAGGGGCGCCAGGTTGCCGACAACCTGACCAAGGCGCTGGAAGATCACTACAAATTCAACACCGATCTGGCTGATGCGGCAGCAAAAGAAAGTACGCAGCAATACCAGCAGGCGCTGCTGCTGTCGGCCATCATCATCGGCGGGGTGTTCATCGCCTCCGGGCTGCTTGCCGCCCATCTCTACCGCAGCATCCGCGGCGGCCTGGAAGGCATACAGGCCACACTGGAACACGTCAGCGCATCCCGGGATTTCACCACCCGCGCCAAGGTCTCCGGCAACGATGAGATCGGTCGTACCGCCCAGGCATTCAACACGCTTCTGGAGGGGATGCAGAGCAGTCTGAAAAGCCTTCTCGATGGCGCGCATCAGGTCGCCAGCGCATCGCAGGAACTGTCGCAAACCGCGGGCCAAGTTTCATCCGCCTCGGCGGCCCAGAGCGAGTCGGCAGCCAATATGGCCGCAACCGTCGAAGAAATGACGGTCAGCGTGAACCACGTTGCAGATCAGGCACGAGCCACGAATGACGGTGCCGCAGAAGCCGGCAAGCTGGTCGATGAGGGCTCCAGCACCATAGGACAAACGATCAAGGACATTCACGAAATTTCATCCGTCGTCAAGATATCCGCCACCAGCATCCATGAGCTGGAAGCGGATAGTGGAAAGGTCCGTGCCGTGATCGATGTCATTCGCGACATTGCCGACCAGACCAACCTGCTCGCACTCAATGCAGCCATCGAAGCGGCGCGCGCCGGCGAGACCGGGCGCGGGTTCGCCGTGGTAGCCGACGAAGTGCGCAAACTGGCCGAGCGGACCGCCAAATCGACCCAGGAAATTTCCACCACCATCGAAGCCATGGTCGCAAAAGCGCAGCAGGCCACGAACGAGATGAAGACGGCGGAACAACTGGTCGAAACCGGTGTGGCCCGTGCCGACGATGCCGATCAGGCGATCCGGCGCATCGGGGATAACGTCTCGGCAGCGACTCAGAGCATCAGTGCCATTTCAGCCGCCATCCGCGAGCAGGGCGTTGCCAGCAACAGTATTGCCTCTCAGGTCGAACAGACCGCACAGATGTCGGAGCAGTCGAGCGCTGCGGCACAGCATACCGCTCAAAGCGCCACGCGCCTGGATCACCTTGCGCGCAGCCAGATCGAGACGCTTGGACATTATCGAATATGATTCGATCGCGATGAACCCGCGGCCGGCGGATGCCCCGCTTCAAGCACGCGCCCCCTCACGGAGGGGGCGTTTTGCATTCCCCCTGCGCGAAGCCGCCCGGCATTGCCGCGAAGCAGCCGTTCAGCCGACAGGCGGGTAGCGATGCCGGCGATGGCAGCCATGTCAGATGCGCTGTCGCAGACCGGGTCGGCCCGATGCGAACGCGTCGGCGGCCGCCCCGTGTCCTTGCTGCCGCCGACGCGCCAGGAGCGCCGCTCTCTATCGTTGCATGAAACCGGCGAAATGATTCGACTGGCGGCATGAATAAGCAGGGCTCGCGCCCTCAGATCCAAACGTCGTTATCGGCCGTGCGCTCTCCACCTTCATGCCCCGTATTCAGTATCCCGCGGGGTTCGATCATCATGAGTCTGGCCTCACCCTCTGCTGCAGTCCTGTGCTCCACGCCTCGCGGAACGACGTACAACTCGCCCGGGCCGACGTAGACGCAGCCATGGGGCAGGTCGATACGCAGCGTTCCCCCGATCACGAGAAATGCCTCATCGGTCTCGGGGTGGGAGTGCCAGATGAACTCGCCTTCTATGCGCACGACCTTGAACTGGTAGTCGTTCATCTCGGCGACAACCCGCGGGCTCCACGGCTGATCGATGAGTGAGACTTTGTGCGCCAGGTTCACGGCTTGCAAGTTCGGTTCGTTGCGGGAATGGTCCATGTCGAGTCCTCTATTAACGGGAATCGTCAGCATAAGGGAGGAGCTCCAGGGCGTTCTTGTACGATCCTGCACGTTGCCGCTGCACTCGAATGCGCTCCAGCCAACGCGAGGGGGGGACGCCATAGCAACGCGTGAAATGCCTTGTCATATGGCTCTGGTCATGAAAGCCCGCCGCCAGCGCGGCATCCACCAGCGTGAATCCATCCAGGATCAATGCGCGGAAATGATCAAGACGGCGCAAGGTAACGAAGCGATAAGGGCTGGTGCCATACAAGACCCTGAAGTCACGGGAGAGACTCCAGCGTTCGCGCCCGCTAGCGCGCTCCAGCATCTCCAGGGTAATGCCGAGGTGGAGATTTGACATGATGAATTCCCTTGCCCGCTCGGCAGCACGATAATCCAGACGCTTGCGCCCGCGCGGTTTGCCTGCAACCGCCCGTAATGCGGTCGCCAAATCGAACAGGGCGTCCTGTTCTTCCAGCGCGTCGAGCGGATGATCCATTGCCTGTACAAAAGATTCACTGGCCCGATACAGACGAAGATCGTTCGACAGCCCGCCGGCGATGTAGGGCAACGGCTCCCCCCCCAGGACTTGCTGAATCAGGGCCGGATCGACATAGGCCATGCGGTAGCGAAAACCCGCCTCTGTTCCCGCCATGCCGTCATGCAGTTCATCCGGATGCAGTATCAGCGTGTTTCCCGGCATGCCGTGGCGCAGTACGCCCTTATAGTGAAAGCTCTGCACGCCAGAGAGTGTGCGACCGATCGAGTAGGTATCGTGGCGGTGCGGATCGTAGCCATGACCGCCGAACCAGGCCTCGATTCGCTCGACTCGCCCTGCTTGGGCGTCTCGCACGACCCAGTCGGCGGTGGACAGTTCGGTTCGATCCATGAATTCGGCACCCAGGTGGATGGCGGTTTCCCAGCTCGGGGATCGACCACCATAAAAAGCACTATACCCGCGATCAAGCACCGGGTCTGGATTCTCCTCCGGGCCGGAACGCTCCAGCTACACGGGCATCGGCCCACCGGATTGGCTTGTCAGGAGGCCGCGGCACTGACCATGGGCAGGTGGCCCATCGTACGTGTTCTCCTGATGCACTGGTTGACGATCGGATTGCTGTGCGGGCTGCGCCAGCGCCGGCAGAGCGGGGTAAAACGGGTGATCCCGGGCACCCGTGAAGTAAAGTATTCACGCTGAATTTTACAAGCACGGTATAGTGACTGGCATTACTTGTGTGTAAAGTATTTACACCAAGTATTACAAGTATAATGTAGTGACTCGTCACTTCAGACAACAAAAAGGAATGCCATGAAAATATCCTCCAAACTCTACCTGCTCCTGGGCTTCGGCCTATTCGGACTGCTTCTGAATGCCACGATCACCTTTTACCAGTTGACCCGTATCCATCAGTCGGTGGACGACATTGCATTGAATCTGGTCCCATCAGTCACACAAGTAACGGATATTCACTACAAGCTTGCTGATGCCCGCCGCGCAGTTCTGAAACACATGCTGGCAAGCAGCAAAGAAGAAAAAAATAATCAAAGGAAAGCTGTCGAGGTAAGCCAGGAAGCAGTCAGCAAAGGGATAGAAAACTATAGAAAAAACCTGATTACCGACGACCAGGATCGTTCCAACATCGATGCTGCAGCGGCTGGAATAGAAAAATTCTATGCAGCGCTTCCTGCGCTGCTTCAGCTATCCGATCAGGGTAAACTCGATGAAGCGCGTGACTTACTCGATAAAGAGGTCACTCCATTGTCGGCGGTTGCCGTCCAAGCCGTCGACAAAGCGGATAATTACAATCATCTGCTTTCTGATAACGGCCAGAAAGATATCACAGCGATGATGGTGACAAGCCGCACCTTGCTGATGACGGTGTTGATCATCACGGCCATTGTTCTGCTCATCGGCGGTATCTGGCTGGTCAACCAGATTAAAAAACCGCTCGAAACACTGCGCGGGGGCATTACAAATGCGGCCTCCAGCCTCGACTTCACCCAGCGCATCGCAACCAGAGGCAAAGACGAAATCAGCCAGACAGTATCAGCGGTCAACCACCTACTGGGAACCCTGCAAGAGGCCTTCATCCAGGTCCAACAGGTCGGCAATAACATCAGTAGCCATGCACATAGCGTCGCGAATGCTTCTCTTGAAATGTCAAAAGCGACCCAGCAGGTCAGCGAAGCTACATCCAGCATGTCAGCAGCAGTAGAGGAAATGACGGTCAGTGTCACCCACGTCGCTGACCGCGCGGAACAAGCCAACGGCAGTGGTAGTCAAGCAGGCTCCGATGCACGCGACGGAAGCCATGTCATCAGCGGCACCATCGCCGCCATTCGTTCCACGTCGGATACGGTAATGGAAGCCTCGGCCAGGATTGATGAACTCAAAGGCCAGACAGCCCGAATCGATGCCGTCGTCGGCGTGATCCGTGATATTGCTGAGCAGACCAATCTTTTGGCACTGAATGCCGCCATCGAAGCCGCCAGAGCAGGCGACACGGGTAGAGGCTTCGCCGTTGTCGCAGATGAGGTCCGTAAACTTGCGGAGCGCACGGCGGCCTCGACCCAGGAAATCAGCGGCATGATTGGAGCGATCCAGACCGGAGCGGAGCTCACTGTCGCTTCCATGCAGCAGGTCGTGGGCCAGGTCAACGCCGGTGTTACCCAGGCGGAACAAGCCACAGCCGCCATTGAAAAAATTCTTGGCAGCACCAGCACAGTGGTCGATCAGGTCAGCGAGATATCCGGGGCGATGCGCGAGCAATCCCAGGCCAGTAACAATATTGCCCAGCAAATCGAGCGGGTGGCCCAAATGACAGAAGAGACCAGTGCCAGTACCCAGGCTACGTCGACCTCAGCGGAAGACCTCAGAGGCGAAGTCACGACCCTGAACACGATCCTCTCTCGCTTCAAGGTCGCGGCCTGACGGATAGCTGGGCACGTAGGGACTCCCACTCGCCCGATAGCCCCCGGGGGATTATTCGCTGAAGCGACAAACACGGCCTAATGAGATTGAACCGGGACCGTTCAAAGAGCGGGTTCGGACACACCTTTGACCGATGCCGCCTCGCCATCAGCATACTCGCTCCCCCGCGGGGTTATCTTAAAACCACTGAGGCAGCAAAGCGTTTTACCAGCTTACTTTTATTCCCGCCCTTCTCAATCAGAGGAAGCGTTGAGCGTCAGTGAGTACATAGCAAGTACACGACAGCCACAAAAATAAAAAACGGCTTGCAGATTTCTCTGCAAGCCATTGTTTTACTGGTGGCCCCTATCGGACTTGAACCGATGACCAAAACTCTGGAGCTTGCGCACCAGCCAATGAGCGCCGCAGCAGGCTTCCATCACTATGCGGCAGGCCGAGTGATTGGCAAGGAAGCCGAGCAAAAGGGTACGATTAAACTGCTTCTTGAGAATGGGATGGCCGTGCTGGTCGTGTCCGATCAGGTGAAAGCTGTTCTTGCCGATATCCAGGCCGATGAGGGTGACGGTTGCCATGATGCACCTCCGCTAAGATGAAAAAACAGCCTAGTAGGTTTGACGCCTGCTGGGCTGTTTAGGTCAGGCTGACCATCACATTAAATTCAGTACATGCCCGCTTGAGGGTCAAGCCCTTGGCCGCGTGGTATTGGTTAATCGTGGCGAACAGGGCTTCGGTCAGGCGGTGTTTCTCCAGCAGGTGGCGAAAGTGCAGTAGCGTGGTTTCATCAGGAACCGCGTCGATATTGATCAGTGCGAAATGCCGCATGGATGCAATCTCGTACAAGCTCTCTTCCATCGAAGGGGGCGGACAACGAATACCACTGTTGCAGGCAATAAATACGTAGCATGCTCGATAACGGATACGGACGCCGGCCATTACCCGCTTTGGGATAGAACGGTTCGATGGCTGCTTCGAGTTTGTCCCACGGCATGACCTTGCCCATTTCGGCGAGGAAGATTTCTCGACGGGTCTGTTTCTTCTTCGCGGTCTGTTCGAGATCGGTAAAGCTCAGTTGCTTGCTCATCGCCAGTCCTTGATGCGGTGGGATGATTGATTTTAACCGGAAGACCGGGACTTGTTCAGACCTTCCCTAGCAGTTCATTGCCGCGCTGAGACTCGATTAAACAAGAGAGTGAGCAATACTCCAAGCCCAGCCGCGCCAGCGAGCACGCCCCACACCTCGATCCTATTCATATCGCTCATCGCTAGCCAACTACCTACGTAGTTGCCGAGGCCTCCGCCAAGCCCCCATGAGAGGCTGATTGCGCCAAAAAATGTCGCCTGCTTTCCGTCATGAGCCAGATCGGCGGTGATCGACTCGATGGCAGGCAGGATGAGTGTTTCGACCAACGTATAGAGAGCAATAACCATCAGTAGCCAGGTCAAGCCTTTACCAAATCCAGCTACCGAGTACAGACCCATTAGCGCGATATAGCAGCCGAGCAAAACACCGTGCTTTGATACCCACTTGAAGATCACAAGGGACAGACCGACAAACAGCAACCCAGCGATGCCATTCGTAACGAATACCGCACTGGCACCGACTTCTGACCCGGCCAGTTTGGTTGCCATCAGCGGAAATAGCACAAACAACTGGGAAAACAGGAACCACCAAGCGAACGTGGCAAATAAAAACAACAGAAATACTTTGTCTTGGAAAACGGCTTTCCAGCTATCAATGATCGAGGAGCGGCTGACGTACAATCGGTCGAAGTGGCCGAAGCGAATGCACCCAAGAGCCAAACTCGCGAAAAAAACACTACTTGCATAGAAGGGCGCGACCGGATTGAAGAACAGTAGTGCAGCGCCTAGCATGGGGCCAACGACCACCCCCAGATTCAGCAGTAGGTTGTTGAGCACAAAGATTCTTACTACGATCTGTGGTGGTTGACGTCCAAAGATGCCGTAGACTGCAGATTCGTATAAAGCGGTTCCCAGGCCTATAGCCAAGGTAGTCAGCGCGATCAGAGCGGGACCGGAAATAATGGCGAAGTAAAGAAAGCCTAGCGCCCGCAGCGCTAGGCCCAGCACCATCAGTGTTCGAAAACCAAAGCGGTCAGCTAGGGGGCCGGTAACGATAGGTAATACCCGCCCGGCAACGAGGTGAATGGTGAGAACCGTTCCGATCTCGGCAGAGGAAAACTTGAGATGCTGCGCCATGTACACGGCCATGAGGGGGAAAGCCGTGAACGTGGAGACGTTCATGAAAAATTGTCCGAGCAGTAGAATTCGAACCTCCCGCGATACCGTTAGGATATCGGCCAGAAGATTACGTAGAATGCCCTTTTGTTCTGAGACTGTTTGGTTTTGATCGTGCCCTTCAGGCAGGTCATTCGTCATGAATTCTCCTATGGAACCCCTTCCCTTACTCTATTGATTCTGGGTTATCCAGAGAGGGAGATAAATGTTCAATTTTTGCACAGACGTCGGCCTCACCTAGCGTCTTTCACTCCGCCCGAACACGAAGATCACTGGGGTTTTGAGTCTGCTTACGACCAACAGCCGTCGGTAACGATATGACCGCTTCAGCCGAGAGTAGACCTTGGATCCGTCTATGGTCAATGTCCGTTCGCCATGTACGCCCGGGGTATGACCGTCCGTGAAATTCAGGGCTTTCTGCAGGAGCAGTATGGCACCACCGTGTCGCCGGACTTCATCAGTTCGGTTACCGAAGAGGTGATGGCCGAAGTCGTTGCCTGGTAGTCGCGTCCGCTCGACATTCTTTACCCCGTCGTGTTCTTCGATGCGCTGCGGGTCAAAATCCGCGAGGATGCCGTTGTGCGCAACAAAGCCGTTTATTTGGCGCTGGGCGTGCGGACCGATGGTTCCCGCGACATTCTCGGTCTCTGGATCGAAGGCACTGAGGGCGCCAAATTCTGGATGAAGGTCTTCAACGACCTCAAGACGCGCGGCGTCAACGACATCCTGATTGCCGTCACCAACGGTCTCAAGGGCATGCCGGAGGCGCTGGCCGCCGTCTTCCCTGCGACCACGTTGCAGACATGCATCGTCCATCTGATCCGCAACAGCCTCGACTACGCGAGCTGGAAAGACCGGAAAGCGTTGGCCGTCGCCATTCGCCCGATCTAAACCGCCCCGAGCGCGGAAGCGGCCGAGGCGGAACTGGAGGCCTTCAGTGAAGGCGAGTGGGGACAGAAATTCGGACAGGCCCCCCTGGCGTAGCGCCTGGGATCGCGTCATCCCGTTCTTCGCGTTCCCGCCGACGGTGCGCAAGGTGATTTACACGACCAATGCGATCGAGAACGTCAACACGCAATTACGCAAGATCATCAGAACCCGGGGGCACTTCCCGAACGATGAAGCGGCCACGAAGCTGATCTGGCTGGCCCTGCGCAACATCACCGCCAACTGGAGCCGTGCGGCGCATGACTGGAAGACAGCCATGAACCAATTCGCTATCCTTTACGGTGATCGTTTCATTCAGCATCACGTGTGAAATTCAATTCGCCCTAAACACGGAAATGCTGACACCCCCTGAGGGATGTCGTTCTCAAAACACTCGTTTCGAGCGGCGTGATCGTGACTGTCGATGAAAGCAGCATTCACGATTCCGAGGAAGAGAGGTTCGTCCGGCTCAACCTCAGCAACGTGAACACCGTTGCTAGACAACGCCATCGTACGGCGACCTCACAACCCCTTGATCGTAAGTCATTGACGCCGAAACCAATTATTCCATAGCCAATCGTCTTGTCATTCGTCTCTTCGAGCGTAATGGCTGATGCCACAGATCGAATGCAGCTTGATGGTAAATTTACCGTGGGTCGTCTGAGGGGCATCAACCTGGTATCCGTCAATCACGACCTGACACAGGTTGATGGAGATCACGCGGCCTGTCGTGAAAAGCATAGACCCAACCTCTGTCTGGGTGCCGATGGTAAATGTCATTGGCTGTGCCGTTTTGAGGTCATGGTAGAACTTCAGGGGCTTGTAGATTTTTTTGAGAAAGGGTCCAACTACCTTTACGACTGCGATCAAATCAGCCATCCCACCCTCCATCTCCGAAGGCACTCGGACTTTATTTCTATCACGAAATTAAACAGCAAAGATGAGCACGTGACCTGAACAAACCATTCGAAATACCACCCATCGCCTACCAGATGCCTACCAGCTAAAAAAACGCAATGAAAAACGGCCTGCAATCGCTTGCAAGCCGTTGTTTTACTGGTGGGCCCTATCGGACTTGAACCGATGACCAAAGGATTATGAGTCCTCTGCTCTAACCAACTGAGCTAAAGGCCCTGAGCTGCGCATTATATCAAATTATTGGCCGCCGGGCTCATTATCGAGAAAGCTGCGCAGACGCTCCGAACGGGTCGGATGGCGCAGCTTGCGCAAGGCCTTGGCTTCGATCTGACGAATCCGTTCGCGCGTGACATCGAACTGCTTGCCGACTTCCTCGAGGGTGTGGTCGGTGTTCATGTCGATGCCGAAACGCATGCGCAGCACCTTGGCTTCGCGCGGCGTCAGCGTGTCGAGCACTTCCTTGGTCGCGTCTTTCAGGCTCGAGTACATGGCCGCGTCCGACGGTGCCAGCGTGACCGCGTCTTCGATGAAGTCGCCGAGATGGCTGTCATCGTCGTCGCCGATCGGCGTTTCCATCGAGATCGGTTCCTTGGAGATCTTCATGATCTTGCGGATCTTCTCCTCGGGCATTTCCATGCGCTCGGCCAGCTCGGCCGGGTCCGGCTCGCGCCCCGATTCCTGCAGGATCTGGCGACTGATACGATTCATCTTGTTGATGGTTTCGATCATGTGCACCGGAATGCGGATGGTGCGTGCCTGGTCGGCGATGGAGCGCGTGATCGCCTGGCGGATCCACCACGTCGCATAGGTCGAGAACTTGTAGCCGCGACGGTATTCGAACTTGTCCACCGCCTTCATCAGGCCGATATTGCCTTCCTGGATCAGATCGAGGAACTGCAGACCGCGGTTGGTGTACTTCTTGGCGATGGAAATCACCAGGCGCAGGTTGGCCTCGATCATTTCCTTCTTCGCGCGGCGGGCCTTGGATTCGCCCGACGACATCTGCCGGTTGATTTCCTTCAGCTCCTTGATCGTCAGCATCGCCTTTTCCTGCAGCGAAGCCAGCTTGCTCTGCTTCTCGATGATCGCGTACTGGAAGCGGGTCAGCGCCTCCGACCACGACTTGCCGGACGCTATCTCGCGCTCGACCCATTCGAGATTGGTCTCGTTGCCAGGAAAGCCCTTGATGAAATGAGAGCGATCCATGCGTACGCGGGTCACACAGATATCCTGGATATCGCGTTCGATCGCGCGGATTTCGTTGACGCGGCTACGCAGCGATTCGCACAGACTTTCGATCTGCCGGGTCGAGAAACGGACGCGCATGAACTCTTCGGTGATCGCAGCCTGCAGCTCCTGGTAGATCTTGCTCTGCGAACCGTTCTTGGTGAGCTCCTTGACCATCTTGTCGAACAGCATGCGCACGCCGGCGAAATGTTCGAGCGCCTGCTGCTTGAGTTCTTCCAGATTGGCCAGCGTCAGCGCAGCGGCTTCGGCATCGGCGTCGGTCTCGTCGTCGCTCTCTTCTTCTTCGGCCGCCAGTTCTTCCTCGACCACCGGTTCGACGAAGGGAGGGGGAACCTCTTCCGCCGCCTCGCCATCGGGATTGATGAAGCCATCGACGACTTCATCCACCCGGATTTCTTCCTTGGCCACGCGCTCGATCAACTCGAGCACTTCGGAGATGGTCCCCGGGCAGGCGGAGATCGCCTGGATCATGAACTTCAAACCGTCTTCGATGCGCTTGGCGATTTCGATTTCGCCTTCGCGCGTCAGCAGTTCGACCGAGCCCATCTCGCGCATATACATGCGCACCGGATCGGTCGTGCGGCCGAATTCGGAGTCGACCGAAGACAGCGCTGCTTCCGCCTCTTCCACGGCATCTTCGTCCGCGACCGCCGGTGCGGCGTCGGACATGAGCAGGGTGTCGGCATCCGGAGCTTCGTCATAAACCTGGATGCCCAGGCCACTGATCATGGTGACGATGTTTTCGATCTGCTCGGCGTCGGACACGTCTTCCGGCAAGTGATCGTTGATTTCCGCATAGGTCAGGTAACCACGTTCCTTGCCCAGGGCAATCAACTGGCGCAACCGTTTGCGCTGTTCTTCCAGGCTCATCGAACCTTGTTCGTTGTCCTGTACATCCTTTTGATTTTCGGGAGAGGCCGCCATTTCGCTTCCTGCTTGAAAAAATGCCGAAAAAAACAGTTAAGTATATCACCAAGGCGCGAGTCCTGTCTGGCCGGTAGTCAACCCGGCCTGACCAGCAGCTCGCGCATGAGATGCGATTCCTCCGGACTCAGCCGCTCGCTGCGTGACTTCTGGATCAACCGCCCCAATTCGGCCGCGCGAATGAGTTGCAGCAAACGCTGGTTTCCGTCGCGAAACTGATTGCGGTCGTCCTCGTCGGGCGAGGCGAACTCCTCCGGGTCCTGCATGGCCTGCTGCAGCACACTATCGACCAACCCCTCGTACGGGGTTCCGCGAATGCACTCGACCAGTTGGGCCGTTGTCGGCGCTTCGCTCTGCTGGGCGCGTTCCGCCAGCATGGCAAAGCAGGCCAGTTCATCCGACAAAGTCAGACTATCCGGCATTTCGACATCGTTGGCCCACGTGGGGTTCATCAGCAACCACTTCACTTGCTTGCGGATGATCGACGTATTGACCTGCCGGTTGGACTCCTCCGGCAGACGGTACTCGCGCCGCCCCTTGCGCTCCGGTTTCTTCAGGCCCACCAGTCTGTCGAAGTCATCGACATCCACGCCGGCCAGTTCGGCCAGCCTTTTTTTGATGATGAAGCCCAGCGCCGGAGCGCCTATTTGCGCCAGCAGGGGGGCCGACTGACGAATCAGATCGGCCTTCCCCTCCGGCGTGTCCAGCTCCACGCGCCGCGTCAGCTCGCGTGTGAAATACGACGACAGCGGCAGGCTCTGCTGCTCGAGAAGTGTCTCGAACGCTTCGCTGCCGCTGGCGCGGATATAACTGTCCGGATCGTGTTCTTCCGGGAGAAACAAAAAATGCAATGACTTGCCGTCGACCAGCTGCGGCAGGCTGTTTTCCAGCGCCCGCCACGCGGCTTTCTGCCCGGCGCTATCGCCGTCGAAACAAAAATAGACATGATCGGCGTGACGCATCAGCTTGCGCACGTGCTCGCCGCTGGTCGAGGTTCCGAGCGTGGCCACGGCGTACTCGATACCGAACTGGGCCAATGCCACCACGTCCATATACCCTTCGACCACCAGCACGCGATTCTTGGCCCGAATCGCCTGGCGCGCCTCGTACAGCCCGTACAACTCGCGGCCCTTCTCGAACAGCGGCGTCTCCGGAGAGTTCAGGTACTTCGGTTCGCCCTTGCCCAGCACGCGACCACCGAAGCCGATGATGGCCCCGCGCTGGTTGCGGATAGGGAACATCACCCGCTCGCGAAAGCGGTCGTAGCGGCGGCCTTCTTCGTTGACGATGACCAGCCCGCCTTCGACCAGCAAGGCATCGTCATAGTTGTCGAAAGCCGCCTCCAGGTTCTGCCACTGCCCGGGCGCAAAACCCAGTCCAAAGCGTGCGGCGATTTCGCCACTCAGCCCGCGCCCCTTGAGGTAGCCGATCGCATCGACCGCGCTCTTCAGCTGCTGCTTGTAATAGTCCGCCGCCCGCTGCATCGCCTGTTCCAGCGACATCTTGCGCTCGCGCGCCTGGCGCTCTTCGGCCGGTTGCCGACCGACCGATTCGGGCACCTGCATGCCAATGCCTTCGGCCAGCAGCTTGACGGCTTCGACGAAGCCCAGCCCCTGATATTCCATGACGAAGCCGATGGCCGAGCCGTGGGCGCCGCAGCCGAAGCAGTGATAGAACTGCTTGCTCGGACTGACGGTGAACGAAGGCGACTTTTCTTTGTGAAACGGGCAACAAGCCAGATAGTTCTGCCCGCCGCGCTTGAGCGGGACGTAACGGTCCACCACGTCGACGATATCGACGCGGGTCAGCAGTTGATCGACGAAATCCTGGGGAATCATCGCTTGCCGACGGCGAACAAACGCTCAGGCTGCAAAATGCGCCTTGATGCGGGCGCTGACCACCGTCATATCGGCGCGGCCGGCCATTTGCGGCTTGAGCAGTCCCATCACCTTGCCCATGTCGCGGGCCGAGGCGGCACCGGTGGCGGCACCGGTGGCGGCAACGGCGGCGGCGATGAGGTCGTCGATTTCGCTCTCGGTCAGTTGCTGCGGCAAATAGGCCATCAGCACATCCATTTCGAACGATTCCTTGTCGGCCAGATCCTGGCGCTTGGCTGCCAGATACTGCGACACCGAATCGCGGCGCTGCTTGAGCATTTTGTCGATGACGGCGACGACGCCCGCGTCGTCCAGTTCGATCCGCTCGTCGACTTCGCGCTGCTTGATGGCGGCGAGAAGGAGGCGAATGGCGGACAGGCGAGCGCTATCGCGCGCCTTCATGGCGACTTTCATGTCGTCGGAGATTCGAATTTTCAGGCTCATGTCGGACTCGCAACGGTAATTCGGAACGTACAAACGGCAAAACCGCAGGGTTAACCTGCGGTCATGCTCGATTGCCGGAGTGACGAAGCGTTTAGTAGAGCTTCGGCGGCAGCATTTGGCTGCGGATGCGCTTGTAGTGGCGCTTCACGGCGGCAGCGTGCTTGCGCTTGCGTTCGGTAGTCGGCTTTTCGTAGAACTCGCGGGCACGCAGTTCAGTCAGCAGGCCGGTCTTTTCGACGGCGCGCTTGAAACGACGCATTGCGACTTCGAACGGTTCATTCTCTTTAACGCGAATATGAGGCATTTACGTGTATATCCTTAACCTTGAAAGCTGATCGCTTGGTAAACGTTTATTTTAACAATACTACGAGCTTTTAAAAAGCTGATACGACTCACCGTTCCGGGCTTGCGCCACGGTACCGGCTACGGAATCACCCCCTCGGTGTCGGATAACGGACTGCGAAATAAGCGCCTGGCACAAGCCAAGCGAGGCGACACTGTACAACGAAGCCGGGCCGCTGTCGAGAGAAACGACGCACCCCCTGCCATCGCCGTGGCGCAAAGGCCGCACTTTTGCAGCCATTTTACAACAGCGCTTAGCGCCGCTCGGCCTGTTGCACGACGTTGACTTGCTCCACGCCCGCCAACACCTTCTCCAGATGCGACAGATTGTCGACTTGAAGACGGAAGTGAATATGAATGAAACCGTCGCCGACATGGGTGTCCTGCGTGTCGACGCTTTCAATATTGGCGGCCGCCTGCGAGATGGCGGTCGCGATCTCGGCCAGCGCCCCCCGTTCGTTTCGCGCGAGCACGCTGATGGTCACGCCGAACATGCGCCCCTTCTGGTTATCCCAGGCAACCGGCAACAATTTGTCCTGGTCGACGCGGCGGCTGTTGGCACAACTGGCGCGGTGCACGACCAGCCCCTGGCCCTTGGTCAGCACGCCGACGATATCGTCGCCCGGAATCGGATTGCAACAGCTGGACAGTTGCACCGAGCCGCCTTCGTTGCCACGGATCGCAACCGGCGCGATATGCAGATCTTCGCCGAGACGGGCGCCGGCGAGTTCGATCAGACGACGCGCCACCACCACCGGCAGCATCTTGCCGACGCCGATTTCCACCAGCACATCGCCGAAGCTCTGGTGTTTTTCGCTCCACGCGGCCAGATAGGCGCTGCGCAGGACGTCATCGATGGCCACCGGTGCGGCGGCAAGCGCCCCGACCGCCTGCTTGAGCAGTTTCTCGCCCAGCTGTGCGGCCTCGGTTCGCTGCAGGCTCTTGAGGTAGTTGCGGATGCAGGAACGAGCACGGCCGCTCTGCACGAAGCTCAGCCACGACGGATTAGGCTTGGCCTGGGTCGAGGTAATGATTTCGACGGTGTCGCCATTGCGCAGCTCGGTGCGCAAGGGCACCAGCGCGTGATTGACGCGCGAGGCGATGCAGCGATGACCGACGTCGGTATGCACCGCGTAGGCGAAGTCGACCGGCGTCGCCCCCTGCGGCAGCACCATGATGCGGCCCTTGGGCGTGAACACATAGACTTCGTCAGGAAACAGGTCGATCTTGATATGTTCGAGAAACTCGACGGCGTCGTCGCTTTCCGCCTGAATGTCGAGAATGCTCTGCAGCCACTGGTGCGTGCGCTGCTGGGCCGTGTCCAGCCCGCTGTCGCCGCTCTTGTACATCCAGTGCGATGCCACCCCCGCTTCGGCCACGCGGTTCATCTCGCGCGTGCGGATCTGCATTTCCACCGGCGTGCCATAGGGACCGAACAGGGTGGTATGCAAGCTCTGGTAGCCGTTGCCCTTGGGAATGGCGATGTAATCCTTGAATTTGCCCGGAATGGGCTTGTACAGACTGTGCAGGGCCCCCAGCGCCAGGTAGCAGCTGGGAATGTCGTTGACCACGACGCGGAAACCGTAGATATCCAGCACCTCGGAAAACGACAGGTGCTTTTCCTGCATTTTCTTGTAGATGCTGTAGAGGTTTTTTTCGCGGCCCTTGATGACCGCCTCGATATTACCGCCGACCAGTTTCTGGCTGACGGCCTGCAGGATCTTGTTGACCACTTCTCGGCGGTTGCCGCGCGCTGCGCGCACCGCCTTGGCCAGAACGTTGTAACGATGGTGGTGCAGATGACGAAAGGCCAGATCCTGCAACTCGCGATACACCTTGTTCAACCCGATGCGGTTGGCGATAGGGGCGTAGATTTCCAGCGTTTCCAGGGCGATCCGTCGTCGCTTGTCCTCGCGCATCGAATCCAGCGTACGCATATTGTGCAGCCGGTCGGCCAGCTTGACGATGATGACGCGGATATCGCGCGCCATCGCCAGGACCATCTTGCGGAAATTCTCCGCCTGCGCCGTTTCCCGGGTCTGGTATTCCAGCCGTTCCAGCTTGGACAAGCCGTCGACCAGATCCGCGATCGTGCGACCGAATTTCTCGGCCAGCGTCGATTTGCTGACCCCGGTATCTTCAAGTACGTCATGCAGCAAGGCCGCGGCGAGCCCCTGCACGTCGATCCGCCATTCGGTGAGCATGGTTGCCACCGCCAGCGGATGCGTGATGTAAGGTTCGCCGCTCTTGCGCGTCTGCCCTTCGTGCGCTTCCCGGCTGAGTTCAAACGCCTGATGCAGCAACTGCACGTCTTCAGGCTTGAGAAAGCGCGCCGCCGCCGCGAAAAAAGTTTCCGCATCGGCATCTACAATGGCGCGATAGTCTATCGTCGCTACAATATCTGAACACATGGGGCTGCGCCTAAGGTCGGTTTCAGGCCTTGCCGCGGTTGAGCAGTTCCTTGCCGACGTGGCCGGCAGCGATTTCGCGCAATGCCACCACGGTCGGTTTGTGACGGCCGCCGTCCACGAAGGTCGTGGCACCGGACGCCACCTGGCGCGCGCGATAGGCGGCGGCCAGGGTCAGATCGAAGCGGTTGGAAATGCGATCCAGGCAATCGTCAACGGTAATACGGGCCATGGTGTCCTCTCAATATTTCAGGTCAATCGGAAACAAACTCAAAAACCGCCGCGCGAGCCAGGGCTCAGTCGCGGCTTCTCATATGCGACAACTTCAGGGCATGGCGGGCGATCTGTACCGCGCACTTCAACCGCTGCGAGCGTACGATGCTGATCAAATCCGACTTCGCTCGTTCGAAGTTATCATTAATCACAATGTAATCATACTCCGTCACCTTGGCGATCTCGGAGCGTGCCGCCGCCAGACGCCGGGCAATCACCTCTTCGCTGTCGCTCGCGCGACCGCGAAGACGGCGCTCCAGCTCCTCGATCGAAGGCGGCATGATGAAAATGCTGACCGCTTCGGGGAAGCACTTGCGTACCTGACGCGCGCCCTGCCAGTCGATCTCGAGCAGAACATCGCGGCCATCCGCCAAACGGGAACGAATCCAGCTGGCGCTCGTCCCATAATAATTGCCATATACCTCGGCGTACTCCAGAAAATCGTTGCGAGCGATCATCGTCTCGAACATTTCCCGGTCGACGAAGTGATAGTGCGTACCGTGCACCTCCCCTTCACGCGCCTCCCGCGTCGTGAAGGACACGGACAACTCCACGGTGGGCTCCGCGGCCAGCAAGGCCTCCACCAGCGATGTTTTACCCGCCCCCGAGGGCGCTACGACGATATAGATCGAGCCAGTCGGCTGAGTCACGGTCAGACTCCGGAAACTAGAGATTAATATTCCAGTATACCACAGTTGGCCCGCGCTCGGCTCACGACAACTATTTTCACGTCAAGATTTAGGTGTTTGGCTCTTCATGGTCGTAGAATCCTGCGCTTTTCGCGAAGTCTCCACATCGAAGGAGTTGTCTGCAATGCCGCTACTCGAGAGCCTGTTCAGGTTGAAGGCACACGGGACGACCGTCAGGACCGAAGTCCTGGCCGGTTTCACCACCTTCCTGACAATGGCCTACGTCGTTCTTGTCAACCCCCTGATCCTGTCCAACACCGGCATGGATCTCAATGCCGTTTTCGTCGCCACCTGCCTCGCCGCCGCCCTGGGCACGGCCATCATGGGGCTGGTCGCCAATTATCCGATCGCCCTGGCGCCCGGCATGGGGTTAAACGCCTATTTCACCTTCACCGTAGTCAAGGGCATGCACGTACCGTGGCAAGCCGCCATGGGGGCCGTATTCATTTCCGGTCTGGTTTTCCTTGCCGTCAGCCTGTTCAAGGTGCGCGAAGCCATCGTCAATGCCATCCCGCGTTCGCTCAAGTTCGCGATCTCGGCTGGCGTCGGCATGTTCCTCGCCATCATTGCGCTCAAGAATGCCGGGGTCATCGCCGCTGACCCGGCCACCTACCTGACGCTCGGCAATATGCACAACCCGACCACGCTGCTGGCCATCCTCGGCTTCTTCCTGATCGTGGCGCTCGAATATCGCCGCATCCACGGTTCCATCATCATCGGCATTCTGGTCGTCACCGCGCTGTCGATCGTGCTGGGCCTGTCGAAGTTCCAGGGTATCGTCGCCCCCGTGCCAAGCATGGCCCCGACCCTGATGAAGATGGACCTGCACGGTGCGCTCAATGTCGGCTTGCTAGGCGTGGTCTTCGTGTTCTTCTTCGTCGACCTGTTCGACACCACCGGCACCCTGATCGGCGTGTCCCACCGCGCCGGCCTGCTCGATCGCGACGGCAAGCTGCCGCGCCTGAAGCGTGCGCTGCTGGCCGACTCCATCGCCATCACCGCCGGCGCCATGATGGGCACGTCCTCCACCACGGCGTATATCGAATCGGCGGCCGGAACGGCTGTCGGCGGTCGCACCGGGCTGACCGCCGTCGTGGTCGCCGTGCTGTTTCTGGCCTGCCTGTGGCTGTCGCCGCTGGCAATGACGGTTCCCGCCTATGCCACCGCTCCGGCGCTGTGCTACGTCGCGGTACTGATGGCGCGCGGCCTGGCCGAGATCGAGTGGAACGACCTGACCGAATCCGCACCGGCCGTGATGACCGCGCTAGCGATGCCATTCACATATTCGATAGCGGATGGCATTGCCTTCGGCTTCATCAGCTATGCGATGATCAAGATCCTGGCCGGGCGCTTCGCCGACCTGAAGCCCGCCGTGCTGATCATTGCCGCACTGTGGGTCGTCAAGCTGGCCATGTTCTGATTCACTACGGACACTATTGCGGTGTCCGGATAGCAACACCTTTGACGCCCCGCTAGTCGGGGCGTCTTCACGTCGGCTAAAATGGCGGAATGGAAAATCTAAGCAATCTCGACTACGCCAGTTATCTGAAAGAATGGATCCGCACCGTTCCGGACTGGCCTCATGCCGGCGTGATGTTTCGCGACATCACACCGTTGTTGCAGAACCCGAAATCCTTTCGTGTCCTGATCGATCTCTTCGTCCATCGCTACATGAACGAACGCGTCGACATGATCGCAGGGCTGGATGCCAGAGGCTTCATCATCGGCTCGGTCGTAGCTTACGAACTCAACGTCGGCTTTACCCCCATCCGCAAGAAGGGCAAGCTGCCTTTCACCACGATGGCAGAAGAGTACGAGCTTGAATACGGCAACGCCTGCGTTGAAATCCACACCGACGCCTGCAAGGCGGGCGACCGCATCGTACTTATCGACGACCTGGTCGCAACCGGCGGCACCATGATGGCCGGCGCCAAATTGCTGCAGCGCCTAGGCGCCGACGTGATCGAAGCGGCGGCGATCATCGAGTTGCCGGAACTGGGGGGCGGCAAGCTGGTTCGCGACTCAGGCATCGATCTGTTCACAGTCTGCAGCTACGAAGGCCTCTGAGCCCCCCCTCCCATAGCGGGCGTCGGACGACGATCCTCCTTCCTGTTTTGTGCATAGCAATATAGAGTGATTAATGTCAACGTCACTGGAGTGGGGCAATGGCACGATCACTGGCACTGGTACTCGGAGGGGGAGCGCCCAACGCCACCCTCATGGCGGGCGCCCTGGTGGCGTTTATCGAACGCGAGGTCTCGTTCGATATCATCTCGACCGCGGGCGCCGGCGCGCTGATCGGCTTGCTCTATTGCGCGCCCAAATCCGGCAACCCGGTGGAGGCGCTGCGCAGCGTCGTCGACATGGGCGTCGACGACCTCATCTACCAACAGCTTCCAGTCAACTTCAAGGTCTTCTGCAAGCCAGGTTCGTTGGCCGAAGGCTGGCGCGATCTGATTGCACAAAACCCCATCCTGCAGCAGATCCAGCAACAGGCGGCCGACGGTCCGGCGCAGCGCCTGTTTGCCGACTGGACCCGCCTGCTGCTGGCAACGCTCTCGCCGAGCGATCTGAACGCATCCAGCACCGGTCTGTGCGCGCATGTTCCCTTCATCGATAGCGTCGTCGACTTCGCCGCACTCGCCCGCATTGAGCCTGCGTTCTATATGAATGCCTACAATCTCAGCCGCCACGAGATGCAGGTATGGGACAAGCAGGCGATCGGCAAGGATCAGTTTCTCGCCGCCCTGTCGTTTCCGTTCCTCTACCCCCCGTACGAAATCGATGGCGAGTTCTTTATCGAAGGCGCCGCGATCGACACTCTGAATTTCAAAGGGCTGTTCCAGCGCCACCGCCACATCGATACGGTGGTCGTCTTCGACGTACTCGGTTGCGATCGCTTGCTGCACCCGCCGACCGATCTGTACGACGCCTGGGGCCAGTCCATCATTACCCCGCTCACCGAGATCGCGCGTGACGATCTCAAGTTGTTCGAATCGCGCCACCTGATCGATCCCGACACAGGCAAACCGCGCTGCGAGTTGCTGCGCATCAATTATGAGCACTACCTTGACGCCCGCGATTACGCCCAGGAGCTGGACTGGTCGCACTCCAATCTGGCTCGCCTGTTCGATGTCGGTTATGAAGCCGGCCACCATTTCTGCGATGAACATGCACTGAGCTCCTGATGGTCGCGGGGGAAGCTCGCTCCCCTCCCCCAGGCAATGGCTTGCCCCCCTTCTCGCGATTAGTCGCGCCAGCTGAACGCTGTGTTCATTCAAATCCACTTCAATATGTAACTGTATCTAAGTAAGATTCACTTCATGAGCGCTGCACGTCACGCCGCCGACTGAACGGGAAGCGCCGGCTGCGCTCCATTCGGGTACGGCCAACAGCAACAACGGCTGGCAGCAGAAAAAACGTCAGCACTAAGCCCTGGCTAAGTCACCCCCCGCATGATGGCAGCGCTGGAGCAAGCCGAGAGCTTATTTTTTCGATATCGAACATATATGGTCAATATCGAACAGATGCTCGCTCTCACCAGTCGCCCCGGATTGACTCGAAAACTCGGCCGACAAGCCAGATCGAGCGTAATCCGACATCGATGGCGGCGTAAAAATCCGTTCCATCAATAGCACTAATAAGTGACGGCACAATACCGGCCCTATTTGCAAGCAAGGTTGCCGCACTGAAGCAACAACCCGTAGGAAAGAGAAAATAATACAGAAATACATGGCACTAACTAAAACAGGGTCATGTGAAAGTCGCTGTATCCTTCTCTGAGTCGTTGGCCTATGCTGGATGTTCCTCCTGTCATTGGCCTTGACACAGGCAAGATTAGATCCATTTCAGAAACAATCTGTTCAAGAATGGAACCTTCTCCTTCGAACTGTTACCGAGTAAGATGCAGTTCATGGGATGCAGAAAACGACGCGAGTCTTAATGTTTGATAACGAACTTAGGCGCGTCGACATAGAACTTCGGTCCAGCCCGACACGTCTCACCCGGGTAGATATTTTTTTACACAGCCGACGCGAGAACCCGAGTGGTTCCCGTCGATACGAAAGAGAGAACACCATGAAAACCTTGACCTTCCTCGCCGTCGCCGCCCTCGGCCTCTCCTCGCTGACCATGGCCGCCGGCAAACAGGACCAGTTCGAGAGCAATAACAACTGGCATATCCAGAACCA
>NZ_KE383961.1:42384-128023 GCF_000422925.1 Paludibacterium yongneupense DSM 18731
CAACAACTGGCACATCCAGAACCACGCCCGCTAAGCGCGAGCCTCTCACCCAACATAAAGGATACGAATCATGAAAAAACTCACTCTTCTCGCCGCCGCCGCCCTCGGCCTCTCCTCGCTGACCATGGCCGCCGACAACCAGGACCAGTTCGAGAGCAATAACAACTGGCATATCCAGAACCACGTCGTGGTCGGCCAAGCCGTCGATGCGACCGTCAAGACCGCCGCCCCGGCTGCACAGGCGACCGAAAACGTCGGCGCGGGCGGCCAGGATCTGTTCGAACAGAACAGCAACGGGCGTCACCAGAACAACTCGCGCTGAACAACGCAGGCAGTATCGGCAGGTAAACGGCAGTAGAAACTGTGGACAGGATATAGAGATGAAACACCCGAAAGCCATGGTATTGGCCACGACCCTTCTGCTCTGTTGCGGGGTGGCCGTAGCGGCCGAAAACGTGCGCCCAAGCCATGCCTCGTTCCAGTCCCTGGACGACGGGTCGGCGAGAACGCGCAGCGTTCCGCAAGCAGTACGGCAATTTCTGGATAACGGAGACGATGCATCAATGCACCGCGGGGAGCAAAGCCCGCCGGACCGGAAGCGCTAATTCACCCGACACCGGATTTCGATGCGCGCAGGACAAACCAGAAGGTCGCCACAGGCGGCCTTTTTGCCGCCCAGCTCAAAAAAAAGGATACAGTCTAGACTGTATCCTTTAAAACACACACATCTAACACACGCAATACCGGCGTGTCCCCCACTTGTATATCCAGAGGACAGACTACCGGTTATCTCGGTGCGGATGCTGCGTTGCCGGGCCCCCTGCGTGGGTCCGGACGCTCCGTCGAATGTTACCTGTCATAGATACTATCCATAAGCGCACGATCAGTATTGACATGCATCAAATCGGGGCATCGCCGCCGCTGACATCAGCGATCAGGGCTTGGTGCCATCTTTGGACAGGTAGAAGGCATCGGAAAAGAAAGCGTCGCCCGGCAAGGCACGGCCGGTGGTCAACTCGCGATGGGCCGCTTCCACCATCAGCGGCGAACCGCAAGCATAGACCTCGTAAGCGGACAAATCCGCAAAGTCGTCCAGCACGGCCTGGTGCACAAACCCCGTGCGTCCTTGCCACCCGTCGTCCGGCAAGGCATCGGACAGAACAGGGATGAACCGGAAGCCCGGCACGGCTTCGAGCCATGACTCGGCGAGCTCGCGCAAATAAAGGTCGGCCGGACGCCGCGCTCCCCAGTACAAGGTCATCGGTCGCGTCAGGCCGCTATGAATGGCGTGTTCGATGATGCCCTTGATCGGGGCAAAGCCGGTGCCGCTGGCAAGAAAAACAATGGGTTTGACCGAATTTTCCTGCAGATGGAAACTGCCGAGCGGCCCTTTGAAGCGCATGATTTCGCGCTCCTTCATCGTATTGAAGACGTAGTCTGAAAAATGACCGCCCGGCTGGTGGCGAACATGCAGTTCGATAAAGGCATCGTCGTGCGGCGCATTGGCGATGGAAAAGCTGCGCGCCTTGCCATCCTTCATCAGGATATCGATGTATTGCCCGGCCAGGAACTGCAGGCGCTCGGCCACAGGCAGCTTGAGCTTGAGAATGGCCACATCGTGGATACGCTCGATTTTTTCCACCCGACAGGGCAGGGTCTTGATCGGGATATCCCGGCTGCCGCTCATCTCGTTGGCCTCGAGGACAAGATCGCCCCTGGCCTGCGCCCGACACAGCAAGGCATAGCCCTGAGCCTTATCCTGCTCCGTCAGCGCCTTGCTCGAATAACCATCCAACTGGGCAAAATCCCCGGAGACGACTTTGCAGCGACACGCGCCGCAGGCTCCGTTGCGACAACCGTAGGGCATGCCTATCCCCTGGCGCAAGGCGGCGTCGAGAATGGTTTCCTGTGCCCCGGCGCTGAAGGTGTGTCCGCTGGGAAGGACTTTGACCTGGCTCGTCATGTCGATGTTATACCTTGAATGAGATCGCTAAAATGAAGGCCATGATGCCAACACTACTGATTGTCGGCTGCGGCGATGTCGCTCGCCGCGCCCTGCCCGCGCTGAGTCGCCACTGGCGAATCCTAGCGCTGGTGCGCAAGGAGGCCGAGGCTGCCGATCTACGCACCCGCGGCGTGCTCCCGCTGCGTGGCGATCTCGATTGCCGCGCAAGCCTGGTGCGTCTGGCCGGGCTGGCCGACGCGCTGCTCTACACCGCCCCGCCCAACGGCCATGGGGAGCGCGACACCCGCTTGCGGCGTTTATTATCCGCGCTGGCAAAGGCGAAAAGCATACCACAGCGTTTGATCTATATCAGCACATCCGGCGTTTACGGCGATGCGCACGGGCGTCTCATCGACGAATCCTGCATCGCCCGTCCGGCCAGCGCGCGCGCCGTCAGGCGGCTGGACGCGGAGCATAGCCTGCGCGCTTTTGCCATTCGCCATGGCGTGAGCCTGACGATTCTGCGGGCACCGGGAATCTATGCCATCGACCGCCTGCCGCTGGATGCTGTCGCGGCCCGACGCGGTCTCATCGTCGCCGCACAAGACAGTTACAGCAATCACATTCACGCTGACGATCTCGCCCGCTTATGCGTGCACGCACTGCGCAGGCGCGGCGCAATCCGCATCTTCAATGCCTGCGACAACGAGCCGATGGCGGTAGGCGACTGGTACGATTTGCTGGCCGACGCCTGCGGAGTCGAACGCGCTCCGCGCTTTAGCCGCGCCGAACTGCAAGGCCGCGTTTCGGCTCTGCAATGGTCGTTTCTATCGGAATCGCGCCGCTTGGACAATAGCCGGCTACACAGGGAACTGGGGATGCGGCTAGACTGGCCCTCCGTACGCGACTTCATTGCTGCAGAAGGTGGCCGGCTCGCTAAAGCGATCAAGATTCGGTAAAATCGACGGTTTTGACTTTCCGGCGCAAGCACTCATGGAAAACCCGGCATTTCAACGACATATCCGCAGCTTCGTGTTGCGTCAAGGCCACCTGTCGGCGGCGCAAAAACGCGCGATCGACGACGGGATGCCAAGTTGGGGGCTGGAATACAGCCCGGCCTTGCTCGATCTGGAAGCAAGCTTCGGGCGGAACGCGCCCAAAATACTCGAAATCGGTTTCGGGATGGGCGGAGCCAGCGCCGAGATCGCCGAGCAGAACCCGGAACGGGACTATCTGGGCATCGAAGTCCATAGCCCGGGCGTCGGCAATCTGCTGAAGCTGATTTCCGAAAAGGCGCTGTCCAATATGCGGCTGATCCAGCATGACGCGGTCGAAGTCATCGACAACATGCTACCGCTGGCCAGCCTCGATGGCATTCATATCTTTTTCCCGGACCCCTGGCCCAAAAAGCGCCACCACAAGCGCCGCCTGATTCAGCCGGAATTGATCGCGCGCCTGGCCGCCCGCCTCAAGCCCGGCGCCTATCTGCATGCGGCCACCGACTGGGAGGAATACGCCGTACAGATACTCGACGTCTTCAGCCAGGAAACCTTGCTCGCCAACAGCGTCGCAGAAGGCTTCGCCCCACGCCCGGACTACCGCCCGCTGACCAAGTTCGAACAGCGCGGCATCCGCCTCGGACACGGCGTCTGGGACATCATCTTCAAACGCGTCTGACACGCCTCATGCCAGCCGGAGCAAGCGGAGGATATCCTCCACCGCCTCCTCCGGCTGCAGCGCAGGCTCGTAGCGTCGCACGACCCGCCCCTGCTGATCGATGAGAAACTTGGTGAAATTCCACTTTACCGCCTGGGGATAGGGCGTGTCGCTGCGCGTCAGCCACTGCCATAGCGGCGGCGCGGCGGGACCGTTGACATCGACCTTGGCGAACAGGCGAAAACTCACCTCGTAGCGCTCGCGGCAGAAAGCGGCGATTGCTTCGCCATCCCCCGGCTCCTGCGCGCCGAACTGGTTGCAAGGGAAAGCCAGTACATCGAAGCCGGCCGCGCAAAAGCGGCGTTGCAAGGCTTCCAGACCGGCATATTGCGGCGTATAGCCACAGGCGCTGGCGGTATTGACCACCAGGACCACCCTGCCGCGATAGCGGGCCAGATCCTCGGCCAGCCCATCGATGCGCAAGGCGCTGAAATCGTGCAGCGTAAGCATGGAGAGCCTCCGTCGCGTATACTGTTCAGCCAGGCGCGACGGTCTTGCCGCCGGGCCCACCCATTCATTGCAACCTTACCTTTCCACCGTTCTCATGTTCAATCCTAGCCGACAAGATGCCCGCCGTTTCTTCTTTGACACCTGGGCACGGAGACAGCAGACGCTAAGCGGCCTGGAAGCGGTCGCTTTCGGCGTTATCCTGCAACATCCCGAATATCACGCACTGCTCGATCAAGCCGAGCGCTATCTGGAAAGCGACTGGGCGCCGGAAGACGGGCAGACCAATCCCTTTCTGCATCTTAGCCTGCACATGGCCATCGAGGAGCAGCGATCGATAGACCAACCCTTCGGCATCCGTTCCTTGTATGCGCAGTTGGCCCTGCGCCGCGGCGACGAACATGCGGCGCAGCACGAAATCATGGATTGCCTGGGAGAGATGATCTGGCATGCCCAGCGTTACGGCGGCGGCCCGGACGTCAACCGCTATATCGCCTGCATCCGCGGCAAACTGGGCATGGGTGAGGAAGAAACGCCGCGTGCCCAGCCGCACGATGCGCCCGGTGAGGCCGATTAATCGACGCGATTGACGCGGCGCCCGGCCATGAAGCCTTCGATGCCATCGATCAGGATGCGTGCGAGCCGCTGCATCGCCTCGCGGCTGGCCCAGCCGACGTGCGGCGTCACGATCAGATTCGGCAGATGGGCAGCGAGCAGGGGATTGCCCTTGACCGGCGGTTCCTCCGACAGGACATCGAAGCCGGCCCCGCCAAGCCGGCCGTATTTCAATGCCGCAACCAGTGCCGCCTCGTCAACCAGGCCGCCGCGTGCGGTATTGATCAGAATGGCGCCGCCCTTCATGCGCTGCAGTTCGGATTCACCTATCATGCCGCGCGTGGCGTCGTTCAGCGGACAGTGCAGCGAGATCACATCGCACTCGGACAACACGGTCTCGAAGTCGACATAGCCGCTGCGCGTAGCGGGCGCCCCCTTGCGTTCGCCGAAGCTCACCGTCATGCCAAACGCGCGTGCGCGCGCCGCCAGCGCCTGTCCGATGCCGCCATTGCCGATGATGCCCAGCCGGGCCCCGTTCAGGTCGCGGATCGGAGCGCCGAAATGACAGAACTGTGCCGCGTTCTGCCACACCCCTGCCGCCACGTCGCGCTGGTAGGCCGGCAGATTCCGCATCAAGGCCAGCAGCAGCATGAAGGCGTGTTCGGCAACGGTATCGTCGCCATAGTGCGCGACATTGCATACCGCGATGCCGCGTTCGCGGCAGGCCGCAAGATCGATATGGTTAACACCGGTCGCCGCGACGGCGATCAGCTTCAGTTGCGGCAAGTCCTGCAAGGTCGAGCGATCGAGAGCGACTTTGTTGCTCACGACGATTGAGGCATCGCGGCAGCGTGCGACGATTTCGTCGCGTGCCGTGGCCGCGTGATCCTGCCAGCAATGCTCAAAGCCGGGAACGGGAACCGGGACAGGCAAGCTGTCCCGGTCGAGAAAAACGATGCGTGTTGTCATTTGGCCACTCAGTAGTCGTAGGTAATGATGTCCCGATAAGCGTACCAGGTCGCCATCCCGATCAAGGGCATGAACACGAGCAGAGCGACAAAGTAACTGGCCAAGCCTAGCACGGTCAGTACCACGATCACAAAGGCCCACAGCGACATGGTCGCCAGATTTTGGTATACCGCCTGCACGCTGGTCACCATCGCCGTCACGGCATCGACTTCTTTATCGCGCAGCATCGGAAGCGCGATCACGCTGACGGCGAAGACAAGAAACGCGACGACAAAACCGCTGCCGAAATAGGCAAGCAGAAAGGCCCAGTGACTCAAGCTCAGCGCATTTTCGAGCAGCACATCGAGGCTGGGCACGGCATCGGTATCGTAGAACAGGGCAAAGATCAGCAGCGACAGACGGAACCAGCCGAACACGATGACCGTCAGCAAGACTCCGTACAGCGAGAAGCCGGAAAGATTGCTGCGCCAGGCGACCAGGCTTTTCAGCAACTTGACCTTGCCGCGTCCTTCAAACGCTTCCATCTGCCGCGACAGATCGTACAGCCCTGTGGCCAGAAAAGGGCCGCCGAGCAGGAATGTCATCACCAGGGCCAGTACGATTTCCGGATCATCGTTGTAATACAAGGTCAGCGAGAACCCCATCAGCACGAACAGCACCCCATAGAACAAGGCATCGGCGGGAACGCGGCGCAAATCCCGCTCCGCCAGACGGAACCAGCGCCGGATATGCGCCGGCCCCACCCGATGGATATGAACACGCTGGGGCAAGGGATGAACGATGTCCATGGCCGACTCCCGATATTGTGCGGCGCAGAAAAAGAGTCAAGGTACATTCCCGTTATAGCCATTCACTCGCGAATATTCCTTGAATCATCCGTTGCCAGACGCACGCACGCTGTTACAATCGGCACGTTTTCCCGTGGAGATACAACATGAGTTCGGAACTGATTATCGAAGATCTGGAAGTCGGCGCAGGAGCCGAAGCGGTGGCAGGACAGGACGTCACCGTTCACTACACCGGCTGGCTGACCGATGGCACCAAGTTCGACTCCAGCAAGGACCGTTCCCAACCGTTCAGCTTCCCGCTGGGCGCAGGGCACGTGATCAAGGGCTGGGACCAGGGCGTGCAAGGGATGAAAATCGGCGGCAAGCGCAAGCTGACCATTCCGGCGTCTCTCGGCTACGGTGCACGCGGTGCGGGTGGCGTGATTCCGCCCAATGCGACGCTGGTATTCGAAGTGGAGTTGTTGCAGGTCGGCTGATGCCGGAGACGGGCGGGCATACCGCCCGTCGCTTCAATCGCAGCGTGTCTTCTTGCGCCGCAGGCACAGAAACAGCACCATGCTCAGCAGGATGGCGCTGACGGCGAGCAGGCCGGCCTGACCGCGATGCACCCAGGTCATCAACCAGTCGCGGTTTTCCGCGCCGAGAAAGCCAAGGTAGACCCAGACCGGAACCGAAATGGCTGCCGCCATGCCATCGAGCAGCAGAAAGCGCAAAGGCGACACACGTCGGCTCATGCCGGCGCAAATAAAGATGGGGGATCTCAAGCCGGGCAGAAAGCGGGCGACAAACAGTACGCCGTTGCCATAGCGGGTGAATTTTTCCTGTACCGCGCAAAACCGCTGCGGCGTCAGGATGCGTGAGATGGGGCGAATCTGCATGACCTTGTGGCCAAGCAGGCGCCCGAGGGCGAACATGATGCCATCGCCGATCAGAACGCCGGCCATCCCGACGACAAACATCATCTCGACTTCGGTGTAGCCGAGTCCCGCGATGATGCCCCCGGCGACAAGCGTGATGTCTTCAGGAATCGGAACACCGAAACCGCACAACAGTAGCACCACGAATACGGCTTCGTAGCCATACCCGCTGAAAAAATCGATAAGTATTTGAAGAATATCCATTCTTGGCCAGCCCCCGCTGCCCCCGTTCCGGGTTCAGGTCAAAAGTCTTGTCAGACCGTTGTCCATCACCGTCTGTGCAAGACTATAATATACCACACCTCACGCGACCACTTTCCTGACATGACACGGCCCATAAGGGTAGAGATCGATCTATCCGCCATAAAACACAACTATATTCAATCCCGTAAGCAAACACAGAACCGGCGGGCTCTTGCCGTCATCAAAGCCAATGCCTATGGCCACGGCAGCACCGAAGTCGCGACCGCGCTGGCCGATGTTGCCGACGGTTTCGCCCTGTTGAATCTGGAGGACGCCATCGCCCTGCGCGATGCCGGCATCGAGCAGCCGCTGACTCTGCTCGAAGGTCCGTTCGACGAAGCCGAGACCCGGCTCATGGCCGTTCAGAAAATAGCGGGCGCCATCCATGGCGAACACCAGTTGGAATGGCTGCGACGGCTGGATGCCTCGCATCCGTTCGAAGCCTGGCTCAAGGTCAACAGCGGGATGAACCGGCTCGGTTTCGCCCCGGAGCGCGCAGTCGGGATCGCGCATGCGCTGGCCGCACTTCCGGGCGTCAGATTAAGCACGCTGATGACCCACTTCGCCACTGCCGACGACGAACGCGGCGTGGACGAACAATGGGCATGCTTCGAACCGCTGATCGCCCAGTGCGGGCTGAAAGTCAGCGCCGCCAATTCTGCCGCCATCTTCCGCCACCCGCGCACGCACGGCGATACGGTCCGGCCCGGCATCACTCTGTACGGCTGCTCGCCGTTCGAAGGAACGACAGGGACCGATCTCGGCCTGAAGCCGGCGATGACACTGTCGGCCGACGTGATTGCCGTCCAGTCGCTGCGGCCCGGGGACAAGGTCGGCTACGGCTGCCTGTTCCAGGCGAACGAACCCATGCGCATCGGGATCGTCGCCTGTGGTTATGCCGACGGCTACCCGCGTATCGCCATCGACGGCACGCCGGTCGCCGTGGACGGCAGGGCCTCGCGCACCGTCGGCCGTATCTCGATGGACATGCTCGCCGTCGATCTTAGCCATATCCCGCAAGCCGGCATCGGCAGCAGGGTCGAGTTGTGGGGCCCGGCCGTCCCGCTCGAGCATGTGGCCGCCTGCGCCGGCACGCTCAACTACGAATTGATGTGCGCGGTCGCCCTGCGCGTGCCACGGCTTTACCGTCATTGACAGCGGCGGCGCCCCGATGGGCGCCGCCGGACTCTCTCAGGTCGCCGCCCCTTCGATGGCGCCGGCGATGGTTCGCGCCCATCGCTCGGCCAGCGCCGACTCGTCTGCTTCGACCATCACGCGCACGACAGGTTCAGTGCCGCTCGGGCGCAATACCACGCGTCCGCGCCCGACCAGCGCCGCTTCCGCTTCGGCCAGCGCAGCGCTCGAGGCCGCCTTCCAATCCTGCCCCTGCAGGCGAACATTGATCAATGTCTGCGGGAACGGCTGCCAGTCGCGGCAAGCGCTCGCCAGGTCGCAACCGAGATACGTCAGGCAATTGAGCACCTGCAAGGCGGAGATGATGCCATCGCCCGTGCTGTGACAATCCATGCACAGCAAATGTCCAGACGATTCGCCACCGAGTATCCAGTTATTGGCCAGCAACATTTCCAGCACGTAGCGGTCGCCGACCTTGGCGCGGCCGAACGGGATGCCGAGCTTCTCCAGCGCCAGTTCCATCCCGAGATTGGTCATCACGGTGCCGACCACGCCCCCCTTGAATTCGCCGGACTGCGCGCGCGCCTTCGCGATCACGTACAGCAGCGAATCGCCGTCGTAGACCTGTCCTTTGGCATCGACCATGATCAGACGGTCTCCGTCGCCATCGAGCGCGACACCGTAATCGGCCTCATGCTGCAGCACAGCGGCCTGCAAGGTCTTCGGGTGGGTCGCCCCGGTTTTTTCATTGATATTGAAACCGTCGGGCTCACCACCGATCACCACGACCTCGGCGCCGAGTTCATGGAAGACTTTCGGCGCGATATGGTAGGTGGCGCCGTTTGCGCAATCGACGACCAGCTTCAGCCCCTTGAGATTGCGGTCATTGGGGAAGCTGCTCTTGCAAAATTCGATATAGCGCTCGGCAGCGCCTTCGATCCGGCGCGCCCGTCCGAGTTCGCGCGAGGGGCGGGTTTTCATTTCCGAATCGAGCATCGCTTCGATCTCAAGCTCGATCGCGTCATCCAGCTTGCGGCCGCCCTCGGCGAAAAACTTGATGCCGTTATCGTGAAACGGATTATGCGAGGCCGAAATCACGACCCCGGCCGACAGACGCAGGGCGCGGGTCAGATAGGCGATGCCCGGTGTCGGCAGGGGGCCGGTCAACAGCACGTTGACGCCGGCCGCGGTAAAGCCGGCCTGCAGCGCCGCCTCCAGCATATAGCCCGAGATGCGGGTGTCTTTGCCAATCAGTACCGTCGGTCGCTGGTCGCTATCGTGATCAACCAGAACACGGCCAGCCGCATAGCCTAGCCTCATCACAAAATCGGGAGTGATCGGAAACTGGCCGACTTCGCCGCGGACACCGTCGGTGCCAAAGTATTTTCTTGCCATGTTCTTTCCTGTCTTTTCCGTTATCCGGGGCCTGCGCTCAGGCCGATTTCACCGCATTCCACAGCTGCAGCGCCTGCCGCGTCGCCTTGACGTCGTGCACGCGCACTATATGCGCGCCGCGGCGGACAGCTTCCAACGCGGCGGCGACGCTGGCGCCCAGCCGCTCGGACGGCACGTCCTCATCGCACACGGCACCCAGCATCGTCTTGCGCGACAGCCCGACCAGAAGCGGAATGCCGCCGGCCGCCCGCGCGAGCTCGGGCAAGCCGCGCAGCAGTTGCAGATTATGCTCCAGCGTCTTGCCGAAGCCAAAGCCCGGGTCGATCAGCAAGCGCGCGCGCGCGATTCCGCCCTCTTCGCACAGGGCGACGCGACGCGCGAGGTAGGCGCCGACCTCGTCCACCACGTTGCGGTAGTCGGGGCGCAGCTGCATGGTATCCGGGTTGCCCTGCTTGTGCATCAGGCAGATCGCGGCCGTGGAACCGGCCAGCAGGGCCAGCGCCCCCTCGTCTTCCAGGGCCGAGACATCGTTGATGAGATCGACGCCGATGGGCAAGGCCGCCGCCATTACCGCCCGGCGCCGGGTGTCCAGCGACAGGGGCACGCCCAAGTCCTGCAAACGCTCCAGCAGCGGCAGAACGCGCTCCATCTCTTGCTCCGGGCTCACCAGCGGCGCGTTCGGCCGCGTCGACTCGCCACCGATGTCGATGATATCGGCCCCCTCTGCAACCATCTCGCGCGCATGCTGCAGTGCCTGCTCGATACCGGCGTGCCTGCCGCCATCGGAGAAAGAATCGGGGGTCATATTGAGAATACCCATGACCAGAGGGCGGGAGAGGTCGAGCCGGAAACGGCCGCAATGGAGAATCGTCATGGTTGGGGGGATGCAAATGTGAAACGGGGCGGGCGCCAGGCGCCCGCCCCCTCGACGGATGAAGGACGTGTTACACGGTTTCGTCCGGCGCCGCTGACGGCGCGGCATCCTCTGCGGCCGGCGCATCGGCAACGGGTTCGGCCGGTTTCGCCGCCGTGCGGGAACTGCCGAGCACATGCGCCGCGCGCGGCGGCAGACCGGCCATGATGTCGTTGATCTGATCGGCGTCGATCGTTTCGAGTTCGAGCAGGGCCGCCGTCATCGCCTCCACCTTGTCGCGGTTCTCTTCCAGCAGACGCCGCGCGAGACCGTACTGCTCGTCTATGATGCGGCGGATTTCGATATCGACCTGCTGCAGGGTCGCCTCGGACAGATTCTTATGCGTGGTGATGGAACGGCCGAGGAACACTTCGCCCTCGTTGTCGCCGTAGATCATCGGCCCCAGACGATCGGACATGCCATAGCGCGTCACCATGTCGCGGGCCATCTGCGTGGCACGCTCGAAGTCGTTGGAAGCGCCGGTGGTCATCTGCTGCATGAACAGTTCTTCCGCCACGCGTCCGCCAAACAGGATGGCGATGCGGTCAAGCAGGTAGCCGCGATCGTAGGCAAAGCGGTCCTGTTCCGGCAGTTGCATGGTCACGCCGAGTGCACGGCCGCGAGGAATGATGGTGACCTTGTGCACCGGATCGGACTTCGGCAGCATCTTGGCAACCACTGCGTGCCCCGACTCGTGATAGGCGGTATTGCGCTTTTCCTCTTCGCTCATCACCATCGACTTGCGTTCGGCCCCCATCATGATCTTGTCCTTGGCGGACTCGAAATCTTCCATATCGACCAGGCGCTTGGCACGGCGGGCGGCGAACAGCGCGGCTTCGTTGACCAGGTTCGCCAGATCGGCGCCCGAGAAGCCGGGCGTACCGCGGGCGATGATGCCAGCCTCGACGTCGGCGGCGATCGGGACGCGGCGCATATGCACGGACAAGATCTGCTCGCGGCCGCGGATATCGGGAAGCGGCACCACGACCTGCCGGTCGAAGCGGCCCGGGCGTTGCAGCGCGGGGTCTAGCACGTCGGGGCGGTTGGTCGCAGCGATGACGATCACCGTGGTATTGGTGTCGAAACCGTCCATTTCCACCAGAAGCTGGTTGAGCGTCTGTTCGCGCTCGTCGTTGCCGCCGCCGAGACCGGCTCCACGCTGGCGGCCGACCGCGTCGATTTCATCGATGAAGATGATGCAGGGCGAGCTCTTCTTCGCCTGCTCGAACATGTCGCGCACCCGTGCCGCGCCGACGCCGACGAACATCTCGACGAAGTCGGAACCGGAAATGCTGAAGAAGGGCACCTTGGCCTCGCCGGCGATGGCCTTGGCCAGCAAGGTCTTGCCGGTACCCGGACTGCCGCAGAGCAGAATCCCGCGCGGGATGCGACCGCCGAGGCTCTGGTAGCGGCTCGGGTCGCGCAGATAGTCGACGATCTCCTTCACCTCTTCCTTGGCCTCGTCGCAACCGGCGACGTCGGCAAAGGTGACGGTGTTGGTATCCTGGTCGAGCATGCGCGCCTTGCTCTTGCCGAACGAGAAGGCCCCGCCCTTGCCGCCGCCCTGCATCTGACGCATGAAGAACACCCACACGCCGATCAGCAGCAGCATCGGGAACCAGCTGATGAAAATATTCATCAACAGGCTCGGCTCTTCCTCGGGTTTCGCCGAGAAGCGCACATTATTCTTGATCAGGTCATCCACCAGCTGCGGGTCGTACGGCGCGTAGGTGGCGAAAGTCGAGCCGTCGGAGCGCTTGCCCTTCAGCCACTGGCCGCGCAGCGGATGTCCTTCGATCGTCAGGGATTGAACTTTGCCGGTCTCGACGTCGCTGATGAATTGCGAGTACTCGACCGTGTTCTGCGTCTCCTGACGCTTATTGAACTGATTGAACACCGTCATCAGCACAACCCCGATGATGACCCAGATGGCGATGTTTTTCCCGATATTGTTCACTCGAGCGGACTCCTCTGTGCCCTGACTTCTGGTTTCCCGATTACTTGCATGGATTGTAATACCCGCAGGGATTCATGTCAGCGTCGTCCCTTGCCAAGAAGATAAATTTCACTCGAACGGTCACGCGACGCTTTCGGCTTACGCGTGGCCACTTCAGTAAACAGCTCTCTCATCGCTTTGAGATATGACTGAAACTCACTGCCCTGAAAAACCTTGACGAGAAAATTCCCGCCGACTTTCAGGTGTTCGCGCGCAAAATCCAGCGCCAGTTCCGTCAGATGAAAGCTGCGCGCCTGATCAATAGCACTCATTCCGGAGATATTGGGTGCCATATCGGAAATTACAAGATCCAGTTCGCGCCCGCCGAGCAGTTCGACGAATCGGTCAAGCACCTCCTGCTCGCGAAAATCGCCTTCGATGAAGTCTACACCGGGTACGGGATCCATCGGAAGAATGTCAATGGCGTAGACGCGGCCATTGGAACCGACCAGGCGCGAGGCGACCTGCGACCAGCTGCCCGGGGTGCTGCCTAGATCCGCCAGAATCGTGCCCTGGCGTATCAGTTTGTCTTTATCGTTGATTTCCAGCAATTTATACGCGGCGCGGGCGCGATAGCCGTCCTTTTTCGCCATCTGCACCCAGTGATCGTTGACATGTTCCTGGAGCCAGGCGTTGCTGGATTTAGTGCGCTTCATAGTGATCCCGTGCGGTCGGCGCTGCCCTTGTCAGCATGAAGAGCGCCGGCCGGAATGGCAACCTTTGGGTAAAAGGCTAAAGTTTAGTAGAATCTGTTTTTACTCAGGAATCCGCAATCCCATGAAAATCGAACTCACTCCGGCCGAACGCCAGTATTTGAAGGGTCTCGCCCACGGACTCAAACCGGTCGTCATGATCGGCAACAACGGTCTGAGCGAATCGGTCGTACGCGAAATCGCGATCAGCCTGGACGCTCACGAACTGATCAAGGTCCGGGTGCAGGGCGACGATCGTGCCGTTCGCATCGCCCTGTACGAGCGTATCTGCGACGAACTCGGTGCCGCACCGGTACAGCATATCGGAAAACTGCTGGTACTGTGGCGTCCTTCGGACAAGCAGCGCGTCGTACTGCCCAAGTAAGCGCCGGGCGCGGGCTTTTCCGCCCGCCGCCTCACTCCTTGCGCAGGATGTAGGCCAGCCCGAGCAGGCTTTGCAGCAGGTAGATCAGGCTGGACAGCGTGTGCCAGGTCGCGAAACCGCCTCCGAACAGCCCTTCCGCGGCCTGGTTCATGTGCAGCTTGAGGTTGGCGATGATGGGGCTGACGGCAAAATGATTGATGATGGTGCAGGCCAGCATGGCGACCAGCAACCAGAAGCCGCCCCCCTTCATGCCGCGCACGCCGTCGCGCCACACGCAGGACACCAGCAAGATCACCCCGCAGACCAGACCGACCCAGGCGATCGCCTGAAACAGCCTGCCGGCGACCATGCCGGCGGAAACATGGTCGAGCGCGGAAAACAGGATAGGCGTCACCACGATCCCGATCACCCACAGGCCGCCTATCCACAACGTCCTGGCTACCGCACATAAATTTTCCATCGAGCGTCTCCGGCATGGAACGGGCCTGCGGCCCGCTCAGAGGTAATGGACGTCCAGGACTTCGAATTCGCGGATGCCGCCGGGGGCGAGCACTTCCGCCACATCGCCGGATGACTTGCCGATCAGCGCGCGCGCCACCGGCGAATTGACCGACACCCGCCCTTCCTTGATATTGGCTTCGTCGTCGCCGACGATCTGGTAGGTGACTTCGTCTTCCGTCTCCAGATCCATCAACTCGACCGTAGCGCCGAATACGACACGTCCGTCGGCATCCAGCTCGGCCGGATTGATGATCTGCGCGTTGGACAGCTTGCTTTCCAGATCGGCGATACGACCCTCGACGAACCCTTGCCGCTCCTTGGCGGCATCGTACTCGGCATTTTCGGACAGATCGCCGTGCGAACGGGCTTCGGCGATGGCCTCGATCACCGAAGGGCGCTCAACGCTCTTGAGGCGTTGCAGTTCTTCCCTCAGAAGCTCTGCGCCACGTACGGTCAACGGGACTTTGATCATTCGATATTCTCCACTGGCGGTAGGCCCGCCCTCATCAAAAACACAAGCCGCCGTACGGGACGGCGGCTTGGCTGTTGCTTGGCTCAATGACTGATTGTAACGGCAAATCCGCCCGTGTTCAAAGGGAAGGCAACGTCGCGTGCAGCTCTTGCAGACTGTACACATCGAATGCATCCCGATGCTGCATCCCCATGCACACCGCCTTGGCCCCGGCCAGAGTGGTGTATTGCGGGATGCGCGCCTGCAGCGCGCTACGCCGGATCGAGTGGCTGTCCTGCACCGCCTGGCGCTTCTCGTCGACGGTATTGACCACCAGCGCGATCTCGCCGTTCTTGATCATGTCGACGATGTGCGGACGTCCCTCCGCCACCTTGTTCACGCGCTGCACGACGATCCCGGCCTCAGCCAGATCGCGCGCCGTACCGCGCGTGGCACACAGACCGAAGCCGAGCTGCTGCAATTCGCGCGCCACGTCGATGGCTCCCTCCTTGTCGCTGTCACGCACCGACAGGAAGACCTTGCCGATCTTGGGCATCCGGTCGCCCGCCGCCAGCTGGCTCTTGACATAGGCTTCGCCGAAGCTTCGACCCACTCCCATCACTTCGCCGGTCGACTTCATCTCCGGGCCCAGGATCGTGTCGACG
This sequence comes from Paludibacterium yongneupense DSM 18731, assembly GCF_000422925.1. GTDB lineage: Bacteria > Pseudomonadota > Gammaproteobacteria > Burkholderiales > Chromobacteriaceae > Paludibacterium > Paludibacterium yongneupense. The sequence continues at coordinate 58,097 of NZ_KE383961.1, forward strand.
CCCGGGAATTTGATGAAGGGGAATACGGCTTCCTTGACCGAGAAATACGGCGGCACCACTTCCTTGCGATACCCCTGCTCGGCGAGCGAGATGCCGGCCATGGCCCGCGCCGCGATGCTGGCGAGCGAGGAGCCGGTTGCCTTCGACACGAAGGGCACGGTACGACTCGCGCGCGGATTCACCTCCAGCACGTAGATCACATCGCGCTGCACCGCGAACTGGACGTTCATCAGGCCGATCACCTTCAGCGCACGCGCCATGGCGATGGTCTGACGCCGTATCTCGTCCTGGATATCGGCGGCCAGGCTGTACGGCGGCAATGAGCAGGCAGAGTCGCCGGAATGCACGCCGGCCTGTTCGATATGCTGCATGATGCCGCCGATGATGACTTCGCTGCCATCCGATACGCAATCGACATCGACTTCGATCGCATCGTTGAGGAAGCGGTCCAGCAGGACCGGACTATCGTTGGAAACCTTGACCGCTTCACGCATATAGCGCTCGAGATCGGAAGGCTCATGCACGATTTCCATCGCACGTCCGCCCAGCACATACGACGGGCGCACCACCAGCGGATAACCGATCTCGCCAGCCAGAGTCATCGCCTCGCCCGGCGTGCGCGCGGTGCGGTTGGGCGGCTGGCGCAGGCCCAGGTCGTGCAGGACTTTCTGGAAGCGCTCGCGATCCTCGGCCGCATCGATCATGTCCGGGCTGGTGCCGATGATGGGCACACCGTTGGCCTCGAGCGCGCGCGCCAGCTTGAGGGGGGTCTGCCCGCCATACTGGACGATCACGCCGAACGGCTGTTCGACGTGTACGATTTCCAGCACGTCCTCTAGCGTCAACGGCTCGAAGTACAGGCGGTCGGAGGTATCGTAGTCGGTGGATACCGTCTCGGGGTTGCAGTTGACCATGATCGTCTCGAAACCCGACTCGCGCAGACTCAGCGCGGCATGGACGCAGCAATAGTCGAACTCGATGCCCTGCCCGATGCGGTTCGGTCCGCCGCCGAGCACCATGACCTTCTTGCGCGAGGTCGGCATGGCCTCGCACTCTTCGTCGTAGCTGGAATACAGATAGGCGGTCGAGGTGGCAAATTCGGCGGCGCAGGTGTCGACGCGCTTGTAGACAGGACGCACGTTCAACGCCCAGCGCCGCGCGCGCACCGCGGCCTGGTCGACCCCCATGAGCATGCCCAGGCGACGGTCGGAAAAACCCTTGCGCTTGAGCGCGAACATCTCGTCGCGCGAGAGCCCGTCCGGAGTGCGGCCGGCCAGTCGCGCCTCGTCCTGCAGCAGGTCTTCGATCTGGGCGAGGAACCAGGGGTCGATGCTGGAAATCTCGAAAATCTCCTGCAGCGACATACCGCTGCGGAAGGCATCCGCCACATACAGGATGCGCTGCGGCCCGGGGGTACCCAATTCGTGGCGGACCGTCCCGGCATCTCCATTCTGCGGATCCAGCCCGGACAGGCCGGTTTCCAGGCCGCGCAGCGCTTTCTGCAGCGACTCTTGCAGATTGCGGCCGATCGCCATCACTTCGCCGACCGACTTCATCTGCGTCGTCAACCGATCGTCGGCCTGCGGGAATTTCTCGAATGCGAAACGCGGAATCTTGGTAACGACGTAATCGATGGAAGGCTCGAACGAGGACGGCACCAGCCCGCCGGTGATTTCGTTGCGCAGTTCATCCAGCGTGTAGCCGACAGCCAGCTTGGCCGCCACCTTGGCGATGGGGAAGCCGGTTGCCTTGGAAGCCAGCGCCGACGAACGCGACACGCGCGGGTTCATCTCGATGACGATCATTTCGCCGTTCTCGGGGTTAACCGCGAACTGGACATTGGAACCGCCGGTATCGACGCCGATCTCGCGCAAGACCGCGATAGAGGCGTTGCGCATCAGCTGGTATTCCTTGTCGGTCAAGGTCTGCGCAGGCGCCATGGTGATCGAGTCGCCGGTATGCACCCCCATCGGATCGAAGTTCTCGATCGAACAGATGATGATGCAGTTGTCGTTGCGGTCGCGCACGACTTCCATCTCGAACTCTTTCCAGCCAAGCACCGATTGTTCGATCAGCAGCTCGTGCGTGGGAGAGGCTTCGAAACCGCGTTCGCAGATGGCGACGAATTCTTCGCGATTGTAGGCGATGCCGCCCCCCGAACCGCCCATGGTGAAGCTGGGACGAATCAGGGTCGGATACGCCACCTCCAACTGCGCCGACAGCGCTTCTTCCATGCTGTGCGCGATAAAGGATTTAGGGCAGTTCAAGCCGATCTTGGCCATGGCTTCTTTGAAGCGGCCGCGGTCTTCCGCCTTGTCGATGGCATCTTCACTGGCGCCGATCAGCTCTACGCCGTACTGCTCGAGCACGCCATGACGCGCGAGATCGAGCGCGCAATTCAGCGCAGTCTGCCCGCCCATCGTCGGCAGGATCGCATCCGGGCGTTCCTTGGCGATGATTTTTTCCAGCACCTGCCAGTTGATGGGCTCGATATAGGTTACATCGGCCATGTCCGGGTCGGTCATGATGGTCGCCGGATTGGAATTGACCAGCACGACCTTATAGCCTTCTTCGCGCAGGGCCTTGCAAGCCTGTGCGCCGGAGTAATCGAATTCGCACGCCTGGCCGATCACGATGGGACCGGCGCCGATAATCAGGATACTTTGTATGTCAGTACGTTTTGGCATCGTTCTGCCTCGATAATGTTCGCAATGATTTCATTTCAGACTGGCCAGCGCGAGTCTGGCTCCGAAGCCGAGAAACAGGGTGCCCACGCCGCCGCTCATCGCCGCCGCCAGCCGGCGCCGGCGCCTGAACGCGCTGGCGAGACGGTGGCCGCACAGAATCAGCAGGCTCAGGTACAGGGCGCTGAAAAACTGCAGGATCAGCCCCAGAGCGAGAAAAGTCACTCCGGGATGCGCATACGCCGGGTCGACGAACTGCACGAAAAACGACACGCAAAACAGAATCGCTTTCGGGTTCATCAAGCTGATCGAGAGTGCCCGCAGATATGGGCGGTCGCCGTTGCTGTCCGCCACCGCTTCCTCCGCACCATGCCTCCAGCGCCGCCAGGCCCCTTTGAGCATCGCAACGCCAAGCCAGGCCAGATAACCGCCCCCGGCGTACTTGATCACCGCAAACAGTGGCGGATACGACTTCAGCAGCGATGCCGCGCCGACAGCGGTCAGCGTCAGCAACACGAAGTCGCCGCTGAACACGCCGCAGGCGCCGGCAAATCCCTGGCGCACGCCACGCCGGGCCGCGACCGACAGCACGTACAGCGAATTCGGTCCCGGCAGCAGCACCACGATGATCACGCCCAACAGATAGGTCGGCAGATCGCTTATGCCCAACATGGCAGACTCCCCGTCAATGCCTACACCGCCATCGAGGCGATGAAGCGATCGAACAGATAGGCGACATCGTGCGGCCCCGGACTCGCCTCCGGGTGCCCCTGGAAGCTGAAGGCCGGACGGTCGGTCAAGGCAATGCCCTGTACCGTGCCATCGAACAGGCTGCGATGCGTCACGCGCGCCGTCGCGGGCAGGCTCGTCTCGTCCACCTGGAAGCCGTGGTTCTGGCTGGTGATCATCACCCGGCCGCTGTCCAGATCCTGCACCGGGTGATTCGCGCCGTGATGGCCGAATTTCATCTTGCTGGTCTTGCCGCCGGCGGCCAGACCGAGCAATTGATGACCGAGGCAAATGCCGAACAGGGGCACACGCGCCGCCAGCAGATCGCGGATTGCGGCAATGGCATAGTCGCACGGTTCCGGATCGCCAGGACCATTGGACAGGAATACGCCGTCGGGTTTGAGAGCAAGCACGTCGGCGGCCGGCGTGGTGGCGGGCACCACGGTCAGGCGGCAGCCGCGTTCGGCCAGCATGCGCAGGATATTGCGCTTGACGCCGAAATCGTAGGCAACGACATGAAAACGGGTCTCGACCTGGGTCCGGTACCCCTCGCCCAGTTTCCACTCGCGCTCGGTCCACGGGTAGGCGCTTTCGCAGCTCACCACGCGCGCGAGATCCTGCCCCGCCATCGAACCGAAACCGCGCGCCAGCTCCAGCGCACGGGACTCGTCGATGTCGCCGGCCATGATGCAACCGGCCTGGGCGCCTTTCTCGCGCAGCAGGCGGGTCAGCTTGCGGGTGTCGATGCCGGCGATGGCAACGACCTTGTTGGCGAGCAGGTACTCGGGCAGGGACTGTTCGGCGCGGAAATTGCTGTGCAGGACGGGCAGATCGCGAATCACCAGGCCAGATGCGAAAACGGCGCCGGATTCGGTATCTTCCGAATTCGCGCCGACGTTACCGATATGGGGATAGGTCAGGGTTACGATCTGACGGGTATAGGAGGGATCGGTCACTATTTCCTGATAGCCGGTCATGGCGGTATTGAATACCACCTCACCGACCGTATGGCCGCTGGCTCCAATGGAGAGCCCCCTGAAAAGGGTCCCGTCGGCCAAGACTAGAATCGCTGCTTCGGATGACACTGGCTTTGACTCCTGTTTACTTATTTTTGCTGGCGTAGATGCGAATAACGGGGCCTGCGCTTTCGCGCACGCCCCGTTTGGTTAAACCTTCGCATGATAACCCGTTTGTCGGATTACGGCAATAGTCGCACCCGATGACTTACACAAATGCGACATATGCATGCAATATGCGACATTACTCCCGCCCGGCCCGGGCGGTCAAGCGGCAGGAAAAAACACCTCGACCCGCAGGCCGCCCAAGTCCGCGGCGCCAGCCGCCTCGCCGAGGGTCACCGTGGCGCCGATGCGGCGCGCGATAGTGTCTACGATAGAAAGACCGAGGCCGCAGCCGGACTGCTCGCTGCCGAGCACGCGATAGAACGGGTCGCGCACGCGCTCGCGCTCATGCGGCGCAATCCCCGGCCCGCTGTCGTCGATGCGCAGAGTCACCCCGCTCTCGGTCACGGCCAGCGACAGATCGATGCGCCCGCGTTCCGGGGTATAACGGATCGCGTTATCGAGCAGATTCTTCAGCAAGGTATATAAATCGAGCGGGGTCGCGGCGACCTGTCCGTCCGCCTCGCCGCAGACGCCGAGATCGATCGATTTCTGCTGCGCCAGCGGCATCAGTTCTTCCAGCACAAGCCGGAAAGAGGATTGCAGGGAAACCGGGGCCACGGCCACGGTCGCCTGACCTTGGGCGCGTGCGAGCGCCAGCATCTGGTCGAGCAAGGTCCGCGTCCGCCCCAGACCCGCGCGCAACTCGCTCAGCCGCTCGCCGGCGACGGTCGGCAGCGGGGTGCCCGCCAGGTTTTCCGCCTGCAGCGACAGCGCAGTCAGCGGCGTGCGCAATTCATGCGCCGCATCGGCAACAAAGCGCCTCTGCTCGCCGACCGAGCGCTCGACACGAGCCAGCAGTCTGTTGATCGCCACCACGAAAGGCTGAACCTCACTCGGCAGACGCTCTGCGGCCACCGGCCCCAGATCCTGTTCCGAGCGGCGGTCGAGATCGGCCGCCAGTCGCCTCATAGGCCGGAACATGCGCCCGACCAAGCCACCGACCAGCAGCAACAACAGCGGAAACAGCACTCCCAGCGGCAGCAAGGTCCGCATGGCGCTATCGCGTGCGATCTCGTCACGGACGGTGGCCGGCTGCGCCACGGCGAGACGCGAGCCATCCACCGTGCCCACATAGACGCGCCAGGCTTCATGCCGGACCCGCACCGTGTGCAAGCCATCGGGCAAGTCGGCGGCAAGCGCCAGCCCCCCCTCTGCTGGGGTCGGCAGCGGCTGGACCACCAGCCGTGCATCGGCATCGCCGGAATCCGAGCGATAATGCAGACGGCTCGCAGAGGCCGGCAGATTCGACACCAGCTCCGCCACCTCGCGCAAGTGATCGTCCTGCATCTCGTTGGCTTCGCGCCACGCGGTGTGAAAGGAAATCGCGCCGGCCACGACGGCAATGACCAGAATCGTCAGCGACAGGTACAGGGACAAGCGAAATTGCAGCGAATGCCCTACCCTTCCCGATCGACCATCCATCCCACCCCCCTGACATTCTTTATCGCGTCGCTGCCCAGCTTCTTGCGCAGACCGTGAATCAGAAATTCGACCGCATTGCTCTCGACCTCCTCGTTCCAGCCGTAGATGCGCTCTTCAAGCTGGCTGCGGGACAGAATGGCTCCCGGCCGGATCAACAGCGCCTGCAGCAGGGCGAACTCGCGCCCGCTCAGCCTGACCGGACCGTGCGCGCCGCCCGCTTCACGCGTCGCCGGGTCCAGCGTCAGGGTCCCGTTGCCAAGCATCGCGCGTGCCACGCCGCCCTTGCGCCTCAGCAGAGCGCGCATCCTCGCCAGCAGCTCGCCCATATCGAAAGGCTTGAGCACATAGTCGTCGGCTCCCAGGTCGAGGCCGTTGATCCGGGCTTCAATCGCATCGCGCGCCGTAATCACCAGCACCGGCACCGGATCGTCCCCGGCGCGCATTGCGCCGAGCACCTCCATGCCATCCAGCCCTGGCAAGCCGAGATCCAGCAATACCAGGTCATAGCGCTGGGCACGGAAAGCCTGCAATGCGACGATGCCGTCTCGTGCGCGATCGACGGCGTAGGCCTCCATGCGCAGGGCCAGCTCGACCGCGTCGCCTATCATCGCGTCGTCTTCCACCAGCAATACCCGCATCAACATCTCCCTCTTGCACCCGGCACGCTTCAGCCCTTCTTCGCGATCGAACCATCCACCGGGTTGAAATAGAGCTCCGCCTCCCTGCCACGCCGATCCCGCGCGCAGACCTCATAGCAGACGCCGGTTTCACGGAACAGCTTGATCGTATAGCCGGCCTGGCGCAATGACAGCTTCATCCGGCTCTCCACCGGCGACGACTGTTCCGATTCGCGATCCGGCGCCGTGGACGCCAGGCTCAGGCCGGATGCTCCGAGCAGGACAAGTGAAGCAATGATGCGGCTTATCGAACGCATGATTTTCTTTCTCAGCGGAAAACATGACGCTCAGGATAAGGCAGCAGTCTTAGGCAAGACTTAGCGCCAGCCATCCGCCGCGACCGCAGATCACGACGGCAGCAAGCGCCAGCTCGCACCGGTCGGGCTGTCCGGCCGCCCCAGCATCAGCAGCAGGGGTTTGAGCGCCGGATAGCGCTCGGGCGGGCTGTCCGCACGCCCCGCCATCCGCACCGGCGCCCCCGGCTGCCAGCGCCCGTCGCCAGCGAGCGCCAGCGGACCCGCCAGCGTCCCCAGATGCAGCGCGAGTCCGGTTCCGTCTGCGCTGGCTTCCAGCGCATAGCGGCCGAAGGGCATCTCCGTGCTCAGCGCAGAACTGGCCGCCATCCACTCCAGATGGGCTCCGCCGTCGAAACGCCCCCCCTCCCACGCCAGGCGCCGTACATCCACGTCAAGGTCGCCGCCGAGACCCGCATTGCGCCAGGCCGGGTCAAGCCCGGCCAACGCGGCAACCGGCAGCTGCAACGACACCTTTTCCAGCAGCAGGGCATTACGCCCGAATTCGATGCGGGCGCCGTTGCCGGCTCCCGCGTTCAACTGCCACGCCAGCCGGCCGCGCCATAATGCGCGCCCCTGCCAAGACCAGGCGAGTCGAGCCAGAGGCAGCACCTGGCCATCCTCCCCCATGAAGGCCGGCGTGGCGCCCCCCTCCCAGACGCTTCCCTCCGCCGCCAGCAAGCGCCAGCGCCCGTGGCTCGCGCGAGCAAGAGAAGCATCCAGCCAACTCGCGGGCAGGTTCGCCAGCCCCGCCAGCGACAGCAGCAGCAGCCCCGGCAACAGCAGATAACCCGCCCTCACGCCTCGGCACCGCCATGGACGAAGACGGCGCGAACGCTGACCTGTCCGGGCGCGGCATCGGATTCGACATGAAATGCGGTCAGCCGCAAGTGGTAACGCTCCGACAGGATAGCCGCGCAGCGCAACCAGTCGTCAAAGACGACTTTTCCCTGCAGCACGACCCCATGTTCGCCCTCGGGGAGCAGTGTGGTCCGATCGAGCGCCAGTCCGGCATCGATGGCGCCTTGCCGCAGCAAGGCCATCAGTTCGGAAGCCGCCAGCGGAGGACGCAAGGGTTGCTCGCGCAAGGAGGCGGCTTCGCGCGTCAGCGACTGCAACCAGACGACTTGCGCCTGCCGCATCCGCACACTCTCGTCGAGACGACGCTCGGTGGCCGACAACGGCACCCAGACCAGATTGCAGAAGCCGGCAACGGCGAGCAGGACGGCCATGACCGTCAGCAAACCCCGCTCGCGCCGGCTGCGTTGCAGCCAGAACAGTCTCGCGGCCTGTTTCAAAGATGTACGCATTCAGGGCTCCCTGATGATCTGTATCTCCATCGCATCGGCACCCAGCGGACGCGTCTGCAGGACATAGCGGCGTTGCGCCAGACGCTCGCGCCATGCGGCAAGCTCGGAGACGGCCGGAGGTACGACGCGCAGCGTCAGACGTCCGTCATGGTAGTCGATGGTTTGCGCGCGCACGCCGCCGCCGGACGCGGCCAGGGCACCCATCGCTTCCAGCGCATCGTCCCTTGCCGGCAGGCCGCGAGCCAGGCGCAGCCGGTCGACCGCAAGCAGCGCACGGCGCGCGAGCTGATCCGTGGCCACCGCCCCCCCGACCAGCCCCCGGGCGAGCTCGCCCGCTTGCGAAGCCAGGCGCGCGCTCTGCCAGCCGAGCCAGGCCGTACGCACTCCGGCACCGGCCACCACGAGCAGCAGGGTCAGCGCCAGGATCCGCGCAGCGCGGCGCAACGGGGCATGCCACACGCCCCAGCCAGGTCGCGGCGCGAGCTCGCCACGCGCAAAATCGCCGCTTTGCGTCGCTGCCGCATGCCGCCAATCGCGCTCGGGCAACGGGCTCAGCGCCCCTTGCCAATCCGCAAGCGCGGCGGCTTCGCTCATGAGCTCCAGCGCCTCCGCCCCGCAGGCCCGTACGGCATGTGGGGCGTCGTTGCGCAGCAAGCGTGTCAACAAGGGTAAAGCCAGTTCGCCCGCCGGCACGAAATGCGCCGCCAGCTCGCCGCAACGGACGATGTAGCCATGACGCGTTGCGGCAACGGACCAGTCGCCCGCCGGGGGCAGGGGAAGCAGGCATTCCTCGGGCAACACCCGTTCAACCGCTCGCCCCATGGCACGCAAGGTCGCCAACGCGCGGCGCACTCCGGCCGCCTCGGTCGCGGCCAGCTCGCGCTGTCCGTCTGCCGCGATGGAACCGGCCAGGTACAGATTGGCGGAAGGCTCGTTGAGCAGGCGCTCCTCCAGTGCGAAGCCAAGCAGCGCGCCCGAACTCTGCCGCGTCGAGGCAGGCAAGGCGGCACGGGCGAACAGGGTACGACCGGCCGGCAACACCAGTTCATGCACCCGGGCGTCCGGCCAGTCGCCGACGGCTCCCTGCCCGCTTCTTGCGGGCTCGCCATCGCTGGCCAGAAGCGTCCAGTCGAGAACGGGGACAGCGTCGGGCCAGCCGTCGTCAAAAAACAGTCGCAGCGTTATCATGATTCTCCACAGTCAGCACCGGCGGCGCACCCTCCTCGCGCCAGCGCAGACGGGTATGCGCACCGTCGACTTGCAACAGCGCGCGGGTCCGCAACACCACCTTGCCCTGCCGCACGTCGCAATCCAGCCCGAAATAAGCCGACCCGACACCCAGCCACTGCCCGAGCGTCGTGACGGTAGCCACGCTCCTCAGCCGGCTCTGCACATCGGCAACATCGCGAAAATAATTGACCTTGCGTTGCGCCTGCAGCAACTCGAGATCGCCGGAACCCAGTTCGGGCAGCAGCGCCCGCAGCAACAACGGCGGCGCCGTATTGATATTGATGAACTTCACTTCGGCCGGCAACGCCGCAACATAGGGGGCCAGTCGTGCCCTCACCTCCGGGGTATAGCCCTCGACCCAGGCCAGCATCCCGATACGCTCAAGCAGATGCGCCGTCACCGGGGCGGCGGACAGCGGCGCCTTCGACCCTTCCGGCGGCAGCCGCAGGCGCATCCAGCGCAGCAGGGAGTCGGCCAGCGACGGCGCGAGCCCGAGGCCCGCCAGCAGGCGGCGATATTGTTCCACCCTCAGCGGATCGGCCGTATCGCCGCCGTGCGCGAGGGCGTTGATATTGAAGCGCGCCTGCATGTCGTACAACTGGCCGCGCAGGCGAACCCCCTCGGCATCGGTCGGGGGCAACGGCGAAGCCCATAACTGCCCCAGATAAACCGCACTGGACGACTGGTTGTTATAAGCCAGCATGGACAACGCCCATTCGATGCCGGACTCGGTGACCAGAGCGACCTGGGCCCGCTGCCTGTCGGTTTCGACCTGACGCCACCACAGGCCCTGCTGCCACATCACCAGCGCTGCGGCGCTGACCGCCAGCGCCACCACCAGCAGCGCCATGACGACCGCCATCCCTTTCTGTCGCCGCTTCATGGCAGATTCCACAGCCGCCGGATCGGCGCCTCGCCGGGCAGCCTGGCCGTCATTTCCAGCACGCGCGGCACGGCAGCGCTAGCCAGGAGAGGCGGCCAGGACTCCACCCAGCGTCCGTCGCTCAACAGCAGGCGCCAGCGCACGCTGGCGCCCGGGTCCAGCAAACGCCAGCCGGCCTGCTTGTCGATATCTGCGGGCGCGGCGGCCGACCAGCGCACACCGTCGGCGCCGCCGCGGTAGCGTATCCATTCCACGCCATCCGGATAACGCACGGAAAACACCAGCAGGTCGAGCCTGCCGCCGCCATCCGGCGTCAGACGCAAAACCGGGGCCGCTCCGGCCACGGGCGCAACCTGCGGGGCCAGGCGCCCGATATCGCCCTCCACGCGCCGGAAAGCGCGCGCGAGCCCCACCCATTGCCGCGAAACCTCGACCAGGCGCTCGCGCGTCATCAATAGCGCGCTGAAGGCGCGGTAGCCGAGCACCGAGAGGATGGCCATCAGACTCATCGCCACCAGAATCTCGATCAGGGTCATGCCAGCCTGGCGCCGATCGCGGACGCGCCTCATGGATTCACTTCCTGTTTCAGATAGCCGGTCATTTCCGCCAGAACATAGCGTTGCGCCTGCGGCGCGAGTACACGCACGACCACCTTGCGAAAGGAGGGGTTAGGCGTCGGACTGACAACGCGCTCCCAGCGCCAGCGCCGTCCATCCTCCTCCGCTTCGCCCGCATCCGTGCCCACCGCAGGCCAGACATGGGCGGCACGCAGCAGGACCAGACGGTTTTGCGCGACCCAAGCGGCCAGCATGCGCGAGCGCAAGGCGGCGCTGTTATCGGCAGCGACACCGCTCGCGCGCAGCAAGGCCGCCAGCGCCACCGCCATGATAGCCAGCGCCACCAGCACTTCGAACAGGGTGAAGCCCCGTGTGCGGCGCGTCACGTCCCCTCCCGTTCGACCCGACCCAAGGGCGTCAGACGCAACACGCGCATCCGGTCGCCCGCATGCAAGGTCAGGCGCAGGGCGACACTGCGTCCCTCCAGCCATAAGGGGCTGACACCGGGCAAGGGCTCCGCCCGTACCGCTTGCGGCCAGTCGCGGTCGGCGAAGAAGGGCTCGCCTGTCGGCTGCCAGCGCCCGTGCGCATCCTGGCGGCGAAAACCATAACCGCCTGCCGTCCACACCAGCCCCAGGGTGTCGCCCATTTCGTCGGCATCCACCGCCTGTTCCAGTACGCGCGCAAAACGCTCGCTTTCGTCGTCGGCCAGGCGTTGCGTGTTCGGCGCCAGCGACAGGCTGACAACACTGGCCATGATGCCGATGATGAACAGCACCACCATGACCTCTAGCAGCGTGAAGCCGCGGTCGCGCCCAGGCACGGCTCATGTGCCCCAGTTGCCGATCACCGACGAGGCGGCGGCGGACGCATCGCCATCGCTATGCGCCCCCAGGCTCCAGACATCGATCTCGCCATGGGTGCCGGGATTGGCGTAGCGATACGGGTTTCCCCAGGGATCGACCGGCACCCGCTCGATATAGCCGCCGGGCTTCCAGTTTTTCGGCTCGGGCGGCAGCGAAGGCTTTTCCACCAGGGCGGCCAGGCCCTGTTCGGCACTCGGATACTGCGCATTGTCGAGACGGTAGAGCTTCAGCGCTTGCATGAGGGTATTGATATCCTGTTTGGCGGCGACCGCCCGCGCCTCGTCGGGGCGCCCCATCACCCGCGGCACCACCAGCGCGGCCAGTACGCCGAGGATGACGATGACCACCATGATTTCGATCAGGGTAAAACCGCGCTCGCGCGCTTGCCGTTCTGTGTGCATCACAACTCCAGCAGGGTTAGCGAACCATTTGGTTCATATCCAGAATGGGCAGCATGATGGCCAGAACAATCACCATCACCACGCCTCCCATCAGCAGTATCAACAGCGGCTCCATCAACGTGGTCAGGGTGGCCAACCGCCGCTCGACCTCCTGCTGCTGCTGCGCGGCGGCCCGTTCCAGCATCGTCGCCAGCGTGCCGCTCGCCTCGCCGCTGCCGATCAGATGGATCAGGACCGGCGGGAACTGCTTGCTCGAGCCGAGGGCCCGCCCCAGGCTGCTGCCTTCCCGCACGCGCACCATGGCCTCGTCCAGTCCATCGCGCATCGGCACCATGCCAAGCAGGCTGCGTGCCGTCTCCATTGCGGTCAGCAGCGGCACGCCGCTGCTGACCAGTATCGCCAGCGTACTGGCCATGCGCGCGGTATTGAGCGCGCGCAGCAGGCGCCCGAGCACGGGCAGCGCAAGCAGGCGCCGATGCAGGCGCAGGCGCGGACCGGGCCGGGCCAGTACACGGCGTGCGGCGGCGCCGCTCAGCAACAGGCCGAGCAGCAGGGCCAGCCCCCATTGCCGCAGAAAATCGCTGCACGCCATCAGGGCGCGCGTAAGCCAGGGCAGGGTCTGATGCGTATCGCGAAAGACGCCGACCACCTGCGGAACCACATAGGTCATCAGTCCGGACACCACGAGCAAGGCAACCAGCGACACCACGGCCGGGTAGGCCAGCGCAAGCAGAACCTTCTGCCGCGTGGCCTGACTGTACTCGAGGTAATCAGCCAGCCGCGCCAGCACCAGATCGAGATGCCCGCTACGCTCGCCGGCTTCGACCAGCGCCAAATACAAGGCGCCGAACACGCGCGGCATGCCGGCCAGCGCCTGGGCGAAGCTCTTGCCGGCGAGAATGTCGTCGCGCAGGGCCGCGAGCACCTGTCGCGTGCGCGCCTGCTCCGACTGCTCCGTCACCGCCGCGAGCGCGCGCTCCAGAGGCAGCCCGGCACTGACCAGCGTCGCCAGCTGGCGCGTCAACAGCACCAGCTCCGCAGTGGACAGCCCGCGGCGCAAGCCCCCCTGTCCGCCGCCGGCAAGTACGGGCTTGACCTCGACCGGCCACAGTCCACGCTCGCGCAACTGGGCGCGCATGGCACGCGCGGAATCGGCGTCGCCCATCCCCTTGACCTCGCGCCCGGCAGCGTCCTGCGCCAGATAGCGAAAGCTCGCCACGATCAATTGCTCCGCGTCACGCGCAGGATTTCCTCCAGCGCGGTCTCGCCGGCATCGACCCAGCGCATGCCGTCTTCGCGCAGCATGCGCATGCCGCCGGACAGGGCCTGCTCGCGCAGCGCCTGTTCCGAGGCACGCTCATGCGTGAGATGCGCGAGTTGTTCGTCGAAAACCATCAACTCATAAATACCGTAACGTCCGCGATAACCGGTATGCGCGCATTCGGGACAACCGTGGGGACGATAGTGAGTCGCCCCCTCGCGGGTCGTCGCCGGATAGGGCCGCTTGCACAGCGGGCACAGCCGGCGCACCAGGCGTTGCGCCATGACACCGAGCAAGGATGACGCCAGCAGGAAGGGCTCGACCCCCATGTCGACCAGCCGCGTCACCGCGCTGGCCGCATCGTTGGTATGCAATGTCGCCAGCACCAAATGTCCGGTCAGTGAGGCTTGAACCGCGATTTGCGCGGTCTCGAGATCGCGGATCTCACCGATCATGATGACATCCGGGTCCTGCCGCAGAATGGCGCGCAAGGCTTTGGCGAATGACATGTCGATACGGCTGTTGACCTGGGTTTGTCCGACGCCGTCGAGGTGATACTCGACGGGGTCTTCCACTGTCATGATATTGGTTCGCGCCGCATCGAGCCGCGACAGCGCCGCGTAGAGCGTAGTGGTCTTGCCGGAACCGGTCGGACCGGTCACCAGCAGGATTCCGTGCGGCTGCCGGATCAGCCGGTCCACGGCCTGCAGGGTATCATCGGCCATTCCCAGCGTAGACAAGTCGAGACGCACCGCCTCCTTGTCCAGCAGCCGCAGCACCACGCGTTCGCCATGACTCGTCGGCAAGGTCGAGACGCGGACATCGACCGGGCGACCGCCCAGCCGCAGCGAAATGCGGCCATCCTGCGGAATGCGTTTCTCGGCGATATCGAGATTGGCCATGATCTTGATACGCGACACCATCGCCGCATGCAGCGCGCGATGCGGACTCACCACATCGTGCAAGGTGCCATCGAGGCGGAAACGTACCAGCGAACGATCTTCGAACGCTTCGATATGGATATCGGACGCCTGCTCGCGCAATGCCTGCATCAGCAGCGCATTGATCATGCGGATGATGGGCGCGTCATCCTCGGCCTCCAGCAAATCTTCGACCGCCGGTAGCGCATCCATCATCTGGCTCAAATCGATATCCTGCCCGATATCGTCGACCATGCCGGCGGCGCCGTCGCGATCGGAATAGAGCTCGGACAGACGACGTTCGAACGCTTCCGGTGCCAGCACCTCCAGGCCCGACGGCGTGCCGTGCAGACGCAACACCTCGGCCCAGGCGCTATCCGACGCGCCCTCGCGCAGCAACAGCACGCGCGCGGCCCCGTCACCCTGCAACATGACTCCGTTATTGCGGGCGAAGGCGAACGGCAGCAGCGGCGATGTCATGGCGCGACGGCTCCGGGTGCCAGCGGCGCGGGGGTCGGCGCCGGCACTGTCGTCGGCGCAGGGGCCAGCGGCGCCGGCATCGAGGGGGTCAGCAGGGTGCGCAGACCGCCGGGCATGGCATTGCGCACCGCGGCCGGATCGAAAGGCAGCTTGCTGGTCGCGGCCCTGTTGCTCTCGCCGATGATGTACTGATAGCGATCGGTCGCGATGGTCATCGCACCGAGGTCGTCGCGCACGATGGTCGGACGCAGGAAAACCAGCAGGTTGGTTTTGGTATGGGTACGGTTCTGATGCTTGAACAACCAGCCAAGCCAGGGGATGTCGCCAAGCAGCGGCACCTTGTCCTCGCTCACGCTGTCATTGTCCTGGATCAGCCCGCCGATCGCGATGACCCCGCCGTCATCGACGGTGACCGTGGTGTCTATGGTGCGGTAGTTGGTCGTCGGCCCGGCCGAGTTGCTCGCCGTACCGGCGGCGATCGCTGCCGCCTCCTGGTAGATGTGCATGCGAATGGCCCCGCCCTCGGAAATCTGCGGCGTGATATCGAGCCGGTATCCGATGCGCTGGCGCGAATACGTATTGAACGGCGTCGCCGTGCTGGTGCTGGAGCTGGTCGCATATTGCCCGGTCAGGATCGGCACCTCCTGCCCGACCTGTATCGTCGCCGGCTGATTGTCGGTCGCCATGATGTTGGGGTTCGCCAGCAGATTGCCCTGCGCCTCGTTTTCCAGCAGGCTCGCCAGGGCGGCCATATTCAGCACGGTACCGATGCCGGGGATGGTGATGGTCCCTTTGGAGATGCCGATATTCAGACCGCTGCTGCTGCTCAGAGTGGTATAGCCGGTTGTGCTCCCATTGATGGTGCCCAGCGAAGGCGAGGTTTGCCCGGTCCAGTTGGTCCCCCCCACGATGCTGACCCCGCTCGATCCCAGCCCCCCGAGTGCCTGCCATTGCATGCCCAGATCGACGATGCGCGTGGCCGACACCTCCATCACCAGCGTCTCGACATAGACCTGGGCGCGGCGACGATCGAGCAGATCGATCACATTGCGCAGATTGGCATACATCGCGTCCGGCACATTGAGGATCAGCGCATTGTTGGCACTGTCGGCCTGAATCAGCGAACCGGCCGAACCGGCCGCCACTTCGGCCACCGCCGTGGTCGCCGCGCCGGTGGCCGCACCGCCCGCGCCGGCGGTGGACGAGGCTGAGGACGAACCGGACGACATGTTTCCGTTCGATGAGCCGGTGGACGATGAATTCTGTCCCGCGCCAGCCGCCGAGGTCGGCAAGGATGCGCTGCGCGACACGGTGGTCGGCAGTTGCCCGGCATCAGACGCGAGCAGCGAGCGCAGGGCCTGCGCCACCCGCACCGCATCGGCATTTTTCAGGTAAATCACGCGCACATTCGCCCCGGCCTGCCCGGGCTGGTCTATCAGCTTGAGCAGGGACTTGACCTTGCCGACCTTGCTCGGGGTATCGGCGCGCACGAGCAGCAGATTGGCGCGGCCGTCGGCAACGATATTCACCTTGCCGCTGCCGCTGCCATCGCCGGCAGAGCTATCCTGCATCAGCTTGTTGAGGATGCTTGCCAACTCGATCGCCGAACCGTACTGGACCGGGATCACCGCCGTGTCGCCCTCGATCGCGCTATCGACGGTTTCGAGGATGGATTCGATGCGATTGAGGTTGTCGGCATAGTCGGTCACCACCAGCGCATTGCCCTGGGCGAAGACCGAAACCACATTATTGGGCGACACGATAGGGCGAATCACCGGCAGCAACTGGGTGGCATTGCCGTTTTTCAGGATGAAGACCTTGGTGATGAGCCGGTCGCCATCGTTTCGGTGCGGACTCCCCATGCCGGCATGCAGCTTGGCATCCGCCTCGGGGACGATCTTGATCACGCCGCGCCCGCTGACCGCCGAGAAGCCTTGCAGGCGCAGCGAGGACAGCATGATCTGATAGGCAAGTTCCTGCGGCACGGGATGCGCGGACACGATATTGACCGTTCCCTTGACGCGAGGATCGAGGATGAAGTTCTTCCCGGTGATCTGACCGATGGCGCGCACCACGGTTTCGATATCGGCGTTGACGAAATTGAGCATGACCGGCTCTGCTGCGACGGTTCGGGCCAGGCAGGCCAGTACCAGCGCGGCGGCGAGGCAGGACAAAGTGCGGCGATGAATTCGGATCATGGGGTCCCTGGTGCAGGCAGAGGGGGGGGCGGTTGCAAAATATCGGACGACGACATCGAACCGGGGGCGGGGGCGCCGGGGGGAGAGGCAGTCGCGCTGCGCGCGGCGAGCAGGGACAGCAGTCGTTCGCCGTCGGCGGACGACATCACGGCGCCGTCCGCGGTCACCCGCTTGAGCGTCCACCCCCCGGCCGTCGTCGCACCGACGACAAGCGACGTCTCATGCCCGCCCTCGTCCACGATGACGAAGCCGGGTGATGCGCCTTGCGGTGCATACACGCCGACCACGCTCAGGGGCGGCGGCGTCTCCTGCCGACGCACGACCTCCCCGAACCAGTGCTGCGCGGTGATGCGGGCGACGGCGGCACGCGGGGCCGGTGCCGTCAGCGACCACCGCACGAAAGGGGCCGGTGCCAGCAACCACGACATGGCGGCGCCCAGGCAGACCAGTGCCGCGGCACCGGCTAGCAAAGGGAGCATGAATGCGATCCGGCCGGCCGAAACGCCGCCGTTCACCATCAACCTCGCTCTCCACCGCCACGGTTGCGACATTTCGTTCCTTTTTCTGAGCGAGCTTCAAGCATAAGAAGACTGACGCGGTAACGACAAGTGGCCCTTGGACCAGTAAGTAGCCGGCGACAGCCCCGGCGCGTTCGTCTCCCCGCCGCGCCGACCGCGCGCAGGGATCCGTATTTACAGTTCTAGCGGATATTAAAGCCAGGTATACATGAGAAACAAGGGAAGCCGGTCGAACGGGGTGGGAAACAAGCCGCAGAAAACGCCCTGCCGGCGCCCGCAGGCGCCGGCAGGGACGGTCAGAACTGCGCTTCGTCCAGCGCCATAACGCTGGCGGCGCCATCGGTAATGGCCGCGGCCAGCCCATGCGTGCGCGGCAGCAAGTGCTCGCCGTAAAAGCGGGCGATCATCAATTTGGTACGCAGGAAAGCGACATCGTCGTCGCCGTCGCTCAGACGCTGCGAGGCAACCAGCGCCGCACGCCCCATCTGCCAGCCGCCGAGCACCAGGCCCATCAGGTGCAGGAAAGGCACCGCCCCCGCCGCGGGCAACTGCGGATCGTCGCCGTAATTGGCCAGGATGAAGTCGACGCAGCGACCGGCATGGGCTGCAGCCAGCCCCAGATTGTTCGCCAGCGACGCCAGTCCTATCGCATGCAGCTTCTCGACGGTGACGACCACCTCGGTCAGCAGCGTGCGCGCGGTGCGCCCGTGCTCGCTCGCGATCTTGCGTCCGATCAGATCGAGCGCCTGAATGCCGGTCGTGCCCTCATAGATCGACGTGATACGCGAATCGCGGAAATACTGGGCCACGCCCGCGTCTTCGATATAGCCGCTACCGCCGTGAATCTGCATCGCCAGCGACGTGATTTCAGTGGCTTGTTCGGTATTCCACCCCTTGACGATGGGAATGAGAAAATTCAGCAACGACTGATTGCGCGCGCGTTCGCTCTCGACCGGATGCCGCGCCGCGCGGTCCAGCGCCGCCGCCGCGTAGCAGGCCAGGGCGCGTTGAGCCTCGATCTGGGCGCGCATGGTCAATAGCATGCGCCGCACATCGGGGTGACGAATGATGGGTACGCTGTCCGGCGAATCGAGGCCGATGCCGCGGCACTGCACCCGCTCGCGCGCATACTCGACCGCCTTCTGGTAGGCGCGCTCGGAAACCGCCATCCCTTCGACCCCCACGCCGAGACGCGCGTGATTCATCATGGTGAACATATAGGCGAGCCCCTTGTGCGCCTCGCCCACGAGGTAGCCGATCGCGCCGCCGCCGTCACCGTAGCTGAGTACGGCAGTAGGGCTGCCGTGGATGCCGAGTTTGTGCTCCAGCGACACGCAACGCACATCGTTGCGCTCGCCGAGGCTGCCGTCGGCATCGACCAGGAATTTGGGCACCAGAAACAGCGAGATGCCTTTCACTCCGGGCGGAGCATCCGGCAAGCGCGCGAGCACCAGATGCACGATGTTGGCGGCCATGTCGTGGTCGCCCCAGGTGATGAAGATTTTCTGCCCGCTGATACGATAGCGGCCTTCGGCATCCGGCGTCGCCTTGCAGCGCACTTGCGCCAGATCCGATCCGGCCTGCGGCTCGGTCAGGTCCATCGTACCGGTCCATTCGCCGCTGGCCATGCGCGGCAGATAAAGCGCGCGCAGTTCTTCCGAAGCGTGGTGGTGCAGCGTCTCGATGGCACCGAGAGTCAGCATCGGCGCCAGAGAAAAAGCCAGATTGGACGAGCACCACATTTCTTCGGCGGCCAGGGCCACCAGTGCCGGCAAGCCCTGCCCGCCATATTCGGCCGGTGCGCGAAGCCCCACCCAGCCGGCGTCGACATACTCCTTCCACGCCGCCTTGAACTCGGGCGGAGCCGTCACGCCGGATGCATCCCAGCGCGAACCCTTGTCCCCGGCCACATTGGTCGGGGCAAGCACGCCTTCGGCGAACTTGGCTGCCTCCTCCAGAATGGCGTCCACCAGATCAACCGAGCAATCCTCATACCCGGGCAGCGAGCAGACCGCAGCCAGATCGGCCAGTTCGTTGAGGGCAAAACGGATATCCTTCAGCGGTGCGTGGTAAATCATCGATTTCTCCTTGCAGCATCGTGATATGAAACCAATCCGGTCCGGCGCAGATAAAAAAAGGGCGGCCCCGAGGCCGCCCTGCTTTCATGCCTGGCCGAGTTCCGCCATTAATTCCGGCACAATCGTAAACAGGTCCCCGACGATCCCGTAGTCGGCCACCTGGAAAATCGGCGCGTCTTCGTCCTTGTTGATGGCGACGATCACCTTGGAATCCTTCATTCCAGCCACGTGCTGGATGGCGCCGGAAATGCCCAGGGCTAAGTACAGTTCAGGTGCGACCACCTTGCCGGTCTGGCCGACCTGATAGTCGTTGGGCGCATAACCGGCGTCGACCGCCGCCCGCGTCGCGCCGATGGCGGCGCCCAGACGATCGGCCAGGGGGTCGAGCACGGCGTGGAACTGCTCGGCAGATCCAAGCGCACGCCCCCCCGAAACGATGACCCGTGCATTGGCGAGCTCGGGGCGATCGAGTTTGATCAGCGCTTCGGACACAAATTCGGACACGCCACTGTCGCCGCCCGCCGCAACCGGCTCCAGTATGGCCGCGCCCGTACCGGACGGCGCATCAAAGGCGGTGGTGCGTACCGAAATCACCTTGACCGGATCGGAGGACTGCACGGTCGCCATGACGTTGCCGGCATAGATCGGGTGCACGAAGGTATCGGCGGCTTCGACCGCGACCACATCCGAGATTTGCGCCACGTCGAGCAAGGCGGCAACGCGCGGCAAGAAATTTTTCCCGAAGGTCGTGGCCGGAGCCAGGATATGGCTATAACCAGCGGCCAGACTCACGGCCAGAGCGGCCAGGTTCTCGGCCAGTCCGTGAGCATAAATGGCGGCATCGGCCACCCGCACCCGTGCGACGCCCTCGACGGCCGCAGCGGCGCGGGCCACGTCCTGGCAATCCAGCCCGGCGACCAGTACATCGACCTCACCGCCGATGGCGCGAGCCGCGGCAACGGTATTGAGGGTGCTCGCCTTGAGGTTCAGGTTGTCGTGTTCTGCGATAACGAGAATAGCCATGTCATAGCACCTTTGCTTCGTTCTTGAGTTTGGCCACCAGCTCGGCGGCAGTTGCGACCTTGATGCCGGCTTTGCGCGGCGACGGCTCGGCCAACTTCAGGGTCTTCAGCCGCGGCGCGATATCGACGCCCAGCTCGGCGACGGTCAGCTTCTCCAGCGGTTTCTTCTTGGCTGCCATGATGTTCGGCAGTTTGACGAAACGCGGTTCGTTCAAACGCAGATCGGCGGTCACCACCGCCGGCAGCGTCAGCTTGACCGTCTGCGCGCCGCCGTCGACTTCGCGCGTTACCGTCACGCTGTCGCTCAGCTCGACCCTGGACGCGGCCGATCCCAGCCCCCAGCCCAACAGGGCAGAGACCATCTGTCCGGTCTGGTTGGCATCGTCGTCGATCGCCTGCTTGCCCAGCAGCAATAGCCCCGGCTGCTCGCGGCGCGCAACGGCCGCCAGCAGCTTGGCCACGGCCAGGGGCTGCAACTCGGCATCGGTTTCAACATGAACGGCACGGTCGGCCCCCATCGCCAGCGCGGTGCGCAACGTTTCCTCGCACTGCTTGACGCCGAGCGATACGGCAACGATTTCGGCAACCTTGCCCGCTTCTTTCAGTCGTACGGCCTCTTCGACGGCGATCTCATCGAACGGATTCATCGACATTTTTACGTTGGCAATATCAACGTCGGAGCCATCGGACTTAACCCGGACTTGCACGTTGTAATCGACAACGCGCTTTACAGCGACTAGAACTTTCATATTCCTCCAGCGAGCATCTCTGGGTTATCAAATAGGGCGGCATATTGCCGATGCGACAGCTGAAAGCCTGCTCCCAGGCCCCCAGGACGGCACGCACCCCAGGCCAACAAACGTTTGATTGAAGTATGACATGCACATCATCGCAAATTAAACACTAGACTGTGATAGTACGATATTTCCCAACGGTTTGCATTGCACAAGGTCCAGGTGCAGTGCCGCGCTTGATTAACGTCACATAACAGGAAACCCGGACATGACCGTATTCTTCGAAGACATCCAGCTTGGCGACAGCGCCCAGTATGCCAAGACCATCACCGAGGCCGACATTCTGCTTTTCGCCGCGGTCTCGGGCGACAACAATTCCGTCCATTTGAACCAGGAATACGCGGAAACCACGCCATTCAAGGGACGCATCGCCCACGGCATGCTCACTGCCAGCCTGATATCGACGGTGCTCGGCACGCGTCTGCCCGGCGAAGGTGCGATCTACCTGTCGCAGTCGACGCGCTTCAAGGCGCCGGTGCGCATCGGTCAGACCGTCACCGCCCGCGTCACGGTCAAAGAGCTCGACGCGGCCCGCAAGCGCGTCACCTTCCAGACCGAATGCCGCGTCGGCGAGCAGGTCGTACTGGAAGGCGAATCCCTGGTCATCGCACCCTCGCGCCCGCAGTGACCGCCAGAGCGTGCCGCCCCAGCGCCCAGGCGACATGCTCGCGCACGACAGCGTCCGGGTCCTCGCTCCGCGCCTCCAGCGCCGCAACGACTTCGGCGCTGGTCGGCGCATTGCCGAGGCCGACCGCCAGATTGCGCAGCCACTTGCCATAGCCGATGCGATAAATCGCACTGCCGGCGAGCCGCTCGTGAAAATCGGCCTCGCTCCAGGCGAAAAGCTCAACCAGCCGCGAGCGGTCCAGTCCGTTGCGCACCGCAAAATCGGCTTCGGCGGTATCGACGGCGAAGCGGTTCCACGGACAGTGCAGCTGGCAGTCGTCGCAACCATAGACCCGGTTACCGATGAGACTGCGCCATTCGAGCGGGATGGAGCCGTCCAGTTCGATGGTCAGGTAAGAAATGCAGCGGCGGGCGTCGACCTGATAAGGCGCGACGATGGCCCCGGTCGGACAGACGTCGAGACAGCGCCGACACTGGCCGCAGTGCCCGCTCGTCGCCTCGTCCGGCGGCAAGGGCAAATCCGTGAACAGCTCACCGAGAAAGAACAGCGATCCCTGATCACGCGTCAACAGCAGGGTATGCTTGCCTCGCCAGCCCAGGCCTGACTGCGCCGCCAGCGCGACCTCCGCCACCGGCGCGCTGTCGGTAAACACGCGGTGCCCGAATTCGCCGACGGCGCCGGCGATGCGCCGTGCCAGCTGCTGCAGGCGCGCGCGCAACACTTTGTGATAGTCGCGCCCGAGCGCATAGCGCGAGATATAGGCGCTTGTCCCCTCTTCCAGCACGCTGCGCGCATCGCGCGCCCCGCCCGGCCAATAATTCATGCGCGCCGTTATAATGGTAAGCGTGCCGGGAAGCAGCTGCCGCGGTTCGACCCGTTTATGCCCATGGCGCTGCATATACTCCATTTCACCGTGATAGCCGGCTGCCAGCCAGGCATCGAGCTCGCGCGCCGCCTCGGCGGGTAGCTCGGCACGGCTGATGCGGGCATCGGCAAAACCCAGTTCGCGCGCCCAGGCTTTGATTTGGCTCGCCAGTTCCGGATAATCCGGTTTTTGAAAGGAATTCTCGTTCATGGGTATCGATGATAGCAGCGAATGCAGCGGGCGCTTGCCGGACGAAGCGGCGACCCGGGCGCTGGGCGCCGCCCTCGCCCTCGCCATCGCACCCGGCATGTCCATCCGCCTGCAAGGCGATCTCGGCGCCGGCAAGACCACGCTGACCCGCGCCCTTCTTGCCGAATGCGGTTACGCCGGCAAGGTGAAGAGCCCGACATATACCCTGGTTGAAAGTTACTCTCTGCCCGCGATGACGGTCCACCATTTCGACCTCTACCGTTTCGCCGACCCGCAAGAGTGGGATGACTCCGGATTCAGCGACTATTTCGCACCGGACACGCTCTGCCTGATCGAATGGCCGGATAAAGCCGGAACCCTGCTGCCGGCGGCCGATATCGAATTACGACTTGAGGTCGAAGGCGAAGGCCGGTGTTACCATATCAAAGCATTAACAGAAACAGGACTCGCATGTCTGAAACGCCTTTCGACCCAGGCCGTCGGCAACTGCTGAATCTCGCCGCCGCCACTTTCCTGCTATCGGTCAGCCGCGCGGGGATGGCCGCCGACGACACGCAGATCGTCGCCGTGCGCGTGTGGCCCTCGTCGACCTATACCCGCGTCACGCTGGAAACCAGCGACGCCATAAAATTCAAGCAATTCACCGTCACCGGCCCGGACCGGCTGGTCATCGACCTCGAAGGCGTGCGCCTCAACGGCATTCTCAAAGAGATCAACGCCCAGATCAGTTCGGCAGACCCCTTCATCAAGACCGCGCGCGCCGGCCAGTTCAACCCCGACACCGTGCGCCTGGTGCTGGAGCTGAAAAACGCGGTGCGCCCACAGCTGTTCACACTGGCTCCGGTTGCCGGTTTCCGCAACCGGCTGGTGATCGACCTTTATCCGGTCGCGGCGCAGGATGACCCGCTGCTCAGCTTGTTGGAGGATTACAACAAGGGCAAGCTGCGCGAACCCGATGTGCAGACACGACCGAAAACCGATCGCAGCCGGCCCATCCTGGTCATGATCGACCCCGGCCACGGCGGGGAAGACCCTGGCGCGACCGGACCGAGCGGCACCCACGAGAAGAACGTGGTGCTGCAGATCGGGCATCTTCTGCGCGACAAAATCAACGACAGCGGCAAGATGCGGGCCTTCATGACCCGCGAGGACGATGTTTTCATTCCGCTCGGCGTCCGCGTCGCCAAGGCGCGCAAACTGAACGCCGACCTGTTCATCTCAATCCACGCCGACGCCTTCCTGACGCCGGCGGCCCGCGGCGCATCGGTCTTCGCCCTGTCGGAGCAGGGGGCCACCAGTACGGCAGCCCGCTATCTGGCCAAAACGCAGAACGATTCGGACCTGATCGGCGGCGTCAAGATCGCCACCCGCGACCGCTATCTCGCACACACCCTGTTCGATCTGACACAGACGGCAACCATCAACGACAGCCTGAAGCTTGGGCGTGCGGTGCTCGGACAGGTTGGCAATCTGAACAGGCTGCACAAGGGGCGGGTGGAGCAAGCGGGGTTTGCCGTGCTCAAGGCGCCGGACATTCCGTCCATCCTGGTCGAGACCGCCTTCATCAGCAACCCGGAAGAGGAACAGCGACTGCTTGACAGCGACTTCCAGCAAAAAATGGCAGAAGCGATTTTCTCGGGGGTAAGGACCTACTTCGCCCAGGGTGCGCCGATCGCGAACGCCTGAAGCTCAGACGCCCGACTCTTCGCTGTCGGGCGAATCTTCACTCGCGGGGACGCGAAAGCTCTCGCTGGCCCAAGCCCCAAGGTCGATAGTCTTGCAGCGCTCGCTGCAGAAGGGCCGAAAGGCGCTGGCCGGCTCCCAGCGCACGCTTGCGCCGCAGGTGGGACAGGTTACGGTAAGAACGCGAGGCGGCATGGGAATCAGAATTTGCAGTGCGTAAGGGAAAAATCGACATCGGCCTCGGTCTGGCGCGGTCGCGACTCGCCAGTGACCGCATTGATAAAGCGGATGTTCAGTGCATATTTGTTCGCCGACAGCTCCGGTAGAACGTTCAGGCTCTCATCGTAGCCGACGCGAATCAGCTGAACCACCTTGCCGCCCGACATCTGCTGAAAAGCGCCATTGCGCGCTACATAGTGGTGGGTCTTGCCGCTATCGCGCAGCATCTGCAGCAGAATTCGCGTTGCCGCCGACGTCGGCATCAACGGAGCCGCCCAGCGCATCAGGTCGACGCGGCGTTCCTCCGACGTTTTCTGCTGCCACAAGTGATAAGACGGCAGATCGAACTGACAGGTCCCGCCCGGAATCACGGTGCGCTGCTTGATCGCCATCAGCCACTCGTTCTCGCGAAGATGCTGGCCAAACTTGCCGGTCAGTGACAGCAAGCCGGTGGCCGTTTCCTCGATATCGTCCAGCACCCCTTCCAGGGTATCTTCCGCCACATTGGGGTTATCCCGCAGCGCCTCGAGTATCTGCTTCTGCCTCTCCAGCTCCTGCAGCAGGTCGGCTTTCAAATCGGCGCGCGATGCGGTCTCGAGCAATTCGAACAACACCTGCAAGGCAGCATGGTGCTCGAAACGGTCTTCCCTCTCGATGAAAAAAGCCAGGCGTGCGTAGAGCTGCTCCAGGCGGAGCAGTATCCGGGTTCGTTCGGTGACAGGAAATTCGAAGCTGATCACAGCACGGCGCCCCTTCTTCGGTGGCTTTGATTCAAGACAGACACCCCGACTTATCGAGGATTGCATGATAATAACGATGTTTCCGCTCAACTTGAAGTCTCATCGCGCTAATTGTTCCGTTATTATCGATAATATCATCCGCGCGCGCGTTTCTTTGCTCGCGCGTGCACTGTGCCGCCATGATGGCGCGCACCGCCGCTTCGTCCAGCCCGCTGCGACGCATGACGCGCTCGATCTGGAGCTCCTCCCGACAATCGACCACGAGGCTGCGCCAGAGCAAGGGCAGGTAGCCGCCGCTTTCGAACAGCAGTGGCACCGCCAGCATCACATAGGGCGCATTCGCTGCCGCCACCCGGCGCAGGCTCTCATGCTCGATCATCGGGTGCAAGATCGCCTCCAGCCGCTGGCGACAAGCGGGATCGCCGAACACCAGCGCGCGCATCACGGCGCGGTCCAGGGCGCCGTCGGCGCCACGCACCGACTCGCCGAACGCATCGACAATAGCAGGCATCGCCGCACCGCCGCCCGCGGTCAGCTCATGCGCAATCACGTCGGTGTCAACGACCGGCACGCCGAGATCGGCAAAACACTCGGCTACGGCGCTCTTGCCCGAACCGATACCGCCGGTCAGGCCGACCAGTTTCGGGATTTTCGCCTTCATTGTCGACTCGCTATCCATACCAGTACCACGACATTATTGCATCGCCCCACACCCAGGCCAACCACCCGGCCACAGCAAGAAAAGGGCCAAAGGGCATCGGCTGCCCCAATTTCAGCTGCGAACGCACCATGAGCAGGCCGCCGACCACGACCCCCGCCATCGACGACAGCAGGATGACGAGTGGCAAGGCGTGCCAGCCCAGCCAGGCGCCAAGCGCCGCCAGCAATTTGAAATCGCCATATCCCAGCCCCTCGCGCCCGGTCGCGAGGCGGAAGCCCCAGTACACGAGCCACAGGACCGCATACCCGGCCGCCGCCCCGGTCACCGCCTCGTATAGCGGCACCCGCGCGAGAAAAGGATTCAGCAGCAGCCCCGCCCACAGCAGTGGCAGCGTCAGCGCATCGGGCAGCACCTGCTCGCGCCAGTCTATCGCCGCCAGGGCCAGCAGTACGGCGCTCAAGATCCAGCCGGCGCACAGTTCTAGCGGCATGGGCGCGCGCCAGGCGACAACGACGAAAGCCAGGGCAGCCAACAGCTCGATCAACGGATAACGCCAGGAAATGGCAACGCCGCAATAGGCGCAACGGCCGCGCAGCAGCAAGAAGCTCAGCACGGGAACAATCTGCCACGCTCGCAGGCGCTCGCGACACTGCGGGCAATGCGAAGGCGGCCACGCAAGGTTGTAGCGCGCATTCGCCTCCCCCATGCGCGGCAGGCGATACACGACCACGTTGAGGAAACTGCCCGCCATGAGACCGAGCACGGCGGCCAGCAACAGCCGCAACGGCATAGAGAGCGCCAGCGCTGCGATTTCCATTCAGTTCACCACCTGTCCGATCTCGAAAACCGGCAAATACAATGCCAGCACCAGCGCGCCAAGCACGCCTCCCAACACAGCCATCAGCGCCGGCTCCAACAGTCGCGTCAAGGTCGCCAGCGCGATGCCCGCTTCCTCGTCGAAGTGGTCGGCCACGGTTTCGAGCATGCCCTCCAGCGTCCCCGACTCTTCACCGACAACGGTCAGCTGCACGAACACAGGAGCGAAAACACCGCTCGAGCGCATGGCCTCGTGCAGAGCCCTGCCATGGGACACCTCGTCCACCATCGCCCCCCCCGCCCGCGCAAAAACCGCGTTGCCACACGCGGCGGCGGCACACCCCAGCGCGACGTCCAGCGACACCCCGGCTCCCAGCAGAGCGGACAAGGTGCGGGCGAGATCGGCCTGAGCCGTCACCGCCAGCACCGGTCCGAGCAGCGGCACGCGAAGAATGACACGATCGCGCCACAGGCGCAAAACCGCGCTGCGTCGCAGAAGGACGGGCCACCCCGTAGCCGCTCCAAGAACGAAGGCCGGCAGCAGCCAGCCGACATGCAGCAAGCAGTCGGAGACGCGCAGCGCAAGGCGCGTGGGTGCAGGCAGGCGGGCACCGAAACTCGCGTACAGATCCGTGAACGCGGGCACCGCATATAAAAGTATGACCGCGCTCATTCCCACGGCGACCAGCAGGGTCAAGGTCGGGTACAAGGCGGCAGCCCACAGCCTGGCGCGCACAGCCTGCACCTGTTCCAGCCGCCGCGCCAAACGGGCGAGCATGTGATCGAGCAGCCCCCCGGCCTCACCCGCCGCTATCATCTGGCAGTAGACGGCATCAAACTGATGCGGGTGGCGGGACAGGGCGCGTGCCAGCGGCAAACCGGCCAGCAGATCCTCGCGAATCGCATCGAACAAGCGCACGGCCCCCGGCTTGCGCCTCCCACGGGCCACGATATCGAAAGCGGCCAGCAGTGAGACCCCGGCCCGCAATAGCGTGGCCAGTTCGCGCGTGACCTGCACCAGCTCGCGCCGCCCGAGCCTCGGCGCGGCGGGAATGACGCGCACCAGCTCAACGATCGCGATGCCCTGCCCCTTCAAGCGGGCTCGCGCCACCGCCGCGCTTGATGCGCGTAGCTCGCCACCGCGGCCATCCCGCGAGCGCCAGCGCCAGAACCGCTCCCCCGCCATCATCCGCCCTCCTGCTACAGTGCTGCCATGGCTTCCGCCTGCGACGTCACACCCTGTCTGACTTTTTCGCGCGCCGCGTCCGCCAGATCGAGCATGCCTTCCCGACGGGCCTGGGCGGCCAGTTCGTCCACCGCGGAACCGGACATGACGAGCCGGCCCAGATTCCAGGACATCGGCATCAACTCGAAAACACCGACCCGCCCGCAATAGCCGGTTCCATGACAGAGCGAGCACCCCACGGCGATGAACGTCCCGCCTCCGACGCCGGAGGGCGGCATCTCGCGGCGGCGGCAGTGCGGACACAGCCGCCGCAACAGGCGTTGCGCGACCACCAGCGACAGCGTCCCGACCAGACTGAACGGAGCGACCCCCATATCGAGCAACCTGGCCAGGCTGCCCGGTGCATCCCGCGTATGCAGGGTCGCCAGGACGAGGTGTCCGGTATGCGCAGCCTTGATCGCGATATCCGCCGTCTCCAGATCGCGGATCTCGCCGACCATCATCACATCGGGGTCCTGGCGCAGAAACGCGCGCAAGGCAACGGCGAAGCTCAATCCCGCCTTGTCGTTGACGGCAACCTGGGCCACGCCGGGAAGCGGAATTTCGACCGGATCTTCCACCGTCGCGATTTTTCGCTCCGGTGCGTTCAACACTTGCAGCAGGCTGTAGAGCGTTACGGTCTTGCCGCTCCCGGTCGGCCCGGTCACCAGCACGAGGCCGCTGCGGCGGCGGATCGCCGCCAGCAGCGTATCGCGTTGCGCCGGTTCCAGCCCGAGCCGGGACACGTCGAGCATTTCCGAGCTCGTCCCTTGCAGTCGCAAGGCCACGCTCTCGCCATACAGGGTCGGCAGGGTGCTGACCCTGACGTCCAGCACTTGCCCGTCGCCCCGGCTCAATCGCATGCGCCCGTCTTGCGGTATCCGCCTTTCCGCGATGTCGAGACCGGCGAGCACTTTCACTCGGGTGATGACGCCCACGGCCAGCGATGCGGCGGGCGCCGGAAGCGGGTGCAGCACGCCGTCGATACGACAGCGGACGCGATAGCCGTCGGCCAGGGGTTCGAGATGCAGATCGGACGCCTGCCGCTCCACCGCCTGCTGGACGACCTGGCGCAAAAAACGGACAGCCGGTGCTTCCATCTCGTCTCCCCGCCCCGAAAGCCAGAGCCAGGGAAAACCATAGCCTTGTGCGACACGCCTGGCCAGAGGCGGTGGCGAGCCCATGAAAAAGGGCTGCCGAGGCAGCCCTTTCAACTGGCGGATGAATCCGTCGCCAATGCTTAGAACGAGTGGGTCATGCTGACGCCAACGGTGCGGATCGTGGTATCCGACGTATTGCCCGAGCTGTCGGCAGTCGCCGCAGTCGAGTTCGCGCCGAACTTGATGTTGCCGTAAGACACGCCGACGGTGGTGCGCTTGGACAGCAGGTAATCCACGCCCGCTACGTATTGGCGATAGCCGCTGTTGTTGATGGTGCCGGACAGGTTGTCCTTTTGGTCCCAGCCCTTGGCATAAGACAGTTTCGGACGGAAGCTGCCGTAGGTGTAAGCCACGGTCACGGCCGCTTCGCGCGTCTTCAACTGACGCGCTGCCGCGTTGACCGCATTGCCGTTCACCACGATGCTGCTGCTGTCGCCGGAGAAGCCGTCTTCCCAGTCGTAGCCCGTCGCGGCCTGGTAGCCGACGGCGGCAAACAGCTTGTCGTCGTTGTAGCCGACTTCAAGGCGATGAACATGCGCAGCGGCATTGTTCGAGGTTGCGCCGGACGAGGTCTGACCCGGGTTGCTTTCGTGCTGATAAGCGTAGTGACCGAAGAAGTTGTGGTTGCTGTAGTTCAGGCCCAGTTCGCTGATGTTGGATGCATCGCCGCTGCTGGTCTTGTTCTCGCCGAAACCATAACCGATATTGCCATCGAAGCCATACAGCGTCGGGCTGTCGTAGCGTACCGAATTCTTCAGACGCTGGCCGGTACGGGTGAACACGCCCAGACCGTTGGCGCCGCTGGACAGGGTGTTATCCACGGAGGCGGTGCTGGTCGCCGTATGACGCGCCTTGATGCCGCTGTCGTTGTAGTTCCATTGGTCAACCGTGCCCAGGTCTTCCAGCGAGTTGTTCACGTTACCCAGGCGGATCTTGCCGAGGGTGTTGCTTTGCAGACCGACGAAACTCTCGCGCGAAGCGAAGGTATCGGATCCTGTGCCGTCCATATGCAGGCGGCTTTCGACTTGCCAGATGCTGGACAGGCCGTTGCCCAGGTTTTCGTTACCCTTGAAACCCAGGATGGAAGTGTAGTCATCGACACGGGACTGCGAGCTGCCCTTGGTCGTGTTGTCGTTTTGCAGGCCGGCGTTCAGGGTGCCGTAGATGGTCACATCGGCCATGGCGGCCATCGGAAGCGCCAGCAGTGCGGAGGCGATCAGTGTTTTGTTCATCGTGTCATTCCTTTCGAAAAATGAGGCGTCCGCGATCGCCGTCAATGGTCGGCGCGGACTGTTCTAACCACGATCACCTGTGGTTTATGACCCCGACTATAGGACGGTTGTTGCGAAATTACAAAATGGATAGTTAAAAAAGAGACACTATGAGTGAATGAGTCTTTACCGCAATACCGATAACACAATGAAAACAAAGGAATTATTACGAAATCGCCGCGTTGCGGTGATGCAACACAACAACATTTGACAGATCAATTGTTGTAATTACGCTAAATAACGAGTCTTAACATAGCTATTTTTGGCATAAAAACAACACACGGCGACCCGAGGAAGGCCCCCTGATCGGACGATATCCCGAGAGAAACGCGGCATGAACGGAACGGGGCTGCCGCAGCAGCCCCGTTTTCAAGGACCAATGAATGGCGTTCAGAAGTTATGACTGAGTCCGAGCGCCAAAGTTCTCAGCGTCGTGTTTTTTCCTTCGTCCGCCGCATCGGCCGTGGCGACAGAGGCGTTCTTGTCGAAGCGGATCACTCCCGCACTCACCCCCACCGTGGTGCGCCGGGATAGCTGGTAGTCGACGCCGGCGACAAGCTGGCGATAGCCGCTCTCGGTCAGGCGACCGGCGAAGCGGTCTTCCTGATTCCAGCCGCGCGCAAGTGACAGCTTCGGCCGGAACGCCCCGATGGCATAGCTGGCAGTCAGCGCCGCTTCGCGCGTCCGAAGATCGCGCTGCGAAGCAGAGTAAGTCTGATCGCCGATCAGGCGCACTCCGGACTTCGAGCCGGACAGGCCGTCGCTCCAGTCGTAACCGAGGCCGCGCTGGAGGCCTGCCACCACCAGCAAGCCCGAATCGTCGTATCCGGCCTCGATGCGGTGGACATTGGCAACACGGGAAACGCTATTGGCCGCCTCGCCGGGATTCGCCTCTCGCATGTATCCGTAACGGCCGAAAAACACACCGTGGCGGTAAGCGGCCCCCAGCGCGACCACATCCGACGCCCTGCCTGTCGCGGTCTTGTTCTCTCCAAAACCGTACGTCACGTTAGCGCTGAAACCGGCGAGCTCCGGCGAGTCGTAGCGGATGGCGTTTTTCAGCCTCTGCGCGGTACGCGTAAAAATGCCGAGACCGTTTGCCCCGAATGACATGGTATTGGGGGCGGCGCCCCCAGCCCTGTCGTAACGGCTCTGCAACGAGGTGGAGTAGGACCATGGATCGACCTGCCCCATATCATTCAGAGCCGAGTCCAGGTAGCCGACGCGCACGCTCCCCATGCTGGCGCTCTTCAAGCCGACAAATGTCTGCCGCGTCGCGAACCCCTCGCTGTCCTTGCCATCGGCATGAACCCTGTTTTCGACCTGCCAGATGGCTTTCAAACCGTCGCCAAGCCCCTCCTCGCCCTTGAAGCCGACGATGGAAGTGTAATCCTCGACCCGCCCCTGCTTCTCGCCATTGCTGAGCATGTCGCTTTGCACACCCGCTTTGAGCTGCCCGTAGAGAACGACATCAGCCAGAGCGAACAGCGGACACGCCATCATGGCGGCCACGATAATTTTTTTACCCATCGCTATCTTCCTTTATAAAACCGGGTTACCGGCCTCCAAGCCAAAAAACGGACATGAAGTGCATTCCCACGGCATTTACGTGAGATGGAAGCGAATATAGCGATCGAGTTTTGTCGCGACAAAGCTGCGCGGTTGCGCGCCGATTATAAACAACAGCAATGATATTGATGGTATTTATAAGATATTGTTTTTAATGGCATCGCAAACAAAAACAACATGTATCAAATAAACCACAAATTGACATATATCTCTTACAAATAAAAACATGGAAATAAATATTAGAAACAACGAGAAAATTAAGTTTTCAGATGGGATAGGACAAGGACAATAAGCAAGAGGGCCTGCCATTGCGGCGAAAACGGAAGAAACACGAAACGCCGTAGCGCACGCGCCACGGCGGGATCAGCACGCTCGGAAGCGGACCCATGCCGCCAGAGCGCGCTCGCGGCCGAACTTCAAATCGACTCGTGGCAACGGGTAGTCGCGGCCGAGCACGATACCGGCCTCGTCCAGTACGGCAGCGGGGGCCTC
Organism: Paludibacterium yongneupense DSM 18731; assembly: GCF_000422925.1. Lineage (GTDB taxonomy): Bacteria > Pseudomonadota > Gammaproteobacteria > Burkholderiales > Chromobacteriaceae > Paludibacterium > Paludibacterium yongneupense. The sequence goes on from NZ_KE383961.1 coordinate 91,143, forward strand.
CCAGGGGCGATGCAGGTAAGCAGCGGGCAGCGCGGCCAACTCGGGCAGCCACTGCCGCACATAATCACCGTCTGCATCAAAGCGCTCCCCCTGCAGCACCGGATTGAACACGCGAAAATACGGCGCGGCATCGGCGCCGCAACCGGCGGTCCACTGCCAGCCCAGAGTATTGCACGCCAGATCCGCGTCGAGCAGCGTCTCGCGAAACCAGTCCGCTCCCGCCTGCCACGGCAGCAGCAGACTCTTGGTCAGCACGGACGCCACGAGCATACGCACACGGTTATGCATCCAGCCGCTTTGCCACAGCTCCCTCATCCCGGCGTCGACGATCGGAATACCGGTTGCCCCGCATTGCCAGGCAGCGAGATCGCCGTCGTCGTCACGCCAGGGGAAGGCGGCAAAGCGCGCATCCAGGGCCTCGCGTGCGGTATGCGGAAAATGGACTAGCAGATGATGGGCGAACTCGCGCCAGTACAGTTGACGCTCGAACGCTTCTGCGCCGGACCCGCCAGGCGCAGCGCGGCACGCTTGCAACACCTGCCGGGGACCGATTTCACCAAAGTGCAGGTAAGGCGACAGGCGCGACGTACCCGAGCGCACAGGGTAATCGCGCAAAACGGAATAGTCGGCAAGCCCGCAGGCCAGAAAATCGCTCAACGCCCGAAGCGCCCCCGCCTCGCCCGGACGCCAGCGCTGAGCGAACCCTGCATCCCAGCCCCGGTGCGGCAGCAAATCGAGAACATCGACATGTGTTCCGGCGACAAAGGCCGGGAGCATGTCGGGAGCGGCTTCGGGCAAGGCAGGCGCCGTCGCTGCGCGGCAGGCCTTCCAGAATGGCGTGAACAACCGGTACGGCTCCCCCTTGCCCGTTGCGATGACCCCGGGTTCGTGCAGCAGGCTGGCATTGAAACTCGCGACCTCGACCCCGGCAGCAGCCAGTCTGGATTGCACGTGCCGGTCACGTGCCACGATATCCGGGTCATACAAGCGATTCCAGTACACGGCAGTGGCTGCTACGTCGCGACACAGATCGAGCAGCGTTTGCCGCGCCGGACCGCGAAGCACGAGCAAGCCGCTCGCTCGTGCGCGCAAGCTCTCGTCCAGGGCCGACAGCGCATGATGCAGCCACCAGCGGCTGGCAGCGCCCGGAGCCGAATCGCCTTCTTCCTCGGACGAGTCGATGTAGACGGGAACAACCCGCTCGTAGCGGCGACAGGCCGCCAGCAAGGCGGGATTATCGGTCAGCCGGAGATCGCGGCGAAACCAGAGCAGGCAGCAGGAACCGCGTTCAGGGCTGGACATATCGGGGCTCCGGTGGAGAAACGGCAAGCAAACGCGGAGCAACGCTCAACGCGGCGCTGGAAACATCAGCGGCCCCGGCGTCAACTCTCGACGCAGGCGCTCGACAGTACGCGGCCCGAAACCCGGCACCTGGCGCAACTCGTCCAGTGTCCTGAACGGGCCATGCCGCAAGCGGTACTCCACGATGGCGCGCGCCCTGGCCGGGCCTATTCCCTTGACCGACTGCAGCTCCCGCTGCGAAGCCGCATTGAGATCGACCGCCGCCAGAGTGGGCATCGAGAACAGCAGCAAGAGAAGGAAAAACAGCGCTTTCATGTCGCCCCCCCGCGGCCGCCAGCCGCAGGCGCAGCCGGCGTCAGGGGCGATGCAGTATCAATTCGAGCACTATCTTGCTACCGATATAGGCAAGCATCAAGGCCGCGAAGCCGGCCAGCGTCCAGCGTATGGCCACCCGGCCGCGCCAGCCGCGCAGACGGCGGCCGAGCAGCAACAGGCCGAACAACAGCCACGACATCACGCCAAACACGGTCTTGTGCGTGAACATGGCCGGCTTGCCGAACAACTCTTCGGAAAAGACGGATCCGCTGACCAGGCTGACACTCAGCAGAGAGAAACCGACGGCGATCACCTGGAACATCATTTTTTCAAGCGACAGCAACGGAGGCAGGCGCCGCACCAGCGTCGAGCCGCGCTTGTCGTGCAGCGCGCGTTCCAGCGCCAGCATCAACAAGGCGATCAGCACCGCAATCGCAAACAGGCTGTAGGCCAGCACCGACACCAGAATATGCAACACCAGCGCCGGGCTGCCTGGATCATGCAGGATGTGATCGCCGGGAAAGAACTGGGCAAAAGCCAGACTGAGCATGGCCAGCGGCATCATGAACAGCTGCAAACCATCGAGTCGGTAGAAAAAACTGCATGTCCAGTAGATCACCAACATCAGCCACACCACCAGCGCCAGCACCCGTCCGACGCCAACGGACAGGACCGCGCCCTGCGCGAACGGCGCCAGCACGGCCAGGGCATGCAACAGCAACAGGCCGCCGAGCAACAGGTACTCGCGGCGCAGATTGCGCGTAGAGGCCGACTCGTCCTGCCAATGCAGCAGTACATGCCTCGAAAGTACCCCATAGGCCAGAATCAGCACGAGGGTCAGCAGGGGAAGAAAACCGTTCATCGAATATTTTTGCTGTTCGTTGGCGGGCGCGCGCCCGGCGTGTCGTGTAAAATGGATAGTTTGAAAGTCTACACCAACCTGCTCATTGTTGGCAGGCAGAAGGACGGCAAATGCTTGATAACCTTACCAACCGCCTGTCCGGCGTCATCAAGACGCTGCGCGGTCAGGCGCGTCTGAGCGAAACCAATATACAGGACGCGATGCGCGAGGTGCGCATGGCATTGCTGGAAGCCGACGTGGCACTGCCTGTCGTCAAGACCTTCATCGCCCAGGTGAAGGAACGCGCACTGGGGCAGGAAGTCATCGGCAGCCTGACTCCGGGCCAGGCACTGGTCGGCGTGGTCAACGACGAACTGACGCGGCTGATGGGGGCCCAGAACGACGCACTCAATCTGGCCGCAGTGCCGCCGGCCATCGTACTGATGGCTGGCCTGCAGGGCGCGGGCAAGACCACGACCGTCGGCAAGCTGGCCAAGCGCCTGAAAGAAACCCAGAAGAAAAAAGTTCTGGTCGTTTCCGCCGACGTATACCGCCCTGCCGCCATCGAGCAGTTGAAGCTTCTGGCGGAACAGGTCGGGGTCGAGTGGTTCCCGTCCGACGGCAGCCAGAAGCCGCTGGTGATCGCCGAAGCGGCGCTGGACTACGCGCGCCGGCACTTCTTCGACGTACTGATGGTCGATACCGCGGGTCGACTCGCCATCGACGACGCGATGATGCAGGAGATCAAGTCGCTGCATGCCGCGCTCAATCCGGTGGAAACCCTGTTCGTGGTCGATGCCATGCAGGGGCAGGATGCGGTCAACACGGCTCAGGCATTCAACGAGACCCTGCCGCTCACCGGCGTCGTCCTGACCAAGATGGACGGCGACTCGCGCGGCGGCGCGGCGCTTTCGGTGCGCCACGTCACCGGCAAGCCGATCAAGTTCATCGGTACCGGCGAGAAGCTGAACGGGCTCGAGCCGTTCCATCCGGATCGCATGGCCAGCCGCATTCTCGGCATGGGCGACGTCCTGTCGCTGATCGAAGACGTACAGAAGGGCATCGATCAGGACGAAGCCGCGCGCATGGCCAAGAAGCTCAAGGCGGGCAAGGGCTTCGATCTGGAAGATTTCAAGGCGCAGATCCTGCAGATGCGCAATATGGGCGGCATGGCCAGCTTGCTGGAAAAAATGCCGGGGCAGATGGCCGAAGCCGCCAAAGGCATAAAAGGCGATGAAGCGGAGAAAACCATGCGCCGGCTGGAGGCAATCATCAACTCGATGACGCCGCAGGAACGTCGCAAGCCCGAGATTCTCAAGGCCAGCCGCAAACGACGTATCGCCGCCGGTGCCGGCGTGACGGTGCAAGAAGTGAATAAATTGCTGACCCAGTTCGAGCAAACGCAAAAGATGATGAAACAGTTCTCCAAGGGCGGGATGATGAAAATGATGCGCGGCATGAAGGGCATGATGCCCGGCATGTGACAACGGCCGCCCAGCCTATTTTGTAACCGCCGTAGATCGGCATTCGTTTGGAAGCAATCCGTCATGACTCTGTCTACCTTGACCGCACTCAGCCCGCTGGACGGTCGCTATTCCGCCCAGGTTGAAGCGCTGCGAAACATATTCTCCGAATACGGCTTGATGAAAGCCCGCATCCGCGTCGAGCTGGAATGGCTCAAGATGCTTGCGGCAGAGCCGGCCATCGGCGAAGTCAAGGCGTTTTCGGATGCAACGATCCGGGAAATCGACGACATCATCGCCAACTTCAGCGTCGAACACGCAACCGAGGTCAAGGCGATCGAAGCGCGTACCAACCACGACGTCAAGGCGATCGAATACTGGTTGAAAGAACGGCTCTCGGGCAATCCCGAAGTCATGGCCGCCAGCGAGTTCATCCACTTCGCCTGCACCTCGGAAGACATCAACAACCTGTCGCACGCGCTGATGCTGAAAACCGCGCGCAATACCGTGCTGCTGCCGACGCTGGACGAGGTTGCTGCCCGCCTTACGCAGCTGGCGCACGAACTGGCGGACGTGGCGATGATGAGCCGCACCCACGGCCAGCCGGCGACTCCGTCGACGCTGGGCAAAGAACTGGCCAACGTTGTGTACCGCCTCAAGCGCCAGCACGAACAACTGGTCCGCCAGGAGCTGCTTGGCAAGATCAACGGCGCGGTCGGCAACTACAACGCTCACCTGGTCGCCTATCCCGAAGTGGATTGGGAAAGCGTGTGCAGCCGCTTCGTCGCCGGCCTCGGCCTGAGCTTCAACCCCTATACCATCCAGATCGAACCGCACGACTACATGGCCGAGCTGTTCCAGACCATGATCCGTGCCAATACCATCCTCATCGATCTGAACCGCGACGTATGGGGATACATCTCGCTCGGCTACTTCAAGCAGCGGGTAAACAAGAACGAAGTCGGCAGTTCGACCATGCCGCACAAGGTCAACCCCATCGATTTCGAAAACTCGGAAGGCAACCTCGGCATGGCCAATGCCATGCTGGCCCACCTGGCCGAGAAACTCCCGTTGTCCCGCTGGCAGCGCGATCTGACCGACTCCACCGTGCTGCGCAATATGGGGGTCGCCTTCGGCTACACCCTGCTCGGCCTCAAGGCGGGCCTCAAAGGCCTGAACAAGCTGCAGGCCAACCCGGCCGCGCTGGCGGACGACCTCGGCCACAGCTGGGAACTGCTGGCCGAGCCGATCCAGACCGTCATGCGCCGCTATGCGATTGCCAATCCGTACGAGCAATTGAAGGAACTGACGCGCGGCAAGGATGGGATCACACGCGATACGCTGGCGGCGTTCATCCGCAATCTGGAAATCCCGGAACACGAAAAGACCCGCCTGCTGGAGCTGACTCCGGCCGCCTACACCGGCAAGGCCGCCGAGCTCGCCCGTCGCATCTGAGCCGAACAAGCGGCTCGCGCCAGGGACGAAAAGCCCGGTTTCATTGCGAAACCGGGCTTTTTCACACCTACGGCCTTTCAGCCGTAGAGATGATGCAACAACGCGTCGATCTTGATGGTCGCGAAGTGACAGAAAGTATCCGAAACGGCGTAAGGCAGAACGATCATGTCGCGGTGCCGCATCGCGCCGCAGGTATAGACCACATTCGGAACGTAGCCCTCCCGCAGCGAGGGCTCGGGCCGCACCAGCGGCTCATGCGAACGCGCAATCACCTTGGACGGATCGTGCTTGTCGAGCAGCACGGCACCGATCGAGTATTTGCGCACCGGCCCCACGCCATGAGTGAACAGCAGCCAGCCTTCGTGCAGCTCGATGGGCGAACCGCAGTTGCCGATTTGCACGAACTCCCAGGGAAACTCCGGCCGCATGATCGCCTGCCCATCCTCCCATACATGCAGATCGTCCGAATACAACAGGTAGAGATTCTCGTTATCCTGGCGGCCTATCATCGCGTAATGGCCATCGATCTTGCGCGGGAAAAGCGCCATTCCCTTGTTCTGTGCGGCGCGGCCACTCAGCGGCCGCATATGGAAAGAGACAAAATCCCGGGTTTCGATCAATTCGGATCGAATCGCCTTGCCGCTGTAAGCGGTATAGGTCGCATAGTAGGTCGTCTCGCCCTCGCCGTCCTCGAAAGCGACGAAACGCGCATCCTCGATCCCGTTCGACTGCGCCGCCGTCACCGGAAACAGGACGCGCTCGCTGATCGCCTCTTCCGGCCGGAACATCACATCGACTTCCTCCCCCAGGGGGTCGGCCACCCGCTTGCTCACATAGGGGATGGAGGCCAGCCGCGGCGTAGGCTCGATCGAGATGTCGCCCGCGGCCGAAACGGTGCCGGATCGAAAGGTCAGAGATGAGACATGCCCCTCCCCGACCGCACGCAGGCTCAGCACAAAGCGCAGCCCCCCCTCCCCCACCCCGGACTGATCGGGGTCGGGAACGATGCTCGGATTGAACAGCGCCGCAGCTTCAAACGAGTATTCGTGCAGGAAATACGCACCGATCAGTTGACGCTGTACCGAAGTAAAGACGGTGTGTGCGGTGAAGGTATCCTCCATCTCGTGCGCGCGCGCCTCGAATGTTTCCAGTAAATTGCGATGCCGCCCCTGAAAATTCTCGAGCACCTCGGCCAATTGCCGCTCGGCAGCGTCGGCGGCAAGTGCCAATACATGCTCGACAATATGGTTGGCACGGTTGATATCGGTGGCCTGCAACTCCCTGGGTTCCGGTGCCAATTTGAAGGAACGCACGATGACCCGCGCCGGATCGGGACGCAGGGACAAGGGCTGGTGCTGCAACAGAGGATGTTTTGACACGATGGCCTCCCGGCTCTGGACGCAGGACGATTAACGCAAAGACTGGCGCCGGCGCACGGGACGCGAGGCCATGCGCATTTCCAGCAAGGCGAGCAGATAGGAAACGACCGACTCGCCGCCGCGATTTTCGTTCGGCCGATCGGCATGCAAACCGTCGCGACAACTACCGTTGTCAAGATCGACCAGAGGCACGGCCAGATCGTTGCCGCCGAGGAACCAGGCAAAGGCCTGCCCGGCCGCCACCGTCCAGTCGCTGTGATGCCTAGCGCGCTTGGCGGCCAGGCAGGCCGATATCGTCGCAGCGGCTTCCAGCGGCTGTTGATCGAAGGGCTTGGGCAGCATCCTCTTGTCGCCGAAAGTGTCCGAGCCGACCGGACGAAAGAAACCGGCGCTGGCGGTCTGCATTTTTATCAGCCAGCTCAAGGTGCGCAGACCGGCATCCACATACGCGGGGTGGGAAAGGCGCAAACCGGTGGCAATCAGCGCTTGCGGCAAGCGGGCATTGTCATATGACAGCCCGTCCTCGAACCACACCCAATCCGGCATCTCGGCAAAGGCCAGCAGGGCGAGCAGCCGGTCGGCCAGCAGACGCTGCATGCCTTGCGCCGCCGCATCGGCCGGAGCCGTCGCGCAGTATGCGTCCAGGCCAAGCAATGTCAGCGCCCAGGCGCGCGGCGAGGTGAACCCTTCCACCGGTGGCAACGCTTCACGCATCAACGCCGCCGCCCAACGGCGACGGGATGCGCTGACATCGTCGCGCGCGCACACGCCCAGCGCCCACAGGGTACGGCCATGGCTGTCTTCCGAGCCACGATCCTCCAGCCAGCGCCGATCGAAACCCATGAAATTACGAAAACGGCGCGTATCCGGATTCCAGGCATGCTGGACAAAGGCGGCCAGCCGCGCGACCAGAACGTCCGGCAGCGGCGTGGCCCCGGCCTGATTCAAGGCGCACGCCACCAGCAGGGCGCGGGCATTGTCATCGACGCAATAGCCATGGCTGCGATCCGGAACCGAGTGGATCGCATGCTGAAAAAGACCGGTGTCGTCGCACATCGACAAAAAATAGCCGAGTTCGACTTCGGGGAGCACGCCCGCGTCAACCGGCGCCGACTCGCCTGTCCGGAGAACGGCCGCCCGATGCTCGCGCCCCACCTGCTCGAAAACGGCAAGATACTGCTGTGCCGTACGCTCCCAGGTCATGCAGCGGCTGCTGGCATACGCGCGCAAGCGCATGGCCAAGCGGCGCGGCTCGTCGCTCAGCAGGCGTCCGATTGCCGTACCGATGGCGGCGACGTCGCCAAAAGGAACGAGAACACCGTGCCCGTCCGCCAACAGCTCCTGCGCATGCCAATACGGCGTGGACACCACGGCCTTGCCCGAACCGAAGCTATACGCCAGCGTGCCTGATGTCATCTGCGCCTCGGTCAGATAGGGCGTCACATAGAGATCGCACATGGCGATGAAATCGAGCAAGGTCGGCTGATCGACGAAGCGGTCGAGGAACACGACATGGTCTTCGACACCCAGTTCGCTAGCGCGCGCCTGAAGGGACGCACGATAGGATTCGCCCTGCTCCAGCAACAGATTGGGGTGGGTCGCCCCCAGAACCACGTACACGGCATCGGGACAACCGGCGACAATGACCGGCATCGCTTCGATCATGACTTCGATACCCTTGTTCGGGGAAAGCAGGCCAAAAGTCAGAATGACGGTTCTTCCGCCATAGCCTAGCTTCGCTTTTGCACGGTCGGGCTCGATAAAGGCAACGTCGGGAATGCCATGCGCGATCACCTGAATTTTCGCATCGGGCACCGCGTAGACCGAACGCAGCAGATGCCGTCCCTTTTCCGCCATCACCACGATGCGCGCCGAAGCGGCAATGAGGCGGTCCATGACGGAACGCTGAATCGGGGTCGGGTCGGCCAGCACCGTATGCAGGGTGCTCACGATCGGCATTTCGAGCCGCTCCATCAAGGCCAGGATATATTCGCCGGCCGCACCACCGAAGATCCCGAATTCATGCTGCAGCGACACGACATCCAGCCCCGCTTCGTTCAGATGCTCGGCGGCCACGATATAGTCCGCCAGGCAATCGTCGTTGATCTCCAGACGGACCGTCTCCGGGTAGTCGTAGTGATGGGCATGGTCGGTCATGGCAATGATCTGCGTATCGAGCCCCGGCCGCGATTGTGCCAGCGCCAGCTGCAGATCCGATGTAAAAGTCGCGATGCCACAATGGCGTGGCAGGGAATTGCCAATCACGCCGATGCGGGACAGTTCGGCGCCAGCGCCAGAGACCGTCGCTGCCGCGCGCAAGGAGCGCGGGAATGTCGTCCCCGAACGCGGCGATCGGTAGCAGACAATGGAAAAGGGCTCGTGCCCTGGCGCGAGCGCGCCGACAGTGGCGGGAAGCAGGGTGCCGGGCGCATGCGCGCTGATGTGTCGGGCAGATCCGATATCGCGATGACTACGTTGCGGCCTTTTGACCATAGTGGACTCCTGTGCTCGATGCGTACGGTCTGAAGAGAGCCGATCTTTATGAGTTCGAGCATGAGGGTGCGGAGCCATAAAGCGCGGTGGTGTCGCGCCGGTTGAGGCGCGCTTGACACGAAGGAAGGTATTGCCCGGTGCGGCGGTTGAACACGCGGCAACGCGTCAGGACGGAAAGGGCGGCGATTGGAGGCGGGAGAACGCACCCTTCCGGCGCGATCCGCATTCAATAGACATATAACTACACTGCCAATATGCGGCCAAACCATTGAAAATACAAGGGGAACGACGAGGAACAAGAGCGGAAGGAGGGCATGGCGCCTGCGATTTCGGCCAGGCTCAGGCAGCTGATTCATTCATTCGCACCGACCTCTTCATCCCTTATTCCGATGGACGAGGCCGGCGCTTATGCGACACGGTCCAGCCACCATTGGTTCAACTGGCGTGAGTCGATGTCATTCGTTCAGTATGGACGGCCGAACAGAACGAGAAGATAGCCCCCCAGGATAGGGGCGCGGATATGAAAAAAGCCCGATTTCGTGATGAAATCAGGCTTTTTAACGAATGCGCTGGTTGCGGGGGCAGGATTTGAACCTACGACCTTCGGGTTATGAGCCCGACGAGCTACCAGACTGCTCCACCCCGCGTCCGTTAGAGAGGCTCATAATATAGCCCGACAAAGGGTTCGTCAAGGTTTTTTTCAGGCAGGGGCCAAATTCAGTGTATTTCCTTGCGCGCCTTGGCCACCACTTCGTTCAGCACCTCGAGCAGGCGTGCCGGTTCGGCCGGCTGCAAGACATACTTTCCGGCAACGATGATGGTCGGCGTACCCTGGATGTTATAGCTGCGCGTCATCTGCGCGGCACGCGCCACCTCGGCATTCACGGCAAAGGACTTGTACACCTGCATGAAGGATGCCACGTTCACGCCTTTCTGGCTCTTCAGCCAGTTGGCCAGCGTCGCTTCGTCGCCAAGGTTCACGTGTTGATCCATCACGGCCACAAAGGCGGGATGGTTGAGCCTGGCGGCCAGATGCATCGCATTCATCGCGGCAAAGAACCGGGCCAACCCTTCCATCGGCTGCTGCCAGATGATCTGCACGCGCTTGAAATCGACATCGGCCGGCTTGCGCTCAGCCCAGGCGGTCATGCCTTCATCCAGGTGATAGCAATGGATGCAGGTATAAGAAAAGAACTCGATCACCTCGACTCTTTTCGGATTGGCCACCGGCTGGGCCGGATTCATCAGCGTGTAATCCTTGCCCTGCACGATCGCGGCATTGGCGAACCCGCTCAGCAGCATCAAAACAGCTAGCAACCACTTTTTCATCAGCTTCTTCCTGTTCAGTTATCGATCTTGACGACGACGGCGTTGATGCCGTTCTGTCGCAGCTGGAGGCGCAGGCGATCGACATCTTCCTGCCGCAGCAGCGGCCCGACGCGAACGCGGTGAACCATGCCCTTGCCCTGGATGGTGAGCGACTGGATCTTGGCTTCGATGCCGAGCAGAGCCAGCTTCGCTTTCAGATTATCGGCATCGTCCTGATTCTGGAAGGCCCCCAGCTGCAACCACGCTTTTTTGGACACGCTGGCGGCAGAAGGTTCAGCCTGATTAGAACTATCTGTCGAGGGCACCGGATCGACCTGCCCAGGCAGTATCTTGTAGAAATCGAAACGCTGGCCATTTTTCCCGTCGACGGGCTTGCCCGCATGCGGCGCTGGCTGCCGACCGGGCTGCGACGCTGCCTGCGGCGCCGGCGCAGACACAGCCGCCGACGGCGGCGTGGCGGCATCGGCGGCGGGAGCCGCGGGAGCGGGGGCCGCCGGGGGAACGGCTTCGGCACGGGGAGCGCTGGCGATGCTGGTTCCCGGCGCAAGCATTTCGGTCGGCGACTCAGAGGCGGACGCGCTCGGCTTGCGTGCGGTTTTTTCCATATTGGTGAAAGGCGTCGACGATTTACTGAGGTACATCACCACCCCGACAACGACGGCCACCCCGACGATCAGGCCAATCACCAACCCGGCCAGCATTCCGCCTCCACTGCTGCGACTGGAGCCGCCCGAGCGCGGACGCGACGAGGAGCGGGAAGAGTTTTTCAAATCGCGATTACCCATCTGCACTTACCATTTTGTTTCAAGCGTTTATTATCCACAGGAAGCGACACCCAGACCATCCCCCCGCACTGCCCGCCCGACCGCGAAGCAGGCGGGTTCACGCCGCCGCTGCGCCACGGTGGGCCATGATTCTACCAGATAGCGCCCACCATACCCGAATAGACCGGCTTATGCCGGCAAGCCTGTTTGAATTCCACGACAATTGCCTCTATCATCTGCATTTCAAGGTCATTCAGACCGATATGGCGACGCCCCATGCACCTGGTCCACGGCCTGATCGTCTGCGACGAATGCGACTCCGTTTACCGCAAGCCCGACTTGCGTCCGGGCGAAGCGGCGACATGCCCGCGCTGCGGCGCCCGCCTCGACCGCGGCACCTCGTCGGCGCGGCGCGCGCGCCAGCTTCCGCTGACGCTGGCCGGGCTTGTCGTTTTCGTGATAGCCAACCTCAGCCCCATCGTCACGATGGAAATCCAGGGCGTGAGCAACGCCACCACGCTGTGGCAGGCGGTGCTGTCGCTGTACCGGCAAGGCATGCTGCCAATCAGCGCGGCCGTCTTCTGCACCGCCATTCTTTTTCCGCTCACCCTGCTGGCCGCGCATATGGTCCTGCTATGGCCGAATTCGCAGAACCGGCACCCCCGGGTGTTCGCTCTCATCAGCCGCCTGATGTCCATGGTCAGACCCTGGGTCATGGTCGAGGTGCTACTGCTCGGCATTCTGGTCGCCGTGGTCAAACTGTCGCACATGGCCGAGATCGATCCCGGCGTCGGCTTGTGGGCTTACGGCGCCCTTACGGTCCTGCTGGCCTGCGTCCTGTCCAGCGGCCCTCAGGAACACTGGACCGACGGAATTCAGGCATGAGCACGACAGAACGTCCGCCCCGAGCCCGGGACATCGGGCTGGTACACTGCCATCATTGTGGCGCGGTATGGAGCGCAGCCCCGCCGCACGCGCGCTGTTCGCGCTGCGGCTGCAAGCTGCATGCGCGCAAGCCCGATTCGATCGCACGGACCTGGGCCTATCTGCTCGCCGCCTGCATACTTTATATTCCGGCCAATCTGCTGCCGGTGATGGTGACGCGCGGCCTGCTCGGCGAACAGAGCGATACCATCATGAGCGGCATCGTCTACTTCTGGGTCACCGGATCATGGTCGCTGGCGGCCATCGTATTCATCGCCAGCTTTCTGGTGCCGCTGCTGAAGCTGGTGGCACTGCTTTTGCTGCTTGTCTGCGCCCAGTTCAAGACCCGCTGGCGACGGCGTCAGCGGGCGTGCCTGTACCGACTGGTAGAAGCGGTTGGCCGCTGGTCGATGCTCGATATCTTTGTTGTCACACTGCTTGCCGGACTGGTGCAACTGCAGTCGCTGGCAACCATCACCGCCGGCCCCGGGGCGCTCTCCTTCGGAGCGGTGGTTGTTCTGACCATGCTCGCCGCGCAGAGTTTCGACCCGCGCCTGATATGGGATACTGGAGACCCGACACCACCATGAGCGAAAATCACCTCTCGACCATCCCCGACACCCTGCCAGAGCCGCAACGCACTCCTCCGCGGCGCTGGCTGCCCGGCCTGGTCTGGCTCATCCCGCTGATCGCCGCGGCGGTCGGTCTGTCGCTCGCCGCACATGCGATCCTGTCGCGCGGCCCCGAGATCACGCTGAGCTTTCTGAGCGCCGAGGGACTTGAAGCCGGCAAGACCCGCGTCAAATTCAAGGACGTCGACATCGGCACGGTTCAGCGTATTGCACTCAGCCAGGACAGCCGCAAGGTCCTGGTCACGGTCCAGCTCGCGCGCGAAGCCGAACAGTTCGCCGCCGCGGACTCCCGCTTCTGGGTGGTTCGCCCCCGAATAGACGTCGGCGGAGTCTCCGGGCTCAATACCTTGTTCTCCGGGGCCTATATCGGCGTCGACGCAGGACATTCCACCCTGCGCAAGACCGAGTTCACCGGACTGGAGACGCCGCCCAGCGTGACCCGGGACCGCTCGGGTCGCCAGTTCGTTTTGCATGCCAGCGATCTCGGCTCGCTCGATATCGGTTCGCCGGTCTACTACCGCCGCGTCAGGGTCGGACAGGTAGTTGGCTATAACCTGGATGAAAATGGCAAGGGCGTCACGCTGCACGCGTTCATCAATGCACCCTACGATCGCTTTGTCGACGGCAATACCCGCTTCTGGCATGCCAGCGGTTTCGACCTCAAGGTCGATTCCAACGGGGTCAGACTCAACACTCAGGCCCTGGCGACCGTCATGCTGGGCGGAATCGCATTCCAGACCCCGGAAGATCAGGGCAGCACCCCGCCCGCGCTCGAGAACACCGATTTCGCCCTGGCCGCGGACCAGGACAGCGCCTTGAAAGCGCCCGACGGCAGCGCCGCGGTCGCCGTGCTCAATTTTTCGCAATCGCTGCGCGGCCTGGTGCCAGGCGCCCCGGTCGACTTCCGCGGCGTCGTCATCGGCCAAGTCCTGTCGCTGGGCGTAGACTACGACGCCAAGCGGCAGGAGTTCCGGATGCCGGTCGTGATACAGCTCTACCCCGACCGTCTGGGCAGTCGCTTCCACGACGCCCAGAGTCATGAGAGCGAGAGCCTCAAACGCCAGCATTTCATGGCTCTGGTCGCGCGCGGCCTGCGCGCGCAGTTGCGCACCGGCAACCTGTTGACCGGCCAGCTCTACGTCGCCATCGACTTTTTCCCGAAAGCGCCGCCGGTCAAACTGGATGAAAGCCGGGTGCCGATCGAGTTGCCCACCATTCCCAATAGCCTGGATGAAATCCAGGTGCAGTTGGCCGATATCACCAGCAAACTGTCCAAGGTGCCGTTCGACAAGATAGGGCGCGATCTGCATACCACACTGAATTCGCTCGATGCCACGCTCAAACGGTCCGAAACCCTGGTCGGTCACCTTAACGACGATGTGGCGCCGCAAATGGTGGCGGCGATGAAGGACGCGCGCAGCACACTCGCCAACGCCAACCGTCTGCTCTCAGGCGATGCGCCACTGCAGCAGGACGCGCGGCGCACCTTGCAGGACCTGTCGCGGGCCGCGGTTTCGCTACGGGTTCTGACCGATTACCTGGAACGCCATCCAGAGGCGCTGATTCGCGGCAAACAGGAGGAAAAACCATGATTGCACGACGACTCGTCATCGCGGCAGCACTTGCCGTCGCGGGCTGCGCCTCGGCTCCCATCCGCTACTACACGCTGACGCCGCCCGGCGCAGGACAGAGCGGGCCGATACGCCAGATCGAGTTGGCGACGCCCAGGGTTCCAGAAGGCCTGCAGCGCCCGCAACTGGTCCTGCGCCGAAGCGCGACGCGGCTTGATGTCGTCGAGACGGCGCGCTGGACGACATCGTTCGACATGGAGTTGCAAGCCGCGCTGGCCTACGGCCTCGCGACCGAACTGCCAGCGGGAAACGGCACGCTTCCAGCGCTGCGCGTCGCAAGCGCGTTGCGGCAGTTCGATGCCCGTCCGGGCGTAGGAGTGGATGCGCAATTCGAATGGACGGTCAGCGATGGCGATGCACATTGGAGCTGCCAGCGGCGCCTGTCACAACCGGCAAGCGGCGATACCGACTCACTGGTGTTCGGCATGCAGACTCTGGTGCGCGATGCGGCGCACCAGATCGCATTGAGCATACGGCAGCGCCACTGCCCGTCGCTGTAAGCGCACTGGGACAGCCGGCCTACAGCTCGAACCAGTCGGGATGCAAGCGGCTGACCTGCTCCAGCGTCGTTTGCAGCTCGCGCAAATGCACATGCATCGCGGCGGCGGCCGCCTCCGCATCGCGCAAGCGCAGCGCGGCCAGCACCCCGGCATGCTGGCGCAGCAACACATCAAGCGAAGAAATATCGCCCAGGGTCAGATAACGCACACGATCCATATGCGACTTGATGTTCTCCAGAAACTGCCAAGCCCGCGGGCAGTCGACCGCCGCTGCCAGCGTGGCATGAAAGACATCGTCCAGATCGAGAAAGCCGGCGAAGTCGCGCTGCGCGACCGCCCTCTCCTGCTGCTGAATATTCAACTCCAGTGCGGCCATCTGCCGTGGCTGGACCAGTTCGGCCGCCTTGCGCACGATGGCGGTCTCAACCGCGTCGCGGATGAAGCGCCCCTCTCTTATCTGCCGCAGCGACACTTTGCTGACATAGGACCCCCGCTGCGGCAGGACCCGAACCAGCCCAGCCTCTCCCAGCTTGATCAGCGCCTCGCGCACCGGCTGCCGCGAGACACCGAACAGTGACGACACATCCTTCTCGGACAACAGAATGCCAGGCAGCAACACACACCGGACGATGGCCCGTCTCAAGACCAGATAAACCTGCTGATTGACCGGCTGCAGCGCCTGCGGATCAAAGGCAGTGGCAAGGCCGGCGGGCAATTCGCTTTTCTTCATCGACAATCCTGACAGGACGGCATGGGGGGAAGTACCTACGGTTTGCGTCCATATTTATCCTGACATCATAGGTTACCCCCTGCGCCGGCTCAACAGGCCTCTCCCCCTTGCGATCCCATTCATTTTCGCTCTCGACATCGCTTGTTGATTTCAATCAAAAAGCGCACGCATGCATTCAAAATAAAATCACTTCGAACAAATAATTACATACAGAAGCGTGGTAAAGATCGTTTTTTTGCGAAAACATGATCGATTAATGAAAAAATAGCTCAACTCAAGCATATGCATCACTCAGCCGGAACGCACCCTGCGGCCGACTTTTCACGCCACCCCTGGAGCTCCAAATGAAAAAACGAATGATCGCCGCCGCCATAACGGCCATCGGCCTCTCCCCGCTGGCCCAAGCCGACGTCACCCTTTATGGTTTCATGAGCGCAAGCGTCGAATCGGTCAAGGCCACCGGCAATGGCAGCGCAAGCAATGAAATGGGGGCGCGCCTGCGCGTCGAGGACCAGAACTCGCGTATCGGCATCAAGGGCAACGAAGATCTCGGTAACGGCACGCGCGCCATCTGGCAAGTCGAATCGGCCCTGCGCAACTTCGAGCAGGGCGGCACCACCGACACCGGGACCTCGGCCGTGTTTGCGACCCGCAACACCTTCGTCGGACTCGACAATTCGCGCTACGGCACGATTCAGCTCGGCAACCATGATTCATCCTACCGCCGTCTGACCACGATCGCGATCGGCCAGAACGTGATGGCCGATACCACCGCCGATATCAGTGCCAACAACAACTCCACGATCGGCAACCGCGGCGACACACGCCTGGCCAACTCGGTACATTACACCACCCCGGTAGTGGGCGGCCTGCAAGTCGGGCTGTCCTGGGGCGCCGACGAAACGCGTGCCAGCGACACCAATCAGGCACAGACCAACCGCGCACGCTATACCGCCGCCGCGCTATACACCCACGGCGGCTTGAAAGTGGCCGCAGGCTTCGACCGGACGAACGATACCGCCGCCAAACTCGGCACCGGCAGCTTCAACACCGCTTACGCCGGCAAAAACCGCAGCTTCTATAAAGTGGCAGCTGCCTACCGCTTCGTCACCAACACCGCCCTGATCGGCGACTACGAATATGGCAGCTACGGCTCGGCCACCGGCTCGTCTGACATGAAACAGAGCGACTGGACGATCGCGTTGACGCAGGACTTCGGCGCCGCCACGCTGAAAGCGGCCTATCACAAACTGGGAAAGCTGAGTAATGCAACGACAGGCACACCCGAGCAATGGGCGGCCAAGCAGTGGATACTTGGCGGAACCTACAATCTGAGCAAGCAGACCCAGTTGCTGGCCTACTACACCCGCCTGCAGAACAATACGCTGCAAAATGCCAACTTCGGTGTTGACGGACTCTACAGCAGCGGCAACGGGACGACCTCGGCGGCACTCGCCGCCGGCAACACCCTCACCGCCATCGGTGCGGGCATCAAGGTCTGCTTCTGAACGCAAGCGGGCTAGCGCAAGTCGGGGGCAGGATGGACATCGCCTGACCCCGATGCCCGTCGTCCGAGCCTCAGACAACTCACACCGGCGGCACCCAGCGCAAAAACGGCAGCCAGCAGAAGACTGTAACGCGTACCGCTGGCAGGAAACAGACCAAACATCAGGGCGACCAGCGATGCACCCGATGTCTGTCCAAGCAAGCGCGCGGTCCCCAGCATGCCACTGGCGCCGCCACTGCGGTTCGGCGGCGCCGCAGACAACATGGCGAAATTGTTTGGCGACTGGAAAAACCCGAACCCGATACCACAGACCCCCATCCGCCATGCGATATCGAGATTGCCGGGTCCGGCCGGCAAACTTGCCAGCAGCAACAGTCCCAGTGCAAACACCGACAAGCCGACCCCGCCGAGCAGTCCCGGTGAATAGTTACGCTCGACCAGGCGGCCGGCGACAGGCGCCACCACCATGATGGCCAGCGGCCATGGCGTGAGCAGCAAACCCGTTATGGATGCACTGCGCCCAAGCGTTTCCTGCAGATAAAACGGCAAGGCAACCATCGCCAGCATCTGCGCACAGAACGAACACATGGACGTCGCTATCGACAAGGCAAATACGGGAATACGCAGCAGATCGAGCGGCAAGAGTGGCGCGCTCAAGGTCATCTGCCGCCGCACGAAGACAAACCCCACCGCCAGCGCGAACAGGAGAAGCAACAGCAGCGGCATCCGGTTGCCTTCATGGCCGAAACCATCGATGCAAATGATCAAGGCACCGAAAGTCAGGGCATTGAGGATGGCGCTCGGCACGTCAAAACGGCCGACGGACGGAACCGGGTTAGCCGGCAGCGCCTTGATGCCGATGGCAAAGGCGACGATGCCGACCGGGAGATTGATGGCAAACAGATACTGCCAGGGCGCAACCGCCAGAATGCCGGCGGCGACGGTCGGGCCGGCCGCCGACGACAGAGCCACGATAAGCGCATTGAGCGCCATCCCGCGCGCCAGATGCTTCCTCGGATAGATCACTCTGATCAGCGCCGTATTCACGCTCATGATGCCCGCCGCGCCGAAGCCCTGTGCCGCCCGTGCCAACGTCAGCATGGGCAGGCTGTGCGACAGCGCACAGAACAGCGAGGTCAGGCTGAACACGGCAAGACCCGTTTGATAGACGCGGCGGTAACCGAACTGATCACCGAGCGAAGCCAGAGCCAGCAAAGACACCGTGATCGCCAACTGATAGGCATTGACCACCCAGATCGACGATGCCGGGCTGGCATTGAGGTCGCGAGCGATGACAGGCAGAGCCACATTGGCGATCGCACCGTCAAGAACGGAAAGACTGATTGTAAGAGCCACCGTGGCGATAGCCCAGTAGCGTTGCGGGGTGGGTACCCCATCGAACGGCGTATTCATGTGACTCAGACGATTCCAGCATGCTCGCTTCACACACTGGAAAGATAAGTTAGAGAAATCTTCTATTGCCTCCATTTTAGTCAGCGCCACTTGTCGAGTCTATAATATCAATTGTCTCAATTGATATGTTTTTCGACCTGTTTACACGCAAGGGCCAAACCACGGACCGGATATGGAATTACGTCAGTTACGCTATTTCATGAGCGTCGCCAGAGAGCTGCACTTCGGACGTGCGGCTGAGAGGCTGGGTATGACGCAACCCCCGCTGAGCCAGCAGATTCGCGCGCTGGAAGAGGAACTCGGCATCAAGCTCTTTCACCGCAGCAATCGACGGGTGGAGATGACGGAAGCCGGCAGCGCCTTTCGCGCCGATATCGCCCAGATCCTGCCGCAACTGGACCAGGCCGTCTCCCATGCCCGGCACGTCCACCGCGGGCAGAGTGGCTTGCTCCGGCTCGGGATCACCGTTTCGGCTCCTTTCGCGGAGGTCTTCGGGCATTCCATCCACGCCTTCCGCCAGTCGCACCCCACGGTACAATTGAGCCTGCACGAAATTGCCTCGCAGCAGCAGATAGAAGCCCTGCTCGAACGCCGGCTCGACATCGGCATGCTGCGCCCGATCGCCCTTCCTGACGACCTGGAAGCCATCGAACTGCTGCGCGAACCCCTGGTGATCGCCATGCACGTCAGCCACCCCGCCGCCCAGGGCGCCCCCGAGCAGCCGGTACGACTGGAAGCCTTCGCCGAGGACGGCTTCGTCGCCTTTCCCCGCGGCGTCGGCAGTACGCTGGAACGGCAGATTCACGAACTATGCCACGATGCAGGCTTCACGCCGCGCATCGTGCAGGAGGCAGGCGAAACATCGACTCAAATCGCGCTCGTTGCGGCGGGCTTCGGCATCGCCATCATGCCGGCACTGCAGCAACGCATCCAGGTGGCGACCGTGACTTACCGCACCATCGCCAATCCGCTCGCGCAATCGGCCATCTGGATGGTTTACCGACGCTGGCAACAGAGTGCGCTGACACGCGACTTTGTCGGGCAGGTCCGGGCCGAACTCGCCCGGACTACAGCGCACGACGCAGTTGCACCGCCTGCATGACATGCGCGCGTTCGACGCGTGTGGCGGCCTGTAAATCGGCCAGCGTGCGTGCAACCCGCAACACACGGTGGAAAGAACGCGCCGACAGGCCAAGGCGCTCGAAAAGATCCAGCAGCAGATGGCTGGCGTCGGCATCGATGCGACCGTCGCGCTCCAGTTCGGCCCCGCTGAGAAAGGCGTTGATCTTGCCCTGGCGGGCGAACTGCAGCTTTCGGGCGGCAAGGACACGGGCGGCAACGGCCGCGCTGTTCTCGCCGGCCTCGACCGAAGCCAGTTCCTGTGCCGTCAACGCCGGCACCTCGATCTGCACGTCGATACGGTCAAGCAGCGGGCCGGACAGTCGTCCGCGGTAACGGGCCAACTGCTCGGGCGAGCAGCGGCAGCGGCCGGCTGCCTGACCTCGAAAACCGCAGGGGCAGGGATTCATCGCCGCCACCAGTTGGAAGCGCGCGGGGAAAACAGCGCGTTGCCCGGCGCGCGCGATATGAATCTCGCCACACTCCAGCGGCTCGCGCAAGGCTTCCAGTACCCTGCGATCGAACTCGGGCAACTCGTCGAGAAAGAGAATCCCCTGATGCGCGAGGCTGATCTCGCCAGGTTGCAGCACGCTGCCGCCGCCGACCATGGCAGCGGCGGAAGCGGAATGATGCGGCGAACGGAAAGGTCTGCGCCGCCACTCGCCCGGAGAGAAGCCGGCGACGGAAAGCGACAGCAGGGCAGCGCTTGCCTGCGCCTCAACATCGTCCAGCAGCGGCAGCAGGCCCGGCAGGCGCTGCGCGAGCATCGACTTGCCAGCCCCGGGCGGGCCGACCAGCAGCAGGCTGTGTCCGCCCGCGGCGACGACTTCGAGCGCCAGCCGCGCCAGCGCCTGGCCTTTGACATCGGCCAGGTCGAAAACCCTGGCCGCGGGCAGCACCGCTGGAGAAAGCGGCGCAGGCAAGTGCGCACGACCGGCAAGGTGGGCGCACACCGCACCGAGATTATCGGCGGCCAGCAAAGCGATTCCCTCGATCACGGCGGCTTCGCCCGCACTGGCGGCAGGCAGGACAAAAATGCGACCGCCGCAACGCGCTTCCCAGACCATGGCCACGGCACCGCGCACCGGCCGCAGCCCGCCGCCGAGCGCGAGTTCGCCGGCAAACTCGTAGCCTTCCAGCGCCTTGGCCGGTAACTGTCCGGAAGCGGCCAAAATACCCAACGCGATAGGCAGATCGAAACGACCGGACTCTTTGGGTAGATCGGCGGGCGCCAGATTGACAACCAGACGCCCGAGAGGGAACTCGAAACCGGAACTGAGAATGGCGGAGCGCACTCGATCGCGACTCTCCCTGACGCCGGCATCGGGCAGACCCACGATATTGAAGCTGGGCAAACCGTTGGCCAGATGTGCCTCGACCGCCACCTCCGGCGCGCTGCCGCCGGACAGGGCCCGGCTGTGCACCGTGGCCAATCTCACGGCCGGCTGCCTTCGACTGCCGCGAACGGGTTCATGACCCTCATCGCACTCTCCCTGGCCGCTGATCGCGCGGCGCTTCAGGAGAAAAGTGTAACAAAACCGGACGGCTCGCACCCGCCAGCGCGGTTCAGCCTGCCGTCGCGGGCGGGCACGCGCTCAGGAGTGCCCCTGGCCAGCCTGGTCGTCGAGTTGGGCCTGTGCAGCATCCGGCGACTCTGCCGCCTCCAGCTTGGCCAGCCGCTGCTCGAGCTCGGTCAGCTTGTCGCGGGTGCGGGCCAGCACAGCCTGCTGTACATCGAACTCCTCGCGCGTGACCAGATCCAGGCGGGCAAATGTCGCCGACATCATGGCCTTCACATTTTTTTCGATATCCCGCGCCGGACTGGCGGCGATGGTTTCGCTGATCTTGTTGCTGATTTCTTCAAACAATTTCTGACTCAGCATAGTGCCCTCCTATTGGTATGCATGAATGTCGTTTACCAGTTTAGCAGCTCCCCGCCGTACGGTGTAAACGCACCAATATCGAGCCGGCGCGACGCGCATTTTTGCTCCATATTGGTGCGTCTACATGCTTCCAGCATCGCCAGGCCCTCATTTAGCCCATCCCACCGTGCTGGCACGCTTTCTGCAAGAGCACAACCAGGCAATTGCACATTTACCTTGTGGACACGTCTGAAAAGGAATGCACATGAAACTGGTCACTGCGATTATCAAGCCGTTCAAGCTTGACGAAGTGCGCGAAGCCTTGTCGGCTATCGGGGTCCAAGGGATCACGGTTACCGAAGTCAAAGGCTTTGGTCGCCAAAAAGGCCATACCGAACTTTACCGTGGTGCGGAATATGTCGTCGACTTCCTGCCCAAGGTCAAACTCGAAATAGCGATCGACACGGCTTTGCTTGACCAAGTGGTCGAGGCTATCGAAAAAACCGCTCGCACCGGAAAAATCGGTGACGGGAAGATTTTTGTCTTCGAACTGGAACAAGTCGTCCGCATCCGCACCGGCGAAACCGGCACGGACGCTGTTTGAATTATTGCTAGGGGAATCGACAATGACGAAAAAATCACTTTCGCTGCTGGGACTGGCGGGTTTGCTGTGTGCCCTGCCGGCTCTGGCCGACGCGCCGGCAGGACCGGCCCTGATGGACGCCAAAGTCATAAACTCCGGCGACACCGCCTGGATGCTGACCTCCACGGCCCTGGTCCTGTTCATGACCATTCCCGGTCTGGCGCTGTTTTACGGCGGCATGGTCCGCAAAAAGAACGTCCTGGCCACGCTGATGCAAAGCTTCGCCATCACCGCACTGGTCACCGTACTGTGGGTTGTCGTCGGTTACAGCCTGTCCTTCACCGTGGGCACTCCCTTTATCGGCGATCTGAGCCGCGCCTTCCTCAACGGCATGACTTACATCAAGGACGCCAACAAACTGACCGTACACCCGGTTGCCGGCACGATTCCTGAATCGGTGTTCATGATGTTCCAGCTGACCTTCGCCATCATCACTCCGGCGTTGATCACGGGCGCATTCGCCGACCGGATGAAATTCTCCGCCATGCTGGTCTTCATGGCCCTGTGGTCGCTGCTGGTCTACGCGCCGATCGCACACTGGGTGTGGGCTCCAGGCGGCTGGATGGCCGACAAGGGCGTGCTCGACTTCGCCGGCGGTACCGTCGTGCATATCAATGCCGGTGTGGCCGGCCTGGTGTGCTGCCTGGTGCTCGGCAAGCGTATCGGCTTCAACAAGGAAGCCATGGCTCCGCATAACCTCGTTCTGACCCTGGTCGGCGCGTCGATGCTGTGGTTTGGCTGGTTCGGCTTCAACGCGGGTTCCGCCGGCGCCGCCGACGGTCGTGCCGGGATGGCCATGGCCACCACGCAAATTGCCACCGCCGTCGCCGCCCTGGCCTGGATGTTTGCCGAATGGCTGAGCAAGGGCAAGCCGTCGGTATTGGGTATCGCCTCCGGCGCCGTCGCCGGCCTGGTCGCCATCACCCCCGCCGCCGGCTTCGTCGACGTCAAGGGCGCGCTGATCATCGGTCTGGCTGCCGGTGTCGTCTGCTTCTGGAGCGCCACCAGCCTCAAGCATATGCTCGGCTATGACGACTCGCTCGACGCCTTCGGCGTACATGGCATCGGCGGCATTCTCGGCGCCCTGCTGACCGGCGTGTTCGCAGTCAAGAGCATCGGCGGCGCCGATGGCAGCCTCGCGACCCAGGCTCTGGGCGTGGGCGTCACCATCGTCTACAGCGGCGTGGTCACCTTCATCATCCTCAAGCTGGTCGATGTGGTTATCGGTCTGCGCGTCAGCGAAGACGAAGAACGCGAAGGCCTGGATGTGGCACTGCACGGCGAACGCGTAGAGTAATTCCGATTGGGCGCGGGCCTCGCCCGCGTCCGGTTTGAATCGTGGTAAGGGAATTCGGGGCGCCTTGGGCGCCCTTTTTTTGGAATGCAGGAAGCCATGTCAACGCAAGCTGACAGACCTGGGCACTAGGGCCTGGACGTGGCACGGCACGGCACGGCACGGCGAACGCGTAGAGTAATTCCGATCGGGCGCGGGCCTGGCCCGCGTCCGGTTTGAATCGTGGTAAGGGAATTCGGGGCGCCTTGGGCGCCCTTTTTTTGGAATGCAGAAAGCCATAACGCAGGCAGAGAGGCCCGGGCCCTAAAGCGGAGGAAAGCGGACCCAGGCGGACTTTTCAGCTGCGTCCGTAGCGATCTTCCAACCGTACGATATCGTCCTCGCCCAGATAGGCGCCCGACTGCACCTCGATCAGCTCCAGCGGGATCTTGCCCGGATTCTCGAGCGCATGCACCGTTCCGACCGGGATATAGACCGACTGATTCTCAGTCAGCAGAATCTCGCTCTCGCCGTTCTTGACCAGAGCCGTTCCCGAAACCACGATCCAGTGCTCGGCGCGATGGTAGTGCATCTGGACCGACAGCTTCGCCCCAGGCTTGACCGTGATGCATTTCACCTGATAACGCGTACCCTGGTCGATCGAATCGTAGCTGCCCCATGGCCGATAGACGACGCGGTGCTGGAGGGCCTCGCGCCGATGATCGCGCTTGAGCCTTTCCACCACTTGCTTGACCTGCTGAACCTTGTCCTTGTGCGCAACCAGTACCGCATCGTCGGTATCGACGACCACCAGGTCGTCAAGCCCGACTGCAGCAACCAGCCGGCCGGTCGCGCTATGCAAGTAGCAGTTGCGGTTGTCCAGCGAGATGATGTCGCCACGCGCCACATTGCCGTCGCCATCCTTGCCGGCGACATCCCACAGCGCCGACCATGAGCCGACATCATTCCAGCCGGCATCGAGACTGACGACGACGGCTTTGTCGGTCTTTTCCATCACGGCATAGTCCACCGAGTCTTCCGGACACTGCGCAAAGGCGGTGGGTTCCAGCCGGACGAAATCGAGGTCGGGCTTGGCCCCTTCCAGCGCCAGACGGCAAGCATCCAGCATCTGCGGCGCATGGCGGGCCAACTCGTCAAGATAGACGGAAGCGCGGAACATGAACATGCCGCTGTTCCAGAAATAGAGGCCCGACTCGACGTAAGCGCGCGCCGTTTCCAGGTCAGGCTTTTCGACAAAGCGCTCGAGCACCCACGCCTGCCCGGGCTCGCCCTGCTGCGCAAGCAGATAGCCATACCCGGTCTCGGGAGCCGACGGCGTAATGCCGAACGTGACCAGCGCGCCGGCCTGCGCGGCCTTGCTTGCAATGGCAACGGCCGCATGAAAGGCGTCGAGATCGTTGATCACATGATCGGCGGCCAGAACCAGCAGCAATGGATCTTCGCCATTCCTGACGGCCTGAAGGGCGGACACGGCGATGGCCGGCGCAGTATTGCGACCGACGGGTTCCAGCACGATGGTCGGCGAGGAAACCTGCTGCTGGCGCAACTGCTCGGCAACGATGAAGCGATGCTCATCATTGCAGATGACCATCGCATTACCGCAATCAGGAATGCCGTCCAGACGGGATAGAGTTTCCTGAAGCATCGTCCTCTCACCGGCCATCGGCAGGAACTGCTTGGGAAACAGCGCCCTGGACAGAGGCCACAAGCGGGTGCCGGAACCTCCGGCGAGAATGACGGGCAGGATAGACTGGATGGACATATTACCGAATCTTTCCATGGAAGATGACAGCCATGATGTTAACAGCGAAGGGCTGCCCGCACATGAGTATTAAGTCCTATTTCCACAGCAAACTGTCCCTTCGTCGGGCCCCAGCCCCCGGGGCAGGGGCCCGACGAAAATCGGCGCCCTCCGGCTGCGGGGTGTGGAACAGGAAACCGGCCTTGACTGCATGGCAGGCAAGGCCGGTTTCATCGCCGCCAAGCTACTTGACGATGCGCAGGGACGGACGCCCGCTCGGTCGCGGCCGGTCGTCATCGCCGTCCGTCGCCGCCGCCGGCGTTTCACCGGCCACGGCAGGCGCAGCGGAATCGGGGACCGCTGTCGGCGACGACGCCAGCTCGACTTCGAAGCCCATGCCCTCGCCGGTTTCACGGGCGAAAATGGACATGATATTGCCCATGGGCACCGACACCTCCTGTGCGACCCCACCAAAACGGGCGGAGAACATCAGCCAGTCGTTATCGATTTTCAGGTCGCGCGTGGCGCCGTAGCCGATATTGAGTACGATCTCGTTGTTCTGCACGTACTCGCGCGGCACATTGGTCCGTTCGTTGACCCAGACCACGGCATACGGGGTATGACCGTTGTCAGTGCACCATTCATGCAGAGCGCGAACGAGATAGGGTTTGGTGCTGGTACTCATGGAGACTTCCTTACTTGCGCATGGCCTTTTCGGACGGCGTCAGCGAGTCGATGAAGGACTGGCGCTGGAAAATACGTTCCGCATACTTCAGGATCGGGGCCGAGCTCTTGCCCAGATCGATGTTGTAGTGCTCAAGACGCCACATCAGCGGGGCAATCGCCACATCGATCATCGAAAAGTCATCGCCGAGCATGAACTTCTGCTTGGCGAAAATCGGGGCAATGGTGGTCAGACCATCACGGATCGCCTCGCGTGCACGGGTCGCTTCCTTGCCGGTCGCACCTTGCTCCATCGTCCGGACATGGTTGAACAGCTCGTTTTCAAAGCGGAACAGGAACAGACGGGCGCGCGCGCGCATCACCGGATCGGCCGGCATCAGCTGAGGATGCGGAAAGCGTTCGTCGATGTATTCGTTGATGATATTGGATTCATGCAGGATCAGGTCGCGTTCGACCAGCACCGGCACTTCGTTGTACGGATTCATCACCGCGAGGTCTTCGGGCTTGTTATGCACGTCGACGTCGATGATCTCGAAATCCATGCCCTTTTCGTGAAGAACAATACGGCAACGGTGGCTGAAAGGACAGGTGATTCCAGAGTACAGGGTCATCATGGCTGAACGAGAATCCTCGAAGAAAAGTTGACGATTTCCCGTATCTTAGCATTCTTGGGACCAGCAAAGCCAGAACTTCAGCCTAAGCATTTGATTCAAAAGAATATTTCAGAGATTCCAGCAAACATGAAATCCGCTCCCCACCCCCGTTGCGAAGTGGGGAGCCCCCCGTTCAGTGCACGTCGCGCCAGTATTCCTTTTTCAGGAAATAGGCGAGCGGCAGCAGCAGCAGCCCGAGGAACATCAGGACGGCATAGCCGATCTGCTGACGCTTGACCTGCGCCGGCTCGCCCATGTAGACGAGGAAATTGGTCAGGTCCGCCATACGGCGGTCATAGTCGACCGTCGTCGCCCGCCCGTTCTCCAGACTCGTGAGCGTGCCCGCCTTGACCAGCTTCAAGACAGGAGGCTCTCCGGCGTGGACGGGCCTGGCGGTGTCGATCACCTGATCGCCCTGCCACTGCCATAGCACATGCGGCATCGCAACCTTGTCGAAAACGGCGTTATTCCATCCTGTCGGCCGTGACGGATCGCGATAGAAACCGCGCAGATAGGCGTAGATCCAGTCCGCGCCGCGCGAACGCGCCTCGACCGACAGATCGGGCGGGTTGTTGGCCAACCACAGCTTGGCATCCTTGGCATCCATCGAGACCCGCATCAGATCGCCGATCTTGCCATCCGGCGGCAAGAGACTGGCCTTGATCTGCTCTTCGGACAGACCGATGTCGGTCAACCGGCTGTAGCGCATCGACGTAGCCGAGTGACAGGACAGGCAGTAATTGACGAAGACCTGTGCACCGCGCTGCAGCGACTCGGTATCGTGGATATCGATCGGCGCCTTTTCCAGCACCGGTCCCTCCGCCGCAAAGGCGGACAAGGGCGACAACAACGCAAGCATCGCGAGCAGATGACGAATTGGCTTTTTCATGACAGTCATCCCATCGATCAAATAGTCGTCGCGAACGCGACCGCGCCGGCAATCACAACAAGAACCAGCACCAGAAAGGTTACTTTGCGCTTGAGCGTACTCTCCGTCACGCGCTCCGGTACCGGCACCGGCACCGACCCCTTATCGTAGCGGGTATATATCGGCATCCCGAGGAAGAAGGCGAAATAAATCACCGACAAAATCTGCGCCACGACCGTGCGGACATTTGTGGTCGGCAAAGCACCGAGTACACCGAGACCGATGAAGGCGACGACAAACAAGGCCAACATGACCTTGAACACCGGACCGCGATAGCGCACCGATTTGATCGGCGAGCGATCAAGCCAGGGCAGCAGAAACAGCACCACCACCGCAGCTCCCATCGCCAGAACGCCCCACACCTGGGTATTCAGGAAGGACGGCACGGCGCGCAAAATGGCGTAGAAAGGAGTGAAATACCAGACTGGAGCAATATGCGGCGGCGTCTTGAGCGGATCGGCCGGGATAAAGTTATTCGCCTCCAGGAAATAGCCGCCCATGTCCGGCGCGAAAAACACGATGGCCGAGAAGACGATCAGGAAGACAGCCACGCCCAGGATATCCTTCACCGTGTAATAGGGGTGGAAAGGAATTCCGTCGCGAGGGATGTGCGTGACCGGATCCTTGTTATTCTTGATTTCGATGCCGTCGGGGTTGTTCGAGCCCACTTCATGCAGCGCCAGAATGTGGGCAACAACCAGCGCCAACAGCACCAGCGGCACCGCAATGACATGCAGGGCGAAGAAACGGTTCAACGTTGCATCGGACACCACGAAATCGCCGCGGATGAAAACGGACAAATCGGGACCGATGACAGGAATCGAACTGAACAGATTGACGATCACCTGCGCCCCCCAGAACGACATCTGCCCCCACGGCAGCAGATAACCGAGGAAAGCCTCGGCCATCAGGCACAGGAAAATCAGCATGCCGAACAGCCACAGCAACTCGCGCGGCTGTTTGTAAGAGCCATAGATCAAACCGCGGAACATATGCAGGTAGACCACCACGAAAAACATCGACGCCCCGGTGGAGTGCATATAGCGGATGATCCACCCACCCCCGACATCGCGCATGATGTATTCGACGGAAGCAAACGCAACCGATACGCTGGTTCCAGGAACCAGCGAAGCATCAGGCTTGTAACTCATGGTCAGAAAGATGCCGGTGATGATCTGCATCACCAGGACCAGCAAGGCGAGTGATCCGAAAAAATACCAGAAGTTGAAATTCTTCGGAGCGTAATACTCGGTGAGATGTTCTTTTATCGAGGACGAGAGCGGGAAGCGCTCATCTATCCAGTTCAACAGGGTTTTTCCTTTGCTCATCATTGCGCCCTCAGCTTATTTGTCGTCGCCAATCAGCAGGCGTGTGTCCGAGAGATACTTGTGCGGCGGAATTTCCAGATTCTTCGGCGCGGGAACGCCTTTGAACACGCGGGCCGCGAGGTCGAACTTGGAGCCATGACAGGGGCAGTAGAAGCCACCCTTCCACTCCGGGCCCAGATCGGCAGGAGCCAGATCAGGGCGATAGGTCGGGGAACAGCCCAGATGAGTGCAGATACCCACTGCAACCAGAAGCATGGGCTTGATGGAACGGGTAGTGTTGCGGCAGTACTCGGGTTGCTGCTCCACTTCCGAGCGCGGATCGGCCAGCAAGGCATCCTGCAAGGTCAGGTTTTTCAACTGCTCAGGCGTCCGGTTGAGCAGCCACACCGGCTTGCCACGCCATTCGACATTAATTTTCTGTCCCGGCTCCATCTTTCCGAACTCGACTTCCACCGGAGCGCCGGCGGCCTTGGCCCGCTCGGACGGGAAAAAACTCAACACGAATGGAGTAGCAATGCCGACCGCTGCCACCCCACCTACGGCGCTGGTGGCAACCGTCAGAAAACGGCGACGCCCCGTATCGACTTGTTGTTCACTCATTACAGTCATCCTCAAACAATGGGAACCGAGCATGAAACTATTTGAGTTTAACCGATTAGCTACCGTAACTTGAAGCGGATATGCAAATAAATTGAAACCACCCCGGCGACAGCAAGTTAAATCGGGTTGTCATTATCCTGCCAGCAAACCGTCATGTCGTAGTCATCGCGCAGAAGTTGCCCCAAAGCCTGTATCCCATAGCGTTCCGTCGCATGGTGCCCGGCAGCAAGAAACGCAATGTCCGACTCTATCGCCATATGGTGATTTTGCTCCGACGCTTCGCCGGTCAGAAAGGCATCGACCCCCAGGGCGATCGCATCGGCAAAGTAAGCTTGAGCCCCACCGCTGCACCAGGCCACGCGCTCGATGCGCTTGTCCGGACGTCCGAGCAGCACGGGGGGGCGCCGCAAACGCGCGCCAACCCTCGCCGACCAGTCGGCGGCTGTCATCGGCGCGGCGAGACGGCCGTGCCATAGCAGCCCCTGCTCCCCACCCTGCCCGTCGACGGCCAGATCCAGCTCGGCGGCCAAGCGCGCATTATTGCCTAGCAGCGGATGCGCATCGAGCGGCAAATGATAGGCCAGCAAACTGATATTGTTGGCCAACAGCGCCTGCAGGCGCTTCTTCTTGATGCCGGTTACACAGGGATCTTCGTTCTTCCAGAAATAACCGTGATGCACCAGCACCGCATCGGCCCCCTGCTCCACAGCGGCATCGAGCAAGGACTGTGCGGCGCTCACACCGACCAGTATGTGTTTCACCTCCGCCCGGCCCTCCACCTGCAAGCCGTTCGGCGCATAGTCGCGAAAACGGGACGGCTCCAGCAAGGCGTCGAGCCTGGCCACCAATTCGGTCAATAACATCGCTCTTCCCTCTCGCACCCCGAAGGGCATGATTAGGTAGGAGGCGGGGTTACCCCCGCCGTCCTCCTACACCACCGTACGTACGGTTCCGTATACGGCGGTTCACTGAACACGCTGGAAGCGACGCAGGGTATCCTGCAGCGAAACCAGACCCAAGAGATCAAACCAGCGTTTCGGGAACGCCTCGTTCATGTGACTCGCCCCCGCGTTCCACCATGGACCGCGTTGATTCGTCGCCGAACGCCACGCCCGCTCCTCCGCCAGCCCCTTACTTTGCAGCATGCGCGCACGGGTGAACGGACGTTTCCACTGTCGCCACAGAATGCCGCGCAGCTTGCGGCGTATCCACCCATCCAGATCCTCCAGTACGCCTCGTACTTCCGTCAGACGGTAGTACGACACCCAGCCACGCAGCACGGGCGTAAGCAGCAGTATCGTCGTAATCAGTTTCAATATCCGCTCATCTTCGATCCTCCGGGTCAGTCGCGACATCAGAATGTCGTGACTGACACGATCGAAAAATTGCGCCAGATCCAGATCGACGACCCAGCGGCGGCCCTCTACGATGTACGGCTTCGCCGTTTGCACCGCCTGCCAGGCATTGCGGCCCGGTCTGAAACCGAAGCTCGAATCGGAGAATCCCGGCTCGAAAATCGGTTGCAGGATCTGTAGCAGCGCCTGCTGAATCAGCCTGTCCAGCACCGTCGGGATTCCCAAGGTCCTCACCCCGCCGTTTGGCTTGGGGATCTCTAGCTTGCGAATCGCCGACGGGATGTAACTGCCGTCCAGCAGTGCCGCGCGCAGTGTTGGCCAGCGCAGCATCAACCAAGGCTTCAAGTCCTCGACGGGCATACCCTCCACGCCCGCCGCGCCCTTGTTGCACATGATTCGCTGATAGGCGGCCAACACAAATCCGGGTCGGCGTCTTGCCTGTTATGGCCTCGGCTGACTTCTGCCGCCCCATCCCGACGCCAGTAGCACAGAGGCAGAACGGCAGAGATCCCCGGTAATGCGCGCGACCTTCCCGCTTATGCCCGTCGGATCTACGACGTAACGTTCCTGTGCAAGTATCGGACTTTGACGATAATGGCCGTCTCATCCCGTTACGCCGCCTCGTATCCGCTTCCTGTTCGTCAGGCCAGCGATTTGCCTTCGGCTTCCTTCAGATTCCGCCTCGCGGTGGACACCCTTGCCGTTCGGCTAACTGTTCCCCTTACCGGGTCAGTAGAGGACTTTCACCTCCAAGTCACCGGGCCGGCCACCATAGCCAGCCCAGTTGCGCTTACGCGCAATGCGCCCTGCCGGGCGCACCATGAAAAAAGGAGCCGCAAGCGGCTCCTTTTTGCGGGCTAGCCACACTCCGGGGCGAACCCCGATCGTCTGGCCATGGTATCCCGATATTACATCATACCGTCCATGCCCATGCCGCCCATGCCGCCCATGCCGCCGGCCGGAGCGGCCGACTTGTCTTCCGGCAACTCGGCGACCATGCAGTCGGTGGTCAGCATCAGACCGGCGATGGATGCCGCGTGTTGCAGAGCCGAACGGGTGACCTTGGCCGGATCCAGCACGCCCATTTCGAGCATATTGCCGTATTCGCCGGTAGCGGCGTTGTAACCGAAGTTACCGGTGCCTTCCAGAACCTTGTTCACAACGACGGACGGTTCGTCGCCAGCGTTGGCCACGATCTGGCGCAGCGGAGCTTCGATAGCCTTCAGAACGATCTTGACGCCGGCGTCCTGATCGACGTTGTCGGTCTTCAGGCCTTCCAGGGTCGAGCGAGCGCGCAGCAGGGCAACGCCACCGCCAGCAACGACACCTTCTTCAACGGCGGCGCGGGTTGCGTGCAGCGCGTCTTCTACGCGGGCCTTCTTTTCCTTCATTTCGACTTCGGTCGCGGCACCCACCTTGATCACGGCGACGCCGCCGGCCAGCTTGGCCACACGCTCTTGCAGTTTTTCGCGGTCGTAGTCGGAAGTGGAATCTTCGATCTGGCGACGGATTTCTTCAACGCGTGCCTTGATCGCTGCCGCATCGCCGTTGCCGTCGATGATGGTGGTGTTTTCCTTGGCCACTTCGATACGCTTGGCAACGCCCAGCATGTCGAGGGTAACTTTTTCCAGGGTCAGGCCGACTTCTTCGGCGATCACGGTGCCGCCGGTCAGGGTGGCGATATCCTGCAGCATGGCCTTGCGACGGTCGCCGAAGCCCGGAGCCTTGACGGCAACGGTCTTCAGGATGCCGCGAATGTTGTTCACGACCAGAGTCGCCAGCGCTTCGCCTTCGACATCTTCGGCAATGATCAGCAGCGGACGGCTGGACTTGGCAACCTGTTCCAGGACCGGCAGCAAGTCGCGGATGTTCGAGATTTTCTTGTCGAACAGCAGCACGAAAGGATTGTCCAGCGCAGCGATCTGCTTGTCCGGGTTATTGATGAAATACGGGGACAGGTAGCCGCGATCGAACTGCATGCCTTCAACCACGTCCAGCTCGTTTTGCAGGGACTTGCCGTCTTCGACGGTGATCACGCCTTCCTTGCCGACTTTTTCCATCGCTTCGGCGATGATGTCGCCGATATTGGCATCGGAGTTGGCGGAAATGGAACCGACCTGAGCGATTTCCTTGGTGGTGTCACACGGCTTGGAGATCTTTTGCAGCTCGGCGACGAGGGCGATGACCGCCTTGTCGATGCCGCGCTTCAGATCCATCGGGTTCATGCCGGCAGCAACATACTTCATGCCTTCCTGAACCACGGCTTGCGCCAGCACGGTCGCCGTCGTGGTGCCGTCGCCGGCCACGTCGGAAGTCTTGGAGGCGACTTCCTTGACCATTTGCGCGCCCATGTTCTCGAACTTGTCCTTCAGTTCGATTTCCTTGGCGACGGAAACGCCATCCTTGGTGATGGTCGGGGCGCCGAAAGAGCGATCCAGTACTACGTTGCGGCCTTTCGGGCCCAGAGTAACCTTGACCGCGTCGGCCAGGATGTTGACGCCGGTAACCATCTTGGCGCGAGCGGAATCACCGAAACGTACGTCTTTAGCAGCCATTCTCAATATCTCCAGTAATCTTTTCTGTCAGCAAGTGCGCGGAATTATTCCACGATACCCATTACGTCTTCCTCGCGCAGCACGAGGACTTCGTCGCCATCGACCTTGACGGTCTGGCCGGAGTACTTGCCGAAGATGACCTTGTCGCCGACTTTCAGCTCGAGCGCGCGGCGCTCGCCGTTTTCCAGAATCTTGCCGTTGCCCACGGCAAGCACTTCGCCCATATCCGGCTTCTCGGCAGCAGCACCCGGCAGAACGATTCCCGAAGCGGTTTTCTCTTCGGCTTCAAGGCGCTTGATAACAACACGGTCGTGCAAAGGACGAATTGCCATTGATCTCTCCTGATTACAGTGGCTGTTGAAAGTAAAAACCCAATCAAATCAGCGTATTGGCAGAATGCCTTGGCACTCTGCCCTAACGAGTGCTAATGATATGGGCAGCACACCCGCCTTTCAAGTGCGAACGGGGCTGAATTTTTTTCTATCGAGCCACAAAAATCGATAGCCATACCCGTGAAAGCGCTCAGATGACACCCATCTCGCGCGCATACTCGGCGATGGCGATCGAGTTCTTCAGCTTGAGTTTGCCGAGCACCCTCGCCTTGTAGGTACTGACCGTTTTCTGACTGATAAAGAACATGGTGGCGATTTCCTTGTTGCTGTAGCCCTTGGCGATATAACGCATGATCGCAAGCTCGCGCACCGTCAGCGAAGTCAGC
This sequence comes from Paludibacterium yongneupense DSM 18731, assembly GCF_000422925.1. Taxonomy (GTDB): domain Bacteria; phylum Pseudomonadota; class Gammaproteobacteria; order Burkholderiales; family Chromobacteriaceae; genus Paludibacterium; species Paludibacterium yongneupense. The sequence goes on from NZ_KE383961.1 coordinate 125,301, forward strand.
TCGGCGCCGGCCTTGCTGCCGTAAGGATTGCGCGCCTGCGCCACCAGCGTGTCCTCGGACGGAAAACAATTGTAGCCGGCCAGGATGGCGCGCGTGGTATTGACGATTTCGTCCATGTCCTTCGACTTGGTGACGAAGCCGTTGGCCCCCTCCTGCGCCGATTTGGCCGCATACAGGCCCTCCTCATGCCCGGTCAGCACCAACACCTTGATCTTGTCGCTGACGGCCTTGATGCGGCGGATCATCCCCAGCCCGTCCGTCTTGGGCAGAAACAGATCGAGAATCACCAGATCGGGCTGGTGCGTACGCACTTTTTCCAGCCCCTCCGGCCCGCTGTCGGCCACATCCACCACAGAGAGGTCACCCGTTTTCTCCAGACAGACGCGGATGGCAACGACGATGACCGGATGGTCGTCGATAACAATGATTTTTTTCATGATGGGCTCCCGCCATTCCGTTATGAGGCAAGACAAAGCCTGTCAGCCGCTGCCAGCGCCGCACGGCCGGGCGCCTGACCCGGCATGGCTCTTCACTTACACCGGGACGGGTAAAACAGCGACCGTCCGGTATGTATGCGCTAACTATGCCGAACTGACTCAGGGGGCACCATCAGAGGGACTGCCAGACTATTCCCATTAATTCCGATTATCTTGTAGGAAAAAATAACAGCGACAACCAGCTCGGCCGATGGCCCGGCCAGGGACGGTTGAAAAAGGCAGAACCCGATTCGGACACCTTATCCACTGAGACCATGCAAACCATCATGCACCGAGGAAACCTCCCCTCCGTACCGTTACTTGCGAAGGCGGGGAGACGGCCTGCGCAGAGCCGTTGGGCAGGTGCGCTTGACGACCATCCATCGGGGCGTCTTGAACCGGATGATCATGCGATAGAGATGGACGTAGATGAGGACGAAGGCGACCACGCACGCCATCAAGACTTCGGTTTTGTCCCAGAACAAGGTCGCGGGAATGACCGACAGCGAAGCCAGCACCCAGAGGTAGGGAGAAGTCAGGCTGTTGCGCCGCGTACGGTGCTCCAAAACAGCCGAGCCTATCATCCAGCGCACGAGGCGCCGGTAGATCAAGGTATGCAGATGCAACGCATCGGGCAACCCCGGCGACACGCCACGCAAAAAACGACGGCGGTAGATGGTAAACAGTGTTTCGAAAACGGGGTAGATGACCAGCAGCAGTGGGAACCAGGGGGAAACTTGATGATTGCGGGTGACCAGAAGGACAGATAGTTCGGCAATGACAAAACCGACCAAGTAAGCACCACCATCGCCGGCAAAAATGAGTCCGCGCGGATAATTCCAAGCAAGGAAGCCGGCAAGAGATCCCGCCATGGCAAAACTCAGTCCCAATAGCGAGGAATCCCCCACCTTGAATGCCACATAGGCGATGGCCAGAAAGATGAAAATGCTGACCATGCCTGACAAACCGTTATACCCATCGATGATATTGACGGCGTTCGCAACGCCACCAACCGCAAAGACAGTCAGCAGCAAAGACAGTGGCCAGTAGGCTAACAACACATCGGCAAAGATCATGTCCAGATGTGTGAGCCGGGCACCCAACACGAAAAAACCGACCATGGCAGCAAAAAAAGTCGCCATCAGGCGAGGGAAGGGACCTACACGTTTAGTCAGATCTTCTGCCAGCCCGCCCGCAAATGCAGGCAGGGTTGATAGCAATAGCAACCATCCGAACCCATCATGCATTTTAAAATACTGGACAGTAACACCAGCAAGTAAGCCTACGAAAATTGGAATACCGCCAATTCTTGGAACCGGCAAGCAATGGAATTTCTGCACTCCACCCAAATCATAGTCCGAGGAAAATCTGGCATGAACATGATTAAAACGGATGAGAAGTACCGCTGTGACGAAAGAAAACAGCAATGCCGAAAACAGGATAGGAAGCATAGTAAGAAATTAATTTATCAATCGATATTGATCGCCTACTACTTACCTAGACGTCTCTTAACCATTATAGATGCACAATCTTCATGATGCTGTCCTTAATCACACAAAAATCTCGAGCAGCCAGAGAGGATGGAAAGAAAACAGAGCCATGCATTGCTCGTAGTGAAGCGTAACATTACGCAACGTGCACGATACAAATATTTGCGATAATACACAACAACTAACGCCCGCCCCCCGCCAACGGACAGGGCAAACGAGCGCATAGCGCCTATCTGCCGACAGGAACATCGGGGCAGGCTCCCCTCGGCGGGCATGGTGTGGCCCATGATTCGAACGGCATTTGCCATGTCATGTCTCGAACCTCTATATAAGGACGCAATTATCCGTGTTTCGCGGATTTGATACGATTAAACTCGTTTTGAATATCAGGAATCCCATGAACAAAGTTGCACTCATTACTGGCGTTACCGGTCAAGACGGCTCCTATCTGGCCGAATTCCTGCTGGACAAGGGCTATGAAGTCCATGGCATCAAGCGTCGCAGTTCCTTGTTCAATACCGATCGCATCGATCATTTGTACCAGGACCCGCATGTCGCCAAGCGCACCTTCACCTTGCACTACGGCGACCTGACCGATTCCAGCAGCCTGACCCGCATCATCCAGCTGGTGCAGCCGGATGAGATCTACAACCTGGCCGCGCAGAGCCACGTCGCCGTCTCGTTCGAAGAGCCCGAATACACGGCCAACGCCGATGGCATCGGCGCCTTGCGGATCCTCGAAGCGATCCGCATTCTC
>NZ_AUGZ01000018.1 GCF_000422925.1 Paludibacterium yongneupense DSM 18731
CCGGCGTTTCCGGCGCCACATGCGAGGGGATCCCGCCGGGGAAGGAGAACTGCTTGAACAGCTTGCGCATCCCTTCGCCGTCTTGCGAAATGTTCGGATAGATCTCCGAATAGCTGCCTTCGAGCCAGCTGTTGGCCACCAGGCCCGGACCGCCGTGGCCGGGGCCGGTGATGTAGATCATTTCCCGTTCGCGCTGGCTGATCACGCGGTTGAGGTGGACGTAGAGGAAGTTCAGCCCCGGCGTGGTGCCCCAGTGCCCGAGCAGGCGCGGTTTCACGTGTTCGCGCACGAGCGGTTCCCGCAGCAGCGGGTTCGCCATCAGATAGATCTGTCCGACGGACAGGTAGTTGGCCGCGCGCCAGTAGGCGTGCATGCGGTCGAGTTGTTCTGGTGCCAGCGTTGATTGAGCCACGGTCGTTCTCTCTTGTGTGGGTTGTATCGAAACAAGCTTGTCACGAGCACCGCCGTCATCCCCGCGGCGGTGTGGAACTGCCAGTATAGGCCGAAGGCGACCCCGCCCTCTGACGTAAATCAACTGTCACCCGCCCGTCATTTTCGCCCTATTCTTCCCCTGTCAGCAGCCCAGGCGCGAGCATGGCTTTGAGTCTGATCTGCTCTATGCCATGCCGCTCGCGATGCGAAATCCACCAGATCGCCCCCTTCTTGAAACTCCAGTCCTGCGCGCTGCCGCATAACAGCTCCGACACCAGCGAACCCAGATAGGGCTGGTGCCCGACCAGCACCACCGTCTTGCCGCGCTGCGGCCAGCCCACCGCCTGCAGAACCGCCGCGGGCTCCGCTCCCGGGTTGATTTCGGGACACACTTCGAAGCTTTTCACCAGGCAGGCCGCCGTCTGTCGCGCCCGCACCGCCTCCGATGCGATCAACGTGAAATCGCGCGGCAGGCGGTCGCGCAACCAGGCCGCCATCTGGCTGGCCTGCAACTGTCCCCGGCGCGTCAGCGCGCGTCCCATATCGCTCGAAGCCTCTTCGGCCTCGGCATGTCGCCACAGAATGAGGTCCATCATTATTTTTCCTTTTAGCACTGCGTGCCCGACGCCACAGCAGCGTCAAGCGACCAGCCAGCCCACCAGCATGGGCACCAGCACCGGCGTTAGCAAACCATTCAGCCCCATGGCCAGGCCGGCGAATGCCCCGGCCGTTTCCGACAACTGAAACGCCCGCGCGGTTCCCACACCATGTGCGGCGATACCGGTAGCAAAACCCAGGACCCGGTCATCCTTCAAACCGAAGCGGTACAGCAGCGGGCGAACCATCACGGCGCCGACGATGCCGGTCAGAATCACCAGTGCCGCCGCCAGGGCCGGTATTCCGCCTATGCTCTCGGCCACCCCCATCGCGATCGGGGTGGTGACCGAGCGCGGCATCAGCGACAACACGGCCTGACGCGGCAAGCCCATCGCGCGGCCGAGCACGGTTCCGCTGACGATACCGATCAGACCACCGCCGAACAAGGTCAACGCCAGGGCGCCGCCTGCGCGCTTGAGACGCGCCAGGTTATCGTACAAGGGGATGGCCAGTGCCACGGTAGCAGGCCCAAGCAACAAATGGATGAAACGGGCCCCCTGCATGTACTCGTCGTAACGGATGCCGCCGATTTGCAACGCCGCCACCACGAGAAGTACCGCGACCAGCACGCTGTTGCTCAACGGGTTGCCGCGGCAGCGACGATTGACAGAGACCGCCAGCCGGTACGCCAGCAGGGTCAGCAGCAAGCCGGTCAGCGGCGAGGTGTGCAACCAGGTCACGGCGGCGTTCATGCCGCGCTCCGCGCATGCGTGCGCTGGCGGCGCGCCAGCAGAAAATGCAGCAGCAGCGCCGACGACAGCAATGTCACTGCCGTCGCCACGATGACGATCGCCGCCAACTGCCAGCCGTAACCGGTCAACAAGTCGCGGTAGGCCATGACGCCGACGCCGACCGGCACGAACAACAGCGACATATGACTCAGGAGTCCCGGCACATGCCGTTTGAGCGTGTCCGGTATGGTGCGGCGTACGCACAAGGTGATAAACAGCAGCACCATACCGAGCACCGGGCCCGGCAACGGCCAGCCCAGCCCGCGGCACACGACTTCTCCCACAACCTGGTAGGCGATCAGCCAGGTCAACGTCTCAAGCATTGTTTCTCCCCGGCGCGCCCACGACAGCGACAGCATCGTTTGGCATAATGACGCGCATGATTATCGATTCATACTGGCAGACTACCCCGCCGGCGGCTCCGCCGAAAGTACTCGGTTGCCTGACCGAACCCGGTTCGCTGACCGAACGCCTGCGAGCGAGCGGGCATCGCTTCGCCGTCGAGCTGCAGGCACTGGGTTCGGTCGTCCCCCACCCCGACGAATGCGGCCTGTTCGGCGACGGCAAGCGACTGTGGGCGCGACAGGTGACACTGACGCTGGATGACGTTCCGGTGGTCATCGCACGCAGCCTGTGCCGGGAAGACTGCCCGCAGTGGCTGCCGATTCTCGACCGCGGCGCCCGCTCGCTCGGACTGACCCTGTTCGGCGAGGGGCGGCCCATCGTCCGCCAGCGCCTGCATTACACGATGCTGACTCCCGCCCATCCATGGCACGCGCGCGCCGCCGCCCTCGGCGTCGCCGATGCGGTCCCGGCCCGGCGCTGCGGTTTCGAACTCGCCGGCCGCCCGCTGTATGTGTGCGAAGCCTTCCTTCCCGCGCTGGAGACCTTCCTGTGAACCCGGCACTCAAGCAACGCCTGCTCGCCTATGGCCAGTTGATGCGCATCGACAAGCCGATCGGCACCCTGCTGCTGCTGTGGCCGACCTACTGGGGACTATGGATCGCCGCCCGCGGCCACCCGCCGCTCGCCATCGTCGCCATTTTCACGATCGGGACTTTTTTGACGCGCTCGGCCGGCTGCGTCGTCAACGATTATGCCGATCGCCATTTCGATGCGCGGGTGGAACGCACCCGCAACCGTCCGTTCGCGCGCGGCGCCGTCGGCAAACGCGAAGCGCTGCTGCTGGCGGCGGGCCTGACTCTGCTGGCCGGCTTGCTGATACTGCCGCTCAACCGGCTGACCTTGCAACTGAGTGCGGTGGCCGTGCTGATCGCCGTCGTCTACCCTTTCACCAAGCGGTTTTTCCCGCTGCCGCAGGCCTGGCTCGGGCTGGCCTTCGCCTTCGGCATTCCGATGGGCTTCGCCGCCGTGCTCGACACCCTGCCGCCGATCGCATGGATACTGCTGCTGGCCACCGCATTCTGGACCATAGCCTACGACACCGCCTACGCCATGGCCGACAAACCGGATGATATCAAGATCGGCCTCCACACCTCGGCCATCACCTTCGGGCGTTTCGATGCCCAAGCGGTCATGCTGTGCCACGCGCTCTTTCTCGGCCTGATGAGCGTCGTCGGCAGCATGAGCGGACGGGGAGCGGTCTATTACCTGGGGCTCGCGGCAGCGGCGCTGCTGATAGGCAAACAGTATCTGGACATCAGGGGGCGGGATCGCGCGCTCTGCTTCAAGGCCTTTCTCGACAATAACCGCGTGGGTTGGGTGATTTTTCTGGCCCTGGCCGCCGACTACGCGCTGAAGGGCTGAGGCAGGCGCTCAGTCGACCCGGAACGGCAACCGGTAGCGCGCATCGTCCAGGATCAGCGTCATCGTCCATTCGCGCCGCCCGGTCACGCACAGGGGCAGCATCACGCGCGCCTGCCACGCGGCCGGCTGTTTGACGAAGCGGTAGCGGTTGAAGCCCATGTCCATATCGCGCATGGTGAACTCGGCTGTCGCGCTCTTCGTCTCCACGCCTTCGACGCGCAGCTCGAACGCCTGGCCATGGCGCGGGGGCGTGACGAAACGCAGACGTCCGCCGCCGGGCAGGGCACATACCGCATCCTTGCAGCTCACCGTCTGCACGGCGGCCACGGCGCTACGCGAATGCAGATACCAGCCGATCAAGGCAAACTTGACCGCCGCCAGCATCAACAACGCCAGGCCGAACACGGCATATTTTTTCTGCTTGGCCGTCAGCATGCGAAGGGGCCGGATGCGATACCGTGCGCCCCATGCTTGTGCGCGAGTCCGAGATCCGCCGCAACGAGTCCGCCGCCGGCGAACACCGGCAGCGGAATGCCATCGGCCAGGATGGCGTCGAACGCCGGCCAGGCCAAGGCCCCGTCCTGGCTTTCCAGCACGACGTAATCCAGCTCCAGCCGTGCGGCCCGGTCAAGCTGCTCGCGCGTCGCGATACGGGCGCCGACCCATTCCCCGGGCGGGCGCCGGGTCAGCGTCATCAGGCGGGCCGCGTCCAGCAGCTCGCCGGCGCCGAACGGCCCGGACAGGATGGAGGGCAATTGCAGCGATTTCAGAATAGACCCGTTCGCCGGCAACACCGGCTCGACATCGACCCGGCCCGGCCACTGCCAGGCGAAGCGCTGCCCTTCGCGCGCCTCGAACTCGCCGCGCCAGCCGCTCACGCGAAAAAAGCGCAGATTCACGCGCGCATGCTCATAGTCGTGACGGCGCGTCAGCCACGGCGTGGCCTCGGTGACGGCGATTCCCATCTCCTCGTCCAGCTCGCGCGCCAGCGCGGCCAGCGGCGTCTCGCCCGCCTCGATCTTGCCGCCCGGGAACTCCCAGTAGCCGGCATACGGCTTGCCGGCGGGGCGGCTGCCAAGCAGGAAACGGCCGTCGCCCGCCAGAAGCACGCCGGCGACCACTTCGACTATTTTTTTCATGCTCAATCCGCCTTGCGTTCGCGCGCGCCGCGTCCGGCCCAGTCGCAGGCGAACTGCCATGCAACGCGGCCACTCCGGCTGCCGCGCTGCTGCGACCATTGCAGAGCCGCACGCTCGGCCGTCGCGTCGAGAGACAGCGAAAAATGCGCGAGCCATTGCGCCACGGCGGCCAGATAGGCCTCCTGATCGAAAGGATAGAACGACAGCCACAAGCCGAAGCGGTCGGAGAGCGACACTTTTTCCTCCGTCGCCTCGCCCGGATGGATTTCGCCGTCGCGGGCCCAGCCTTCGCGATTCTCCGACATCCGCTCCGCCAGCAGATGACGGCGATTGGAGGTCGCATACACCAGCAGATTCTCGGTGCGATGGCTGATGCCGCCGTCGAGCGCGACCTTGAGTGCCTTGTAGCCGTCATCCCCCTCTTCGAACGACAGATCGTCGCAGAACAGGATGAAACGCTCGGCCCTCCCCGACACCCACTCGACAACGTCCGGCAGATCGGACAGCTGTGATTTGTCGATCTCGATCAGGCGTAGCCCCTGGGCGGCGAACTCGGGAAGCAGCGCCTTGATCAGCGACGATTTGCCGGTGCCGCGCGCGCCGGTGAGGAGCACGTTGTTCGCAGGTTTGCCTTTGACGAACTGGCGCGTGTTACGCAGCAATTGCGCACGTTGCCGGTCGATATGGGTCAGCCGAGCCATGTCCACGGTATGAGGCTCGTGCACGGCGATCAGCGCGCCGCGGCCGCCGACCCGCCGCCACAGGAAAGCCGGGGCATCCCAATCGGGCGCGGTCGCGACCGGCGGCAGCACCGCTTCCACCCGGGCGAGCAAGGCTTCGGCGCGCAGCAGGAACTGCTCCAGAGCGTCCATGATCCTCTCCTCAATCGCGCAGCGAGATGACGGGCCAGCCTTGTCGCGTCGCGTGCGCCAGCAAAGCGGAGTCGGGATCGACCGCAACCGGATGGCTCACGCGCGACAACAGCGGCAGATCGTTGTGCGAATCGCTGTAGAAAAATACTTTTTCGTAAGACGCCAGCGTCTCGCCGCGCTCGGCCAGCCACGCCTCGACGCGCACGATCTTGCCGTCGCGGAAGCTCGGCACGCCGCTCGGCCGGCCGGTGAAATTGCCAGCCTCATCCTGCTCCAGTTCGATGGCGATCAGATTCTCGACGCCAAGCTCGCGCGCGATCGGTTCGGTGATGAAGCGGTTGGTCGCCGTCACGATCACGATGACATCGCCCGCCGCCTGGTGTGCGGCGAGGATGGCACGGGCCTTGTCCGGGATGATGGGCAGAATATGCTCGCGCATGTACTCCGCATGCAGGGCGTCGAGCTCGGTGCGCTCGAAGCTTGCCAGCGGCTTGAGCTGGAAGGCCAGAAAGCGATCGATGTCCAGCGTGCCGTCGAGGTATTGCCGGTAATAGGCTTCGCTTTGCCGCTGGTGCGCTTCGTTCAACAGGCCGCGCTGGGTCAGGAATTTCGGCCACTCCGAATCGGAGTCGCCGGCTATCAATGTGTGGTCGAGGTCGAAGAGTGCGAGATTCATGATTCCGTTCGTGTCGTTTGCAATACGTTCTTGACCAGCGGCACCGTGATCGGGCGGCGCAAGGCCAACGAATAGCGGTCGAGCATGTCGAGCATGGCGATCAGGCTCGTCAGGTCGCGCCGCCAGTGCGTGAGCAGATAGCGGAACACATCGTCCGGTATCGCCAATTGCCGTCGCGCCGCGTGCGCATGCAGGGCTGCCAGCTTCTCGGCGTCTGACAGGGCCTTGACCTCGAACACCAGCCCCCAGCCGAGCCGGGTGCGCAAGTCGTCGCGCACGCCCAGCGCAATGGGCGGATGGCGTCCCGCCATCAACAGCCTTCCCTCGCCACTCTCCTTGAGCGAGTTGTAAATCGAAAACAGGGTGATCTGGTCGTCGGGGTCGAGCTCGTCGACATGGTCGACGGCGATGAAACTGGCTTCGCGTGCGAAATCGGGAAGGCGTTCGCTTTGCGCGTCCAGATAGATCGAGGCGCGTCCGAGCGCTTCGGCATAAGCGATCCACGCTTGCAGCAGATGCGTTTTTCCGCTGCCGGGCTCACCCCACAGATAGATGAAGCGCTCATCCCCTTCATGGGTCAGGGCGGCGATCACTTCGCGGTTGCGCTCGGCTACGAAATTATCGAAAGCGGGCAGCGGAACCGGAGCGAGGTCAAGTACGAGCTGATCCAAAATCTCGGGAGGGCATAAAATGATGAGTCATATAGCGATTTTACGCTGAACGGCACATTTCGCGAAAGAATAGCCCGCTTATTCCTGCCGGGAAATACAAGGCGCGCTGGCGGATGCAGCGTTTTCGCGAAAAATCGGTTAAAATACAGGCGCTTTCGAACAATGGAAGCTTGATGTAAAACTATCACGTGAGCAGAAAGCGAGTCGCCCTTGAATACCCCGTCCCTCAGTTATCGCGATGCCGGTGTCGATATCGATGCCGGCGACGCGCTCGTCGAAAACATCAAACCCTATGCCAAGCGCACAATGCGTCCGGAAGTGCTGGGCGGAATCGGTGGATTCGGCGCACTGGTGGAAATATCCAAGAAGTACAAGGAACCGGTCCTGGTGTCCGGCACCGACGGTGTCGGCACCAAGCTCAAGCTGGCCTTCGAATGGCAACGCCACGACACGGTCGGCATCGATCTGGTCGCCATGAGCGTCAACGACATTCTGGTGCAGGGCGCAGAGCCGCTGTTCTTCCTCGACTACTTCGCCTGCGGCAAGCTTGACGTCGCACAGGCCACCGAAGTGATCAAAGGCATCGCCGCCGGCTGCGAGCAGTCGGGTTGCGCGTTGATCGGCGGCGAGACCGCCGAAATGCCGGGCATGTACCCGGCCGGCGAGTACGATCTGGCCGGTTTTGCGGTCGGCGTGGTGGAAAAATCGCGCGTCATCACCGGCCGCGACATCCGCCCGGACGACGTCGTACTGGGCCTGGCGTCCAACGGCGTCCATTCCAACGGCTTCTCGCTGGTGCGCAAGATCATCGAACGCGCCGCGCCCGATCTGGACGCCCCCTTCGACGGCGCGACCACCCTGCGCGATGCGATCATCGCCCCGACGCGGCTGTACGTGAAACCGCTGCTGGCCCTGATGGCGGCCCTCCCGGTCAAGGGCATGGCCCACATCACCGGCGGCGGCATCACCGAAAACACCCCGCGCGTCCTGCCCGACAACGTCGTGGCGCAGATCGACGCCGCGAGCTGGCCGCAGACGCCGCTCTTTGCCTGGCTGCAGCAGCAAGGACAGATCGACGCGCAGGAAATGTACCGCACCTTCAACTGCGGTATCGGCATGGTGGTCATCGTCGCCCCCGAACACGCGGCGAAGGCGGCCGACTTGCTCGCGCAACACGGCGAAACGGTCTACACCATCGGCCGTATCCGCGCGCGCGCCGACAGCGAACATCAGACGCAAATCGTCTGAGTCCTGCCGGTACGCCCATGCGCCGCCGGCATCCGTGTCGGCGGCGTCTTTCATCAGCCGTATCCGCTCGCGGACACGGGCGCTATAAATCGATAATGAAGACCATCGTCATCCTGATTTCCGGGCGCGGCTCCAATATGCGCGCCATTGTCGACGCCGACATCGCCAATGTGCGCATCGGAGCGGTGATATCCAACCGTCCGGACGCGGCCGGCCTCGCGTTCGCACGCGAACGCGGCATCGCGACAGCCTGCCTCGATCACAGGGCCTTCGCCTCGCGCGACGCCTTCGACCGCGAACTGGCGGCGACGATAGACGGATTCGCTCCCGACCTCGTGGTGCTGGCCGGCTTCATGCGCATCCTCGGCGCCGCCTTCACCCGCCACTATCAGGGCAGGATGATCAACGTCCATCCTTCGCTGCTGCCCGCCTTCACCGGCCTCGACACCCACAGACGCGCGCTGGAGGCCGGTTGCAGACTGGCCGGCTGCACCGTGCACTTTGTCACGGCCGAGCTCGACCACGGCCCGATCATCGCCCAGGGCGCCGTACCGGTGCTGGACGACGACGATCCGGAGACGCTGGCCGCGCGCGTGCTCGAGCTCGAGCACATTCTCTACCCGCGCGCGATCGCCCGCTTTGCCGACGGCCGCCTCCGTCTGAGCGACGGCAAGGTCTGCCTCGACACTGCAAACGACGATGCCGGCGCGCAGCTGACGTGTCCCGGGAACTGAGCCGACATGCCGCGCCGCGCTCCGATCCTGATGGCCCTCGCACTCTCCCTGGGGGTGCATCTGGCTGTACTGGGCTTCGACCTGCTGCCGCTCGCCCGCAGCGAGCAGCAGGAAACCGCGCTCAAGCCGCTGACCGCGCGCCTGCAGGCACTGACGCTGGACCCGGCGCCCAAGCCGGTGCCGACCCCCGTGGCGCCGCCGAAAGGCAGCTTCTCGCTGACGGCTGCAGCGGCTCCGCCCGCTCCGGCCGCCGAGCGCAGGGACACGCATGGCGTTCGCCGCGAGGCCGCCTCGCAAGCGCTCGCCCAGACAGGCGCGAGCGCCGCGCAAAGCAGCAGTGCGCCGCTGGCGGAGGCCGCAGCGACGGCGGGCGCGACAAGCGCCTCGGCCCCCGCCTCAGACGCGACGGACGATGCGGCTCCGGCTTCGATCGCGCATCTCAAGCATTTTCCCAATAGCGCCAGACTGCGCTATTGGGTGAACAATGTCGGGATCGCAACCCTGGACTGGGAACGCGAAGGCAAACGCTACTCCCTTGAGACCGTGGCCAATATCGCCTGGTTCTCGATACGCTATCGTTCGGAAGGCAGCCTGGGGCGCGGCGGACTCAAACCCGACAGTTTCACCGCCATGCGCAATGGCAACACCACCGGACTCGCCCGTTTTTCGTGGCCGGAAAAAACGCTGTCTCTCGGCGACAACGACACGTCCCCGCTGCACGCTGGCACGCAGGACATGTTGAGCATCATTTACCAGGTCGCTTTGCTCGGCGCCGAAGGAGACGCGAGCGAGTTGCACATCACCAATGGCCGCAAGGTCTACCCGGCCACGCTGCATGCCGTCGGCGAAAGCGACTACCTCGCCGACGGCAAAAAAATACACGTCGTCATCCTGCGCGCCCAGGAGCAGGGCGGCGACACCCGTATCGAATTCTGGCTGGCACCCGATTACGCCAATCAGCCGGTTCGCATCCACTTCAGCGGTAATGTGGATGTCGACTTGCGCGCCAGAAAGATAGAAATCAACGGCAAGACCGAATGGGACTTGCCCGACCCCCATGACAGGAAATTCAAATAATCATGCATCCCACGCTGCTCAGCCATATCGAAACCGTACTGGGTCTGATGATCCGCTTCGACAAACCGGCCGACGTCGTGCTGTCGGCCTATTTCCGCCAGAACGAGCAGATCGGCTCGAGCGACCGCCATGTCATCGCCGAAACGGCTTTCGCCTGTCTGCGCCATCTGGGCCAGCTCACCGCGCTGATCGCCCCGCAAAAGGCGACGCCGCGCAAGCTGACTCTGGCGACCCTGTCGCGCGTACGCGGCCTGAATCTTAAAGAATTCGGCCCCTCGGTCAAGGAAGAGGAAAAAACCTGGATCTCCGAACTGAAAGGCAAGGCACTGCCGGACGATCTCGCGATTCAGGCCGAACTACCGGCCTGGGTCATAGAGCGGCTGCAAGGCAAGAGCGCCGACGACATCCAGGCGCTCGGACGCGCGCTGATGCAGAGCGCTCCGCTCGATCTGCGCGTCAACACCTTCAAGATGAAACGCGACGAAGCGCTGCGCGAACTCGCCCGCAGCGGAATCGAGTGCGCGCCCACCCCGTATTCTCCGATAGGCATCCGCGTAAAGGGCAAGCCCTCGATCAACAAGCATGAGCTGTTCAAGAGCGGGGCCATCGAAGTCCAGGACGAAGGCAGCCAGTTGCTCGGACTGTTGTGCGGCGCACGCCGCGGCGAAATGATCGTCGACTTCTGCGCCGGCGCAGGCGGCAAAACCCTGCTGCTCGGCGCACAGATGGCGTCGACCGGACGCCTGTACGCGTTCGACGTATCGGAAAAGCGGCTGACCAACCTCAAGCCCCGCCTCGCGCGCTCCGGCCTGTCCAATGTCCATCCGCAAGTCCTCGCGCATGAGAACGACGCGCGCATCAAGCGCCTGGCCGGCAAGGCCGACCGGGTACTGGTCGACGCCCCGTGCTCGGGGCTCGGCACCTTGCGCCGCAACCCCGACCTCAAGTTCCGCCAGTCGCCGGAGAGCATCGCCGAGCTGAACGTCAAGCAGACGGCCATTCTCGACAGCGCCTGCCGTTTGGTCAAAAAGGGCGGCCGGCTCGTCTATGCGACCTGCAGCCTGTTGCCGCAGGAAAATCAGGACATCGTCACCGCCTTCCTCGAACGCCATCCGGACTTCAGCCTGCTCAGCGCCGACACGGTGCTGCAGGATCAGAAAATTCCGCTGCAAATCGGCGAGTACCTGGAGCTGCAGCCACAATTGCATAACACTGATGGGTTTTTTGCCGCCGTACTCACGCGACAAGTCGATGAAGCCGTGGTAAATTAGGCTTTCCTTAAATAACGACAGCGAGACCGGGATGAAGGTCACAGCCCTTGCCAGCCGGCTTCAGCGCCGGTTCGACCTCTTCTCCTCTCAAACCCGCGCCACCCTCGTGCTCTGGAGCGGTGCCACGCTGGTCGGACTGGTGGCCGTGGCCCTGGCGAAAGCATCCGAGTCGGCATTTCACGGCTTTCAGCTGCTGGCCGGGCGTTGGCCGTGGTGGCCCTTCCTCGCCCTGCCCGTCGGCGGCATGCTGATCCGCTGGCTGATGACATGCATAGGGCAAGGCGCAGAAGGCAGCGGCATTCCGCAGGCACTGGCGGCACTGCAACTGGCCGATACCCCGCGCGCCGCGCGTCTGCTGTCCGCCCGTATCGCTCTGGCCAAATTCGTCGGCATCGTCATGGGCGTCGGCAGCGGTTTCGTACTCGGACGCGAGGGGCCGACCGTGCAGATAGGTGCGGCACTGATGTACGCCTGCCGCCGTTTTGTTCCGGACGATGCCGCATTCCGCCGTCATCTCATCCTCGCGGGGGGAGCGGCCGGCATCGCCGCCGCATTCAATACCCCCCTGGCCGGCGTCGTTTTCGCTTTCGAAGAGCTGGCCAACTCGATAGAGCAGACCACGAGCGGCCGCACGATCGGGGCGGTGATTCTCGCGGGAATCATCTCGCTCGCACTACTGGGCAACTACACCTATTTCGGCCGTATCCATGTCCCGCCCTTTTCCTTTTCCATCGTTTTGCCCATGGCCATGGTCGCCGTCGGCGGCGGCTTGATCGGCGGGCTGTTCTCGTGGCTGTGCGTGCACCAGACGCGCTGGCTGCCCGCCCGCGTCGCCCGCTGGCGGCAGCGGCACCCGTATGGCTTCATTGCCGCCTGCGGCCTGCTCATCGCCCTCTGCGGACTCGCGCTGCCGATATTCGGCAGCGGTGCAGACGAAACCAGCCGCGTCATCGCCGGCCGCGGCGACCTGGGCGCGGCCTATCTTCCGCTCAAGTTCGTCGGCCTGCTGGCCACATTCCTGACCGGTTTGCCCGGAGGCATTTTCGCGCCGTCGCTGTCGCTGGGCGCCGGGCTCGGCAGTTGGGTCGCCCCCCTGTTCGCCCCGGAAGTCCACATCAAGATCATCGCCCTGGGGATGGTGGCCATGCTCGCCGGGGTGACGCGCGCCCCGATCACCTCGGCCATCATCATGATAGAAATGACAGATGGCCACGGCATGGTGATCTCGACGCTGGGCGCCGCCATGATCGCGGCGGGCGTGGCCAGGGTTTTCGAGACTCGCCTCTACCACGATCTGGCCCAAAAATTTCTGGTCTGAATCTTCGCTTGCAGGCAAATTGACCGCAGCAAATGCCTGGACGTAAAATACCCAATGGAAACACTCGGGTATTTTGTAGCGTACAAAGGAAAACCATAATGAGCATTCAGGAAACCATCCGCGAGACAGTCAGCTCCACCCCGGTCGTACTGTATATGAAGGGTACGCCCCAGTTCCCGCAGTGCGGCTTTTCTTCGCGTGCAGTGCAATTGATAAAGGCCTGTGGCGTCGCCAAATTTGCCACCGTCGACGTACTGGCCGATCCCGACATCCGCCAGGGCATCAAGGACTACGCCAACTGGCCGACAGTGCCCCAGCTTTACGTCAAGGGCGAATTCATCGGCGGCTCGGACATCATGGCCGAGATGTATCAGTCAGGCGAACTGCAGGCCTTGCTAAAAGAATTCGCCTGAGTCGTCAGCAAGAAAAAAGCCGCGGCGCGGCATAGAATGAAACCATCCCTTTCTTCGCCGGCCATGCCGGCGCGCCGCCATGAACGCAAGCCCGGCTGCCGCGGCGAGTCTTGCCCCTCCCGCCCCATCGCAGGCCGAAATACGCCAGGCCATGGCCGGCGGGCAGTTCGTCGCGTATTTCCAGCCTGTCATCGACTTGAGCAACGGCCGGATCAGTTCGCTCGAAGCGCTGGCCCGCTGGCGACACCCCGCGCATGGTCTGCTCCCCCCCGCCAGCTTCCTGCCCGCCATGCGCGAGCACGGGCTGCTGCGCCCACTGTCGGAACTGATGCTTGCCCAGGCCCTTCATGCCTGTCGCCACTGGCGGGACGGCGGGCTCCCCGTGCGCGTCTCGGTCAATATGCCGCTGCAGTCTCTCACCCGCCCGAATCTCAACGCCTGGATCGTTGCCCAGCTCAGGCAAGCGGGCCTGGAAAACGGTCAACTGATCCTCGAATTCTCCGAATTCATGCTCAGCCAGGATTGGGATCTGGCCGACCGTCAGCTCGTCTGGCTGCGCAGAGCCTCGATCGGCGTGGCCATTGACGAGTTTGGCATCGGCCTGGGCGTCGTTTCGCCGCTGAACCGCCAACGCTTCAGCATGATCAAGATAGATCCCTCCATCGTGTTCCATGCAAGCCTGGATCCGCATCGCAGAAGATGGCTGAGCGCGGCCTTGATGCAGGGGAAGCGCGCAGGCATGGAAACCGTCGCCATCGGCATCGAGGAGACGGCCGATCTCGAACTGGTGCGTGCGCTCGGCTGCCAGGCCGCACAGGGTTTTTTGTTCGCACCCCCCATGGCGGAAGCGGAAGTCGAATTATGGATCAACAGCCGAAAGACGTGGTAGAATGCGGCCCCATACCTGTTGCACCCGTCAACCTCCGGGAGAGACGTGTGACCGAATCGATACCAAGAGCTGTTTTCCCATGCCGTGCGCGCCGGGAAAACAGCTTTTTTACAAGGTGGGGAACACTCGCATGAACATCACTGTCGTCAAACACCCCCTGGTCCAACACAAACTGGGGCTGCTGCGCGAAGGCGACATCAGCACGATGAAGTTTCGCCAGCTGACTCAGGAACTGGCCCGCCTGCTCGCCTATGAAGCCACCCGCGACTTCGAACTCGAACCGACCACGATTCAGGGCTGGTGCGGGCCGATCGAAGTCGAACAGATCAAGGGCAAGAAAGTCACCGTCGTTCCGATCCTGCGCGCCGGCCTCGGCATGCTCGACGGGGTGCTCGATCTGGTTCCCTCGGCCAAGATCAGCGTCGTCGGCCTGTATCGCAACGAAGAAACCCTGGAGCCGGTGCCCTACTTCGACAAGTTCGTGGACAGCCTCGACGAACGCATCGCGTTGATCATCGACCCGATGCTGGCAACAGGCGGGTCGATGAATGCCACCATCGAGCTATTGAAGCGCAAGGGCTGCCGCCAGATCAAGGCCGTGGTCATGGTTGCCGCGCCGGAAGGCGTCAAGGCGGTGTCCGATGCGCATCCGGATGTCCAGATTTATGCGGCTTCGCTCGACGACCACCTGAACGAAAACGGCTACATCATCCCCGGACTCGGCGACGCAGGCGACAAGATCTTCGGCACCAAGCACGCCTGACGACCCTGCGCCCGGTTTACCGGGCCGCCCACGCCGCTTGCCTGCGCGACAAGCGGCGTTTTCATGCCCCCTACCCGCGCTCTCCCGCTATAAGGAAGTCTATATGTTTCATTACGCGAAGCAGGCGGTTTCCGGCGCCCAGATCCTGTTCGTCGCCTTCGGCGCACTGGTGCTGGTGCCGCTGCTCACCGGTCTGAATCCGGCGATGGCTCTTCTCGGAGCCGGTATCGGCACCCTGGTATTCCAGCTCTGCACCGGCCGCCAGGTCCCCATCTTTCTCGGTTCGTCCTTTGCCTTCATCGGCCCCATCATCTATTCGGTCCACACCTGGGGCATGCCATCGACCATGTTCGGCCTGTTCTGCGCGGGCTTCATGTACTTCGTTTTCGCCGCGATCGTCCGCTGGCGCGGCATGGCTCTCGTCAACCGCCTGCTGCCGCCGGTGGTCATCGGCCCCGTCATCATGATCATCGGCCTGTCGGTCGCCACCGCCGCCTCCAGCATGGCGATGGGTCGGGCCGGAGGCCATCAGGTGATGCCCTATCCCACGGCGATGCTGCTGGCCGCCGTGTCGCTGGCAACCACCATCGTGGTGGCGATTTTCGCACGCGGGATCGTCAAGCTGATTCCCATTCTCGCCGGGGTGATAGCCGGTTATCTGCTCGCACTGGCGCTCGGCGTGGTCGACATCGCCCATATCGTCAACGCCCCCTGGTTCGCGATGCCGCAGCTGGCCGCCCCCACCGTCAACTGGGCCGCCGCCTTGTTCATGCTGCCGGTGGCTATCGCTCCGGCCATCGAGCATATCGGCGGCGTCATGGCGATCGGCGGCGTCACGGGCAAGGATTACACCAAGGCGCCCGGCCTTCATCGCACCCTGTGCGGGGATGGCCTCGGCGTCTGCATCGCCGGCCTGATCGGCGGCCCGCCGGTCACCACCTATGCCGAAGTCACCGGCGCGGTCATGATCACTCGCAACTTCAACCCGGTCACCATGACCTGGGCGGCCGCCTTTGCCATCGCCATGGCGTTCTTCGGAAAATTCAACGCCCTGTTGCAATCCATCCCGATGCCGGTCATGGGCGGCATCATGGTTCTGCTGTTCGGCACCATCGCCTCGATCGGTCTCAAAACCCTGATCGAGTCCAAGGTCGATCTGATGGAGCCGCGCAATCTGGTCATCATCTCGGTGGTGCTGACCTCGGGCATCGGTGGGCTGGAACTGAAAATAGGCAGCTTCGGACTCGCCGGCGTCGGCCTGTGCTCGGTGATGGCCATCGTGCTCAATTTGATCCTGCCACGCCGTTCAGGCAGCCACGAGGGCATCGCTGAAGCCCGCGACATCTGACGCGGACACGGGGGCGCCGCAGCCGCATGGCCGGCGCTCTCCGGCCCTCCCCCCGACCGGGTGACGCCCGCGCCCCCTTGCGCTATGCTGTGCGCCACTGCCACTCGCGGGAGTCACCCCCATGCTGATCGAACGCGCACGCTCCGTACTGCTCTGCATCGATATCCAGGAAAAACTGCTGCCGGCGGTCGAAGACTGCGCCGGCCTGCTGCAACGCGCACAATGGTTGATCAGCGTCAGCCACGACTGTGGGCTGCCGCTGATATTCTCGGAACAGTACCCGGCCGGACTCGGGCGGACCCGGCCGGAGTTGCTGGCCATCGCACCGGCCGCCCCGATACTGGAAAAAGTCGCCTTTTCCTGCGTTCGGGTTTCCGCCTTGCCCGAGTCGCTGCTCGAACGCGAACAGATCATCGTAGCCGGAATGGAAACGCATGTCTGCGTACTGCAAACCGTCATCGACCTTCTGGCAACGGGCAAGACCGTGTTTGTCGTCGCCGATGCCTGCGCGAGTCGTTCCCGGTTCGACCATACGCTGGCGCTGGAGAGAATGCGCGCCGCCGGCGCCATCCTGGTCAGCCGTGAAATGGTACTCTTCGAGCTGCTGCGCGGCGCCGGCGATGCACAGTTCAAGACATTGAGTAAACGTTATCTGCAGGGCGAACAGCCGTCCTGATGGCAAGCCCTTTCCTTACCGCTACAACCATAAAGACAGCGACGATCTCATGAGCGCCTTCACCTTTCAGTACATTTTGCAAACCTTGCCCCCCAGCCACGATGTCGATGCGATAGAGCTGGTCGATGCCAATGGCACCGCCCTGCGCCGCCTGGAGAACAAGCCGGGCAGTGCCGGCTCGCTGCGCGTTTATCACAGCCTGTTGCGCCAGTACGGCCGCATCGACGGCGACGCCGCCCGCGCCGGCCTCAAGCTGTACGCCGAACATACTGAAGACGCGCGCCTGAATCCGGGCAAGCACCCCAATGTCGATACCTTGCTGGCGATCGCGGAACAGGGGGCGCCCACGCTGCAGGGCCGCGTTCTACCGCGCGCCTGATAGGGACGCGCCCTAGGCCGTTCGCAGCAGTGTCTGCAGCCGGCGCCGTAGCAGTTCCACCCGCTTGCGCGCGAGCGCTTCGCTGATGGAGAGGCTGGCGGCGATCACGGGGTAGGAGAGTTCCTTCTCGAATTTGAGTGCGAACAGGTCGCGTTGCCCCGGGCTGAGCGTGGCCAGCGCGCGGTCGAGCTGCTGGAGTTGCTGACGCAACTCCAGCTCCAGCTCCAGCCCGGGCGTATGCGAGGCGATCTCTCCGATGAAATCGGCATCGATGTCGAGATCGAAATTGAACACGGTTCTCTCGCGGCCAAGCCGGCGAATGTGGTCGAGGAACACGTGGTTCAGGACCAGAAACAGAAAACCTTCCGGGTCGCGCACTTTCTCCGGCTGCTTGCGCAGATAGAGGCACGCTTTGAGAGCCGTATCGGCCAACAGTTCATCCGCCTGAGCCGCATCGCCACGGCACAATCGCCGCGCCTTGCGCAACAGATTATCTTGCACCGCGCGCCAGGCGCATTCGAAGCGATCCGCCGCCGAACGGACCTTGATCGACGCGTGTTCTGCTTGTCCCATCTTTATCTCCGTAGCAAGACCGAAGGTCAGGATGAAACACTCAAACAGAACAAACTGTTACCCAAGTAACATTTTTAATGTTAAATGGATCGTCATTCGCACACCATCAAGCGCCGCTGTCCTTGACGGCAATACGACGCAAACGCTCCAGATCGGGAATCAGCAGCACGTGCTGCCCGCGTAGAATCAAGCCGCTGCGCGACCAACTCTGCAGCTGTGCATTCAGCTTGGGCCGGCTGGCGTTGAGCATGGACGCCACGGTGCTTTGACTGTGTTTGAAGGGTATCAGGATGCCTTCGCTTTCCAGGCGGCCGTGCCTCTCCGCCTCGTCGAGCAAATAGCGTGCGAGTCGCGACTCCAGTCGATGCAGACACACCGATTCGACCAGGCCGACGACTTCGCGCATGCGTCGGCACATCAGATGCTGTATCCGCAGGACGAATGGAGGATGTGACAGCAATACCGGAAAGTGCCGCCGCGACAGCAACCACAAGGTGGTATTTTCCAGTGCCCGCGCCGTTGCGCTGTGCCGCTGCGCATCGAACAGGCCGGCCTCGCCCAGCACATCGCCTTCGCCGCTGACCGTGACGATGATTTCCCTGCCATCGCTGCCATGCAGGACATGCTGGACACAGCCCTCGAGCACGAAGGCGATGAAATCCTCCTGGTCGTGCTGCACGTACAGCACCCTCTCCTGCCCCGCGTGCCAGCAGATGCCGTGCGCATGGATATAGGCCAACAGCGCCTCCGGCAAGCCGGTCAACAGGGGAACCCGCTCCAGGCGGTCCGCGCGCACGCTCGGCGCCTCCCCTTCCATGCCCTTGCCGCTCAGCGCCATCCGCATCGCCTCATCCACTCGTTGTCATGGCCAGTAAAGACAGAACGTGGCGGCGCGACGCGTGTGAAACCCGAACGACCTGTCACAAAGGACAGTCCGCCCGTGCCGCCGCCGCAGAAACCCTGCATCGCCCGCTAGCATAGAAATAGCAGACCGGCATTCACAAAGCACCGGCTCGAGCGTCCTCTCCCCCTATAAGCGAAAAGGGTGGCGACCCTACGCCCCCATCCGCCCCGCTCACAGGAGAAGTTCATGGCAGACACCACCGTCAACGCCCAGATCACCGATGCGGTCACCCAAACCAATGTCAAGGTGGTGGCCGAAGCGCCGGCTCAGTCCATCGCATCGCTGTACCAGGTCGCCAGCCACTCGGCCGGGCTGTCGCTACAAAACGCCGTGCAAAGCCAGCAGGCCTTGAACCAGATCTCCAACGCCGTGGTGTCCAAGGCCGTCGCCTTGATCATGTCCATAGGCGAATAGGACGGTCTGAGCAAGCCCCGGCCGTGAACGGCCGCCGGCATCGCGCCAGGCCGGCAGATCAGGAGAATCGTTCCCATGTCTTTGTGGAAAACCCTCACCCAGAGCTTCACTTCCGGCATCCAGCCGACGGAGAACGCGAGCACAGCCGCCGACCGCCCAACGGCTGCGGCGGCTCCGGCAGCGGAAGTCACGCCGTCCGGCCCTCCCGTTTCTCCCCCGGAAACTGCAGCCGCCGCACAGCAACCTGCCGCCGCAACGGAACCGGCGGCCGCACCGGAGCCTGCCGCCGCACCGGAGCCGGCCGCCACACCGGAGCCTGCCGCCACACCGGAGCCTGCCGCCACACCGGAGCCGGCCGCCACACCAGGCCCGGCCGCCGCACCGGAGCCTGCCGCCGCTCCGGCGCAGCCATCGACTCCAGCACCGCAGTCGCTGCTGGCGCTCATGAACGGTCAGATGCTGCAAAAACTCGATGCTGCCCAAGCGCCGGCCACCGATGCACTCAACCGCCAGGTGGTGCAAGCAACACTGTTGAGCAATGCCGAAACGGCCAGCTACGCCCCGACCGAGATCGCGCTGGGGCCAAATATGATGATCACCCAGGCATCGGGGCTGGTTGCCCAATCGGCGGCGAACTATTTCGATGGCGTCAGCAAACTGGCGCTAGCCAGCCAGGGGGTTTTGATCAGGCAGATGACAGAGAACATTGCCAAACAGCAGATGGCAGCCGCGGCCGAAGATGCGCTGGGCGCGCTACTGACCGACGTATTGATGGGGGCGGCGGCGGCGGTCGCCTCGGCGGCAGGTGCGCTCGAAGCCGAATCGGCCGGTTTCGCCATAGACAAGATAGATCAGAGCATCAGCAAGTATACGGCGCTGCTGCAAAGCCGTGCCGCGACCACAAAAAACTGACCCGGCCGGCACGAGGGGGCATGGCAGGCTTCCTCGTGCCCGCCACGATGGAGGCATAGCATGAGCACACCGGACCACGAACTCACCCGCAGCCTGCGCGAACTGGTGCAGCGCCAGCTCAAACGGCCCTTGCAAAAAGAGGAAGAACAAGGGCTGGCGAATTTGCTGCGCCTGATCCCCCCGCAGGCAGCGCCACGCCACGACCTCAACACCCAGGCGCAGCAGCTGATCATGCAAGCGCTGAACGAGGGCAAGGAAAGAGTAGACAGTACCATGCGCCAGGTCGCCGAATCGCTGCAGCAGATTTCCAGCGAAGCACTGGCCAGCCAATCCGGTGACGAACAGCTGGCACTCAACTGGCTGGAGGCGATACGCAGCGCGGCCCAGGCCGCAACGGCGCAACCGACCCCAGCCCAGCTCCAGCAGATAACTCCCCTGATCAGCGCCGAGGTGGAGCGGCAGCTCAAACTGGCGCTGGACCCTGTCGTACGGGCGCTGGACACGCTCGTGGGAGCAACGACGCCTGCAGCAGCCCCTGCGGCAAACACGGCATCGACGGGACAGATCAGCCCAGTCCCCTCTTCACAAACGCAGGGCTGAGACGTCCAAGTAGATAGCATGGCACGGGTGCCGTGCATGAACTCAGGAGAGCAAGAATGGCGGACGTAAATTACCAGATCACCGATGCGGTCACCCAGTCTAACGTCAAGGTCGTAGCGGAAGCGCCGGCCATGGCCATGGGCTCCATCTACCAGGCCATGGCCCACTCGACCGGCATCTTGTTTCAAAATGCCGTATCGGCTCAGCAGCAGCAGAACACCCTGGCACAGGCCGCCGCCAACCAGGGCATCATGCAGGTCTATTCGCTGGATACCACCGCGGCGGCCGGTGCCACCGAAAAAGTAGCCCAAACCGGGGTCTCGGACAATCTGACCAGTCTGTTGACTGTCCTCAGGGCCTTCCAGAACCAGTAAGCAGCACGATCCGACCGAACCGGACCCGGCTTCGCAATCCGGATAAACCGAAACAAGGAGTAGTCAAATGGCATTTGTCAGCCAACAAGTCACCGACGCCGTCACCCAATCCAACGTCAAGGTCATCGGCGAAGCCCCGGCCATGGCCATGGGCTCCATCTACCAGGCCATGGCCCACTCGACCGGCATCCTGATGCAGAATGCGGTCGCCGCCCAGCAACAACAAAACACCCTGGCCCAGGCTGCAGCCAACCAGGGCGTGATGCAAATCTATACGCTGGACACCACTGCTGCGGCCGGCGCGACCGAGAAGGTTGCGCAAACCGGAGTCTCCGACAATCTCACCAGCCTGCTGACCGTCCTCAAGTCATTCCAGGGGCAGTAAGGCGCTACGTCATCGTGGCGACCGGCCCCGCAACGGGCCTTCTCCTCCTGCCAGGCAAAAAAAAGCCCAAAGCAAGCTTTGGGCTTTTTTCTTCGTTGCGGCCCGTGCGAAACGAGCCGCGAACGTCGATCAGGCGGCGTGTACGATCGCAACCTTGACTGCAGCAACCACGTCGTGGTGCAGGGCGATTTCGAGGTCGAATTCGCCGATGGTCTTCAGCGGACCGTTCGGCAGACGCACTTCGAAACGCTTCACTTCAACGCCGGTAGCGGTGATGGCTTCGGCGATGTCGACGCTGCCGACCGAACCGAACAGACGACCGTCAACGCCGGCCTTTTGTTCGATGGTGATGACGGCATCGGCCAGCTTGGCGGCGCGCGCTTGCGCGTCGGCCAGAACGGAGGCCTGCTTGGCTTCCAGTTCGGCGCGGCGTTCTTCGAACTGTTTCAGGTTCGCATCCGTAGCACGCTTGGCCTTGCCTTGCGGGATCAGGAAGTTACGCGCGTAACCTTCTTTGACTTTGACCACGTCACCCAGTTGACCCAGGTTGGCGACTTTTTCGAGCAGAATGATTTGCATGTCGGTTCCTTTCCCGGTTTAGTGCTGGTCGGTATACGGCAGGAAAGCCAGGAAACGAGCACGCTTGATCGCGGTGGTCAGCTGGCGCTGGTAGCGAGCCTTGGTACCGGTGATGCGAGCCGGAATGATTTTACCGTTTTCAGCGATGAAATCTTTCAGGAGGTCGACAGACTTGTAGTCGATGTCTTTGATGCCTTCTGCCGTGAAGCGGCAGAACTTTTTGCGCTTAAAGAGTTGGCGAGCCATTTTTCTAACCTTTTACCAATTCAACGTATTCAATATGCAGGACCAACCGCGGATTTTTCATACTGCGCTGACTGATGAACCCGGCGACATCCACATCGCGTCCCACCAGTTTTCCGGCCCATCGGCTGGCGATTTCACCAACCAGTACGGCCTGTATTTCGCAGTTGACGTCCCGCTCGAAGCCCGCTTCCTGTTGCCGGGAATGATGGCCTAGCCACATTTCCAGCACCGGCATTCCGGCCGGCGTATATCTCAGGACGTCTTCGCGCGCGACAGTCGCGGTCAGTACCAGACGATTCTGCGAGGAGCCATTCACCTGAATCAGGCGACGACTTCAGCCTCAGCCACCGGCTGTTGCGGGTCGAGCAGGTTTTTGGCCTTCTCGTCCTTCATCATCGGGGACGCTTCGGTCACGGCATGAGCCATCTTGATGGTCAGATGGCGCAGAACGGCGTCGTTGAACTTGAAGGCATGCTCGATTTCGACCAGGGTGTCGGTGCTGCATTCGACGTTCATCAGAACGTAATGCGCCTTGTGCAGTTTCTGGATCGGGTAGGCCAGCTGACGACGGCCCCAGTCTTCCAGACGATGGATCACGCCTTCGGCACCAACAACCATGCCCTTGTAACGTTCGATCATCGCCGGGACCTGTTCACTCTGGTCCGGATGGACGATGAATACGATTTCATAATGCCGCATGTGAACTCCTTATGGCTAACAGCCTCTCCGCCATGCGTAGTCGCGGAAAAGCAAGGGTTAAAACCTGCAGAGGATACGCGCATTGCGCCCCCCTGGCAAGCCCGATCGCCCGCCCCGCCCCAGGCGGGCGCGGGAACCGGTGCGCGCAGACCTAAACGACGTCGAAACCGGCGCCGGAAACCGCGGCGGCGGCCTGATCGCGGGCCAGGGTTTGACCCGGAACGCACTCGATTTCGACCCGGCCGCTGGCCAGGTCGACATCGACCCGGCCAACCCCCGGCAGCGCCGTCAATGCCTGCTGCACGCTCTTGACGCAACCGCCGCACGACATGCCTTCAACCTGCAATATCAAGGTGTCCATTTCCGCCTCACAAAGATTGTTCGCGCCGAATCGCGCTGACTTTTCCACTCTCGATCTTCACGATGGTCTGCGCCGGCGTATCGTCGTTGCCCAACCACCACAACTCGCGCCCGTTGCGGACGTCGACGTGGTCCGGCTTGCCGGCCGTCTTCAGCAACTCGGCCTCGCTCATCCCGACGTGCAACTGCAGATAGACGTCGAACGTCACCGGTGCCGCGCATGCCAGCGCCGGTACCATCAGAAGCACTCCCCACCATCGCGGCCACATCATCCCTACTCCTCAGCGAATCTTTTTGACCGCGTCGATCAACTCGGTCACCATGCCGGTCGCATCGCCCTGCTGCATCGCACTGGCGACACAGCCGCGCATGTGGTTTTCCAGCAACTGCATCGCAACCGCGTCCAGCGCCGACTTGACCGCCGCCACCTGAGTCAGGACATCGATGCAGTAACGGTCGGCCTCTATCATGCCGCCGATGCCGCGCACCTGACCTTCAATGCGGGCCAGCCGTTTCATCAACGCCGACTTGTTAGGCTGCACCACGACCTTGGCGTGCTCTTCCGCTTCACTATGGCATGCGCGCATGCGCGATCTCCCGCGGGGGCGGGATGCGAGATCCCGGAGGGAACATCATATACCCCCATAAGGTATATTGAAAGACGACCGGCCGCCTCAGGCGCCTGCCTTCAGCAAGCGCTGGCGCCGGCTCTCAGCCAGGACGATGCCGGACGAGACGGAGACATTCAGACTTTCCACCGAACCGAACATCGGGATGGACACCAGCACGTCGCAGTGCTCGCGCGTCAGCCGCCGCATGCCTTCGCCTTCGGCCCCCATGACCCAGGCCAGCGCACCGCTCTGGTCGAAATGAAACAGATCGGTGTCCGCCTCCATCGTGGTCCCTGCGATCCACACCCCCGCGTCTTTCAAGTCGCGCAAGGTGCGCGCGAGATTGGTCACCGTGATATAGGGCACGGCCTCGGCCGCGCCGCAGGCGACCTTGGACACCGTGGCATTGATGCCGGCACTGCGATCCTTGGGCGCCAGCACCGCGTGCGCCCCCATCGCGTCGGCGACGCGCAGGCAGGCGCCCAGATTGTGCGGATCGGTCACACCATCGAGGATCAGCAGCAGCGGAGGCTCTTTCAGGCTTTCCAGTACATCGTCCAGCGCCACAAAGTTGCGGCTCGCGTCTATCCACGCCGCCACGCCCTGGTGGCGCGCATTGCCGGTCAGGCTGTCGAGGCGGGCCTTGTCAACCAGGTGTACCTTGACCTCTTCCTGCTCCGCCTTGTCCAGCACCTCGCGCGCACGCGCATCCTGGCGCCCGCCCGACAGATAGATCTCGACCAGGCTCTTGGGATTTTGCCAAAGCCGGGCATTAAGGGCGTGAAACCCGTGAATCAGACGTTTATTGCTCATGGCACCGCTCTTGGAGAAAATGGGGGGTATTAAACCGTGACGCCCCACGAGACGCAAGGGCGCTGGCCACGGACTCAGCCGGGCGACGTGACGCGCGAGGCGACACTGCGGCGCACATCCGACGCCCACGACTCGGCCAGCACGGCAAACTCGGCGGCAGGCAGGGGCTTGCTGAAGTGGAAGCCCTGCAGCAGATCGCAGCCCTGCCGCTGCAAGAACGCGGCCTGCGCTTCGTTTTCCACGCCTTCGGCGACCACGGTGAACTCCAGCCTATGCGCCATGGCGAGGATGGCATCGGCAATCGCCGCACTGTCCTCGTCCAGCGGCAAGCCGTCGACGAAGGAGCGGTCGATCTTGAGCGAGTCGAGCGGAAACCGCTTGAGGATGGACAGCGACGAGTAGCCGGTGCCGAAGTCGTCGATGGACAGCAGCACACCGAGCTTCTTCAGATCCTTGAGTATTCTGACCGCCTCGACCGGGTTCTGCATGATCATGCTCTCGGTGATTTCGAGCTCCAGCCTCTCCGGCGCCAGGCCAGCGGAGTCGAGCGCCCCGGCCACCTGCTGGGTCAGCGTCTGTTGTTCGAATTGCCGCGCCGACAGATTGACGGCCACGCGCGGAACCGAGATGCCGGCCGCATCCCAGGCCACCAGTTGCCGGCAGGCACCGCGCAGCACCCACTCGCCTATCGCCTTGATCAGGCCTGTCTCCTCGGCCAACGGAATGAAGCGTCCCGGCGGCACCAGCCCGAGTTGCGGATGACGCCAGCGGATCAGCACTTCGACTCCGATCAGATGGCGACCGACGGCCTCGACCTGGGGCTGGTAGTGCAATTCGAACTCGTCGCGCTCAAGCGCCTGGCGCAGACCGCTCTCCAGCAGCAGGCGCTCGAAAGTCTGGGTATTCATCTCGGCCGCGAAGAACTGGAAGTTGTTTTTGCCCGAGTCTTTGGCACGGTACATGGCCACGTCGGCGTTCTTGAGCAGCGTACGCGCGTCGATGCCGTCGTTGGGGAATACGCTGATCCCGATACTGCCGGTCACGAACACTTCATGTTCTTCCAGCAATAGCGGACGCGCAAGCGTCTCGAGCACGTCTTCCGCGATCTGCGACAACTGCCGCAGGCTCACAAATTCGGGAACCAGCAAGGTAAACTCGTCGCCCCCCAGACGCGCCAACATACCCAGATGCCCGACCGCCTCGCCGAGCCGCATGCTGATGACACGCAATAATTCGTCGCCGGCCTGGTGGCCAAAGGAATCGTTGATCAGTTTGAAACGGTCCAGATCGATGAATACGACCGCAAGCTGGCCACTCTCCACACGAGTGCGAGACAGATGGGTTTCCAGCGACGAGATCAGGCAGCTGCGGTTGGGGAGCCGCGTCAGCGGATCGTGATTGGCAAGAAAGTGCAGACGCTCCTGTGCCTGCTTGCGGGTGGTAATATCAGAAAACACCCCCACGTAGTTGCTGACCGTGCCATCCGGGTCACGCACCACCGACAAGGAGACTTCGACCGGATAAAAGTCGCCGTTACTGCGCCGGTCGATCAGTTCTCCCTGCCAGTAGCCCGATTCGCGCAGCGATGCGATCATCCTGGGGTAGTCGGGTTGGGCGGCATCGCTGAAAATGCGCGAACTGCGGCCCAGCACCTGTTCCTGGCTGTAACCGGTGATACGGGTAAAAGCTTCGTTCACCGCGATGATGCGGGTATCGGCGTCGGTGATCAAAATGCCTTCGGCCGACGTTTCGAACACTTTGGCAGCCAGTTTGAGGCTGGCATCGGCCGCGATGCGATCCGAGATATCCAGTACGACGCCGATGATGGCGACCCGACCCCGGTATTCGAATAGCCGGCTGTGGATCTCGACATCAATCAACTCGCCGCTCTTGCCGATGACGCGGCTCATGAAATGCATGACCGCGCGATTTTCCTTGTAGCGCAGCGCAATCCGGGCACGCACGCGTGCGAGCTCGTCCGGCAACAACACCTTGGACAGCGGGGCGTGCGGCAACTCCTCCGGCTCGTAGCCGAGCATGGTGGCGAACTTGGGGTTGATGTAACACAATTCCTCGTCCTGCAGGATATAGATGCCGGCCAGCGACTGTTCGGCCAGCGCGCGGTACTTCTCTTCCGCTTCCAGCCGCGCCTGTTGCTGCTTGCGCGACTCGGTGATATCGGTGTCGACGCTGCCAACGCCGGCGGGCAAGCCCTGGGCATCGAACAGGGGGAACTTGGTCACCAGAATCGAATAATGGCGGCCGCCAGCCTCGAAACTCTCTTCGAACTGGCGCGGCTCGAGGCAGCGCAGCACCATATCGTCCTGGGTCCGTATCATGGCCGCATCGTCGCTGGCAAAAAAATCGCTCGCGCGCCCCCCGACCATTTCCAGCGGAGTGCGGTCAAGCAGGGCGGCATAGGCGCGGTTGACCATCAGAAAGCGGCCGTCCAGTCCTTTGAGCGACATCAGATTGGGACTGTTGTTGACCAGAGACTCGACCCGTGCCTGAAATTCGTCGAGCGCGATTTCGTGGCGGCGCTGCGTTTCAACCAGCACCGCCACAAACAAGCCCGCCAGAATAAAGGCGAAGGTCAGCATGCTGTCGACCCCGACGCCGGCCCCAGCCCAGCCGGCAGCGGTGTCGGAGCCGATCAGGGTCAGCAAGGAGACCACGAGCGCGCTGACCAGACCGGAGCCGAGAACGCTACCGCGAAATCCGGCCCACAGGATGAGCGGAAAGAACAGAAACTGGGCCGGAACCAGCGCACGCTGCGGCGCGTCGCGCACGCTCAGCCACAGCCCGACCGTCACCAGCATGATCAGGCCAAGTTCGAGATAGCGGCGGTTGTTTTTCAGCGGAGAACTGAAAGCCTGCGGTACCCAGACCAGCAGCGACAGGCACAGACCGGCCCAGATCGCCAGCACGCCCGGAACCGCCAACGGACCGCCGTCGCTGCCGGCCAGAACCAGCGCCAGGGTAGCGACCGGCGCCGGATAGGCCGCCAGCGAGAGCAGCAGGCGCATCAGGGAGCGTGGCGACGCCAGCCAGTCTGCGCGGCGGTTCAAGCCGGCAAACAGTATGGACAGGAACAGGGCATAAACCGACCCGGCCAGCGCCAGCGACCATGCCAGCCCGCAAAAAGGGTACAGTAGCAATGCGGCGGGAAGCGGCCACCAGCCGACGTAACGGAAGCGGCGCAGACGGATCAGGCTGCAGGCGGCAATGCCGTGCGCCGTGAACGAAGCCAGCGAAATCGCGGCATGGGAAGATCGCGGCAAAAACACCAGGGCGGCCATAAAGGCCAGAAACGCCAGCGCCCCACCGAGAAACGCTTTATTGTTCACGCTTCCAGATCCTTTTTGCCTCGGGAAAATAACGAACATTCGGCGCGCGCGGGACCCGACGGTCCGACGCCATGATCCACAACGGGCTCGCATCCGGGATGCGGCCGCAAGCCAGCTGGTATAATACCGTGAGTCAAATGATTGTGAAGCTTTATGTTGGATAATCTGCCACGCATTCCCTCCCCCGGATTGAAAAACCGCAGCGGCGTCCTGCCTGACGGGCTCGACGCCGCCTGCATCGCGGCGATGCAACGTCAGCATCGCGGCGTTTTGCTGGTACTGACCTCGGACGCCCAGGCTGCGCAGCGGCTGCAGGCCGAGATTCCTTTTTTCGATCCCGAGCTGCGCGTCGCGCTGATGCCGGATTGGGAAACGCTTCCTTACGATCACTTCTCGCCGCACAGCGACCTGATCTCGGAACGGCTGGCGACCTTGTGGCGCATCCACAAACACGAGTGCGACATCGTGATCGCACCGGTCAGTACGGCGATGACACGCCTGCCGCCGGTCTCGTTTCTGCTGGCCCGCACCTTCTTCCTGCAAACGAAGCAGAAACTGGATGTCGACAATCTGCGTGCCGACATGGTCACGGCTGGCTATACCCATGTCACCCAGGTCATGGCACCGGGCGAGTTTTCGATACGCGGCGGCCTGATCGATCTGTTTCCGATGGGCTCGGCCCTGCCTTATCGCATCGATCTGTTCGATAACGAAATTGAAACGCTGCGCACCTTCGACCCCGATACCCAGCGCACGCTCTATCCGGTTCCCGAAGTGCGGATGCTGCCGGCGCGCGAATACCCGGCAGATGAATCGGGCGTCACCGCCTTCCGGCAGCATTATCGCGAACGGGTGGAAGGCGACCCCTCCAAAAGCCGCATCTACCGCGACGTTTCGGCGCAAAGTTTTCCGGCCGGCATCGAGTACTATCTGCCGCTGTTCTTCGAACAGACGTCGACCCTTTTCGATTATCTCGGAGCCGACACGCTGCTGATCCTGCATCGCGACATCCTTGCGGCGGCCGAAGAATTCTGGGGCAGCGTCGATACCCGCTACAAGATGGCACGCGGCGATCTTGAACGCCCGGTGCTGGCGCCGACCGAGCTATTCCTGCGCGCCGACGAGTTGATGGCCGCCTTCAAGTCGTATGCGCGCATCGAGTTTCCCGCGACAGGCGAGGCGGAGCCGAATACGGCGCCGCTGCCTGAGTTGGCGGTCGAACGACGCGCAGAGAACCCGCTGCACCGCTTGCAGGATTTCATGCGCCGCAATCCGGGCCGCATCCTGCTGACGGCCGAAAGCCTCGGTCGGCGCGAGACGATGTCGCATTTTCTGCAAGAGCACGGCATCGCCGCGCAGACGGTGGACAACTGGCACGCTTTCCAGCATGGCGAAGCCCGCCTCGCCCTGACCGTGGCGCCACTCTACAGCGGCTTCCAGCTCACGACTCCAGCGCTGTCCATCGTCACCGAAAGCGAGTTGTACCAGCATGTGGCGCGCGGGCGCACCCGCCGCCGCAGCGCACACAGCAGCACCGACTCGATGTTGCGCGACCTGGCCGAAGTGAAGGTCGGCGATCCGGTCGTGCATGAACAGCACGGCATCGGCCGCTATATGGGCCTGGTGTCCATGGATCTGGGCGAAGGCGAAACCGAGCTGATGCAACTCGAGTACGCCGAGGACTCCAAACTCTATGTTCCTGTCGCGCAACTGCACCTGATTTCTCGCTATGCCGGCGGCAGCGCCGAAGCCGCCCCCCTGCACCGCCTGGGCGCGCCGCAGTGGGAAAAGGCAAAAAAGCGCGCGGCGGAAAAGGCGCGCGACACCGCGGCCGAGCTATTGAACCTGTACGCCCAGCGCGCTGCGCGCGAAGGCCATCGTTTCACCCTGTCCGACAAGGACTACGACGCCTTCGCCTCCGGCTTCGGTTTCGAAGAGACGCCGGACCAGGCCACCGCCATCGAAGCCGTGATCACCGACATGTGTTCGGGCAAGCCGATGGACCGGCTGGTCTGCGGCGACGTCGGCTTCGGCAAGACCGAAGTGGCGTTGCGCGCAGCCTTCGTCGCCGTGCTCGGCGGCAAGCAGGTTGCGGTACTGGTCCCGACCACCTTGCTGGCGGAACAACATTTCCAGAGCTTTTCCGATCGTTTCGCCGACTGGCCGGTCAAGATCGCCGAATTGTCGCGCTTCAAATCCGGCAAGGAGAGCAAGGCGGCTCTGGCGGGACTCGCCGAGGGCAGCGTCGACATCGTTATCGGCACGCACAAGCTGGTGCAGCCCGATATCCGGTTCAAGAATCTCGGCCTGGTGATCATCGATGAAGAGCACCGTTTCGGGGTCCGCCAGAAAGAACAACTCAAGCGCTTGCGCGCCAATGTCGATGTGCTGACGCTGACCGCGACCCCGATTCCGCGCACGCTGTCGATGGCGCTGGAGGGATTGCGCGACTTCTCGGCCATCACCACCGCGCCTTCGCGCCGGTTGGCGGTCAAGACGTTCGTCTCTCCCTTCAGCAACGGCATCATCCGCGAGGCCGTGCTGCGCGAGCTCAAACGCGGGGGGCAGGTGTTCTTCCTGCACAACGACGTCGACACCATCGAGAATATGCGCGAAAAGATGATAGAGCTGATTCCCGAGGCTCGCGTCGCAGTCGCGCACGGTCAGTTGCGCGAGCGCGCGCTCGAGCAGGTGATGCGCGACTTTCTGCAGCAGCGCTTCAATGTGTTGCTGTGTTCGACCATCATCGAAACCGGTATCGACATTCCGAATGCCAATACCATCTTGATCAATCGGGCTGACAAGTTCGGGCTCGCACAGCTGCACCAGCTGCGCGGTCGCGTCGGGCGCTCGCACCACCAGGCTTACGCCTATCTGCTGACCCCGGACGGCATGACCCGCGATGCGGTCAAACGGCTGGAAGCCATCCAGATGTCGGAGGAATTGGGGGCCGGCTTCTACCTGGCGATGCACGATCTGGAAATACGCGGCGCCGGCGAAGTATTGGGCGAAGGCCAGTCGGGCGAAATGCAGGAAGTGGGATTCGCACTGTTCACCGAGATGCTGAAACAGGCGGTGCGCGACTTGAAAAAGGGTCGTCAGCCCGATCTGGACGCACCACTCGGCGTCACCACCGAGATCAACCTGCACAGCCCGGCGCTGCTTCCGGACGCCTATTCGCCTGACGTGCACGAACGCCTGGTGCTGTACAAGCGGCTGGCGACGGCAGAAAGCGCCGCCGATGTCGATGCGATCCACGAAGAACTGATCGACCGTTTCGGCCTGCCGCCGCAAGCGGTCAAGACGCTGATCGAAAGCCATCGGCTGCGCATCGCCGCGCGCGCGCTCGGCATTCAAAAAATCGATGCGAGCGAGGACGGCATCACCCTGGTCTTTGCTCCCAATCCCCCCATCGACCCGATGAACATCATCAAATTGATACAGAGCAAACGCAACTACAAGCTGGCGGGCCAGGACCGTCTGCGGGTCGAGGTCGCGATCGGCGACGTCGGGCTGCGCGTGGTCCGCGTCAAGGAACTGCTCAAGGAACTGGGCTAGGGCTGACAGCCGTCCCATCGTCGGGCGCCGCTCGCGCGTGCCCGACGAAAAACACCCCGCAGAACACCAGCACACAGGCGACTCCCTGCGTCGGACTCAGCCTCTCATCGAGCAGGGACCACGCCATCGTGACCGTGAACACCGGGATCAGGTTGATGAAGGCTGTCGCCTGCGCCACCGGAACCTTGCTGACCGACCAGGTGTACAGTCCGTATGCGCCCAGCGTAATGCAGGCACCCAGATAGAGCACGCCAAGCGAGGGCCACAGCGGCAGATGCGTCGGCAACGCCACCCCGGGCAGCAGCAGGCCCGCTCCGAACCAGACACAGCCGAGAACCGACTGCACCGCGGTCAGCGCCAGCGGCGAATAACGCGGCGACAGTCGTTTCGCCAGCAGCACATAGCCGGTCGCGCAGATCATCGCGCAGAATTCGAGCAGATTGCCCAGCGCCGGGTTCGCCGCACCGGCTCCTCCGCCACCGGCCAGCGTCAGCCACACGATGCCGCTGCAGGACAGGGCAATGCCGAACCAGGCGCGGTTGCTGCCGTGTTCGCGCAAGAACAGGCGCGCTCCCAGCGCCGCCAGCAAGGGCAGCGTGGCGGTGATCACCGCGGCCTGCGAGACCGTGGTCAGAGTCAGCGCCCGCGCTTCAAACAAAAAATACAGGCAGGGCTCGGCCAGCCCCATCCCCAGCAGCGCTTTCCAGTCTCCGGCGCGATAGTGCCAGCGCCCTCCTCGCCGGCGCGCGAAAATCACCGCCAGACACAAACTGGCGATCACCATCCGCGCGAACAGCACCACCATCGGATCGAAAACCGCAAACACGGTTTTCAATACCAGAAACGAACTGGCCCATAACACCATGGCCAGCGTCAGCGCCAGATAAGGCAACATACACACTCCGCTTGATACGATGAAAAAACCCGCCGAGGCGGGTTTCGTTTTCCAGCGCGCAACAACGGACGGTTTACACGTTCAGCTCGCGCGCCAGATAGAGCCAGGTCTCGACCACGGTATCGGGATTCAGCGACACCGATTCGATACCCTCCTCGACCAGCCACTTGGCAAAATCGGGGTGATCGGACGGGCCCTGACCGCAGATGCCGACATACTTGCCCTGCTTGCGGCAAGCCTGGATCGACATGTGCAGCATGGCCTTGACCGCGGCGTCGCGCTCGTCGAAGGTCGAAGCGACCGGGCCGCCGGAGTCACGGTCGCAACCGAGAGTCAGCTGGGTCATGTCGTTCGAACCGATCGAGAAGCCGTCGAAG
Source organism: Paludibacterium yongneupense DSM 18731 (assembly GCF_000422925.1). Taxonomy (GTDB): domain Bacteria; phylum Pseudomonadota; class Gammaproteobacteria; order Burkholderiales; family Chromobacteriaceae; genus Paludibacterium; species Paludibacterium yongneupense. The sequence goes on from NZ_AUGZ01000018.1 coordinate 32,709, forward strand.
TATTCGAGGAACTGCTCGGCCAGCACGGCGTTGGACGGCAGCTCGCACATCATGATCAGGCGCAGGCCGTTCTGGCCGCGCTTCAGATCGTTGTCGGCGAGAATCTCGACCACCTGGCGCGCTTCGGTCAGCGTCCGCACGAAGGGGATCATGACTTCCACATTGGTCAGCCCCATCTCGTCGCGCACCTTCTTGACCGCGCGGCATTCGAGCTCGAAACAATCGCGGAATTCGGGAGCCACGTAGCGAGCGGCACCGCGGAAGCCCAGCATCGGGTTTTCTTCATGCGGCTCGTACAGCTGGCCGGCCAGCAGGTTCGCGTACTCGTTGGACTTGAAGTCCGACATGCGCACGATCACCTTCTTCGGCCAGAATGCGGCGGCCAGCGTGGAAATCCCTTCGGCCAGCTTGTCGACATAGAAGTCGACCGGGGAAGCATAGCCCGCGATGCGGTCCGAGATGGTCGCCTTCAGATCCGCCGGCAGGCTGTCGAACTGCAGCAGCGCTTTCGGGTGGATGCCGATCTGGCGGTTGATCACGAACTCCATGCGGGCAAGGCCGACGCCTTCGTTCGGCAACTGCGCGAAGTCGAAGGCCAGTTCCGGATTGCCGACATTCATCATCAGCTTGACCGGCGCTTTCGGCATCTTGTCGAGTTCGAGGTCGATGATCTCGATCTCGAGCAGGCCTTCGTAGATGTTACCGGTATCGCCTTCTGCGCAGGACACGGTCACCAGCTGACCTTCTTCCAGCACCGAGGTCGCATCGCCGCAACCCACCACCGCCGGGATGCCCAGCTCGCGCGCGATGATCGCCGCATGGCAGGTACGGCCGCCGCGATTGGTCACGATGGCGGAGGCGCGCTTCATCACCGGTTCCCAATCGGGGTCGGTCATGTCGGTCACCAGCACATCGCCCGGCTTGACGCGGTCCATCTCGGAGGCGTCGCGGATGTAGCGCACCGCACCCTGGCCTGCCTTCTGACCGATGGCGCGGCCCGAACACAGCACGGTCGACTTGGTGTTGATGCGGTAGCGACGCAGGGTCTCGACGCGGTTTTCCTGCGACTTGACCGTCTCGGGGCGCGCTTGCAGGATGTAGAGCTTGCCGTCGATGCCATCGCGGCCCCACTCGATATCCATCGGGCGCTGATAGTGCTTCTCGATGATCAGGGCGTAGCGCGCGAGTTCGGAAACTTCGGCGTCGGTGATGGAGAAACGCTTCTGCTCGGCCACCGCCACATCGACGGTACGCACCGAACGGCCGGCTTGCGACGCGTCGGTGAATTCCATCTTGATCAGCTTGGAGCCGATGGACTTGCGCAGGATCGCGGGGCGACCGGCCTTCAGCGTCGGCTTGTGGACATAGAATTCGTCGGGATTGACCGCGCCTTGCACCACGGTTTCGCCGAGACCGTAGGACGAGGTGATGAACACCACGTCCTCGAAGCCGGACTCGGTATCGATGGTGAACATCACCCCGGCGGCGCCGCAGTCGGAGCGCACCATGCGCTGGATGCCGGCCGACAGGGCGACCACGTCATGGGCGAAGCCCTTGTGCACGCGGTAGGAGATGGCGCGATCGTTGTACAGGGAGGCAAAGACGTGCTTGATGGCGTCCTTGACGTTGTCCAGACCGCGGATGTTGAGGAAGGTTTCCTGCTGTCCGGCGAACGAGGCGTCAGGCAGGTCTTCCGCCGTGGCGGAAGAGCGGACCGCGACCGCGATATCGGCGCTGCCTGCGTCGGCGACCATTTTATCCCACGCGGTGCGCAGATCGGCGTCGAGACGATCCGGGAACGGCGTGTCGATGATCCATTGGCGAATTTCCTTGCCCACCCGAGCCAGCTCGTTGACATCCTCGACATCGAGACGCGTCAGAACGGCATTGATGCGATCCGCCAGGCCGTTGTGCTGAAGAAAATCACGGTAGGCGTCCGCCGTCGTGGCGAAACCGCCCGGGACACGGACACCGGAGTTAGCCAGCTGGCTGATCATTTCTCCCAAGGAGGCATTCTTGCCACCCACTTGTTCGACATCAGCCATGCGCAGCTTCTCGAACCAGATGACGTAGTTCTCAGCCATCACTCTCACTTCCCTGTGTTGGAATTTTAGGACGATATGAAGCGCCCATTCTAGCCGATGAGGGGGGGGTTGCGTAGCCCGTCGTGCAACGCACAATGGTGATTTTTACAAAAATAAGACTGACAACTCGGTCAAATGCACAGTTTTGGGGCAACATCATGCCATGGTCAGCGCTATCATCTGGCGCTAATCGAGCCGAACACCGGTCGTTACGGCACAAGCATGCGTGTAGAGACCATCCATACTGGACGCGGTCTCGCGTATAATCTTGGTCACCGTCGTGATCCAACTTTGTCATAAGGTGCATTCATGCCACATCGCCGCTCAGCCTTTTTCATCTCGGACCGTACCGGGATCACCGCCGAATCGCTGGGGCATACTCTGCTGACACAGTTCGAATCGCTTGAAATCAAGCGCGAAACCGTCCCTTTCATCGATACCGTCGAGAAAGCCCACGCGCTCGCCGACCGCATTCACGCCCAGGCGGAAATCGATAACCAGCGTCCGCTTGTGTTCACCAGCATCATCGACCCGGCGGTTCGGGCCGCCCTGCGCATTCGCGATGCCCTTGTCATCGATTTTTTCGAAACCTTCATCGGCGAGCTGGAACAGGAGCTGGGCCAGGGCGCCTCGCTCATGGTGGGGCGCGCGCACGGCATGAACAACGAAGAAAAGTATGACCACCGCATCGAGGCGGTCAATTTTTCGCTCAACCACGACGACGGCGTCAAGTTGAAAGACCTGTCCGAAGCGGATGTGGTGCTGGTCGGCGTCTCCCGCTCCGGCAAGACGCCGACCTGTCTCTATCTGGCCTTGCAGTACGGCATCAAAGCGGCCAACTACCCGCTGACCCCGGAGGATCTGGACGACCAGGGTCTGCCCAAGTTATTGCTGCCCTATCGCAACAAGCTTTTCGGGCTGACCATAGATCCGCAGCGGCTGCACAATATCCGCAGCGAACGCCGCCCCGACTCGCGCTACGCGAGCCTCGAAAATTGCCGCTCCGAGGTGAACGAGGCGGAATCGATGTTCCGCCAGCACTCGGTGCCTTTCATCAGCACCACGCACAAGTCGATCGAGGAGATCGCATCGACCATACTGCGCGATGCGACGCTGAACCGGCGCTTCTGATGCATTTGCACGCCGGGCGGCACTCTCCCGCCTGGCGGCCGCGCGCCGGCCACCGCCGCACTTGACGCCGTACCATACACCATGCTCAGATACGCTCCATGAATTCCTGCCCTTATCTGCCCCGCTGCTGCTGGTGGCGCCGCTCTTAGGCGCCCCGGGCTGATACGCATACAACCCCGAGGCTGCCGACAAGGCAGATCCCGGCATGGTCCGTCTTGTCGCCAGCTCCGAACGCACTGGAGAACGACTTGAATCTGTTTAACGTCAAACCCGACGACACCATCCTCACCGGCGACCGGACCACCGGCCCGCTGCATCTCGGACACTTTGTCGGCTCGCTGAAAAACCGCGTGTTGCTGCAGGATATCTGTCGGCAGTTTCTGTTGCTGGCCGACGCGCAAGCGCTGACCGACAATATGGGCAACTACGTCAAGGTGCGCGACAATGTGCTTCAGGTCGCACTCGACTACCTGGCCGTCGGCATCGACCCGGCCAAGAGCACTATCTTCATCCAGAGTCTGGTGCCCGAACTGTCCGAGCTGTCGTCCTACTATCTGAACCTGGTGACCGTGGCACGTCTGGAGCGCAATCCGACCATCAAGGACGAGATCAAACTGCGCGGCTACGAACGCGACATCCCGGCCGGCTTCCTGACCTATCCGGCCGCCCAGGCCGCCGATATCACCGCCTTCAAGGCGACCGTGGTTCCGGTCGGCAGCGATCAGATTCCGATGATCGAGCAGACCAACGAAATCGTGCGCCGCTTCAACAGCAGCGTGAATCAGGAGATCCTGGTCGAAGCACGCGCGGTGGTTCCGGAGAATGGCTCGCGCCTGCCCGGCATCGATGGCCGCGCCAAGATGTCGAAGTCTCTGGGCAATGCCCTGAATCTGTCCTCGACGCCCGACGAAATCAGCCAGGCGGTCAAGATGATGTATACCGACCCCAAGCACCTGCGCGTGGCCGATCCGGGCCAGGTCGAAGGCAATGTGGTATTCACCTATCTCGATGTGTTCCACCCCGACGCCGCCCGCGTGGCCGAATGGAAAGAACACTATCAGCGCGGCGGACTCGGCGACATGCCGCTCAAGCGCGAACTGGAAGCATGCCTGCAAGCCTTGCTCGAACCGATACGCACGCGGCGCGAGGCGCTCGCGCGCGACCCGGCCATGGTGATGGACATCCTCAAGCAGGGCACGCTGAAAGCACGCGAGGCCGCCGGGCAGACGCTGTCCGAAGTCAAGGCCGCGATGGGCCTGAACTACTTCTGAGAAGAGAAGGCGCGGAGGAATCTCCGCGCCGCCTAACGCCCGCCTAACGCCCGCCTAACGCCCGCCGATGCGCACGCGCAGACCGTCGTAACCGGGCTCGACGCCGGGCGGGCATTCGCCCGCCAGCCGGCTGTATTCCAGATCATGGGTCATGTGGATCAGCACCGTGCGCTCGGCGCCGATGCGGGCGGCCCATTCCAGCGCTTCGGCGACCGACAGGTGCGATGGGTAGCTGTCGTAACGCAGGCAGTCGAGAAACAGCACCTTGAGTCCACGCAGCAGGTCCATGCTGGCATCCGGAATCGAAGACAAGTCGGTCAGCCAGGCCGCGTCCCCGATGCGCCACCCCAGACACGGCCATTTGCCGTGCAGCAACGGCACGGGAGTCAGCTCCACCCCTTCGTGCATGAACGAACCCGTCACCGTCTCGGTCGTCAACACGGGCTTGTCCCAGCTCGGCGAGGCCGCCATCAGGGCATAGGAAAAGCGCGAACGGATATTGTCGAGGGTAAACGCGTTGCCGTACAAAGTGACGGGACCGCGCCGCAGATAGCAAAATGCGCGCAGGTCATCGATGCCGTTGAGATGATCGGCATGGGGGTGGGTATACAGCACCGCATCGACGCGGGTAACGCCTTCCCGCAGCGCCTGCGCGCGCAGATCGGGGCCGGAGTCGATCAAGAAGCCGACACCATCGACATCGACATAGGCGCTCGCGCGCGTGCGGCGATTGCGCGCATCGTCCGAACGGCACGTGGCGCACTCACAACCGATGGCCGGGGTGCCCGAACTCGAACCGCAGCCGAGAAGGGTGAACTCGACGCTTTTCACTGCGCGCCTCCCTCGACTCCGATTTTGCCGAACAACCTGAAAAAGTTGGCGCTGGTGGCCGCGGCGATCTCGTCGAAATCGACGCCGCGCAAGCGCGCGATATGCTCGGCCACGTATTTCACGTATGCCGGCTGGTTCTGCTTGCCGCGCTTGGGCACAGGGGCCAGATAGGGCGAATCGGTCTCCACCAGCATGCGATCGAGCGGCATGCGGCGAGCGACATCTTGTATCGCCAACGCGTTCTTGAAGGTGACGATGCCGGAGAACGAGATGTAAAACCCCAGGTCCAGGGCCTGCCTGGCCACCTCCCAATCCTCGGAAAAGCAATGCATCACCCCGCCGGCTTCGCCGGCATTTTCCTCGCGCATCAGACGCAGGGTATCGGCGGCGGCATCGCGGGTGTGGATAATCAACGGCAATCGGCTTCGCCGCGCCGCGCGGATATGGGTGCGGAAGCGCTGGTGCTGCCACTCGAGATCGCCTTCGCACCAGTGGTAGTCCAGCCCGGTCTCGCCGATGCCGACGACGCGCGGATGCGTGGCCAGTGCGATCAAGCGATCCTCGTCGGCCTCTTCCGCGTCAGGACTGTCCGGATGCACGCCGACCGTGGCATAAAAATTGTCATACTGCTCGGCCAGAGCGAGCACGCTCGGAAATTCGGGCAGATTGACCCCGATGACCAGGGCGTGGCCGACCCCGTTTTCCTGCATCGCCGCGCGCACTTCGTCCATGCGCTCCAGCAGATCGGGAAAATTGATATGACAGTGCGAATCGACCAGCATGCCCGCTCCTTTTGCCACGCTCACGCCGGACGCGCCGGGGCGAAAATCTTGAGGTAGCCCATCAGCAGGGCCTCCAGCTGCAACCGTACGTTCAAGGTGTGCTGGCCATATGGAGCCAGGCGCACCGCCTCCTGCTGGCAGCGCATCAGCTCCATCATGTCCGCGCGCGCGGCCAGCGCGTCCAGTTTCGCACGCCGGTCGGGAAAGTAGCGCACGCTGGCGGCCAGGCCGGCGCCGGCGAGGTCCAGCAGCCACTGCTGCAGCCATTCGAGCGCCTGCGCCAGCGACAACTTGTTCTTGTCGATCACCTCGGCCACCTGCAGGACGCTGGCAAATGTGGTCTGCTCCAGCGCATCGAGAAACTGACGCCGCAGCGCGGCCAGCGCCGGATCATGATCGAACAGCGGCGCGCCGCCGTGATAGGCGAGTTCATTCTCGGCATCGGCCACCCCCTGCCCGCGCAGCCAGTCCAGCGCCTCTGCCGACGTCGGAGCCGACAGCTGAAACGGACGGCAACGGCTGCGTATCGTCGGCAGCAGCCGCTGTGGCGCGTGTGCGACCAGCAGAAACAGCACGTCGCGCGGGGGTTCCTCCAGGATCTTGAGCAGCGCGTTGGCAGCGGCAGGATTCAGCGCCTCCGCCGGTTCGACCAGAATCACGCGCCTGCCGTTGCGATGCGCAGTCAGGTGGGCAAACTCTATCATCTCGCGCACCGCTTCGATGCGGATCAACGGCAGGCGGCGCGCGGTCTTTTCCTCGGCCTCCTCGCCCGCCGGCGTCAGACGCCTGAAATCGGGATGGCCGCTATTGGCGAACCAGCGGCACGCCTCGCACTCGCCACAGGCGTTCAGTGCCGCATCCGGCCGGTCGCACAGCAACGAACGGGCCATATGCTCGGCGAACGCCAGCTTGCCGGTACCGGCGGCGCCGGTAAACAGCCAGGCGTTGGGAAGGCGTTCGCGTTCGGCGTTGATGCGCCGCCAATCGTCCAGTTGCCACGGATACAGCATCAGTTCGCTTTCTTGAGAATGAATTTGCGTACGGCACTGTTGTGCTGCTGCAGCGTCGCCGAAAACTGGCTGCGTCCGTCGCCGCTAGCGACGAAGTACAGCACGTCGCTGAGCGCTGGCCGGGCGGCCGCTTGCAGGGATGCCTTGCCCGGCAGCGAGATGGGGGTCGGCGTCAGCCCGCTGCGCGTATAGGTGTTGTACGGGGTATCGCGCCTCAGGTCGGCCTTGCCTATCTTGCCGCGATACGCCTCGCCCATGCCATAGATGACCGACGGATCGGTCTGCAAGCGCATCCCGCTCTTGAGGCGGTTGCGGAACACTGCCGCGACCAGGGGCCTGTCCTCGTCGCGCGACGTTTCCTTCTCGATCAGGCTGGCCAGGATCAGGAGCTCGTAGGGCGACTTCAGACCGTCGCCGGCAACCCGCTGCTGCCAGGCCGCGTCGACATGCTCGCGCATGGTGCGGTAGGCGCGCTGGTACAGCGCCAGATCGGTCGACTCCGGGTTGAAATAATAGGTGCTCGGAAAGAACAGCCCTTCGGCCTGCGTTTCGGTCGCACCGATCTCGCTCAGGATCTGGGCATCGCTCCAGCCCGCCGTCACGTGCTGCAGGTCCGGATTCTGATCGAGCTGCGCGCGAAGCTGGCGGAACGTCCACCCCTCGATCACCGTCACGCTCGCTTCGTCCGGGCGTCCCTGCGCGAAGCGCTGCAGGATGTCCCACAAGGAGGCGGGGCCGTTGAAGCGGTACAGGCCGGCCTTGAGCCGACGGTCGTAGCCGCCGAGCCGCGCCAGCACGATCATCACCCGCCGGTTGCGGATCACACCTTCATCCTCCAGCGAGCGCGAAACCTGGCCCAGGGTACGGTTGGGCCCCACGGTAATGCCATACGGTGTGCGCGGCAGTTCCACCGGAACAGCGACCACCCAGATCAGCCACGCCACCGCCGCCACGACGGCCAGCGCCAAAATCCGGCCAATACTCTTCATCATCAGAAATCGATCCGCAACGGTCGCCCCCGCGCCCTGCGCGCGAGGTCTAAAGCCGACATGATACCAGCTAGATGTCGCTCCGTGAGCGCCGGCCACGGCCGGAATCGCCGCCTCGGCGCGCTGCGGCCGCGAACGGCGCGGGCTGCCGCGCGCTGGGGCGGCCTAGGAAGGAGGCATGAATTTTCTGCGGGCCGCGGCTCGAACGGACAGAACAGGCTATCATTTTGTTTAAACACATATAACATTATGTTCATTGACCCGAGTGCCGCATTCCCCACCGCTTCTCCGTCGGGGACAAGGCCGCGGCGACAGCGAAAGGATGACAGATGAACGGGCTTATTTTAAACAAACGACCGGTCAAACGCGTTATCATTTTAGACCGGCAGCAGCGGGGAACATTCTGGAAGCAAATCTGTCTGCTTAAGTTATGCATTGAAACTAGCTGGCGGATAAAAAAAATGAAGACTTTATTCCATTTCTCCTGCGCCTTGGTCGCCTGGTCGCTGCTGTCGCTGACCACCGCCGCCCACTCGGGCGAGTCCATCCTCAACCTGCCGAAAGAAGCTTTCCTGCAGATGGACGGCAAGCCAAGCCAGTACGGCTACAAAAAGCCGGGCGTCGATCTGCACAGCTACAGTGCCATCATCATCGAACCCCTGGCCTTCATCGGCAAGGACAGCGACGGACAGTGGAAACTGTTCAGCGTCGACGAACGCAATGAAGTCAGCCGCTATTACCAGCAGACCCTTAGCCACGAATTGCAGAAACTCGGCATCACGGTCACCGAACAGGCCGGTCCCGGCGTGCTGCGCCTGCGCACCGCGGTCACGTCCTTGAGTCAGGAACATCAGGGGTTCCAGGCCAGCGATCTGCTGCCGATCAAGGCCGTGTTCAATCTGGCACGTTACGCCGGAGGCATCGAACCCTATCTGGTACATATTGCCTCAATGGCCCAGCTTGAAGACGCGAACAGCGGCGAGCTGCTGGCCGGCGGCGTCGACCTGAAAAAAGAAGGCAAGCAGGCCAAGACGGCCACACAGGCCATCACTTTCGCCCTGATGAAGCCGATGCTGGATCGCTGGTGCGAGCAGAACGCGCAACTGCTGGCCAAGACCCTGCGGCGGCAGCCCTGAGCGGGTTTTACAGCTCGCGCAACACTTCGACCGGCGCGTGCCGCGTCACGCGCCGCACCAATGGCCAGCCGGCGAGAAGAACCACGCCGATGCCGGCTCCAACGCCCAGCGGCAGCAGGGCGACATCCAGCGTCGGCGGCAGGTTGAACAGCTTGCTTGCCGCCAGCGTACCCAGCGCCATCGCGCCCCCCCCGGCCAGCAAGCCGGCGAACGTACCCAACCACAGCAGTTCGGACACCACGACCAGGCGCACCTGACGCCGCGACGCGCCAATCGCGCGCAGCAAGGCGACATCGATCAGCCGTTCGTCGCGCGTAGTCGCCAACGCCGCCCACAGCACCAGCACACCCGCCGCCAGCGCCAGCGCGAACATCACCTCGATTGCGCGCGACAGGCGATCTATCATCGCGCGGACCTCGTCGAGAATCTCGCTCACATCGATCACGGTGATATTGGGGAAGCGCCGCACCAGCGACGCCACAAAAGCCTCGTCGCCCGGTGCCAGGTGAAAGCTGGTGATCCAGCTCGACGGCTGGTCCGAGAGCAGGCCGGGCGGCGCGAGCACAAAGAAGTTGGCGCGAAAACTGTCCCAGGCGACGGCGCGCAGGCTGGTCACCAGCGCTTCGTAGGGCGTTCCGCCGATATCGAAGGTCAGCGCGTCGCCAACGCGGATGCCCAGCTTTTCGGCAACGCCCGCCTCGACCGAGAATTGCGCGGCAGGGTGCGCATCGCGCCACCAGCGCCCGGCGGTCAAGACATTGCCGGGCGGAAGCGTCGAGCGCCAGGAAAGATTGAATTCGCGCTCGACCAAACGTCGCGCCTCGCCACTGCGATAGTCGCCGGCGGTCACGGCATGGTCATTGATTGCGGTCAAGCGCCCACGCACCATGGGAGCCAGTTCGGGGGCGATGCGCCCCACCCCGGCGAAGGCCGCCGCGAACGGCGCCCGCTGCGCCGGCTGCAGATTGATGACGAAATGGTTGGGCGCATCGGCGGGAATGCTCTGCTGCCAGGACCGGATCAGATCGTTGCGAACCACGGTCAGGGTCAGCAAGGCCATCAGCCCCACGGACAGGGCCGAGATCTGTATCACCGCCAGCCAGGGCCGGCGTGCGAGGCTGATGACACCGAGCCGCCAGCCTATCCGCCCGCGTCCCGACAGCGCGCGCGTAAGCGATACCAGGGCCAGGGCCAGCAGCGCCACGCCGCCGAAAAAGCCGGCGAAACCGGCCAGCATCCATAGTGCGAGTCCGGCATCGCCAACCTGCCACGCCGCCAGCCCGAGCAGGACGAACACCGCCATGATGGAGGTCGCGGCGCCCAGCCCGGTCGCGGGGGCTTCGGTGCGCAGCACCGCCAGCGGCGGCACCTGACGCAAACCGAGCAGCGGCGGCAGGGCAAGGCCGGCCAGCAGCACCAGTGCCGCCAGCGGCCCCGGCAAGAACATGAGCCCGCGAGGGTCCGGCAGGGCCGCCCCCAGCCAGGACAGGGTCATGCGCGCCAGCGCGCTCTGCAGCGCGAAACCGAGCAGGGTGCCAACCGTCCCGGCCCCGAGACCGAGCAGAACGAACAGCGAGGCAAACAGGGCCAGAACCTCGGACGAGGTCTGCCCGAGACAACGCAGCACCGCAACCGCCTGCCAGTGCCGCGCCAGATAGCGTCGTACCGCCAGCGAAACAGCGGCGGCGGCCAGCGCCACGGTCAGCATCGCCGTCAAGCCGAGAAAGCGGCGCGCGCGCGTCAGCGCAGTACGGACTTCGGGCCTGGCCTCCTCCACATCCTCGATACGGGTGCCGCGCTGCAAATACCCGGACCACGCCTGCCGCACCGAGGCGACGGCATCGGCACGCCCGGCCGCCATCAACCGCCAGCGTGCTCGACTGCCTTCCTGGATCAGGCCGGTCGCCGCCAGATCGCGCTGATTGATCACCAGCCGCGGAATGAAGTTGTACAGATCCATGGCGCCATCGGGCTCGCGCACGATTTCGGCGGTTAGCCGCAAACGCGTGCTGCCGATGGCGAGCATCGTGCCCGGCGCCACGCCGAGGCGCTGCATCAGTCGCGCATCCGCCCAGACGCTCCCCGGCAACGGATGCAAAGCGCCATGACTCGGACGGCCATCCGCCAGCCGCAGCCAGACCTCGCCACGCAAGGGGTAGCTGTCGCTGACCGCCTTCAGATTGGCCAGCGCAGTCTGTCCGTCGGCAAAGATCATGGAGGGAAAGCTGACGCTGCTCGCCGTTGCAAGGCCGGCGCCGCTGGCGGCGCGGGCAAACTGCGGCGCCAGCGGCGCGTCGCCGACCACGACCAGATCGGCGGCCAGCAGCTGCGTCGCCTGCGATGCCAACCCCTGCTCGACGCGGTCGGAAAAAAACGCCACGCTGCTCATCGCGGTCACGGCGATCACCAGCGCCAACGCGAGCACCGTCAGCTCGCCGCTCTGCAGCTCGCGCCGCACGAAACGCAGGATGAGGCCGAGGCGCGCCCTCATCGACCGGCCCCGACCAGGGTTCCGTCCACCAGGCGGTAGATCGCATCGCAGCGCCCCGCCAGCTCATTGTCGTGAGTGACCAGCACCAGCGCAGTCCCCTCTTCGGCATTGAGCTGGAACAGCAGGTCGATGATCTGCCGTCCATGCACGGGATCGAGGTTGCCGGTCGGCTCGTCGGCGAACAGCAGCGGCGGATGAATCACAAAAGCGCGCGCCAGCGCCACCCGCTGCTGTTCGCCGCCGGACAAATGGCGCGGATAGTGTTTGAGCCGGTGCGCGAGCCCGACACGGGTCAGCATCTGCGTCGCCACCTGCACCGCATCGCGCCGCCCGGCCAGTTCCAGGGGCAGCATCACGTTTTCCAGCGCCGACAGCTGCGCAAGCAATTGGAAATTCTGAAACACGAACCCGACGCGATCGCGCCGCAGAGCGGCGCGCTGATCCTCGTCCAGCTCCGACAACGGTCTGCCAAGCAGCATGACCTCGCCCTCGCTGGGGATGTCCAGGCCGGCCAGCAGCGACAGCAGCGTCGATTTGCCGGAACCGGAGGCGCCGACGATGGCAACGCTTTCTCCGCGCGCAACCGTGAGACTTGCCGAAGCGAGAATGGTGATGGACTCACCGTGCAGCTCGACTTGCTTGGCCAGCGCGGTAGCGGATAATACAGCCTTGTCGTCATATGTATTCATTGGATGCCCATGCTGCGTTCTCTGGCGGGTTTATCGTTTCTACTGCTGTCGGCCCTGCCTGTCTCGGCCGCCACCGTGCTGGTCTTTGGCGACAGCCTGTCCGCAGCGTACGGACTGGCGCCCGGCCAGGGCTGGGTCGACCTGCTGGCCCGCGACCTGGGCCCGCGCCATCGTGTCATCAACGCCAGCGTTTCGGGCGAGACCAGCGCCGGCGGCCTGACCCGCCTGCCGCAGACTCTCGCCCGCGTCCATCCCGACATCGTGGTCCTCGAGCTTGGCGGCAACGACGGATTGCGCGGCCTGCCGCTGCCCGAGATGGCCGTCAATCTCGAGCGCATGGTCGAACTCAGCCGACGCGCGGGTGCACGCGTCGTCCTGATCGGGCAGCAACTGCCGCCCAACTACGGGCAGAGCTATGGGGACGCCTTCCACGCCGTCTTTGACGCTCTCGCGCGGCGGCGGCGGCTGATCTACGTGCCGCTGCTCGTCGCCGGCTTCGAGCGCGATCTCGCACGCTTCCAGAGCGACGGTATCCATCCCCGCGCCGAAATGCAGCCGCGCATGATGCTAACGGTCAAAGCCAGGCTGCCATTGTAATACCGGAATGCACGCAATCGCCGCACGGGCGGCAAAGATGTCCGCAGCCGCAGGGCTTACGGCACGCCGAGACCGGCATTGCTTGATATTATCCATTCTCAATATCCCCCTCGCCGGGTTATATTCTTCTTACTCTCCGCGCACTGTCGCTGCGGCCCAACATGACAAGACAAGCCGACGCATGCCCTTTTCAGCCGCGCTCAAGCGCATCACCCTTCCTTACCGCGGCCTGCCCACAGCCGTGTATATCCAGGTCGTCTGTTGCCTGATCATCAATATGGGCGGTATGGCCAAACTGTTCCTGCCCCTGTACCTGCACGAGAGCTACGGTGTCGACTTCCGCAGCGTCGGCCTGATGATTTCAGCCTATGGCGCCGGGTCGCTGCTCGGCTCCTACAAAGGCGGCGCCTTGTCCGACCGCTTCGACCCCCGCATGCTCGCCCGAGTGTTTCTGACCCTCTCCGGCCTCTGCCTGGTGCTGCTCGGCACCGCCTTGCCCTTGCCTGCCTTTCTGCCGGTGCTGCTGGTCGCCGGCATTGCCGACGGCGCCTTCCGCCCGGTCAATCAGCGCCTGGCGCTCGAACCGTGCACCGAAGCGCGCCGGCCCGTCGCACAAGGCATGCTGCGCGTCGCCACCAATCTGGGGGTCGCCTTGTCGGGCATCACCGGCGGCCTGCTGGCTTCGGTCGGTTATCATTGGGTCTACCTCAGCGATGGCGTCAGTGCCCTGCTCGCCGTGATCTGGATGGTCTGGGCCTACCGCCGCCACCCGGCCCCTGGCATCGCCAGAAATGCGCCCAGTCGCCACGAGGTGGCGGGCAGACAAGGGCCGTGGCGAGACGGCGTGTTCCTGCGCCTGATGCTGGCCCTGATGATTGCGACCGCGATTTTCGACCAGACCTATACCACGCTCGGCCTGTTTCTCCGACGCGACTATCAGCTCGACCCGCGCTGGCTTGGCTATCTGTTCACCCTCAATGGCCTGATGGTGGTTTTTCTGCAGGTGCCGATCGCGCATCGCATGCAGGCCTGGGGGATGGGGCGCTGTGCTGCGCTCGGCGTTTTCCTCAACGGCGCCGGCTATTGTGTGCTCAATTTCGGCAATGGACCGCTGTGGGGCATACTGATGATGATCGCGATCACCTTCGGCGAGTTGCTGCTGTCCCCCTCGCTCGCCCAGTTGGTGATGCTGCGCTCGGAAGGGCGGCAGCGCGGGCGCTATATGGGTGTCTACAGCGCGGTCTGGAGCGGGCGCACGCTATACGCTCCCGCCCTCGGCACCTGGATCTACGCAAGTGCGGGCGGTGCGATGCTGTGGTGGGTGTGCGGCCTGGCCTCGATCGCGGCCCTTGCCGTGCAATCGCCGGCGATCAACGCCATTCTGCACCCGCAGCCGACCCCCGCCGACTGTCGCCCCTGACGCCGTCCTCTCCGACCCCGCCGATTGCGAAATTCAATCGTCTCGATATCAATTTACAATTGGCGGTAAAACGTTCAAATGCCTTATAAATTTGCATCTGCTAGGCGAGGCCAGTCGCAGGATGGCTTACGTCGCAAGCACTATGCAAAGGAGAAAACATGGCTGTACTCGTAGGGAAAAGCGCACCGTTTTTTGCTGACTCCGAAAAGACTTTCTCCGCAGTACTCGGAAACGGCGAAATCGTCGACGACTTCAGTTTCCATAAGACCACTTCCGGCAAATATGCCGTCGTATTCTTCTACCCGCTGGACTTCACCTTCGTCTGCCCGTCGGAACTGATCGCGTTCGATCACCGTCTGGAAGAATTCAAGAAGCGCAATGTCGAAGTCATCGGCATATCGATCGACAGCCAGTTCACCCATAGCGCCTGGCGTAACACGCCCGTCGAAAAGGGCGGCATCGGCCAGGTCGGTTACACGCTTGTCGCCGACCTCAAGCATGAGATTGCGCAGGCCTTCGACGTCGAGACGGCAGGCGGTGTCGCTTTCCGCGGCACCTTCCTGATCGATCGCGCCGGCCAGGTGCGTCACCAGGTGGTCAATGACCTGCCGCTGGGTCGCAATATCGACGAAGCGCTGCGCATGGTCGACGCGCTGCAATTCTTCGAAGAACACGGCGAAGTGTGCCCGGCGGGTTGGAACAAGGGCAAAAAGGGGATGAAGGCCGATACGGCCGGCGTTGCCGCCTACCTCGCCGAAAACGCGAAGGACCTGTAAAAGATATCGCCGCGGGACGTTCTATATCCCGCAAAAAAGGGAAACCGCTGCAAACAACATAAAAACAAGCCCCCCCTTCCTCTGGAAGAGGGGGGGTTTCGCTTTATGGCCGCCTCCTTTTTCCCCTTTGTGCCGCACGGGCTATGAGTAGAACGCCGGAGCATGCCGCCAGGCTCCCCAAGCCACGGGATCGTGACCGACGATGACCTCCGCTCCGTTCTCGCGGGCGATCCGCCTGATCGCCTGCATGCTGGCCCGGCTCGTCTCCGCATCCCAGACCAGACCCGGTGGAATGTCCTCCTCCAGATTTTCCGTCGTGTAGCAGGCATCGCCGGTCAGCACGAAACGCTTGCCGCTGGCAAGACGAATCAGGAAGGACTGATGACCTGGCGTGTGCCCCGGCGTGGGAAACGCACAGACGCTGCCGTCACCGAACAGATCGAATTCACCGTCGATGCACAGCCACTGCCTGGCCGCGATGCCGGTCAGGTCGGCCTGGATATAAGCCCCGTGCTGAGTGTTCGCTTCGCTGAACGCCCAATCGTACTCGCGCTGCTGGACGACGAGGCGTGCTCCGGGAAAGGACTTGATCCCGCCCGCGTGATCCAGGTGCAGATGCGACAGAACGATGTGCGTCACCGCTTCCGGCGCGCAGCCCAGCGCGGCCAGCTGATTCACGACATAGTCGGACGGGCCCATCCGCGGGTAATAGGCGTCGACGGCGCTTCCCCAATGCTCGCGCGGATTCGCGCACACCTTGATCGAATTGCCGGTATCGAGCAGCACCCTCGCGCCGTCATGTTCGACGAAGAAAAACGGAACGGGGACGGTAAAGGCTTCGCCCTGCCCACGGTTCAGGGTGAAGTAGTGTTTTTCGCTCTCCAGCACTCCGGAGGACAAAAAATAAAGCCTGGTCTGCGACATGATCATTTCAATCCGTATGCCGTTTCGTCGGGGGTTACCACGCGCGTTCGTAGATGGCCGTGACATCGGCCAACCCGAGTTCGCACGGGTTGTTGTCCAGCAGCCGCGTCTGCAGCATGGCGGCGGCGGCCATGGCCGGAATGTCCTGCTCGGCCACGCCGACATCGCGCAGGCGGCTCGGCAATCCCGATGCCGCGATCAGCGTTTCAAAATGGCGAACCCAGGCTTCCGAGCGCTCCGCGACCGACCCGCGCAAGGGAACGGGCAGAACCTCGTCGGCCAGTTGCGCATACAGATCCGCACAACGCGTGCTGTTGTGACGCAGGACATGCGGCAACACCAGCGCATTGGACAGACCGTGCGCAACATGGAACAGGCCGCCGATCGGATAGGCCAGCGCATGTACGGCCGCTACCGGCGCATTGGCGAAGGCCTGCCCGGCCAGCATGGCGCCCAGCAGCATATCTTCCCGGGCCCGCAGGTCCTGTCCGAAGCGGCAGGCCTTGAGCAGGCTGCGGCCGAGCAGGCGCAGGGCATTGATCGCCAGTTGGTCCGACAACGGATTCTTGCGATGGCGGCTGGTGAAAGCCTCGATGGCGTGCACCATGGCATCGATTCCGGTCGCTGCCGTGACGCTTGCGGGCAGCCCCAGCGTCAGGTCGGCATCTAGAACCACCAGGTCGGCATACAAGGTGTTGTCCACAATGCCGCTCTTGGTCGTCTCGCCGGTGGTGACGATCGATATCGGCGTGACTTCGGAACCGGTCCCGGCCGTCGTCGGGATCTGCACCAGCGGCAGACGTCCGCCACCGACCTTGTCGATGCCATACATATCGGACAAAGGCCGGTCGCTGGCCAGCAGCACGGCAACGAGCTTGGCCACATCGAGCGAGGAACCTCCGCCCAGCCCGATCACCAGCCGGCAATCGAGCGAGCGCGCGCGCGCGGCGATATCCAGCACCACCCGTTCCGGCGGGTCGGCCTGCACGTCGGCGATCACGTCGACCCGCCAGCCTGCCGACTCGAGACTCTCCAGGGCCGGGGCGAGCAATCCGCTCTGAAGCAAACCGGCATCGGTCACGATGCACGCCTGACGCTCCTTGAAGCGCGGAGCCAGTATTTCGCCCAGCCGCGCGGCGGCCCCCACCTGCACCACGATGTGGGGGACGGTATGAAACTCATAAGAAGTCATGAAGGCATTCCAAGGGTAGAAAAATAGCGGGCGCCGATCGCCGACGGCGGTCGGATGCCATAAAAATGCCCCCCTTCCTTGCGGAAGCGGGGGCGTGCGGCGCGAGTCGGAACTTACTCGCCGGCGTCGAGCAGCGAGCGCTCGAGGATGTCGAGCGCCTCTTCCAGCACCGTGTCTTCAATCGTCAGCGGGCACAGGAAGCGGATCACATTGCCGTAGACGCCACACGACAGCAAGATCAGCCCCAGCTCGAGCGCCCGCGCCTTCACGCGCCCCAGGAAAGCCTGCGCCGGCTCGCCGTCTTGCATGAACTCGACCGCGACCATCGCGCCCGGGCCGCGCACGTCGGCAATCTGGGGCACGCGTGCCGCCAGTGCGCCCAGCCGTGCCTTGATGCGGGCACCAATGGCATCGGCACGCCGGCACAAGTCTTCGTCTTCGATGACGTCCAGTACCGCCAGCGCGGCGGCGATCGCCACCGGATTGCCGCCATAGGTGCCGCCCAGACCGCCGACTACGGGCGCATCCATCAATGCGGCGCGACCGACCACGCCGGACAGGGGCAGCCCGCCGGCCAGCGATTTGGCGATACACATCAGATCGGGCTTGACGTCGAAATACTCCATGGCAAACAGCTTGCCGGTCCGCGCGAAGCCGGACTGGACTTCGTCGGCGATCAGCAGGATGCCGTGCCGGTCGCACAGAGCACGCAGCGCGTGCATGAATTCGGCCGGCGCGGGCACGAAGCCCCCCTCGCCCTGCACCGGCTCGATCAGGATGGCGGCCACTTCCTGCGCCGCGATATCGTATTTGAACAGGGCTTCCACACTGGCCAGCGCATCGGCGCAGCTGATCCCATGCAGCGCGTTGGGATAGGCGGCATGGTAGACGCCCCCCGCCAGCGGGCCGAAACCGATCTTGTACGGTGCAACCTTGCCGGTCAGCGCCATGGTCAGATTCGTGCGGCCATGGAAACCGCCGTTGAAGGAGATGATGCCGGGACGGCCGGTGGCGGCGCGGGCGATTTTCACCGCGTTTTCGACCGCTTCGGCACCGGTGGTCACAAACAGCGACTTGGCCGGTCCCTCGATCGGCGCCAGCGCGTTCAGACGCTCGGCCAGTTCGACATAGCCGGCGTAGGGCAGCACCTGATAACAGGTGTGCGAGAACTGATCGAGTTGCGCCTTGGCTGCCGCCTGCACCCTGGGGTGCAGGTGCCCGGTGTTCAAAACGGCGATCCCGGCGGCGAAATCGATGTAGCGTCGCCCTTCCCCATCCCATACTTCGGCGTTTTTCGCGCGCACCGGGTAGATATCGGTCGCAACACCGACTCCAAGCGAGGTGGCGGCCCGGCGCCGCTGCGCCAAGCTCGTATTGTCGATCAACGTTTGCCTGTCCATCTGTCGGATCCTATCCAAGTGAAGCGCGGCGGGCACGACGCCCGTCGCAGTAAACAGCCTCCTAAGCCCCGGGCAAGGAGGAACGCAGTTTCTCGGCCCTGCCGCGCAGGAATTCGAGCGCCAGCAGCATGCACACCGAAATGGCGATCAGTATCGTCGCCACGGCGGCGATGGTCGGGCTGATATTCTCGCGAATGCCGCTGAACATCTGCCGCGGCAAGGTCGTCTGTTCCGGCCCCGCCAGAAACAGCGTGACCACCACCTCGTCGAAAGAGGTGCCGAATGCGAACAAGGCCCCCGAGACCACGCCGGGGGCGATCAGCGGCAAGGTGATGCGGAAAAACGCATGCAGCGGCGTTGAGCCAAGGCTGCTGGCCGCGCGCAGCAAGTTGGTATTGAAGCCCTGCAAGGTCGCGCTGACGGTAATGATGACGAAGGGAACGCCGAGCGCAGCGTGGGTCATGATCAGCAGACCGTAGCCGCTGGTCAGGCCGAGCGGAGCAAAAAACAGATAGCTGGCAACGCCGAGAATGACCACGGGCACCACCATCGGCGAGATCAGCACGCCCATCAGCAGCGCCTTGCCGCGAAAGCGCGCCCGGGTCAGACCGACCGCGGCCATGGTTCCGAGCAAGGTCGCCACGACCGTCGCCGACGGTGCGACGATGGCGCTGTTCTTAAGCGAATTCATCCATTCCGGCGAATGGAAAAAGTCCTGATACCAGCGCAGGGAAAATCCTGTCAGCGGATAGAGCAGAAACTCGCTCGAATTGAACGACAACGGCACGATCACGAGGATGGGCAGCACCAGGAACAGCAGCACCAGCGCGCAGATGACGCGGAAGGTGTAGTACCAGATGCGTTCGGGCAGCGTGACGAAGGATTGCATGGCGGTCTCCGTTGGCGGGGCTCAGCCCAGTTGCAGTCGGTTGGCGCCGATGAGGCGGTTGTACACGGCGTACAGGATGAGTGTCGCCAGCAGCAGCAGCGTCCCCAGCGAAGTGGCCATGCCCCAGTTGACGGTGGTATTGGTATAGAAGGCGACGAAATAACTGACCATCTGATCCTTCGGGCCGCCGAGCAAGGCCGGCGTGATGTAATAGCCGATACTGAGGATAAACACCAGCAGGCCGCCCGCCGCCAGTCCGGCGACGGTCTGCGGAAAATAGACGCGCCAGAAGCTGAGGATGGGGTGGCTGCCCAGCGAAATCGCCGCCCGCATATAGCTGGGTGAAATCCCGCGCATCACGCTATAGATGGGCAGAATCATGAACGGCAGCAGGATATGGACCATGGAGATGTAGACGCCGGTACGGTTGAACACCAGCTCCAGCGGTTCGCGCGTCAGGCCTAGCCCGATCAGCGCCGAATTGATCAGCCCCCCGGATTGCAGCAGCACGATCCAGGCGGCGACACGCACCAGCACCGATGTCCAGAACGGCAGCAGCACCAGAATCATCAGCAGATTGCTCTTGCGCGTCGGCAGCGTCGCCAGCAGGTAGGCCACCGGAAAGCCCAGCAGAACGCACACCAGGGTCACGACCAGACTCATGCCGAAAGTACGCGCGAACACATCGAGATAGATCGCGCGGTCCGGCTCGGAATGCACGACTTCGCCCTGATCGTTGACATTGTGGTCGAGCGAGGCCAGCAGGTAAAACGGCGTCGTGGGAGAGGCATTGCGCGCAATCGCGTGCCAGTAGGCAGGATCGCCCCAGCGATCGTCGACCGTCAACAGCGCGGCGCGGGCAGACGGCGCCGCACGCTCTTCGGGCAAATGCCGCACCGTCTTCATCACCAGGCTGCGATAGCCGGCGATTTCCATATTCAGTCGTTTGCCGGCCGCGGCCAGCGCGTATCCGTCTCCGCCTGCGCGGGTCAGATCGGACAGCAGCGCGCGGCTGGTGGCCTCATCCGGCATGGTCTTGCCATTCCAGTGCTTGAGCGCCTGCAAGGTGGCGGGCATCACGCGCACCACTTCCGGGTTGCTCACGCTTTGCCGCAACATGGCGGCGATAGGCAGCATGAAGGTCACGATCAAAAACAGCAGCAGGGGCAGGATCAGCGCCAGCGACTTCAGCTGGCTGACGCGTTCGATGCGGCGCAGCTGCGCCTTCATCGGCACCCCGGTATTCGTCAGCAGCACGGCAGGACTCATATCGCTCATCGTCGTCTCGCTCGCATGAAGGGCCCGGTCGGCACCCCGGCCGGGCCACGGTAAAACAGCCGCTTACTTGGCTGCCCAGGCGTTGAAGCGTTGCTCGAGTTCTTCGCCGTTATCCACCCAGAATTGCACGTTAAGTGCCATGGCATTCTTGATGTTGGCGGCCGCGGTCGGCAAGTCGGCCTGCACGGCCTTGCTCAGCAGGGGCAATGCCTTGACGTTGGTCGGACCATAGGCGATGTTCTCGGAATAGATCTTCTGGTATTGCGGCTTGCTGGCAAAAGCGATGTACTTCAATGCTTCAGCCTTCTTGGGCGAGCCCTTGACGATGGCCCAGGAGTCGACATCGTAGATGCTGCCGCCCCAGACAATCTTCAGGTTTTTGTTGCCATCCTTCTGCGCCAGCGCGATGCGGCCGTTGTATGCCGAGCTCATGACCACGTCGCCGGATGCCAGGAACTGGGCCGGTTGAGCACCGGCATCCCACCACTGGATCGCCGGCTTGATCTGATCGAGCTTCTTGAACGCGCGATCGACACCGGCCTTGGTCGCCAGCACCTTGTACACATCGGCCGGCTTCACCCCGTCGGCGAGCAGGGCGAATTCCAGCGTGTACTTGGCCCCCTTGCGCAGGCCGCGCTTGCCCGGAAATTTCTTCAGATCCCAGAAATCCTTCCAGCCGGTCGGCGTTCCCTTCAGCTTGGCGGCGTTATACGTCAGCGCCGTCGACCACACAAAAATACCGGCGCCGCACTGGCTGACCGCGGCCGGAACGAAATCTTTCTTGTTGCCGATCTGGCTCCAGTCCAGCTTCTCGAACAGTCCTTCGTCGCAGCCGCGGATCAGTTCCGGCGTTTCCACCTCGACCACGTCCCAGCCGATATTGCCGGCTTCGACCATGGCCTTGATCTTGGCCATCTCGCCGTTGTACTCGCCGGTCACCAGATGGACGCCGCTCGTCTTCTGGAACGGGCCGTAATAGGCCTTGACCTGGGCATCCTTGTTCGATCCGCCAAAGGAGATCAGAGTGAGATCGGTGGCGGCATGCGCGGCCAGCGGGATCAGACAGCTCAGGGCGAGCCACTTGGGAGCGTTAAACGTCATGTCGGGTTTCCTCACAGCAATAAATGAACACAAAGTCCTGATTTCTGCACAAACCGCCCCGCGCCGGGGATACGACCGGCGAGGGCGGACATCCTGCACGTCTCAGATCGGGTCGAGCGCGCGCGCATGTTCCACCGACCATCCCAGCGGGACCACATCGTCTTCGCGCAGATGCGTATCGAGCTGGTTGATCGGCATCTTCACGATGAAATCGGGGTTGCCGCAGACCTCCATGCGGATGCGGACGTGGTCGCCAAGATAGATGAACTCCTGAATGCGACCGTTGAAACGATTACTGGAATCGTGCGAGGCCCCGTTGATCAGGACCCGTTCCGGACGGATGGAAACCGACACGGCCCCGCCGACCTCGCCGATATTGGTCGCGCGCGCGGTCACCCGTTCGCCGTAAGGCAGCTGAATCTCGCAGGTTTCGCCGTGGCGCTGCAACAGGGTGCCGTTCAGCTGGTTGTTTTCGCCGATAAAGTTGGCAACGAAGGAGCTTCTCGGATGCTCGTACAGGCCGAGCGGGGTATCGATCTGCCGGATTTCGCCGTCGTGGAAAACGGCGACCCGGTCGGACATGGTGAGCGCTTCGCTCTGATCATGTGTCACATAGACCACGGTGACACCCAGCTGCTTGTGGATATGCTTGATCTCGATCTGCATGTGCTCGCGCAACTGCTTGTCGAGCGCACCGAGCGGCTCATCCATCAACACCAGCTTGGGCTCGAACACCAGCGCGCGCGCCAGCGCCACCCGCTGCTGCTGCCCCCCCGACAGTTGCGCCGGGTAGCGGTGCGCATACTTGTCCAGTTCGATCATGGACAGCGCACGCGCAACCTTGCTGCGTATGGTCAGGCTGTCGAGTTTGCGCACCTTGAGCGGAAAGGCCAGATTCTCTTCTACGGTCAGATGCGGGAACAGCGCGTAGTTCTGAAACACCATGCCGATGTCGCGCTTGTGCGGCGGCACGCGATTGAGCGAACGCCCTTCAAGCACGATATCGCCGGAAGACGGTTCTTCGAAGCCGGCCAGTATCATCAGGCTGGTCGTCTTGCCCGAGCCGGACGGACCGAGCAGGGTCAGAAATTCGCCGCGGCGAATATCCAGATTGAGGTTTTTGACGATCAACGCATCGCCATCGTAACTTTTTTGTACATTGCGGAAGCTGACGATGGGAGCGTCGGTTTCGATCTGACTCATTTCGCAATCCTCTCGGGCCGGTTCGGACAGGATTGATTCCCTGCCACGACATGCATCCATCATCGGCGCACGCCGGCATGCGTCACATCAGTCTGAGCGGATTTTTCTGTCAGAAAAAAAGGCAGTCTCGTGTAGGAATCGCCCTACACGAAGCCGTGCCTGGACGGCGGGAAGAAAAGGCCGCGACCGCCGGTGTGCGGACGCGAGGCAGCAGAAACAGGCCGGCGCAGCGCCACGCTATCGATGCCTACTGGCGCAGCGGGCGATTGGAGAACGCTCCCCGCCTGGTGCAACGCTAGACTCCCGGGGTGAACAACTGCGCTTCGAAGGCATAGCGCACCAGGTCGGCCGTCGTCGTCAGATTGAGTTTCTGCAGCAACCGGATTTTATGGGTGCTGACGGTTTTGGAGCTGATAGACAGCCGTTCGCCGATTTCAGTCACGCTGACACCGCTCACCAGCAGTTCGAAAATCTGGTATTCGCGCTCAGACAGGGTTTCGTGCGGAGGACGCGCATCGCCCATCCCCATCTCGAAGACCATGCGGTCGGCCAGCGCCGGATCGATATAGCGGCGTCCGGCCGCCACTTTGCGGATGGCCGCGAGCAGCATGGTCGGCTCGCTGTCCTTGGTCGCGAAGCCGCTGGCGCCGGCCTTCAGCGCGCGGCTGGCGATCTGGGTTTCGTTATGCATGGTCAGCACCAGGATGCGCGGCGCCTGCGGCAACGCAGCGATGCGCTTGATCGCCTCGATGCCATGCGGCCCGGGCATGGTCATGTCCAGCAGCAGCACCTCGCAGGCGGTTTCACGCAAGGCGGCGAACAGCACGTCGCCGTCGCTGGCTTCGCCGACCACTTCAATATCGTCGGCCATGGACAACAACTGCTTGATACCTTCGCGCACCAGGGTATGGTCTTCGGCAATCAGAACGCGGATCATGTGACGGCCTTGTCGGTAAAGGGAATGCGAACGATGATGCGCGCGCCGGCTCCCGGCGCGCTATCGACTTCGACGCTGCCTCGCAACATCCATACCCGCTCGCGGATGCCGACCAGGCCGAAGGAACGCGACATCGCCGCCGGATCGAAACCGCGGCCATCGTCTTCGACTTTCAGCACCAGCTCGGCATCGGTGTAGGCGAGGCGGATGACGACGTGACTCGCAGCGGCGTGGCGCGCCACATTGGTCAGCGCCTCCTGCACGATGCGAAACAGGATCACGGCGCGGGCATCGTCGAGTTCGGGCAGGCCCTCGGCAATATCGACGTCGCAGTGCAGCGACAAGCGGTCGACGATACGCTGCGCCAGCCATTCCAGCGCCGCCGCCAGCCCGAGATCCAGCGCTGGCGGACGCAGCGCCGTCACCACATTGCGGGCGATCTGCAGCGTCTGGTCTATCGATTTTTTCATTCCGGACAGGCGCTGCATCACATCGGGACGCGACGCGCCGACCGCCATTTCGCACATCGAGGTTTCGATCTTGAGCGCGGTCAGCATCTGCCCAAGCTCGTCGTGCACTTCGCGCGCGATGCTGGCCTTTTCCTTCTCGCGCAACGCTTCATGGTGTGCGGCGAGTTCGCGCAGCAGCCAGCGCGATTCGGCCAGCGACTGCTCGCTGCGCTTGTTGGCGGTGATATCCCACGCCATGCCATCCCAAGTCGACACCCCCTGCGCGTCGCGGCGACGACTGGCCTTGAGGTCGACCCAGCGCTCCTGGCTCAATACCGTCACCACACGCCCCTGCCAGTTCCACGCTTCTCCCCCCTGCATCGCCAGCGTCAAACTCGCGCGAAAGCCGGCGAGGTCCTGCG
Organism: Paludibacterium yongneupense DSM 18731; assembly: GCF_000422925.1. Classification (GTDB taxonomy): domain Bacteria; phylum Pseudomonadota; class Gammaproteobacteria; order Burkholderiales; family Chromobacteriaceae; genus Paludibacterium; species Paludibacterium yongneupense. The sequence continues at coordinate 57,711 of NZ_AUGZ01000018.1, forward strand.
GATGCACGATACCGAACAACTGATCCGGGTCAGCCAGCACGACCGACGCGGGAAAGCCGCAGATATCGGCACAGGCGTCGCTCAGATAGACCAGGTCGGGCGGACTGTCGTCGGACTCCTGCCGCAATTGGAACACCATGCCCGGCACATGGTTGGCCAATTCACGGAAGCGTGCCTCGCTCGCCTCCAGCGCGCCACGGATGCGCTGCCGCTCGCTGATATCGGACACGAACAGCACCAGGTACTCGCGATTGTCGTAGGACAACAGACAGGCATGGACTTCCACCGGAATAAAGCGACCGTCGCGGCAACGGTGCCGGCTCTCGTAAGCGAGAAAACGGCGCTGACGCAATGACTTCCAGAACGTCAACCAGTCGCGCTGGTCGAGCGAGGGGTCGATATCCTGCAGCCGCATGCCCTGCACCTGCAATTGCGGCTGCCCCAGGCTGTCGCACAAGGCCTGGTTCGCATACTGGATGCGCCCGTCCCAGTACAGGCGCAGGATGCCTATCGGGCTATGATCCATGGTGAACTGAGAGTGCAGCAGTTGCAGTGCCTGCGCATGACGCAACTGCAATTCTTCCTCGCGTTGCCGCAATTGCAGCTCGATCGCCCGGTTCAGGCGCCGGTTATTCATCGTCAGCAGGGCGAAGGTCAGCGCCGCCAACAGCGCGAGCAAGGCGATTGCGCCCCAGAATGCGCCCCCTTCCCACCAGGGATGGCGACCGGGATCGATCCAGCTCTGCTCGATCTGCTGCAAATCGCTACGCGGAATCGACGCCAGTGCGCGGTCGAGGATATCGCTCAGCAACGGCCAGTCATCGCGTACCGCAACACGCGGCGCGGTGTAGAAGCCGACTTCGCCGCCGATCCGCAAATCGCGGAATACCGGTCCGCCCAGCCAGTAACGCACCTCGGCGCCGTCGATCAGCGCCGCGTGCGCCGTGCCGGCATGCGTGCGGTGCAAGGCTTCCTGGGTCGAGACCACCGTTTCGCGCAACAGCAGCGGATAGTTGCGCAGCAAAAACCGGTCGAGTGTCACATCGGTCAACACCACCGACGCTTCGCCCAAGTCGCCCGGCGATGCCGGAACCGGCGCTTGCGCCCGCGCCACCATCAGAAACGGCACCTTCAAATAGGGCTGGCTGAACAGCCAGAAGCGCAGACGATGCGGCGTTTCTTCGACACCGAACGCCAGATCGATATCATGACGCACGCCAAGCCGCTCGAGCTCGGCCTCGTCACCGGCCGGCACCACCTTGAACGCGACGCCGAGCCGGCGCTGCAGCAAACGCATCAGGTCGATATCGGCGCCGCGATATTCACGGCTTTCCGCATCGTAAATGACGTAGGGGGGACGCAGGACCAGTCCAACGCGCAAGACAGGATGCGCGGCCAGCCATTGCTGCTGCGGACGCGGCCACACGGTGGGGCTCGCGGCCGCCGCGGCCGGAAGCAGACAGGCGAACAACAGCAGCAACAGAGGCATGGACTCGACCGGCGAGAGAAATAAACCTGTTCATCATAATGAAAAACGATGGCCGCAGGGCCGCAAGCTCATGGCGCGACATGAAACCCCGAGTGCCGCATCTGTTGCAGCAGCCAGTCGCGCAGCAAGCGAACCGCGGGCGAGGCGTCGCCGGCCGGATAGACCAGATAGTTGCCCCACTCGGTCGCCAGCGCCGCCGGATGGGCGCACGCGAGGGTACCGGCTGCCAGCGCATCGGCCAGCAGGGTGCGGCGCGTCAGACAGATGCCCTGCCCCGCCTTGCAGGCCTCGACCATCACGCCCGCATCGCGAAACAGGGGGCCGGTGCGGGTGCTCTGCGGCGAGACCCCCACTTGAGCGAACCATGCCGGCCATGACACACCGGCATGGCGCAGAAGAGGCGCGCTCTCGAACAGGCGCTCGGGGGCGAGCCCGCGCCCGCCCAGGCGGGCCAGCAGCGCCGGGCTGATCGCGGCCAGCAGCCAGTCTCCGCACAGCCGCTCCGCGGTCAAGCCCGGCCAATCGCCCGCACCGTGCCGTATGGCGGCGTCGGGGCCGCTCGCCGCCGCACCGAATGCAACGATGCGAGTGCTGGTTTCCAGCTCGAGTTCGATTCCACTCTCCTCCGCCGGCCAGCCGGGCACGCGCGGATACAGCCAGCACGTCGCCAGCGAGGGCAGCAGGCTGACGCGCAAGGCGGATGGCGCCGCCCCCGACCGGCCGCGGTGCACGGCGGCGACGGTGTTGCGCAACAGATCGAAAGCCGGCACGGCGCCGCCGGCCAAGGTGCGCCCTTCGGCCGTCATCTCGACGCCGGCACGGCTGCGTTGAAACAACAGCACGCCCAGGTCCTGCTCCAGTTGGCGAATATGCTGGCTGACCGCCGCGTGGCTGACGGCGAGTTCTTCCGCCGCACGGCGAAAGTGCAGATGGCGCGCGACGGCATCGAACGTACGTAGTGCGGCAAGCGAAGGAAGGCGGGGCATTGTCGTTATTTAAGCAAAACTTACCAGGTAGACAGGATGATTTAACCATAAGTCATACGATGTCGGCTACGCTCGTTGCATTGCCCATCCCCACAGGAGCGCTCCATGACCCCCGCCCTCGCCCAAGACCAGGCCGGCATTGCCGGCGTGCTCGAACACACCCTGCAGGATGCCCTACGCGTCATCGCATCGCTCGACACGCGGGCCGTCGCCTGCGCGACGGCGCCGCAAGCACCGCAGGCGCTGAGCCGGACCGGAACCGGGTTTGCCTCGGCGCTGGCCGACTTCAATGCGCGCTACGCCGCCGGTTTCGCCGCCAGCGCCGGGCCACGCTATCTCGGCTTTGTCACGGGGGGAGCCACGCCGGCGGCGCTGGCCGCCGACTGGCTGGTTTCGTGCTACGACCAGAACCCGACATCGGGCATCGACGGCAGCGCCCCGGATCTCGAACGCGAGACGCTTGCGCAGCTGCGCGAGCTGTTCGGTCTCGACAACGGCTTCAGCGGCGCCTTTGTCACCGGCGCGACCCTGTCCAACTTCGTCGGTCTGGCTCTCGGACGGGAATGGGTAGGCGAACACCGCGGCCTGCAGGTATCGGAATCGGGCATCGCCGCGCTCGGTGCGGTGCACATCCTGTCGGGTGCGCCGCACTCCAGCATTTTCAAGGCGGCATCCATGCTCGGCCTCGGACGCCAGGCCGTCGAAACGCTACCGCTGCTGGCGGGGCGCGAAGCGGTGGACATCGCGGCGCTGGAGGCGCGCCTGGCCGGACTGCAAGGCGAGGCCTGCATCGTGGTCGCCAATGCAGGCACCGTCAACAGCGTCGATTTCGACGATCTTGCCGCCATCGGCGCGCTGCGCGAACGCTATCCGTTCTGGCTGCACATCGACGCCGCCTTCGGCGCCTTCGCCGCGCTGGCTCCAGCCGCCGCCGACCGTGTGAACGGACTCTCGGAGGCCGATTCGATCTGCATCGACTTGCACAAATGGCTGAACGTCCCCTACGACGCCGCCGTTCAGTTCACCCGCCGCCAGGATCTGCAGCTGCGCGTGTTCCGCAACAGCGCCGCGTACCTGGGAGCGCCGGGCGCGACACCCGATTTCGTGCATCTGACCCCCGAGAACTCGCGCCGGCTGCGCGCACTGCCGACCTGGTTTGCCTTGCGCGCCTATGGCCGCGATGGCGTGCGCGACATCGTCGAGCGTTGCATACGCCATGCGCAACGGCTTGCGGCGCACATCGACGCCTCGCCCGACTTCGTCGCTCTCGCGCCGACGCGGCTCAATGTCGTCTGCTTTACCCTGCGCGACAATGCGGAGGGCGCGGCTGGCGAAGCGAAGGTCCAGTCCTTCGTGATGCGCGTGCGGGACGCCGGCGAAGCCTTCGTCACGCCAACCTTTCACCACGGCCGCTGGGGCGTGCGCGCGGCCTTCAGCAACTGGCGCACCCGCGACGAAGATGTCGAGCGCGTCTGGCTGGCGCTGAAGGCCGCGCTGCCGGACTGAGCGCCGCGCCACAGACCTACAGCCGGAAATTGGAGACCAGGTTTTCCAGACTGGTCGACAGCTCGCGCAATTGCTGCACCGAATCCGCCACCTGGCGCACGACCTCGCTATTGCTTTGCGCCATCGTGCTGATCCGTTCCACGTTTTGCGCGATTTCGGTACTGGCCGACGACTGCTCGCGCGTCGCCGCAGCGATATCGACGATGCTGCCGACCAGCCGCTGGCTGCGCTGCAGCACTTCGCGCATGATGCGATCCGAGTCCTCGGCGATGCCGACGCTCAAGTCCACGCTGGCGCTGCTGCTCTTCACGTCGTCCACCGCCGCCAGGGTCTCGCTGCCGATCGCGCTCACGATGCCGGAAATCTGCAGCGTCGCCTCCGCGGTGCGGCCGGCCAGCTTGCGCACTTCATCGGCCACCACCGCAAAGCCGCGGCCGGTCTCGCCGGCGCGCGCCGCTTCGATCGCCGCGTTGAGCGCCAGCAGATTGGTCTGATCGGCAATGTCCCGGATCACGCCGACGATGGTGCTGACCTCGCTGGAGCGGGCTCCCAGACCGTGCACCCGCGCCGCCAGTTCATGCATGCTGTCTGTCATGCGCCGTATCTCGCCGGTGACTTTCTGCACCGCCGCGACGCTCTGCTCGGTCAGTTCGCCCGTTTCGCGCGCGGCCGCCTCGGCATCCTGCGCCGACGACGCGATGTGCTGCACGCTGACCGTCACCTGCTCGACCCCGGCGGCCGTGGCGCTGGCCGCATCCGATTGCGTCGACGAGGCGCGCTCGACCTGCAAGGCCGAATCGGCCAAAGCGCCAGCCGCCGCCGTCACCGCCCGGCTCTGTTCGCGTACATCGATGAACATCTCGCGCAATGAGCCGATCAGACGATTGAACGAATCCGCCATACGCCCGATTTCATCGCGATTGACCACCTCCAGACGCACAGTCAGATCGCCGCGTCCGGATGCCAGTTGCGCCATGGTGTCGGCCATGCGGTGCAAGGGACGGGTCAGGGCTTTCACCACGGCCGTCAGCAACAGCAGGATCACGATCAGGGCGACGACGCCGATGGCGATGGCCGTCAGGCTCTGCCGTCTGGCGTCGGCGGTGATGGCCGCAGTGGGGATGCTGACGCCCAGCGACCAGAACTGCCCGGTCTCGCCCACTCTGACCGGGCTGTAGAAGTGGGTGAAGCCCTGCGCCTCGTAGACGAAACGCTCGCCGCGCCGGATCTTCTCCATGAACGGCGCCAGCGGGTCGTCCTTGGCCACCGCTTTGCCCAAGCGATCGGCTTTCGGGGTGACGACATAGAGCCCGCCTTCCGACAGCATGGTCAGATAGCCGGTTTCATCCGGGTGGACGCCGCCGAAACGCTGCTGCAACTGGCCGAGCGAGACATCGGTCGCCGCAACGCCCAACATCTTGCCGCCGCCGTCCTTCATCACGACGACCAGCGAGCTTTCCAGCACCTGCTTGCCCTGGACTTCGTAGGGAAACGGTTCGGTGATCGTGTCGCGTCCGCGCTGCTTGGGAACGAAATAGAAATCGCCCCAGCCGGCTTTTTCATAATCGGGCCGATAACTCTGTGGATGGTCCTTGAATTTGGGAAACTCCTTGACCCGCGGCGGGTCCATCATGACATCCATCTGCGCGGCGCCTTGCGCATTCCTGGTGACGTAGGGCGTATAGCGTCCGCTCGGATCCTGCTTCGGCCATTCCAGGCGGAAAGCATCGTCCCTGCCGTCGAAGGCATTGGGTTCCCACAGCATCCACAGCCCGATCGAGCGCGGCGCGTTATCGAGCAGGCGCAGCAGAACGGCATCGGCCAGCTTGCGATCGGGTGGGCCGATACGCTTTATCCCGAGCATGGCATCGGCCAGGTGGTGGGGCAAGGCAAAGCCGGTTGCGAGATCCATCTCGGCATCCTTGGCATAACTTCCGGCCTGCTCGGATGCCAACTGGTAGCCTCGCTCCAGCGCCGAATCGTAGCCCTGCTTGGCGATCAGCCCTATCATGCCGGCGAAACCGAGCGAAATGGCCAATGCGGCGACCAGGGTGATGCGCGTACTCAAATTCCCCCATTTGCTGTTCTCTTCGGACATGCCCAGCTCCCGGTTGTCATCCAATGCATATCGGCATTTTTACACTCTTGCCGCTCACGTCCAGTCTACAGGCTGAACGGCCGGGACAACAAAGGCCGGCGACAAATTGTTGCATTGCAACGACGCGCTCACCGTACAGGCAAGGCGCCGGCCAGCAACTCGAGTGCGGGTGCGGGCCGCCCGAACCAGTAGCCTTGCGCCAGATCGCAACGATGCCGCAACAGAAAATCGCGCTGCCCTTCGGTTTCGACCCCCTCGGCTATCATGCGCCACCCCATAGCGTGCCCCATTGCAATCATCGCTTCCACCAGGCGCCCGGTCTGCTCGCGCTCCAGCATGTGGTGGATAAAGGAACCGTCGATTTTCAGCGTACTGAGGGGGTAACGCTGCAAGTGAGCGAGCGAGGCCTTGCCCATGCCGAAATCGTCTATCGACAGCCCGATGCCGATATCGCACAGACGGGTCAGATTGCGGACGGTCTCCAGCCTCTCGTCCATCAGGATGCTTTCCGTGATTTCCAGATCCAGCCGCTGCGGAGCAAAGCCGTAGCCGGATAACAACGCCGCCACCCAGTCGGCGAACTCCGGCGCCTGCAGCTGGCGCGCCGAGACATTGACCGCCACCCGGTCGGGGAAGGCAGCGGCGCCCAGCCCGGACTGCATATCCCGGCAGGCGTTTTCCAGGACCCAGTCGCCCAGGCTCTTGAGCAGCCCCGCCTCCTCCGCCAAGGCAAAGAACTCGCCCGGCAGGCTCAGATGTCCTGCCTCATCCTGCCAGCGCAGCAAGCCTTCCAGCTCGACAGCAGCGCCACTGTTCAAATCGAAGATGGGCTGATAATACAGACGCATCTCACCGCGCTCGAGCGCTCCCCGCAGCCGGGCCTCTTGCGCGCTGCGCCGCAGCAGCTTGCTGTTCAGCGCCTGGGTGAAGAAGCGGTAGCCGTTGCGCCCCGCCTCCTTTGCCTTGTACATGGCGAGATCGGCGTTGCGCAGCAGCGTCTGACTATCCTGACCGTCGTTCGGAAACAGGGCGATGCCGACACTGGCGGTCACCGACGGCTCAGCCGAGCGGATTTCAAACGGTAGCGCAACGGCGCGGATCACGTGCTCGGCCACCTTGGCCGCCTGATAGGCGCGCAACAGGCCGGGCAATATGATGACAAACTCGTCGCCGCCGAGACGCGACACCGTATCGCCCTCGCGCAGGCACTTGCGCAAGCGCTGCGCGAGCTCGCGCAAAAGTGCATCGCCGGCAGTATGCCCGAGCGTGTCGTTGACCCGCTTGAAGCGGTCGAGATCGAGATATAACAAGGCGCAAGACAGCTTTGTGCGCTGCGCCTGGGCAATGGCCTGGCCGAGGCGATCGAGCATCAGCACCCGGTTGGGCAAACCGGTCAGATCGTCGAAATTGGCCTGGCGCCAAAGGTTTTCTTCGTAGCGGCGGCGGTAACCTATCATCGACTCGATGTCCGACACATCGCCCTCGTTCCAGGCATCGGCCTGCAAGGTCTGCCGAATCGCGGCGAGTCCGGATGACAGCGGCCCCAGGCATGCGTGATCCCCCTTCTCACGCGACAGTACGACGTGGATATCATCCAGCAGCAAGCGCATCAGGCCGCTGCGCAAGCCGTTGAGGACTTCGGTGCGCTTGAGTCGGCTGCGCGTGAAGTAATCGCAGAATCGCGCGTAATGCAACGGAAACCCGTCGACCACGGCATCGTAAAACGGCTCGCCGCCATCGAAGAAAAAAACGCCGACCAGAGTCTGGTTCAGCATGATGCCGAGGATTTCACCGGCGCTGGATAGCCCGGCCACGGGAATCGGCCAGCCGCGCCCCAACTCGGACGGCAAAGCGGAACTCCGCAGGCGTCGCAGCATGCAATCGCTGAGTATCGCAGCGATCGGCAGGGGTTTGTCATGCAGAAACCGTGCGAGATCGCCTTCGGTCTGCGCGGCAAGATCCTTGCCGACCAGAAGCAACAACTGGTCGCCGGAGTTGACGTCGCCATATAACGACACGCTTCCCTGGCCGACATCGATGCCGGATACCGCACGAACATGCACCTCGCCATCGATGTCGAGGCCGAAGCTATGCCCGAGCAGGCGCTGCTGCAAATCGTCGGTGGGACAGTCCAGGGCCTTGGCGAGCGCCGACAGTATCGGCACGATGGCGCCGGAGCTCGCATCTATCACCGAATGCACCGTCCGGCGCCCGGGATCGACTTCGAGCAGAGAGAACGCAATGCCGGTCTTGTGAAAATGATGACTCTTGAACACGCCGTAGCGTTTGCCAGGCGCCAGTTTGAGAAAGACCAGGACGGCATGATTGCTCATGCTCTTCTGTCCGTCGTGCAGCGACGGCAAACCGGCATCGGAGCGCCGCACGCAGAGGCCGCCGACGAACAGGCAGGGAAAGCGCCCGCTGCGGTAGACCGCTTCCATGAACAGGCTGTCGCAAGCCGTGGCGCCATCGATGAAAGTCAGCGCCAGGGTATCGCGGGCATCCAGGGAAAACGGCAGCGCGACCCCTTTGAGCGCGCCGACCAGGCGCTCGATCCGTTGTTCGCGGGACAGGAGCGAAGCGCCGACCTGCAAGGCAAGCGAATGGATGCTGGCACAAGCCAGCAGCCGGGGCGAGAAAATCTGCAGCACGACGCCCCCGCCGCCGGAGCGGTACCAGGGTTCGCCCTGCGTGGCGCACAATTCGCCCTCGACGGCCACCGCCAGAAACGGGGCGCCGGCACCGACCCGCTTGAGGGCCGTCGTCAAGACATCGAAATCGGCGTCCGGGGAAACGAAAGCGAGGATCAGTGTTGTCGCGCGGCCATCGAAAACAAAATCCTCGCCCGCGACCCCATCCAGGGTTGCGTTAGTTTCGAGCACCCTGACATGCGGGGCAGAAACGGTCGCGGTGGAAATGATAGCCTCGAACGGGGTCGCGGATGCAATGAAAAGGCCGGACCCGACGAACGGCGCCAGCCGCCGTTCATGGCGTCCCTGCCCTCGTTATAGGACGCCGACATGACAAAACCAATCGCGGCAAGCACCACAGCCCTCCCCTTCGGTCACGTCTGCAGTTTCGCTTGCGATCAGCGCCTCGCGCATCATGTGCGCGTCAGCGTCGCCCCGCTCCTCGGCCGAGGCGGCGATCCGGTTTTGACCATGACCGGCCGCGCGGGACTCAGGGCTCGCCGCGTGCGAAGCGCTGATGCATCTCGACCGTCAGCCCCTCGATGCGCTCGGTCAGCGTCTTGGTCAGTTCAGTCAAACGCGTGTTCTGTTCCAATAGCGCGAGCAAGTGCGCCTGCTGCCCGGCGACGTCGATGGCGATGGCTTCGCGATGCAGGGCATCGGCTTCGCCATGCGCCTTGTCGCGCGCCGCCTGCCGGGTCTGCGCGAGCAGGATCAGCGGCGCGGCATAAGCCGCCTGCAAGCTGAAAGCCAGGTTGAGCAGAATAAAGGGGTAGACATCGAATTTGACCAGGCCTGCGACATTGGCCGCGATCCAGATAAAGACGATCAGGGTCTGCGCGCCGAGGAAGGTCGGCGTTCCGAAAAAACGGGCAAACGCTTCGGCCTTCAGCGCAAAAGCATCGTTTCCGAAGGTGGAGGCCAGATGCACGAAAGGGCGATGAAAGCGCAGGTGATCGGGAAGTGGGGCAGGCATTGGTTCGTGCTGGGCAGCAGGCATGAGTCTCTCCGGCGCAATGGACGCAAACGGGCGCGGTGCGCGCCTTCTCGTCCACTGTGACAGATTGCGGCAGCCTGGGCACAAAAAACACCCCCCGCACGGAAGCCTCCGGGCGGGGGGTGCATCGGGCAGCGAACCGCTCAGGCCTGGGCCGGTTCGGCCTTCTGCCGCAAGCGCAGATTCAGCTCGCGCAACTGCTTGTCGTCCACGGCGTTCGGCGCATTGGTCAGCAGGCACTGCGCACGCTGGGTCTTGGGGAAGGCGATCACATCGCGAATCGACTCGGCGCCGGCCATCAGCGTAACCAGCCGATCGAGACCGAAGGCCAGACCGCCATGCGGCGGCGCACCGAACTTGAGGTTGTCGAGCAGGAAGCCGAACTTGTTCTGCTGTTCTTCCGGGGTGATATTCAGCGCGGCGAACACTTTTTCCTGCACCTCGGCGCGATGGATACGAATGGAACCACCGCCGATTTCCCAACCGTTGAGCACCATATCGTAGGCGCGCGCCAGGCAGGCCCCCGGGTCGCTCTCAAGCAGGTCTTCGTGGCCGGGCTTTGGCGCCGTGAACGGGTGATGGCAGGCGGTCCAGCGGTCGTCTTCCTCGTCATGCTCGAACATCGGGAAGTCGACCACCCACAGCGGTTTCCATTCCTTGACGGCGAAGCCCTTCTCGTGGCCGATCTTCAGACGCAGCGCGCCGATCGCCTCGTTCACGACCTTGGTCTTGTCCGCGCCGAAGAAAATCAGGTCGCCATCGACCGCGCCGGTGCGCTTGACGATCTCGACCAGCGCCGCTTCGGACAGGAACTTGACGATGGGAGACTGCAGGCCGCTATCCTCGCCGTTGCTGAGGCGAGTCGCATCGTTGACCTTGATATAAGCCAGACCCTTGGCGCCGTAGATGGCGACAAACTGGGTGTACTCGTCGATTTCCTTGCGCGTGAGCGAGGCGCCGCCCGGGATGCGCAGGGCAACGACCCGCCCATTGGGCAGATCGGCCGCAGCGCGGAACACCTTGAACGTCTCGTTCTTCATCAGATCGGTGAGTTCGGTGAAAGCCAGCGGGATACGCAGATCGGGCTTGTCCGAGCCGTACAGGAACATCGCGTCGGCGTAGGTCATGCGCGGGAAATCGCCGAGCTTGACGTCCAGAACTTCGTCGAACAGCTCGCGGGTCATGGTCTCGGTGATGTCCATGATCTCGGCTTCCGACAGGAAAGAGGTCTCGATATCGATCTGGGTGAATTCCGGCTGACGATCCGCACGCAGATCCTCATCGCGGAAACACTTGGTGATCTGGTAGTAGCGGTCGAAGCCGGCGACCATCAACAGCTGCTTGAACAGCTGCGGCGATTGCGGCAACGCGAAGAACTCGCCCGGATGGACGCGCGACGGAACCAGGTAGTCGCGTGCACCTTCCGGCGTCGAACGGGTCAGCATCGGCGTTTCGATATCGATGAAACCCTGGCGGTCGAGGTAACGGCGTACGCTCATCGCCACGCGGTAGCGCAGGCGCAGGTTCTTCTGCATCTGCGGACGGCGCAGATCGATCACGCGGTTGGTCAGGCGAACGTTCTCGGACAGATTTTCGTCGTCGATCTGGAACGGCGGCGTGGCCGCGGTGTTCAGAACGTCGATCTCCTTGGCGAGAATCTCGATCTCGCCCGAAATCATCTTGCTGTTGGCCGTGCCGGCAGGGCGCTCGCGCACGATGCCGGTCACCGACAGCACGAATTCGTTGCGGCTGCCATCGGCCGTCTTGAAGGCTTCCGGGGTGTCCGGATCGATCACCACCTGCACCAGACCTTCGCGGTCGCGCAAGTCGATGAAGATCACGCCGCCGTGGTCACGACGTCGGTGTGCCCAGCCCTTGACCGTCACGGTCTGGCCCAGATACTTCTTGTCAATCAGTCCGCAATAATCGGTTCGCATTGTTATCTCTGGATACAATCGGTAAATAATCGGCAAATAGCTTAACGCGCTTTGTCCTGCGGCGCCACGACCCCCATGGAAATCACGTACTTGAGCGCATCATCCACGCTCATGTCGAGTTCCCGGGTGTCGCTTTTCGCCACCATGATGAAATAGCCCGACGTCGGATTCGGCGTGGTCGGGACGTAGACGCTGACAAACTCCTCGTCTCCGATCAATCGCGCCACTTCGTCCGCGGGCTTGCCGGTCTGGAAGGCGATGCACCATGCGCCCTGATGCGGAAACTGCACCAGCAGGGCATGGCGGAATGCCTGGCCGGACTCGGACAACACCGTGTCGCTGACCTGCTTCACGCTGTTGTAGATGGTTTTCACTACCGGGGTGCGGGAAATCAGTCCATGCCAGAACTTCAGCAGGCGCTGTCCGAGCACATTGGCAGTCAGCATGCCGGTGCCGAGCACCACCAGAACGGCGAACAAGGCCCCCAGGCCCGGAATGCGCAAGCCGAGCCAGTTGTCGGGGCGCCATGCCAGGGGCAGCAGGTTCATCGTCAGATCGAGTGTCGACACGATCAGATGCAGGACCCACAAGGTGATGGCGACCGGCAGCCACAGCAGGAGGCCGGTGACCAGGTAGCCCTTCAGAGTCATTCGGATCTGGCTCATGGGATCAGCACGAACACTTGCCGGCGCCACACGAATGGCCGCCGGCGGGTGCGCTGGAACCATTCTTGAAATCCGTCTCGTACCAGCCATTGCCCTTCAGTTGAAAGGCGGCGGCAGTCAGTAATTTGCGATAGCCTTCGCTGCCGCAGGCCGGGCATTTTTCGATCGGCGCATCGCTCATCTTTTGCAGGTGTTCCTGCTGGGCACCGCATTTTTCACAACGATATTCGTAAATAGGCATGGTTCGCTCTCCCGCCATCCTTGACATTGGCATAGTCGGCACGATACTGCTACGGAAACGTTCCGGGCTTGGAGGGGCCGACTCTTGGCAGATAAGGTCAAAATTCCGAAACTCAAGCGCCCGAACGACCGGCGATTATAACCGACTGCCCGGACAATACAAAAAAAGCCTTGCTCATTGCATTGCAGCATACGCTAACTAATCTGAAAGTAGACAACCCCTTTAGCATCATGGGAAAGCCGGCTTCGCCGCCGGGCAGGAAAAAAAGCATCGTCACCAACGCACGCAGGAGTCCAACATGATCCGCGACGAACACGCATTCCAGCAAATATTGCAGCAGGCAAAGGCACAAGGCCCCATCCCGATGGCGGTCGCCCATCCCTGCAGCAGGGAGTCCATGCAAGGCGCCCTGGAAGCCGGCTTGCACGAAGTGGCCGTGCCGATACTGATAGGCCCGCTCGCCAAGATGAAGAAGGTGGCCGAGGATCTCGGCGCCGACCTCGAGCGCTATCAGATCATCGATGTCCCGCACAGCCACGCGGCGGCGGAAAAGGCGGTGGAACTGGTGCGCAACGGCGACGCCGAGATCCTGATGAAAGGCAGTCTGCATACCGACGAATTCATGGGCGAAGTCGTCGCACGCGGCACCGGCATCCGCACCGACCGCCGCCTCAGCCATTGCTGGATCTTCCGCGTCGAGAGCTACCCGCGGCTGATTGTCATCACCGACGCCGCTATCAATATCGAGCCGGATCTGATGACCAAGCGCGATATCTGCCAGAACGCCATCGATTTCTGCCGCGCCCTCGGCATCGAACGTCCGAAGGTCGCGATCTTGTCGGCCGTGGAGACGATCACTCCCGACATTCGCTCGACCATAGACGCCGCCGCCCTGTGCAAGATGGCAGAGCGCGGCCAGATCACCGGTGGCGAACTGGACGGTCCGCTGGCCTTCGACAATGCCATTTCCTTCGAAGCCGCCCAGACCAAGGGCATCATTTCGAAGGTCGCCGGCCAGCCGGACATCCTGCTGGTGCCCGATCTGGAGTCGGGCAATATGCTGGGCAAGCAGTTGACCTATCTGGCAGCGGCGGCCTCGGCCGGTGTCGTGGTCGGCGCACGTGCGCCCATCGTGCTGACCAGTCGCTCTGAAGATTCGACCGGACGGCTGGCCTCGGCCGCCGTCGCCAACCTGCTCGCCCACAACCGCCGCCAGGGGAAACGCTGATGCCACACTGCCTGCTTGCCGTCAACGCCGGATCCGCCACTCTCAAATTCCGCGCCTATCGGGCCGATGGCGAGACGCTGCTGCTCAGCGGCATGGTCGACCGTTTCGGTTCCCGCGACGAGGTTCTGCTGCTGCAGGACGCCAAGGGAGTGCGCCTGCTGGAAAAATCCCTTCCCGGCGGCAGCCGCGAGGAGGCCGTCGGCGCCATGCTCAACGCACTGGCCGACCACAAGGTGCATATCACCGCCGTCGCCCATCGGGTCGTGCACGGGGGTGCATCGCTCAGCGCCCCCGTGTATATCGACGATGACGTCCGCCATACGCTGGAAGGACTGATCGCGCTGGCCCCTCTGCACCAGCCGGTCAGCCTGTCCGTCATCGACGCCTTTACGTCGCTCGACCCCGGACTCAAGCAGATCGCCTGCTTCGATACCGCCTTCCACACCACGCAGCCACCGCTCGCACAGCGCTTCGGCATCGCCCGCCACTGGCACGACGAGGGCGTGCGCCGCTACGGCTTCCACGGCCTGTCATTCGCATCCATCGTGCGGCGCTTCCCCGAGATCGGACTGTCCGACTCGCGCGTGGTGGTCTGCCACCTGGGTAGCGGGTCCAGCGCCTGCGCCATCGCCAACAGCCGTAGCGTGGCCGCGAGCACCGGTTTTTCCGCGGTCGACGGCCTGATGATGTCGACGCGTCCCGGCTCGCTCGATCCCGAGGTCCTGCTGTACTGGATGGAGCACGAAGGCATGGGGGTGCCCGAGGTCAGACGCGAGCTGTACAAGAATTCAGGTCTGCTCGGCGTCTCCGGCCTGTCGGCCGATGTCCGCGTGCTGCTGGCCAGCCAGACGGTGGAGGCGCGCGAAGCCGTCGATCTGTTCTGCTACCTGACCGCCCGCGAAGTCGCAAGCCTGGCCTGCGCCATGAAGGGAATGGACGCACTGGTGTTTACCGCCGGTATCGGCGAGCACTCGCCCGAGGTTCGGGCCCGCGTGGTGCAGCAGCTGTCGTGGCTGGGCTTCGAACTCGATCACGCCGCCAATCTGGCGCAGGCGCGCTGCATCACCACACCGGCATCCCGGCTCAAGGCCTTCCGCTTGCAAACCGACGAGGAAGGCGAAATGGCACGGTTGGCGAGCGCGCTGCTGCACGCCTGAAACGACCGAGGGGCGGACGCTGATGCGCCCGCCCCTCCGATAACAAAAGGCCCCGCACGATGGCGAGGCCCTTGTGTATTCTGTTGTCGCGTCAGCGATCAGACCGCCATGGCCTTGATCTGAGCGGACAGACGGCTCTTGTGACGAGCGGCCTTGTTCTTGTGGAACACGCCCTTGTCGGCAATACGGTCGATAACTTTTACGGAAGCCTGGAATACGCCCTTGGCGGCAGCCTTGTCGCCGGCTTCAACAGCCTTGATGACTTTCTTCACTGCAGTACGGAACGCAGTGCGCAGGCTGGCGTTGTGCGCGCGTTGCATGAGAGCCTGGCGGGCACGCTTGCGAGCTTGTGCGCTATTAGCCATGAATCTATCTCCTGATGAGCGGAATCTGAAACCCGCGATTCTATGCCTTAACATCGCGTTTTGCAACAGAAATTCCGCCTTCATTATCAGGCGTTGCGAGGAAGGTCTTTCCCACGGCGGCAGGCGCGCGCGGATTACGTCTGGAGCGGCGGGGGGCAAGTCCGGTAGACTACCGCTCCAAGCGCATACCGACTGAAGACAATGAATTTATTGAAGGCACTAGCCGCCGTCAGCAGCATGACCCTGGTCTCCCGGGTCCTCGGCTTCGCGCGCGACGCCATCATCGCCCGCGTCTTCGGGGCCGGCATGGCGACGGACGCCTTCTTCATCGCGTTCAAGCTGCCCAACATGCTGCGCCGGATTTTTTCCGAAGGCGCTTTCTCGCAAGCCTTCGTCCCCGTGCTCGGCGAATACCGCCACACCCGCAGCGAGGCCGAAACGCGCGACTTCATCGCCCGCGTCGCCGGCATGCTGGGCCTGGTCCTCGCCCTCGTCACCGTCATCGGCATGCTGGCGGCGCCGGCCATCGTCTGGGTTTCGGCGCCCGGTTTTTACCGCACGCCCGGCAAGTTTCTGCTGACGGTTGAACTGCTGCGCATCACCTTTCCCTATGTCGCCTTCATCTCGCTGGCCTCGCTGGCCGGCAGCGTACTGAACTGCTGGAACCGCTTTTCGGTACCGGCGTTCACGCCGACCTTCCTCAACCTGAGTTTCATCGCCTTCGCGCTATGGCTGGCCCACGCCTTCCAGCCGCCGGTGATGGCACTCGCGTGGGCGGTATTCGTCGGCGGTCTGATCCAGTTGCTGTTCCAGCTCCCCTACCTGAAACGGATGGGCTTGCTGCCGCGGCCCCGCCTCGTCCTCGGCGATGCGGCGGTCCGCCGTGTGATACGGCAGATGGGGCCGGCGATTTTCGGCGTTTCCATCGCCCAGATCTCCCTGCTCATCAACTCGACTTTCGCGTCGTTCCTGCCGCAGGGCAGCGTATCGTGGATGTACTACGCCGACCGATTGATGGAGTTTCCCACCGGCGTGCTGGGCGTGGCGCTCGGCACCATACTGCTGCCCTCGCTGGCCAGACATGCCGCCCGCGACGCCCACGCGGACTTCAGCGCCCTGCTCGACTGGGGCATCCGCCTGTCCTTGCTGCTGGCGGTGCCGGCGACGGTCGGCCTCGGCCTGCTCGCACGTCCGTTGATCGCCACGCTCTTCATGTACGGCAAGTTCGGGCCGCTCGACGTAACGATGACGCAGCGCGCGCTGGTCGCCTACGCCATCGGACTGCTGGGGCTGATTCTGGTCAAGGTGCTGGCCCCCGGCTTCTACGCTCGCCAGGATATCCGCACGCCGGTGCGGATCGCGCTGTTTACCCTGGCGGTCACCCAGGGACTGAATCTGGTGTTTATATTTCCCTTGCAGCATGCCGGCCTCGCACTGTCGATCGGACTCGGCTCCTGCCTCAATGCGGCCTTGCTGCTGGCCATGTTGCGCAAGCGCGGCATCTACCGCCCGCAACCGGGCTGGCCCGCCTTCATGCTGCGCCTGATGCTGGCCATCGCCGTGATGGCACTGACCCTGGCCGGCGCGCAACGCTGGCTGCCGATAGACTGGCATGCGCACGCATCGGTCCGCATCGCCGCCCTCGGCGGTCTGATCGCCGGCGGAGCCGCCAGCTACTTCGCCACCCTCTATCTTCTCGGCTTGCGTGCGCATCAATTCATGCGGCGCGAAGTCTGACCGGAAAGGATGACCATGAATATCGAACAACGCCCCGAATTCTCGCCACTGGGCAAGAAAGTCGACTACCAGGACCACTACGATCCGTCGCTGCTGTTCCCTATCCCGCGCCAGGGCAAGCGCGCCGAAATCGGCGTCGACGACGCCGCGCTGCCGTTTCGCGGCGTCGACCTGTGGACCGGCTACGAATTGTCCTGGCTCAACGCGCGCGGCAAGCCGCAAATCGCCATCGCCACGTTCCGTATCCCGGCCGACTCGCCAAACCTGATCGAGTCGAAATCGTTCAAACTCTATCTGAACAGCTTCAACCAGACCCGGCTCGACAGCAGCGAAGCCCTGCAGTCGCAACTGTCCATGGACCTGACCCGCGCCACCGGCCGCCACGTCGCGGTCGAGTTGACCTTTCCGCGCGACTTCGCCTCCTGCCGGCTGCAGGAGCTCGAAGGCGACACGATAGACGAACTCGACATCGCCATCGACGACTATAGCCCGGACCCGTCGCGCCTGAGCGCCGACGCGACGCAGATGGTCAGCCAGACCCTGTGCTCGGACCTGCTCAAATCGAACTGCCTGGTGACAGGGCAACCCGACTGGGGCAGCGTGACGATACGTTACCGCGGGCCGGCCATTGACCGCGAGGGGCTGCTGCGCTACCTGATAGGCTTTCGCCGGCACAACGAGTTTCACGAACAGTGCGTGGAGCGCATCTTTGTCGACATCCAGCGGCAATGCCAGCCGCTCGAGCTGACGGTTTATGCCCGCTACACCCGGCGCGGCGGCCTCGACATCAACCCCTGGCGCAGCAATGCCCCCGATGCGACCGTCCCCGGTAATATCCGCAACGCGCGTCAATAAAGCGGGCGGGCGACTTGCAAGTCGCCCGCGCCGCCTCCATCCTGTTCTTGCCCATCGTCGAAACAGGAGTCGCGCCGTGCAGGAACAGTTCTACCTCGACAGTTATCAAACCCGTCTCGAAACCCGCGTCCTGCGCCACGATGCGCAGGGACTGGTACTGGAAAACACCCTCTGCTACCCGCTGGGCGGCGGGCAGCCGGGCGACCGCGCACGGCTGCAGCTCGCCGACGGCAGCCACCTCGACGTGATCGACACCCGTCGCGACAAAGTCAGCCGCGACATTCTCCATCTGCTTCCCCCCGACACCCGCATGCTCGCCCCCGGTACGGCAGTGACGCTGGAACTGGACTGGGAACGCCGCTATCGGCATATGCGCGTGCACGGTGCGCTGCACCTTCTGTCGGCGGTCGTTCCGCATGGCGTCACAGGCGGCAATATCGGCGATGGTAGCGGACGGCTCGATTTTTCGCTGCCGGAAGGAATCGAACTCGACCGCGGACAGATCGAGGGCGAACTGAACCGCCTGGTCGCCGAAGACAGGGTGTTTGCCATCAGCATGACCAGCGGCGAGAGACTCAGAACGCAGCCGGATTTGATCAAGACCATGTCGGTGACCCCGCCGCTCGATCTGCCGGAAATACGCCTGGTCGCCATCGATGGCGTCGATCTGCAGCCGTGTGGCGGCACCCACGTGCGCGCGACCGGCGAAATCGGGGCGCTGACGGTCAGCAAGATCGAAAACAAGGGCGCGCGCAACAAGCGGGTGGTGATCGCCCTGCTCGAGCCGGAGACGATGCGGCCGGATTGACAAAGCGGCGCAGCCCGCAGCAAGATGAACCGCCTAGCTTTCCGATCCCGGGCAATGGGGAGGAGATCTGCCCGATCGCGGGGCTTCCCCGGTCGCCGGGCGGCGACGCCACCGGAGCAGAACGATGCACAAGCTGGCGGAGTTTCTCGCATTTGGCGGGATCGTGGTTGCGGCTTTGCTCCGGGTACCGGCCATCGCGCACCGCTGGCGAGCTTCCCGCTGCGGTCGCGCCGCGCGCACCGCGCACGAATGCCTGCGGCATTACCTGGGCTTGGCCCTGCTCGGCGGCATCTGCCTGGCGTGGCTGCCCTGCGCACTGCTGCTGGACCTGATCTTGCCGCGACGCCGGGGGGCTCCGCTCGGGCGTTTCGCCATCATGAACGGCTTCCGCCTCTATCTGGCCCTGCTGACGGGCCTCGGTGCCGGTCGTTTCGACCTTTCCGCCCTCGACGCGCTGCGGGGCGCGCCTCCCCTGATCATCGCTCCCAACCATCCGAGCCTGCTCGACGCCGTGCTGATCGTTTCCCGCCTGCCCAATGTCGTCTGCATCATGAAAGCCGGTTTGATGCGCAACCTGTTCCTCGGTGCAGGCGCCCGCCTGGCCGGGTATATTCCCAACGATTCCTTGCGCCTCATGATCGCGAGCGCCGCTGCCGCGCTCGCCGATGGCAGCCATCTGCTGTTGTTTCCCGAAGGGACGCGCACGACGCAGCATCCGGTCAACGCCTTTCAGGGCAGCATCGCCCTGATCGCCAGGCGCGCAGGAGCCCCGGTGCAAACCGTATTCATAGAAGCCGACTCGGCCTTTCTGAGCAAAGGCTGGTCGCTGTTTCGCCCCGCCCCCCAGCCCATCCGTTACCGCATCCGCCTCGGCCGCCGTTTCGCCCACGACACCGACGCGCTGAATGCGCAGCTGGAAGCCTATTTCCGCGACGAACTGAGCCGCCCCCCTCCATTGTCACAGGTCCCTTCGCCATGAACGCCATGCAATGCCGTCATCTGGTACTGATCCCCAGTTACAATCCGGGTCCCCGGGTCTACGCCACCGTCGCCGACGCGCGCCGCCACTGGAATGCGGTATGGGTGGTCATTGACGGCAGCGACGACGGCAGTCGCGAGGGGCTGCAGGCGATGGCGGCAGAAGACCCCGGGCTGACCGTGCTGGTCCTGCCCGCGAACCGGGGCAAGGGCGCCGCGGTGCTGGCCGGCATGGAGGCGGCCGCGCGCGCGGGTTTCACCCATATACTGACCATGGATGCCGACGGGCAGCACCCGGCGGCGGCGATTCCCGCCTTCATCGCCGCCTCGCGCGCCGCGCCGGACGCCATGATACTCGGGCGTCCGCTCTTCGACGCCAGCGCCCCGCGCCTGCGCGTCAACGGACGCAAGATTTCCAATACCCTGGCCCGGATCGAGACACTGTGGGCCGACATCGACGACTCGCTGTTCGGTTTTCGTGTCTACCCTGTCGCAGCACTGCTCGCCATCATGCAAAAGCGCCGCTGGATGCGGCGCTTCGATTTCGATCCGGAAGCCGTGGTCCGGCTCAGCTGGGCCGGCGTCGCGGCAATCAATCTACCGGCCGCGGTCAGCTACTTCCGTCCGGAGCAGGGCGGCGTCTCCCACTTCCGCTACGGCCGCGACAACCTGCTGCTCACCGGCATGCACCTGCGACTGCTGGCCGGCTTTCTGCTGCGGCTGCCCCGCCTGCTCTGGGGCCGCGTCACGACATCGCCACCTTCAGGATGACAGCAGCCCGCCCCTCGACCAGCTTGCGTCCCGCCCCCTGCACGGCAAAATCGTACAACACCCGCCCACCGTCGCCCGACACATGCCATGCGCACACCTCGAGCTCCGTCGGCACGGTGTCGAGCCGCTCCACATGCAGCTCGACGCTGCGCACGCTGGCGAGGTAGCCGATCGCGGGCGCCTCCTCCTGCCCCGATACCAGCGCACCGTGCACGGCCATTGCCTGGGCCGCGTACTCGACGGCACAAACCGCCGCCAGCACGCCACCGGCCCGCAGCGGATTGTCGGGTGCATGATGGCTGTGCGCTTGGCAGCGAATGTGCTCCGGCCCCCACTCCAGCACCCGCTCGAGCAAGCACATGCTGCCCCGATGCGGAATGTGGCGCGCAATCCAGTCGCGATCCGGCATCATACCGTCTCCACCTCCAGCGCCAGGGTCTCGGGGGCGAGATAGTCGAGCACGACCCTTCCGCCGCCGCGCGCCAGACACTGCAGCAGCGGCAGCGCTCGCGCAGCAGGAATCGTCGTGCGCACCGCTTCGAGCGCGGCATCGGCGCAGCGGGTCGCCGCGAGTGACGAGCGCTGCAATCCAAGCGTCGCCAGGCTCCCAGGATGGCCCGCCGGCGTCAGCAGCAGGGCCACGCCAAAAATATCGGAGATCGGCCGGACCCGGTGCATCGGATCGGGGTAGGGGCCGTCGTAAGCGATCAGCAGACAGGGAGCCTTGCTGAAGGCGACCTGGACCATCGCGTCGAGCAAGCCGGCCCCGAAGCTCGCATCGGAAGCGCACAACACGGTCGACGCGGCGGTGGCGTGCGTGGCGATACTCCAGTAGCCGGCCGGCGCATTGACGACCGAGTTATGGAAGCGTGTCGGCGAAACCATCGAACCATCGTCGGCCAGGGTTTCGCATAGTGTGTGGCAGTTTTGGCCATCGCCGCCGGAAGAAGCAAACACGGATGCCAGATCGACCGGGGAGACGACGGCTTGCGCCACCGCCTCCATCCCGACGGCCAGGGCCAGGCGGACGATCCGGCTTGCCCTGCGCCTTTCATTGGCAGGCAGGCAGGCGAGTTCGGGACTCACGCTCGGCGGCAGGGCGCCGACGCTGTCGGCGGACAGCAGGGCACGCCCCTGCTCCCAATTGTTACAACCGGGCCCCAGCAAGCCAATGCCGGCGATGTGTGCGCTGAGAATAGTCATGTCCGCTCCCGCAGAGGCCGGCCGATCACCAGGCTGCAGTTGGTTCCGCCAAAACCGAAGGCATTGCTGAGTACGCGCGCGACCGGCCGTTCTTCGTTCTTCAGCCGGTAATCGAGATCCAGAGACGGGTCGGACCGGACAGTGTTGACGCCGCCAGGAATCAATCCGCTTGCCACGCAAAGCGCCGCGATCACCGCTTCGAGCGCACCGGCGGCGCCCAGCGTGTGCCCGCTGGCCCCCTTGGTCGAACTGCAGGGAGTCACGCGACCGAACAGACGACCGACCGCACAGCCTTCGGCCGCGTCGTTGCCGGGCGTCGCCGTACCGTGCAGATTGATATAGTCGATATCGGCCGTGCCGACGCCGGCAGAGAGCAGGGCCGCCTTCATCGCCCGCTCGGCGCCCAGGCCTTGCGGATGCGGCGACGACATATGGTAGGCATCGCTGGACTCGCCGGCGCCGAGCAGGAATACATAATCGGCATCCGACACGGTCGGCGCGCGTTCGAGCAGGACAAACGCGGCGGCTTCGCCGATGGAAATACCGTCGCGGTCCGCGTCGAAGGGGCGGCACGCACGCGGCGACACCAGTTGCAAGGAATTGAAGCCATACAAGGTGGTCAAGCACAGGGAATCGACGCCGCCGACGACGGCGGCATCGATCACGCCAGCCTCGATATAGCGTGCGGCGGCAGCAAACACTTTGGCACTGGACGAACAGGCGGTCGAAATCACATGCGCGGGGCCGGACACGTCGAGGTAGCGGCGGGTGAAATCGGCGACAGAGAAGAAATTATGCGTACCCGCATAACGGAAATCATCCGGCAGAGCCCCGCTGACAGGATCGCGATGGCGATAGGCCTGCTCGGTTTCGAACCCGCCGGAGGTACTGGTCCCCAGAAAGACGCCGATGCGGTCGCGTCCGAAGCGCCGCGCGGCCTCGCCAACGGCCACGGCGAATCCGTCCTGGCGCAGGCCCAGCTGCGCCAGCCTGTTATTGCGGCAGTCGAAGGCGGCCAGATCCGCGCGCAGGCGCTCGCAATCGATGGACGCGACTTGCCCGGTACAGGTTTCCAGCCCCACGGCATCGAACGTGCATGGGCGCAGGCCGCTGCCTTCGCCTTTGAGCATGGCAAGCATCGGCGCGAGCCCGCACCCCATGGCGCTGCTTGCGGTATAACTTGAAAATAACAGGGGGCTCACAATAAGCATTCCGGACAATTGATCGGGTAATATGCCAGGTCAGGGCACAAGGTCGGCCAGCCATTTTAACAAAAACTCACACAATTGTTGCCGCGAACGCCATCTCTCGTGCTAGCCCGCACGCAGCGCGCGCATTGATTACGCATGTGTTCTAACATAAGATACAAGGTTTTAGCTACTCAAACCCCTCCGACAGAGGGGGATTTTCACCCCTTTTAGCGCTCCAAACATGATGAACACCGTTACCCCGAATGCCGCTCCTTCCGACCCCGCTCTCACGCGCGAAGTCGCCGCCCTTCTGGTGGAGGCATTGAACCTGGAGATGGACCCGGCCGCAATCGATCCCTCCGCCCCCTTATACGGCGACGGGCTCGGACTCGACTCCGTCGACATCCTCGAACTGGCGCTGGTCGTATCCAAGCAGTACGGCTTCCAGCTTCGCTCCGACAGCGAGGACAATGCCACCATTTTCAGTTCGCTCGCCAATCTGGTCCGTCACATCGCCGCTCAGCGCACCCGATGAGTCTGGCCGTGCCTGCATCCAGCACCGCCCATGACCGCTAATCCGATTCCACTGCTCGCTCACCGCGACCTGGACGATGTCGTCGCCTACCGGGCTGGCGCCGCGGTCACGCTGCGCCACTTTCTGGCCGACATCGAACGCGTCGCTCGCCTGCTGCCCGACAGCCGGTTCATGGTCAATACCTGTGTCGACCGTTATCGCTTCGCCGTCGCTCTGGCGGCGGCCATCGTGTCCGGCCGCATCTGTCTGCTGCCGGCGGCGCTGACCGCAGAAAACGGCAGACAGCTGCGCCGGCTCGCGCCGGACGTCATTTGCCTGAGCGACGAGACAGAAGACCGGCTCGGTCTGCCGCGCCTCGCCTATCCCGATGGCGAGGTTGCGGCCGACTGGCAAGGCCCGATTCCGCAGATAGACGGCGCGCGCGAAGTCGCCTGGGTCTTCACCTCCGGTTCCACCGGCGAGCCGCAGCCGCATCGCAAGACCTGGGATATGCTGGTGCAGGGGGTGAGAGGCGGCGCCGATCTGCTCGGCCTCGATGCCGCCCGCCCGCATGCGATCATCGGCACCGTACCGGCCCAGCATATGTTCGGCTTTGAAACGACGGTATTGATGGCCTGGCAGGCGGGAGCCGCGTTCAGCGCGGAACGTCCGTTCTTCCCGGCCGACATCTGTCGACAGCTGGATGCGCTGCCGCGTCCGCGCCTGCTGGTGATCACGCCTTTTCATCTGCGCGCGCTACTCGACGCCGGGCTGCCGCTCCCCGCGGTCGACCTGGTGCTGTCCGCCACCGCCCCGCTGTCGCAAGCACTGGCGCGGGAAGCGGAAGCGGTCTGCCGGGCACCTTTGCTGGAAATCTACGGCAGCACCGAAACCGGCCAGATCGCTCAGCGGCGGCCGGCCCAGGATGAGCAATGGCGGCTCTACCCGGGCATCCGCCTGCATGAACTCGACAGCGGCACCCGTGTCAGCGGCGCCCACCTGGGCCAGGGATGCATACTCAACGATCGCGTCCGCCTGGGCGATGACGACCGCTTTCTGCTGCTCGGTCGCAATGCCGACTTGATCAATATCGCAGGCAAACGCAACTCGCTGGCCTATCTCGATCAGCAACTGCGAACGATTCCCGGCGTGCTGGATGGAGCCTTCTTCATGCCGCAGAACGAAGTCCCCGACGGGGTGACGCGCCTGACCGCCGTGGTGGCCGCACCCGGCCTCGATGCCGCGGCGGTTCTGGCGGCCTTGCGGCAACGCATCGACCCGGTTTTTCTGCCACGCCCGCTGATTTTCGTCGCCGCCCTGCCGCGCAACGCCAGCGGCAAACTGCCGCTGGCCGCGCTCTGGGCGCTGGCGGCAACGGCCAGGGCCGAGGAACACGCAGGATGATCCCCTCCTTTCCCGATACGCGGTTGAGCTTCCCGCACGACCACCCGGCTTTTGCCGGGCACTTTCCCGGCCATCCGGTCGTGCCGGGCGTGCTGCTATTGTCCGCGGCGATCGATAGCATCCAGGCCGCCACCGGCCGCAAGGTGACGCAAGTCACTGCCGCCAAATTCCTCAACCCGGTCGGGCCGGGTGTGGAACTCTGCCTGAGCGTGCGCGCAGGACCGGGGCAGCGCCTGCTGTTCGATATCGCAGCGCAGGAGCTCAAGATCGCCAGCGGCAGCCTGTCCCTGGCACCGGAGGATGGCCGATGACATCGCCTGCCGCCGCCTGGCGCACCCGCGACGAGCGCGGCAGCTTGACCATGCTGCGTCTGATGACCTGGATTTCCCTGCAGCTCGGTCGTCCGGTCGGACGCGCGGTCCTGCGTCTGGTCACCGCCTACTTCATGGCAACCAACCGCGAAGCGCGAGCGGCGTCGCGAGCCTACCTGGCGCGCGTACTGCAACGCGAAATACGCCACACCGACGTCTATCGGCACCTGCTGACCTTTGCCAGCACGGTGCACGACCGCGTCTACTTGCTCAACGACCGTTTCGACCTCTTCGACGTCGAGGTCGAAGGCGAGGACATCATCGCCGGGCTGGTGGCGGAGCGCCGCGGAGCCTTCTTGCTCGGTTCGCACCACGGCAGTTTCGAGATCATCCGCACCCAGGGCCGACGCTGCCCCGATCTTCGCATCGCCCTGATGATGTATTCTGACAACGCGCGCAAAATCAATGCCGCCCTCGACGGCATCAATCCAGGCGCCCGGCCCGACATCATAGAGCTAGGCCATATCAATGCCATGCTCCAGGCACGCGAACGCCTGGACGATGGCGTGGTCATAGGCATGCTGGGCGACCGTAGCCTGGCCGAAGAAGAAGGCGTGACCCTTCCCTTCCTGGGCGAGAATGCGCGCTTCCCCTCGGGGCCGCTGCGCATCGCCGCCTTGTTGCGCCGCCCGGTCGTTTTCATGTCCGGCATTTATCTCGGCGGCAACCGCTACCGGGTGCGCTTCGAGCAACTGGCCGATTTCAGCGTTCCCGGCCCTCGCAGTGCGGCCCTGGCCGCCGCGCAAGCGGCCTACGTCGCTGCACTCGAGCGCAATTGCCGCGCCGCGCCGTACAACTGGTTCAACTTCTTCGATTTCTGGCGCGCGCCCGTGCGCGATGCCGCAAGGACAAACGAACGCTCCCATGAATGACTCCACCAGCCTGCTCCGCCGCGTCTTCCGCCGCCGTGCGCTGCCCTTCATCCTGCTACTGCTGGCCGCCCATGCCGGCGCTGCCGGCTTCGACATCGCCCAACTGATGCAGACCCTCGCGCAAACCCGCGGCGCGCAAGCCACGTTTGTCGAAAAGAAATACATCGCCATTCTCGACCGCCCGATCGAATCGTCGGGCGAACTCGTCTATCAGGCGCCCGGCCACCTGGAAAAACGCACCTTGCGTCCCAAAGCGGAAGACATGATCCTGGATGGCCACGAGTTGACCTTCATCCGCGGCAAGCAGCGCCGCAGCATGCAATTGCAGGACTACCCGCAGATCGCCGCCTTCACCGACAGCATACGCGGCACGATGGCCGGGGATCGCAAGGCGCTCGAACGCCTGTTCCGGCTTGAACTGGAAGGCGGCCCCGAACGTTGGCAGTTGTCGTTGACGCCGACGGATTCGGGTTCCGGCGCCAGCGCCTACGTCCAGCGCATCCGCATCGGCGGCTCACGCGATAACGTCACCAGCATCGAGATCGTGCAGAAGGACGGCGACCGTTCGGTCATGACCATCACCCGGAGCCCGGCGCCATGAGACTGACGCGGCGCGGCATCCTCGCCCTGTGGCTCGCCTTTGTCCTCGCCTGTGCCGCTGTCGTCGCACAAACGCGGGTAAGCACCGATATGTCGGCCTTCCTGCCGCAACGGCCGACGCCGGAACAGCGCATCCTGGTCGATCAGTTGCGCGAAGGCGTGCTGTCGCGGCTGGTCCTGGTCGGCATCGAGGGTGCCGACGCGCCGACGCGCGCGAAGATCTCGCGGGCGATGGCCGCCCGCCTGCGCGGCGACCCCGATTTCAGCGCGGTAGCCAATGGCGAACCGGTTGGACTCGAGCGCGAGCGTGCGCTGTTGTTCTCGCACCGCTATCTGCTCAGCCCCGCCGTAGACGCCGCGCATTTCAGCCGCGGCGGCCTGCACGCCGCCCTTTCCGACAGCATAGATCTGATCGCGTCCCCGCTGGGCATGATGGTCAAACCCTTGCTGCCGCGCGACCCGAGCGGCGAACTGATACAGATAATCTCCCGGCTAGGCACCGGCCAGCAGGCGATGAGCGGCGACGGCGTCTGGATTTCGCGCGACGGGCAGCGTGCCGTGTTGCTTGCGCATACGCGCGCCTCCGGCGCCGACATCGATGCACAGCAGCGGGCGGTCGGCCACCTGCGCGCCGCCTTCGAACAGGCGCGCACGGCCAGCGGCGCCCAGGGCGTCGCGCTGCAAATGAGCGGACCCGGCGTCTTCGCCGTCACCTCGCGCGCGACGATAGAACACGAGGCGCTGCGTCTGTCCGCCCTCGGCGCGGTCTTGGTGATCGCCCTGCTGCTGCTGCTCTACCGCTCGTTCACCGCCCTGCTGCTCGGCATTCTGCCTGTCGCCTGCGGAGCGCTGGCCGGCGTTGCCGCCGTCAGCCTCGGCTTCGGCACGGTGCATGGTCTGACCCTAGGCTTCGGCACCACCCTGATCGGCGAGGCGGTCGATTACTCGATTTATCTGTTCGTCCAGAGCGAACGGCGCAAGACAGGCAACTGGATAGCCGACTTCTGGCCAACGATCCGCCTCGGCGTGCTGACCTCGGTGATCGGCTTCGCCTCGCTGCTGTTTTCCGGGTTTCCTGGACTCGCCCAGCTAGGCCTGTATTCGATCGCCGGGCTGTCGACCGCTGCGCTGGTCACGCGCCATATACTGCCCTTGCTGCTGCCGGACGGCTTCAAGGTACGCGACACCACCCCTCTCGGGCGGCGCCTGGTCTCTGCCCTGAGCCGGGCGCCCGCGCTGCGGCCGCTTGTCGCGGTGCTGGCGCTGGCGGCCATCGCCGTTCTGGTCCAGCACCGTGACACGATATGGAACGACCAGCTGTCATCGCTCAGTCCCGTCCCTGCTGCCGATATGGCGCTCGACGCACGGCTGCGCGCCGACCTTGGCGCCCCCGATACCCGACTGCTCGTGGTCATTCCCGCCCCATCGCGCGAAGCGGCGCTGATCGGAGCCGAGCAGGCCGCCAGTCGCTTGCAACCCCTGGTCGACGCGGGAGTGCTGGCAGGATTCGACACTCCGGCGAAATACCTGCCCAGCCAGCGCACCCAATGGCAGCGCCGGGCGGCGCTGCCCGCACCCGACGTCCTGCGCGAGCGTCTGAACGAGGCGACGCAGGACCTTCCGCTCAAGGCGGAACGCCTGGCCGGCTTTCTGAGCGATGTCGAGGCCGCACGCCGGGCACCGCTGCTCGACCGTGCCGATCTGGACGGCAGCACGCTGGCGCTGGCGGTAGACGCCCTGCTGCAAGGGCGCGGGACGCACTGGAGCGCGCTGCTGCCGCTGCGCGCCCCTCCCGGACGCGACATCGACAGCAGCCGGGTGCGCGCGGCGATCAACGGACTGCCCGGGCAGCCTCTGCTGCTCGATATCAAGAATGAGACCAACCGACTCTACGGCGGTTATCTGCGCGAGGCCATCGTACTGTCGTGTTCCGGACTGGGGGGCATAGTCGTGCTGCTCTCGGTCGCCCTGCGCGATGCGCGCCGCGTGCTCGGTATCGTTGCGCCGCTGGCCATCGCGGTGCTGCTGGTCACGGCGGGACTCGTGCTGGCCGGCGTGCAACTGACCATTCTGCATCTGGTCGGCATGCTGCTGATTGTCGCCGTTGGCTCGAACTACGCTTTATTCTTCGACCGCCGCGCCGATGCCGGACAGGCCCGTACCCTGGCCTCGCTGCTGTTTGCCAATCTGGCGACCGTTTCCGGTTTCGGCCTGCTCGCCGCCTCCAGCGTGCCCGTATTGCAGGCGCTGGGCGACACGGTCGGTCCCGGCGCCATCCTGGCGCTGCTGCTGTCAGCCATCATGGCCCGCCGATGCATATACTGAAACTCGACGCGACGCCGCAGCGCCGCTCGGATACGCTCATGATCCTGTTGCCCGGCGCCTGGCAGGCACCGGATGACTTCCTCGAAAACGGCTTCGCCGCCGCCCTGCACGAGGGCATGCGGGGCGCCGATATCTGGCTGCCCGCGCTCGCGCCGCAGGCGATGGAAAGCGCCGATGCACTCGCCCGGCTCGATGCCGAGGTGATGCTGCCCGCACGCGCGGCCGGCTACAGGATCTGGCTGGCCGGAATATCCATGGGCGGCCTGCTTGCACTCGGCGCCGCCGCGCTCGACCCGACCTCGCTGGCAGGCGTGTGCCTGCTCGCCCCCTACCCCGGCAACCGTCTGCTCACGCGCGAGATCGCCGCCGCCGGCGGCCCCGCCCGCTGGAGCGGCGGAGCAGAAGACGACGACGAACGCCGCGTCTGGCGCTGGCTCGGACAGCAGCGCGAACTGCCGTTATACCTGGGTTTCGGCCGCGACGACCGCTTCGCGGACGGACTGGAACTCATGGCCGCCACCTTGCCGCCGGCACGGGTTGAACGCATCGCAGGCGGTCACGACTGGCCGACCTGGAGCCGTCTGTGGCCACGGATGCTGGCCACGATAAAGCGCGAGCAGCCATGAAGCGGCCGCGCTGGCGGCCGGCGCCGCTGCTGCTCGGCTCCGCCTGCTGCCACCTGCTCTGCGTGCCGGCCCTCATCCTGTGGCCACGCCACTGGCCGTGGCCGGTCGCGGCACTGCTCATCGATCACCTCCTGCTGGCCGGCGCCGGCCTGTGGCCGCGTTCACAGACGCTCGGCACCAACTGGACACGCCTGCCGACACCACAAGCGGTGGCGATCACCATAGACGACGGTCCCGACCCCGAAGTCACCCCGCTCGTGCTCGACATCCTGCACCGGCATCGCGCCCACGCCACTTTTTTCTGTATCGGCGAACGCGCGCGGCGCCATCCCGAGCTCATAGCCGCCATCATGGCTGCCGGACACGCCGTGGAAAGCCACAGCCAACGCCATCGCCTGGATTTTTCCCTGCTCGGCCCGGTGCGCATGGCGCGCGAAATCGACGAGGCACAACACACGCTGGCCCGCCTGTCCGGGCAGACGCCGCTCTTCTTCCGGGCCCCGGCCGGACTGCGCAACCCCTGGCTCGACCCGCTGCTATCCGCGCGCGGCCTGCTTCTGGCCAGTTGGACGCGGCGCGGCTACGATACGCGCGAAGTCTCGGCCGAACGGGTAACAGCCCGTTTGTTGCACCGACTACGGGGAGGGGATATCCTTCTGCTGCATGACGGCAATGCCGCCCGCACCGCGCAAGGCACCCCGGTGATCGTCGCCGTTTTGCCGCGCGTGCTGGACGAATTGGCCCGCTCCGGTCTGGAGACCGTGACGCTGCGGTCACAACTTGAATAAGGGAGCCCCCATGGCGAAATCGATGCGCAACACGCTGTTCGCCCTCGCGCTATCCGCACTTCTGGCCGCACCGGCCTATAGCGAGGATGCCCCAGCGGCGCCCCAGAACGAATCCACCCTGTCGCAGGACGCCCACGTGGCGGGCCAGGACATCAAGCGCGGCGTCGTGCGCATTGGACACGGCATCCACAAGGCCGCCAGCGAAGTCGGCCATGAGGTCAAGCGCGGTGCGACGGCAGTCGGCCACGGCTTCCGCGACGCAGCCAGGAATGTGAGCGCAGGCGTGCACCGGGCCTTCCACCGCGACGGCTCGGCCGCTCCGGTGGAAACGGCCCAGTAAGCAAGCGGTCCGTTCAAGCGCGGCGGTCGAACAGCGCGCGGGCGGAGCGCATGGCCTGCGCCAGCGTCTGCTGCGCCACGTGCGGAAACCGGCGTCGGCGCAGCGCGTATTCGCAGGCAAACATGGCGGCGAGTAGCGGAAAATACAGCAGATTGGCGAAGGTGGACCACACCCAGACCGGCGCGGCAAAGAACAATAGCGTGGACAGCGCGGTAATCGTCGCGAAAAACAGCGTCCAGGCAAGAGTCACCCCGCGCGTATAACGGTCCATCCGCGGACTCTGCGCCTCGCCCAGCATGCGGGAAAACCGCGTACAGATCGGCAATGCCCCCGGCAGCAGCGTCAAGCCGAACACCATGCCCAAGGCCCCGTTGGTCCCTGCATTTTGTATGAAATACACCCAGTTGAAATGACGTTCGACCAGGGGAAATACGCGCCACATCCCCGCTATCGCCAGGACGGTGCCCAATAGCGCCGCACCGCGCCAGCGCGTGCGCCAGCCCGCGAGCAGCCCGACCGCCAGCATCGGCGCAATGGCGAATACCGCCCCCATGGCACTGTTGGCCAGCGCCACCGTAGTGAAGTGGGAGAATACCGGATAGGCGGCAAACGAGAGCGCCGCCAGGGCCGGGCGCCAGGCGTGCGCAAGGCGGGAGGACGCGGGTTTGGGTTCGCTCACGCGGTATCCATCCTGAAGTAAGGGTCCGGCCCGGATTCTAACAGCGCACCGCGGCGAAAGGAAACGGCACGCTCCGCCTCAAGGGCAGCGTGCCCGATAGGCGGTCCCCCCCTGCCCGGCCCACAGCCGGTATGGCGTCCCCGGCTGCAGATAGGCGCTCTGCCCCTGAGCCAGCTGCAGCGTAGCGACCGCCGCCGACAAGGTCACCGCCCCGGCCACGACCAGAATCATTTCCGGCCCGCTCGCCGTTAGCGCCACCTCCTCGCCGGCCAGCAGGCCGACGCGATCCAGCGCAAACCAGGTCTCGCCCGGCAACTCGAAACGCATGAGCCGGGCATCGGGGCCGGCAGCGGCAATCACCCGCGGCGTCACGGGCGAGCAATCCACGACCTCCAGCAGCGCTTCGGCGTCGACATGCTTGGCGGTCAACCCGGCGCGCAGCACATTGTCCGAGTTCGCCATCAGCTCGACGTTGCGACCTCGCAGATAGGCATGCGGCAGCCGTGCCGGCTGATAGATGGCCTGGCCCGGCTGCAGACACACGAGGTTGAGCAGATAAAACGCGAACAGTCCGCAGTCGGGACGCGCCGGGTCGCCGACCCGGGCCATCCAGTCATCGGGGCTGTCCGTTGCCGTCTCTTCATTCTGCAAACGCAGGATCAGCGGCGAGAGAATCTCGTACAACGCCGCTTGCGACAGCAACAGCAGATAGCGATAGAAGTCCGTCATCGTGCCTCCGCCCAGGACCGGCGACAAACCACGCAGCTCAGGCCGCGCCTCCAGCGCGGCTTCGATCGCGGCCCGCTCGCGAAAACCATGCAGCAACCAGAAGGGCGACAGCGCGACCATCATCTCGGGCTTGGGATACGGATCGCGGTAATTGCGTTCGGGGGCATGCAGATCGATGCCCGCCGCGCTTTCGCGCGCGAAGCCCGCCTGTGCCATCGCCGCATCGGGATGCACCTGAATCGACAACGGTTCGCTCACATCCAGCACCTTGAGCAAGAACGGCAGCCGCTCGCCGTGCAAGCGCCGGCAGGCCTCTCCCAGATAGGCGTCCGGGTCGTGCGCGATCGCGTAGTTCAGCGGCTGCGGGCCGAGCGGGGTCATGACGATGGACGGCGCCTCTTCGTGCGCGCCCAGCCACCACTCGGCAAAGCGGCTGTCGCCGTGATTGTCGAGCTTCATCAGGTCGGGGATGAAACGGCGTCCGCCCCAGGCGTAATGCTGGGCCAATCCGACCAGTTGATAGGCTGCACTCATGGTGTTGCCTCCCTGTCTCAGGCTGCGCCGATCATGCGCGACGCGGCAGATAATCGACGACGACGAGTTCGGCCAGCAAGGGGCGGAACAGGCGTTTCAAGTCCGCGTGCGCAGGATGCGGCAAATACGCATCGCGGGCCGCCGCATCGGCAAAGGTCATCAGCACGCAATGGCTGAACCCGGCATTCTTGCCTTCGGGGCTGTCGTTCTCGCCCCACTCGACCGCCGAAAGGCCGGCCACCCGTTCCGGCATCCGCTCGAACGCCCGCATCAGCCCGGCCAGATCGTCGGGGGTGGCCGAGTCGTGAAAACGGATCAGCAATACATGTCTATACATACGTCGGCATCCTTTCAGATTCTCAAAGAAGCGATCGCGACGGCGACGGCCTGCGGAAACGGGCGGGCAGATCGCCGGCCTCAAGCGCGGGGCGCCAGACCATCGCCCGCTGTTGCAATTGACGACACTCGCGACGATCGCGCTGATTCATGCACGCCTTGGCCGCCATGATGCCGGACGCGTCCATCGCAATCGCGGCCAGGCCGGGCACCCGCTTCGGCTCTCGCTCCAAGCGGCACACCGGGCGGATCACACGACAGGGCACATGCGGGAAAGCGGAATTCAGACTGTTGGAGTCAAGGCCGACGCGGGAGTTCTCGCGGTCGGCCACCAGTCGATACGGCGTCAGATCGGCGCTGGCTGCACTTCAAGAAATCACTCTCTTCACCGCACCGGGCGCTGATGCCATGCGGTATTTTCTCTTCTAAAGCGACGGACCGATCGCGGACTTCATGCTCCAGGTCAGGACTCCCTTGCCCCGCGACATGCGGCGACATCACCCGAACCGTGATCTTGAGCGAACCCTGCGTCGATGGGCGCAGAATGGAACAGCATTGCGGCAGGAACTGGCCGTTGAATTCGACAGGGACGCATACCGCCCTGTCGGCGAAGAGGGGATGGGCCTCGGTCGAAATATCGCGCTAGTCGGGCGGGCGGTCTGGGTCGAAGCCCATGGCCCGCATGCCGACGCCGCAGCAGACGGCTGCGGCTATCGTCCGATAGTCACTTGAGTATAGCCCATCCCCGTCCGGCGGCACCTTGCGACCGCGATACCGCGCCACGCCCCGGAGCCGTCCCCCTCCCGTCATGCGAACACACGCAGGGGGCTATCCGGGCGCCTTGGCCCCCCCCGACGTTGTCATGTGCTTTAGTGCATGAAGCGCGCGACGCGGCCACGACCGGATTAAACTGCTAGTTGCTGGATTGGCCTGCGCGCGACGTCGGCGGGGCACAAAATGGAAAAGGGGGATCAGGATGAACAAACGCTTGCTGCTGTGTCTGCTGCCGGCCCTGCTGGCCGGCTGCGCCACGATGAATGAACAGGAATGCCGCAGCAAGACACCGGCCACGGTCGGGCTGTCGGACGGCAGGCAGGGTTACGGCGTCTGGAGGCTGGACAAGCATGCCGACTCCTGCGCCCGCTTCGGCATCGGCTTCGACCGCAACGCCTATCTGAAGGCGCGCGCCGAGGGTCTGCTCAGCTACTGCACGCCGGACAATGGCGAGCGGGCCGGGGCGCGCGGCGAACGCTACGAATACGTTTGCCCCGCGGCGCTGGAGCCGGCCTTTCTCGCACGCTACCGGCCCGCCTACCGCGACTGGCTCGCTGCGCAGCACAGCCGCTGGTGGTGGCCATGATCCATCAGGCGCCCGGACGCACGCCCTTGGGCAGCAGCAGCCACAAGCTGCCCTGTTGCTTCATCCTGCCCGCGTACAACCCGGCTTCGGTGCCATAACCCCAGAACAGATCCGCGCGCAGGGCACCGCGAATGGCATTGCCGACATCCTGCGCCGCGACCAGACGTGCGAGCGGCGCATCGGACTGCGGCCAGGTGGTCGACAGCCAGACCGGCGTCCCGAGCGGGATATAGCGCGGGTCGACCGCAATGCTGTAGCCATCGGTCAAGGGCACGCCCAGCGCGCCGACCGGTCCCTCGGCACCGGCGGCGGACGCGCGGAAATAGACATAGCGCGGATTGACATCGAACAGCTCCTGCTGCCGCTGCGGGTTGGTACGCACCCAGCCCTGTATGCCTTGCATCGATGCCGAGGACAAGGGCAACTGCCCGTGGTCGGCGAGCCAGCGGCCGATGGAGACATAGGCATAACCGTTATTGTCGGCAACGCCAACGCGCAGGATGCGGCCATCGTCGAGCTGAATCCGCCCGGAACCCTGAACCTGCAAAAAGAACAGTTCGACCGCATCGTCGACCCAGGCCAGCACGGGCGCGCGCGCGCCCCCCTGCCCGCGCGCGATTTCGGCGCGGGTGTAATACGGCAGCAGACGTCCGCCTTCTATCCGTCCTTTCAGACTCCCGCCATGCATCGCGGCCGGGAAATCGGACAACCAGACCTCGACCTGCCCCGCTCCCGGCGTACTGACGCCGGGAACCCAGACCAGCCGGTTGCCTGCCGCCCGCCGCGCAACCGCCACGCTGCGCGTGCGCGCCGCGGCAGGCAGATCCAGCGTCATCAGATCGGAGGGAACGCCATACACCGGATAGGGCGTACGCTCGCTGCGGTTCAGGCTGCCATTGAGCATGGGCTCATAGTAACCGGTGATCAGACCGCGCTCGCGCGCCCCGTCATGCAGCTGCCAGGCACTGAAACGCGCTTCGAAAAAGCGCCGGATAGCGTCTTCGTCGCGGGCATCCAGCGTAGCCGCCGCCGCGCAGACCGCCCTCCAGTCGCGGCGCTGTCCGGTCTCGCGGCAGGTGCGGCGAAAAGCCTCCAGCGAGCCGGCCAGCGACGGTCCCGGCCAGGACGGCAAGGCACCGACCTCGATCTGCTCCAGATCGGCCCGGCCCGCCACCGGCGCGGGCTGGGAAGAATAAGGAACCAGAGGGGGAGCGGACGAGCAGGCCGCGAGGCCGAGCAGTGCAATCAGAATCAGACGTGAGCGCATGGGGAGCCGTAATGAAGGATCAACGGGAATTGTACAACAAGCCGCGCGTGCTTGACGCAGCCGGCGGCCGGTCGCGGGTACGGGCGCTCAGTGCTCGTTCAAACGATAACCGACGCCGGTCTCGGTCAGAATATGGCTGGGCAGCGCGGGATTGTCTTCCAGCTTCTGCCGCAAATGTCCCATATAGACGCGCAGATAGTGGTTGCTCTCGGAAAAGGACGGCCCCCATACCATGCGCAGCAGCTCGCGGTGCGTGATGACGCGGCCGGCCTCGCTGATCAGGGAGGTCAGCAAGCGATATTCGATCGGCGTCAACTTCACCAGCTGTTCGCCCTTGAACACCTGGCGCGCAACCAGGTCGACCCGGACATCCCCGAAACGGAACACCTGCTGCGGCGCCGCGCTGCCGGCGACGCGCCGTCGCAGCAACACTCGCACCCGGGCCATGCATTCGGCGACGCCAAAGGGTTTGGTCAGATAATCCTCGGCGCCGGCATCGAGAGCCGCGACTTTTTCCATCTCCTGCGTCCGCGCCGACAGCACCAGGATGGGGATCTGCGACCACTCGCGCAGCCGGTAAATGACGTCGACCCCGTCCATATCCGGCAGGCCGAGATCGAGGATCACCAGATCCGGCTTGCGCGTTTCCACTTCGATCAGCCCCTGCCTGCCCCCCTCCGCCTCATACACGGCCATGCCCTCGGCCTCGAGCGCGGTGGCCAGAAAGCGGCGGATCGATTTTTCGTCCTCGATCAGGACAATATGGATTTTGTCACTCATGCCTCAGGCTCCGGCAGCGGCGGCGGCGTTCCGACCGGCAGGGTAAATTCGAAACAGGCCCCGTGCGGCTCGACATTGCGTGCCACGATGCTTCCGCCGTGCGCCTCGACGATGGCAAGGCAGATGGACAGGCCGAGGCCGACGCCGGAGGTGGCCGATTCGGTCTCGCCACGGGTGAATTTGTCGAACAGATGCGACTCGATGCCGGCAGGCAGCCCGGGGCCGTTGTCGGTGACGCTCACCACGACATTGTCGCCGGCTTCGCGCGCGGACAGGACGATGAGCGATCCCGATGGCGTGTATTTGCCGGCATTCTGCAGCAGATTGACCAGCACCCGCTCGATCAGCACCTCGTCGAACTCCAGCAGCGGCAAGGACGGCGGCAACGCGATCCGGAGGACATGGTCGCACAAAGCATGTTCGGAGGCACGCACGGCACTGCCGACCACTTCTTCCAGCAGCAGCCACTGCCGCTTGAGGCGGACGCCCGATTGCAGACGCGCCATATCCAGCAGGTTGGTCACCAGGCTGTTCATGCGCAGCGCCTCATCCTGGATGGAATGCGCGACGTCGCGATGCTGCTCCGGGCTCAGGGTCTCGTGGTCAAACAGGGTCGCCAGGCCGACCAGCGTCGTCAGCGGCGTGCGCAGATCATGCGACACGGCCGCCAGTACACTGTTGCGCAGGCGTTCCGACTCCATCGCCACAATCGCATCCTGCGCCACTTCGACGTAGTGTACCCGTTCCAGCGCCAGCGCGACCTGGGCCGCGCAGGTTTCCAGCAAGCGCTGCTGCTCGGGTAGAAAGACCTGCCGCCTATCTTCCGGCTGCAGTGCCAGCACTCCGCGCGTACGCATCGGCGCCTTGAGCGGGACATACAGGTCGGGGCTGGACGGCAGGGTATTGGTGCCGAGTCCGGCGGGCTGCTGGTGATCGTAGACCCATTGCGCCACGCCGCTGTCGGCCGCCGCCTCGCTGCCGCCGACGACCTTCACTTGTTCCTGGCTGTTGGGCAGGTAGATCCGGCATTGCGCATTGAACAAGGCACTGATGTAGCTGATGCCGCTCTCGACGATCTGCGCCGCAGTCAGGGCGCCGGCCAGCTCGCGGCCGAGGTCGTACAAGGCGCGCGTTCGCCGTTCGCGGTAGGTGGCGATGTGAGCCTCGAACCCGAGCCGGGCCGTCAGTTGGCTGATGATCAGCGCCACGATCAGCATGACGGCGAAGGTCAGCAGATACTGGGTGTCGGAGACGCTGAACGAGAGCCGCGGCGGCACGAAAATGAAGTCGAAGGCTGCCACGGACAGAAACGATGCCAGCACCCCCGGCCCGCGTCCGAAGCGCACCGCGACGAGCACCACTTCCAGCAGGTAGAGCATGATGACGTT
This sequence comes from Paludibacterium yongneupense DSM 18731, assembly GCF_000422925.1. Lineage (GTDB taxonomy): Bacteria > Pseudomonadota > Gammaproteobacteria > Burkholderiales > Chromobacteriaceae > Paludibacterium > Paludibacterium yongneupense. Next base: position 95,525 of record NZ_AUGZ01000018.1, read on the forward strand.
GGACAGCTCGAAATACGGGGCCAGCAGACCGGCGGCGCCGGTCGCGACGACGCAGCTCGCCGCCGCCGCGCTGTAGCCGAGGCGCTTGCGCTGCTCGGCCTGGTCATCGAACAGCAATCCCCCCGAGCCGCGCTTGGGCGAAACATCGTCGCTCATCTCATGTGCGACGACATAGACATCGACATCGCGCGCATGCTGCGACAACTGATCGACCAGCGATGGCGACAGCAATTGCGACAGCCGCGAACGCATCGAGCGGCCGACGACCAGCTTCGACACATTACGGCTGGACGCATAGGCAAGCAGCGTGCTGGCCAGCGACGCCCCGGCCAGCACGCTGGTTTCCGCGCCCAGTTCCTGCGCAAGGTGCAACACCTTGAGCACACGGTCGCGTCTCTCGTCGGACAAGCGGTGCAGTTTGGGGGTTTCCACATAGACGCACAACCAATCCGCGTCGAGACTGGCGGCCAGCCGCTTGGCACTGCGCACCAGCTTGTCGCCGCCGGGTCCGGGTCCGAGGCAGATCAGCAAGCGCTCGCGCGCATGCCAGCCGGACTGAATGGACTGGTCGGCGCGATACGCGCGCATCTGGGCGTCGACACGGTCGGCCGTGCGCCGCAGCGCCAGCTCGCGCAGGGCCAGAAGGTTGCCCTTGCGGAAAAAATTCTGCCCGGCGCGCCGCGCCTGTACCGGCAGATAGACCTTGCCCGCCTGCAGCCGGGTCAGCAGTTCGTCCGGCGGCAAGTCGACCAGGGCGACCTCGTCGGCGAGGTCGAACACGCGGTCGGGCAGCGTCTCGCGCACGACGACGCCGGTGATCTGCCCGACCACATCGTTGAGACTCTCCAGATGCTGTACGTTAAGCGTGGAATAGACATCGATGCCGGCGGCAAGCAGCTCTTCGACATCCTGCCAGCGCTTGGGGTGGCGCGAACCGGGGATATTGGAATGGGCGAATTCATCGATCAGGATCAGCGCCGGCTTGCGCGCGAGCGCCGCATCCAGATCGAACTCGTCGAGCACGCGATCGCGGTAGTCGATCTTGCGGGGCGGCAGAACCGTCAAGCCCTGAACCAGCGCCGCCGTCTCGCTGCGACCGTGCGTTTCCACCACGCCGACGACCACGTCGACGCCTTCGGCCTGGCGGCTTCTGGCAGCGACGAGCATGGCGTAGGTCTTGCCCACCCCGGCGCAAGCGCCGAAGAAAATCTTCAGACGCCCGCGCCGGGCCGCCTCTTCTTCCCGCTTCAGCTCATTGAGCAGGGCATCGGGATCAGGACGTTGGTCGTTCATTCATGCTTTCTAAGAAAGTTGGTCCAGGGCGAGGTTCAACTCCAGCACATTGACGCGCGGCTGTCCCAGAATACCCCAGGTCTTGCCTTGCACATGCCCGGCGACCAGCGCGTTGACCTTGTCCACGGGCAGATGCCGCAGCGCGGCAACACGCATGACCTGATAATACGCCGCCGCCGGCGTGATTTCCGGATCGAGGCCGCTGGCCGACGACGTTACCAGATCGACCGGCACCGGACCGGCGGGAACCGGCCCCGCCGCTTTCAGTGCGTCGATGCGGCCTTTGACCTCATCCAGCAGGGCGGGGTTGGTCGGGCCGGTATTCGAACCGCCCGAATTGGCAGCATTGTTCGGCATCGGAGACGTAGCCGACAGGCGGCCCCAGAAATAGCGCGGCTCGGTGAAGTTCTGTCCGATCAGAGACGAGCCGACGACCTTGTCGCCAACGGCGATCAGGCTGCCGTTGGCCTGGTTCGGGAAGACCGCCTGCGCGGCTCCGGTCACCGCCAGCGGATAGATCAGCCCGGTCAGCAGGGTCAGGGTAGAAAAGACGACCAGTGCGGGACGAATGCTTGCCATGATGTATTCCTTAGACCCAACCCAGCAGGGTGAGGGCCATATCGATCAATTTGATGCCGACGAAGGGAACGGCGATGCCGCCCAGGCCATAGATCAGCAGGTTGTTGCGCAGCAGTTGCGCAGCGGCCTGGGCACGGTAGCTGACCCCTTTCAGCGCCAGCGGGATCAGCGCCACGATGACGAGTGCGTTGAAAATAACCGCCGATAGGATGGCCGAGTTCGGGCTGCTCAGTCCCATGACGTTGAGCGCGCCCAATTGCGGGTAGGTCGCCGCGAACGCCGCCGGGATGATGGCGAAATACTTGGCCACATCGTTCGCGATCGAGAAGGTCGTCAGCGAACCGCGCGTCATCAGCATCTGCTTGCCGATCTCGACGATCTCGATCAACTTGGTCGGATTCGAATCCAGATCGACCATATTGCCGGCTTCCTTCGCCGCCTGGGTGCCGGTGTTCATCGCCACCGCCACATCGGCCTGCGCCAGCGCCGGCGCATCGTTGGTGCCATCGCCGGTCATCGCCACCAGCATCCCGCGCGCCTGATGGCTGCGGATCAGCTCGAGCTTGTTTTCCGGCGTCGCTTCGGCCAGGAAATCGTCGACCCCGGCTTCGGCCGCGATCGCGGCGGCGGTCAGCGGATTGTCGCCGGTGATCATGATGGTCTTGATCCCCATCTGCCGCAGCTCGGCAAAACGCTCCTTGATGCCCCCTTTGACAATGTCCTTGAGTTCGATCACGCCGAGCACGCGATTGGCTTCGCAGACCAGCAGCGGAGTCGATCCGCGGCGTGCCACCTCTTCCACCGTACGCAGCACGGCCTCGGGAAATACCCCCCCCTGCTCTTGCACATGGCGGCGGATCGCGTCGATCGCCCCCTTGCGGATCTGGCGCCCGCCGAAATCGACGCCGCTCATGCGGGTAGTCGCCGAGAACGGGATAAATACCGCTTCATGCCCTTGCAATTCACGTTGGCGCAGATTGAAACGCTGCTTGGCCAGCACCACGACGCTACGCCCTTCCGGCGTTTCGTCGGCCAGCGATGCCAGTTGCGCGGCATCGGCCAGCGCCTCTTCGCTCACCCCGGCTGCCGGAATGAAAGTCGAGGCCTGACGGTTGCCGAGCGTGATGGTGCCGGTCTTGTCGAGCAGCAGCACGTCGACGTCGCCGGCGGCTTCCACGGCACGGCCCGAGGTCGCGATCACATTGGCGCCCATCATGCGGCTCATGCCGGCCACGCCGATGGCCGACAGCAGGCCGCCGATGGTGGTCGGAATCAGGCATACGAGCAAGGCCACCAGCACCGTAATCGAAATCGGGTGGCCGACGTGAGCCACACCCACGCTGAACATCGAGAAGGGCAGCAGCGTTACCGTCACCACCAGGAACACGATGGTCAGGGCCACCAGCAGAATGGTCAGTGCGATCTCGTTCGGCGTTTTCTGACGCTTGGCGCCTTCGACCATGGCGATCATGCGGTCGAGAAAGGTTTCTCCGGGGTTGGCGGTGATCTTGACCACGATCCAGTCGGACAGCACGCGGGTGCCGCCGGTGACCGAGCTGAAATCGCCGCCCGACTCGCGGATCACCGGGGCCGATTCGCCGGTAATCGCCGATTCATCGACCGAGGCCACCCCTTCGACGACTTCGCCGTCGACCGGGATCACGTCGCCCGCCTCGACCAGTACGACGTCGCCCTTGCGCAGGCTCGCGCCATCGATCACGCTGACCTTGGCGTCGCGGCGCGGCGCCGATAGCTTCTTGGCCACCACGTTCTGCTTGGCCGCGCGCAGGCTGGCGGCCTGCGCCTTGCTGCGGCCCTCGGCCATTGCTTCGGCGAAGTTGGCGAACAACACCGTGAACCACAACCACAAGGCAATGGCCAGAATAAAGCCGAACGGCGCCTCGCCGTGGCCCTGCGCGGCCGGTATCAGCAGCAGCGTGGTCATGATGCTGCCGATGAAGACGACGAACATCACCGGATTGCGCCACTGCGTTTTCGGCGACAGTTTGCGGAATGAGTCGATCACTGCCGGCTTGAGCAGCGCGGGATCGAACATGGATTTTGATGCGGAATGGGTTTGCATGGCTTGTTTTTCCCTTTTCGGCGCGGGCTTAGTGAGCGAGGACCATCTGCAGATGTTCCACCACAGGGCCCAGAGCCAGGGCGGGTACATAATTCAGGGCGCCGACCAGTACGACAGTACCGATCAGCAGGACGACGAACAGTGGGCCATGCGTCGGCAAGGTCCCCGAAGTCACTTGCAGGCGCTTTTTCGCCGCCAGCGAACCCGCTATCGCCAGGATGGGAATGATCATGAAGTAGCGGCCGAACCACATGGCGATCGCGGTCATGATGTTGAAGAACGGCGTATTCGCGGACACCCCGGCGAAGGCGCTGCCGTTGTTGTTGGCGGCCGAGCTGAAGGTATACAGCAGCTCGGTGAACCCATGCGCGCCGGGGTTCGCGATTCCGGCGCGACCGGCCGCGCTCATCGCGGCGATGGCGGTCAGCACCAGCACCAGCGTCGGCGTCACCAGAATCGTCAGCGCCGTCATCTTCATTTCGAAGACCTCGATCTTCTTGCCCAGGTATTCCGGAGTCCGCCCCACCATCAGGCCGGCGATGAACACAGCCAGGATCGCGAAGATCAGCATGCCGTACAGGCCGGAACCCACACCGCCGAACACCACTTCGCCCAGTTGCATCATGAAGGTCGGCACCAGGCCGCCGAGCGGCGTCAGCGAATCATGCATCACATTGACCGCCCCGCACGATGCCGCCGTGGTCACGGCCGCGAACAGCATGCTGTCGTTGATGCCGAAGCGCGTCTCTTTGCCTTCCATATTGCCGCCGCCCTGCAGCAGGCCGAGATGTTGATCGACGCCCAGCCTGTCCAGTTGCGGAATGCCGCGTTGTTCGGCCCAGAAGCCGATGGAAGCGACGCAGACAAAAATCACCGTCATCGCGCCGAGCACGGCCCAGCCCTGGCGCCGGTCGCCGACCATATGGCCGAAGGTGAAACACAAGGCGGCCGGAATCAGGAAGATCGCCAGCATCTGCACAAAGTTGGACAGCGGGGTCGGGTTTTCAAACGGATGTGCGGAGTTGGCGTTGAAGAAGCCGCCACCATTGGTGCCGACCATCTTGATCGCTTCCTGCGACGCGACCGGCCCCAGCGCCAGCGTCTGCGTCCGCGAGGTCATCGTGTCGAGCACCGGCTTGCCGGACGCATCCTTGACCGGCGCTCCCGCCTTGTCGAGCCTGGCTTGCTGGTAGACGGTCGACTGTACGGTAGTCACGTCGCGATACGGCGTCAGATTCTGGATCACGCCCTGGCCGACGAAAACGAGCGACAGGATCAGCGACAGCGGCAGCAGGACATAGACGGTAATGCGGGTCAGGTCGACCCAGAAATTGCCGACGACGGCGGAACCGTGGCGGGCGAAGCCGCGAATCAAGGCCGCCACAACGGCGATGCCCAGTGCGGCGGAGAAGAAATTCTGCACCGTCAGCGCCACCATCTGGGTCAGATAGCTCATCGTGCTTTCGCCGCCATAGCCTTGCCAGTTGGTATTGGTAACGAAAGAAATCGCGGTATTGAACGCCGAGTCGGGCGATACCGCCCCCATCGCCTGCGAATTGAGCGGCAATGCGCCCTGAACCCGCTGGATCAGGTAAACGAACAGTACGCCGACGACACTGAATACGAGCAGGTCGAGCGCATAGCGTTTCCAGCCCGACTCCTGCTCCGGATCGACGCCGGCCAGACGATAGAGCCCGTTTTCGACGCGCCCCAGCCATTTGCGCGGTCCATAGGCATCCTTGCCCAGTATCCCGGCGATATAGGCACCCAGCGGCCAGGACAGAAGCAGCAACACCAGCAGAAACGCGCCCAGCAACAGCAATGCATCGCTTGTCATTTCAGAAATTCTCCGGCTTCAGCAAAGCGTAAATCAGATAAACCAGCAACAAGGCGGAAGCGATGCCGCCGATGACGACGTAAACGCTCATGACTTGCCTCCCAGCCGCGCACAGCCCTCGGCCAGCAGCCCGCACAGCGCGGTAAATACGACGGTCAAACCGATATAGATCAGGTCCACGAGGCCCCTCCTTTACACAATAAAATCCGCCCGAATGAACAGGGTCGGTATCTTGATGTCTGTAAAGTACATAAACCGGTATAAAAATGACGTAAAAAGCGCGCCCGCACGGCGCAGCCCGGCAAGCGGAAGAATCAGGAGGCCGTGGTGATGGACGAATCCAGCCAGCCGTTGAGAGCGGGGACCAGCAAGGCAAACTCGGCTTCCAGCCGAGCCAGGTGGGCGGGGATATGCGCGCAATCGCCGTTTTTCAGTTCGGCCTGGATGATGCGCGCGGCGTCAGCCGCAGGACGGGCGTTGAAGGTCTGAAAAAGCCCTTTGAGTGCGTGGGCATGGCGTGCGACCGTTGCCATGTCCCCCTGATCGAACGCATCGCGGATTTCCTGGAGTTCCCCCGGCACATAGTCGAGGAAATGGCGCGCGATCAGTCTCACCACCTCCTGGTCGGCCTCCGCCAGCGCGGCGGCATAATCAAAGACCGGGTCGGCGACATCCTGCGGTTCGATGCGTTCGAGCACGCTCTGCAAGGCGGCCATTTGCAGCGGCTTGGACAAGTAATCGTCCATGCCGGCGGCGAGACAACTCTCGCGGTCGCCCTCCATCGCATTGGCCGTCATCGCCACGATAGGCACATGCCGCCCGCTCACGCGCTCCAGTTCGCGAATCGCGTGCGTCGCCTCGAAACCGCTCATCTCCGGCATCTGGACATCCATCAGCACGACATCGAATGGCGCGAGGCCGTAGCAACGCACGGCCTCGCGCCCGTCTCCGGCCAGGGTCGGCCGATGCCCCCAGCGCAACAGCAGGCTCTGCGCGAGCTTCCGGTTTACCGGGTTATCCTCCGCCACCAGCACCCGCAACGCCTCTCCTTTGCGTTCGGCGTTGTGCGGCACCGTCGATTCCGTCGAGGCTTCCCCCTTGAGCAGAGCCGCCACGGCATCCTGCAACTCGATGGGGGCGATCGGCTTGATCAGAAAGGCACGCACGCCGGCCTGCTGATAGCGCACCCGCTCCTCCTGATGAAGCCCCCCCGAGCTGAGCATCACCACCGGCACCGCCCGCCACTGCGGCAAGGCGCGCAGGCTGAGAATCAGATCGTAGGCACTGATGCCCGGCATCTGCTGATCGATCAGAAAGGCGTCGAAATGCCGGGTAAAATCGAGAGCGGCGCCCACCGCATTCTGCTCCGCCCCCTGGCAGATGCACTGCGCCCCGCACCGTTCCAGCGCGCGTGCGAGCACTGCCAATTGCACCGGGTTGTCGTCGACGACCAGGTAGGTCCGGCCGCGCAGGTCGGGCGCCGATGCCGCACGCTCGTCCGGCGCCGTGCGCAGCGGCAGGCGTACGCTAAACGTACTGCCCTGTCCGGGACGGCTCGACAGCGAGATCGTCCCCGCCATCATGTCGACCAGATGCCGCGTGATGGACAGCCCGAGTCCGGTGCCGCCAAAGCGGCGGGTCGTCGAGGTATCCCCCTGGGAGAACGCATCGAAGATCAGAGCCTGCTTGTCCTCGGGAATACCTATCCCGCTGTCGACGACATCGATCACGATATCGCCGCCGTCGGCGCGCACTTTGACCACCACCTCGCCGCGGGCGGTAAATTTGACCGCATTGCCAACCAGATTGATCAAGATCTGACGCCAGCGTCCGGGGTCGCCCAACAGACGCACCGGCAAATCAGGCTCGGGATCCAGGACCAGATCGAGCCCCTTTTCGAACGCTTTCAGCGACAGGACACGCAGCGTGTCCGACAGCAGGCGCGGCAGATCGAAGGGAATCGTCTCCAGCGTCAGTTTTCCGGCTTCGATTTTGGAAAAATCGAGGATGTCGTTGATGACCTGCAGCAAGGCATCGGACGACGATTTGACGATCTCCAGATACTCGCGCTGCTGTGCGGTCAACTCGGTTTCCAGCACCAGATCGGTCATGCCCATGATGCCATTCATCGGCGTGCGGATTTCGTGGCTCATATTCGCGAGAAAATCGCTCTTGGCCCGGCTGGCCGCCTCTGCCGCCTCTTTCGCCTGCTGCATGCTGCGTTCGGCCCGCTTGCGGTCGGTGATGTCGAGCGCGGTGCCGACCAGACCGATGCAACTGCCGTCGGCACGACGCAACGGCGCCTTGCTGATCAGGGCGTCGAGGGTCGTACCGTCGGCACGCCGCAACGTCGCTTCATAAGTTTGTGGCTGCAAGGTCAGATAAAGCAGGCGGTCGGTTTCGGCGTGCATGGCCACATCTTCGATGCTGAACATTTCAGTCGATGTCTTGTTCAACCACACCTCGGCTTCGATCTGGACAAGTTCGAGAAAGGCCTTGTTGAAGCGCAGATAGCGGCCATGCTCGTCCTTGAGGAAAACCGGCATCGCGGTCGAATCGACGAGGGCGTCGACAAAATCGAGGTTCTCCTTCAGCTTTCTGAGAGCGAGCCGCCGCTCGGTGATGTCGGTCATCGTGCCGATGGCGCCGCCCATGACACCGCCTTCGCTCGCATCCAGCCGTGCGAACACCTCCACATAGCGATCCTCGCCAGAACGGCAGTGCACGCGCGCTTCATAGCGCCAGGCATCGCCGCGCAAACCGGAGGACTCCATGATCTGAATAGGAAAATCTGGCGTCATATCGTCAAGCAGCAGAAAATCCGCCTGCCGCTTGCCCAGCGTCTCCTCCAGCGAGTAGCCGGAAATGGCCTCCCAGGCCGGGTTGACGAATAGCCAGCGCCCTTCGATGTCGACGCGGAAAATCACTTCACGGATATTGTCGACCACATTGCGGTACTGCCGCTCGCTGGCGGCGATGCGCTCGGAGAGTAATTTATTGGCACTGATATCCGTGCGGATCGCAATGTACTGGTAGGGATGGCCGCTGGCGTCGAGAAAGGGGACGAAGGTCGCCTCGACCCAGTGCAGATCGCCATTTTTGTTGCGGTTGCAGATTTCGCCATGCCAGGAACGGCCTTGCTCCAAAGCCGTCCACATTTCGGAGAAAAAGGCATCGGAGTGATGGCCGGCATTGATCAGGCTATGCGTATTGCCGATCAATTCATCGCGCTCATAGCCGCTGATCTCGCAAAACTTGTCGTTCACATACAGGATGCGGCCTGCGGTGTCGGTAATGCTGATGATCGCGTGCTGATCCATGGCAAAGCGCAGATTGGTCAATTCAAGCCGGTCGCGCGCCTGCTGCTCCACCAGATCCCGCAGCAAACCCGACAGGGCAAGCAGACTGTCCTCCTGGGGCAACGCCGCCGCCCCTGGTTCGCCCTGCTCGCCGAGCATGCCGGCCGCCAGCGCGCGCAAGGCCTTGATCGCGTCATCGCGCTGCAGCAGCTCCTCGCGCAAGGTTGCATTCAATGTCGTCAGCTCCTGCGAACTCAGCTCAAGGCTGCGCGAGCGCAGATCGAGATCCCGTTCGTACTGCTGATAACTGCCGTCGACGCGCGCGGTAAAGGACTCCAGCGAGCCGAGCAGTGCGCTCAGGGCTGGCGACACGCCGCCCTGGCGCGCGAGAGCGGCGGCCTCGGCAAACAGCCCGGACAAGTCGTCAACCCGGTCGACGCCCCAAAACCGTTTTATCTGACGGTACAGCGTCTGATGCATAGGAAGGTCCTCACCGCTCTCCCACCAGCGTAATGGTCATGGTCTGGTTGTATAAGCGGCACTCGGTACGGGCGGCCGCCTCGCTGATTTCGCCATTGGAATAGAATCCGCAGCCGATCACATCGGGACCGAGGGTATCCATCACCGCTTCGACCTCCTCCTCCACCCTATCGCCCATGACCAGCTTGCGCCCGATGCAGCTGACCAGCAAGGCCAGCATCTGTTCGGACCCGGCAAGGGCCGGAGCGACCGCCTGCGCGGCGTGTTCCGCGCCCTGGATCAGCTTGTCGGTGCTCGAGTGCATCAAGCGCAAATAGCCGTCGGGATCGATATCGCCGGCCAGCAGCAGGGAGCCCGCCGCTTCATCCACACCCAGGATGGTGCGAATCACACCACTGCTGCCGCTCCGATCCGGGCCAAGCATGTCGAAAGGAAACAGCAGGCCCGAAGCGGGCAGCTGGCTTGCATACTCTCCCAGGTAGCGCTTGTAGATATCCAGCGCCCGCTCGCCATCGAGCTCGAACAACACGTTCTCATGACAACGCGTGATCTTGCGCGCCGGGCCGAACGCTTCCCATCCGCCAAAAGAGCTGTTCTCCAGCACCAGCCTTGACCCATAGAAACCCAGCGCCAGCAATTGATCGCTCGCGGCACCGCTCGCGCAGGTCGTCCAGGTCCGGGCAAAGGCGCCGCCATCCGCCGCCAGGCCGCCCGATATCTGCACATCGGGCGCGACCTGGCTCTGAACGCCTAGCACCAGCGCGCTGCCATTGATCGCCACGCCGGTCCCCAGTAGCAACACCGCACGCAGCCCGTCCGCAGGCAATCCCGCGGCGAGACGCGCTCCGGCCGCATGCGAGTCGCTCATCCGGGCGAGTCGCGCCGTCGACAGCACCACCCGACTGTCGGCATGAGCGAAGGAGAGCGCGGTCAGCACGCAGGAGTGATCGAAGACATTGGCTCCCGCGATCTCGCCGGCGGTCGAGCAGCCGACCCACACGCTGTCGGGCGCCGTTGCCAGCAGCCGCGCCATCCAGGCGCTATCCTCGAAATAATCGACTGCGCCGAAAACCAGAATCACATCGGCGCCGCGCCAGTCCGGAGCGATCCTGTCCATATCTGGCTTGGCGGCCAGTGTCCATTGACGAAGCTTCATCAGTCTGCACCTCTACCGGCACGCCCGCAGCAGGCCATGCTCATAGCAATTCGAAGACGGGAAGATCCTGTGCAGGGTCCTCCGGGAAACAACGTCTGATTTCCAGCACCTGCTCCCACCCTCTCTCGAAGGCATCGCAGCAGGAGGGACAAAAATGGCGGCCGCGCTCGGACAGGATGTACTCGCGCGCTTCATCCACGCTCCACGGCAATTTATACGGCCGTGTGGTCGTCAAGGCATCAAACACATCGGCTACCGCCACGATGCGCGCCACTAGCGGAATCGCATCGCCCTGCAAGCCGTCCGGATAGCCGCTGCCGTCGAACTTCTCGTGATGCGACTGCGCAATGCTTGCGGCCATGCGTATCAAGGGCGAAATGCTGCCCGACAAAATCCGGGCGCCGACGACAGCATGACTGCGCATGATGATCAGCTCCTCGTCCGACAGGCGACCGGGTTTGAGCAGGATATAATCCGGCACACCGAGTTTGCCGATGTCGTGCATGGGAGCGGCCAATCGCAGCGAGTCGATGAAGCCCTCGTCGCAACCCAGACTCTCGGCGATCAGAACAGCATAAGCCGCCATGCGCCGCAGGTGAGAGCCGGTTTCCGGATCGCGGAATTCAGCCGCGCGCGACAGGCGGAACACCAGTTCCTGCTCGCGCTCCCGTATCGTGCGCGTCGCGCGCTCCACTTCCAGTGCGAGCCATTCGCTGCGATGCTTGAGCTGTGTCTGCGCATGGCGCAGGGCCAGCAGATTGCGCACACGCAACCTGAACTCGACGGCATCGACCGGCTTGGCGAGAAATTCGGACACACCGAGTTCCAGCGCCTCCTGCCTCACTGCCTTCTCGTCCGCCGTCGTCACCATGACGATGGGAACGTCGTCGCAGCCCGGCAACAAGCGAAAGCGGCGGATAAATTCATGTCCGTCGATATCGGGCATCATGAAATCGAGCAAGACCAGATCCGGGGCCGCCGTACGGCACCACTCCAACGCCTCCAGCGGCTGCTCGAACGTCATGGCGGCACGGCTGTCCACCGCCAGAGTCAGCGCACTCATCAACACCAGATTGGTGGGGTTATCATCCACGATCAAAATCGCCATGCCGTCCCGTCCCTATGTTGGATCCATGCGTTATCCGAAAGCAGTGCCTTCTTAAAGCATTATCGAATATGAATACGTACTTTGCCGGAATAGCGCATGACATAATGTCATATGAATTGTCAAAATATCGGGATACCCCTATTGCGACGGGAGGCCCGGCGCGGAGGGGGCGGCGCAGGCTTGCCAGCCAATTTAGATGTGTCTATCATGGTTACACATATCCCGAGTCCATGAAGATGAACAAAAGCAGCCGTTTTGCCGTCAGCGTCCACATCCTGACCCTGCTCGCTCTCAAGAGCACGCCGGTCCCGTCGTCCTACATTGCAGCCAGCGTCAATACCAACCCGGCCATGATCCGCCGCATCCTGGTCATGCTCGGCAACGCCGGACTCACCCGCGCCTGCATGGGCGCCAACGGCGGGACTTCGCTCGCCCGTGCTCCAAGCGACATTCCCTTGCTGGAGATCTACCGCGCAGTCGACGATCCGGTCGTACTCAGCCTGCACCACAGCGCCCCCAACACCCATTGCCCGGTCGGATGCCGTATCACGGAAGTGCTCGAGAACGTGATCGATCGCGCCGAGGCCGCCATGCAGGCGACGCTGGCCGATATCAGCGTCGCCGATGTCGTCGAAAAACTGCAGCTGGAAGCCCATCCCGCCTGATCAAACCGGTGACGCGCGTGCCCATGGCACAGATAACGTTATATTTTGTTAAGACGCGGTAAAACCCGAGCATTTTTGCAGATATCGGTGATAATTTTAGCCCCGTCGGCACGCCGTACGCCGGCTACACACCACTGACGATAGCTCCGACGGCGCCACTGTCGCGCGCCGGCTACGCCTTCATCGCGATCGACCGTGGATCTCCACAGTTTACCGACAATGCATGGTTACAATACGAACTGCCGGTTAATTACAGATGGCGAATGACAAGATGACAAAGGTTTTACTTGTTGACGACGATGTCGTTTTGGTCGACCTGCTCAAGGAATATCTTGAGCGAGAAGGTTATGAAGCGTCAGCCGTTTATAACGGAGAAGACGGCGTCGCCCATGCACTCAGCGGCGACTATTCGATCGTGGTGCTCGATGTCATGATGCCAAGGCTCAGCGGCATCGAAGCTCTGGCACGCATCCGCATTTCAAGCCGTATCCCGGTCATCATGCTGACGGCGCGCGGAGACGATACCGACCGTATCGTCGGACTCGAACTCGGTGCGGATGATTATGTCGCCAAACCCTGCACACCGCGCGAGCTTGCGGCGCGCATCCGCGCGATCCTGCGCCGCACGCAAGGCGAAGTCCGGGTGGAAACGGCGAGCGGGCCGATCAAGGTCGGCAATCTGGAAATGTGGCCCGAGCAACGCCGTGCGGTATGGGAGGGGAAAACGCTCGAACTCACGAGCACCGAATTCAACCTGCTGGAAGTTCTTGCGCGGCACGCCGGACGTACCGTCAGCAAAAACGAACTGTCCGAGCAGGGGCTCGGCCGCGCGTTGACTCGCTACGACCGCAGCATCGACGTTCATCTCAGCAGCATCCGCCACAAGCTCGGCCCCCTGCCCGATGGCAGGTCAACCATCCAGACGGTGTACCGCCAGGGGTATCAACTGATTCGGGAGTGAGCACGGGTGGGTCGATTATTCTGGAAATTCTTCTGCTTCGTCCTGCTCGCCCAGCTGATCGCGTCCTTCGGCATCGGGCGTCTGCTCTGGGGCGGGTCGCATCGCCCCGATGCCGTAGCCGGGGTGAATACCAGCCCGGTCGCCGCCAGCCGCACCGAGGCGGCCGCGGCCACGCTGCGTTTCGGCGGTCGGCAGGCGCTCACCTTGTTCATCCGCAACGTACCCTATCCCCCGATTTATGCACTGGGCCGCGACGACCGCGAACTGCTCGGCCGCCCGGTCGGCAAAGAGACCATCGAAGCCTTGCGCTTCATGGTTACCCAGGAGCCCGAACAGGGTGCGGTACGCAAGGTGATAGACCCCGACGGCGGACAGTTCATCGTGTTCGAACCGGAACACAGTCACGTCCGGCTGCCCCCCGGTGGCGAGATCAGCAGACCTCCCCCCCCGCCGCAGGAGGCGTCGCACGTCCTCGGCCTCCCCGTTCTGCCCTTCCTGCTGTCGCTGATCACCGGCCTCCTTTCTGCGGCCACGATCGCCTGGTACGTGGCCAAGCCGATCCGTATCCTGCGCGCGGCATTCACTGGCGCGGGCGACGGCAAGCTGGATGCCAATCTGGCGCAATCCATGGGGCGCCGCCGCGACGAATTGGCTGATCTCGGCCACGACTTCGACCGCATGACCCGGCAGTTGCGCTGCCTGATGGACGGGCAGCGCCGTCTGCTGCACGATGTCTCGCACGAGCTTCGCTCGCCCATGGCGCGCATGCAGGCCGTGATCGGTCTGCTGCGGCAGCAGCCGGAACGGCTGGAGGCCTTTCTCGACCGCATCGAACGCGAGACAGAGCGCATGGATCAACTGGTCGAGGAGCTGCTGACCCTGTCGCGGCTGGAATCCGGCGTGATCGGCACCGTTCGCGACCCGGTGGCCATGGCCGAAGTGCTCGGCCATGTCGCCGATGACGCGTCCCTCGAGGCCCGCAGCAAAGGATGCTGGATAGACGCAAGCCAGAATACCGAAGCCTGCGTGATCGGCAATCCGGAGCTGCTGCAGAGGGCCATCGAGAATGTGGTACGCAATGCGATCAAGTACAGCCCGCAGGATGGCGTGGTAGAGATCGCCGCCACGCTGGACAAGGAGGCGGCGCGCTGGTGCCTGACGGTAGAAGACAGAGGGCCTGGCGTGCCGGAAGCGGAACTGACGCGGATATTCGAGCCCTTCTTCCGCGGGAGCTCCGGCAATCAGGCCGATGGCCACGGTCTCGGACTGGCCATTGCACAGCAGATACTGGAGAGCCACGGCGGCAGCATATGCGCCCTTGGCCGCCAGGGCGGCGGCCTGCGCGTCGTGATCACCCTGCCGCTGTTCCTGGGCTGCCCCGACGAAACAGACGGCCTGACCGCAGACAGCCCGTCCTGAATCCCGCGCGGACCGAAGGCCGCCGCCGCCGCTTGAAGATCAGACGCCCCGCCGCCCATCGGGCGACGGGGCGTCTGCCGTTTTCAGTGCAGTTTGAGCCGCGGCGCAGTGCTGCGGCCGAGCCGGCCAGAGATGATCAGCAACAAGGTCCGCAGTTTTCCATACAGCGCCATCTGGTGCATGCGATACAAGGAAATGTAGAACATGCGCGCGAGCCGACCTTCGATCATATGGGTACCGGTCAGATTGCCCATCAGATTGCCGACCGCAGAGAAGCGCGACAGCGAAACCAGCGAACCGTAATCCTTATAAGCAAAAGGAATCGGCGAACGCCCGCGCAGACGGCGCTCCAGCGTGCGCGCCAGCGTCGCCGTCTGTTGCCGCGCAGCCTGGGCACGCGGCGGCACCCACTTGCCATCCCCCATCGGGCAGGCGGCACAATCGCCGAGCGCGAAAATGTTTTCGTCGCGCGTCGTCTGCAGCGTGGGCAATACCAGCAGCTGATTGATGCGGTTGTTCTCCAGCCCCCCCAGGTCCTTGAGGAAGGCTGGCGCGCGGATGCCGGCCGCCCAGACCCGCAGGTGGGCGGGAATCACCTCCCCGCCGGCAAGGGTCAGGCTGTCCGGCCCGACTTCACGAACCGCAGAGCCGGTCAGCACCGTGACATCGATGGCGGACAAGGCTTGCGCAGCCTGCACCGACAGCCTCTCCGGCAGAGCGGGCAAAATGCGCGCCCCGGCCTCGATCAGGGTAATGCTCACATCTTCCGGCCGGATCGCCAGCCCGTACTCGGCCAGTTCCTGCGAGGTATGGCGCAATTCGGCCGACAATTCGACGCCGGTCGCTCCGGCACCGACAATGGCGACATTGATCTTGTGGTTGGCATCCCCTTCGGGGCTCGACGAAGCGCGCATATAGTGCTGCAGCAACAGGCGATGGAAACGGTCGGCCTGGGCGCGCGAGTCGAGGAAGATGCAATTCTCGGCGACGCCGGGCGTGCCGAAATCATTGGACTGGCTGCCGACGGCGATCACCAGCGTGTCATACCCGAGTTCGCGCTCGGCAACCAGTTCGCCGTCCTGTTCGTTGGCGATAGCGGCCAGGCGAACGGTTTTCTTGTCGCGGTCCAGCCCCATCATCCGGCCGAGCTGAAAATTGAAATGATTCCAGCGTGCCTGCGCTACATAGTTGAGCTCATCCACCGAGGAATTGAGCACCCCGGCCGCCACTTCATGCAATAGCGGTTTCCAGACATGGGTCAGGTTGGCGTCGACCAGCGTGACGCGGGCCAGGCCCTGTTTGCCCAGGGTACGCCCCAGGCGGGTGGCCAGCTCGAGGCCGGCGGCGCCTCCGCCTACGATTACGATGCGATGGGACATGGTATTTGCACCAGAGAGAGAAAATCGGTATTGCCAGGCCGGTGCGGCGGCGATAGCGTGAGCCGCGACGATCCTGACGCTTGAATTGTATACCGATTAGTATATCTACTTATACGCCTCCGGCGCAATGCATAATCCCGCTTTAATAAAATGGATTTATAGCGGCCGTCGCCTCATAAAGAAAACGCCGCCACGGCGCGCGACAGATCGTCGGCCTCGCGCGCGATCCGCTGCGCGGTACCGGCAGAGTCGGCGACCGCCTGGCGATTGGTATCGGCCAGAGCCTGCACCTCGCGCATGGAGCTGTCGATGGCGTGAATTTCCGACTCTTGCTCCCGCGCGGCCGACACAATCCCCTGCACCCCGCTATTCGCTTCCTCGACCGCTGAAACGGCGGCCTCCATCGATTCTTCGACAGCGGCGACACGCGTCAGGCTGGACTCGATCGCGTCGATGCCGGTCGCGATCGAGCGCTCGACCACTGCCGACTGACTGCCCAGCTCCTGCGTAACCAGATCGATCTGACTGGCCGCCTGGCCCGACCGTTCGGCCAGCTTGCGGACTTCGTCGGCGACAACGGCAAACCCGCGCCCCTGCTCTCCGGCGCGCGCCGCTTCGATAGCCGCATTGAGCGCCAGCAGGTTGGTCTGCTCCGCGATTTCGCGTACCTGGCGTGTCAAATCGGTAATACGCCGCGTGCGCTCAAGAAAATCCTGCACCGAGGACGCCACATCGCTCATCGCACCCTTGGCGGTTTCGGCCTCGCCGACCAGTTGATGCAGACGCTCGATTCCCGAGCGCGTCATGCCAAGACTGGAATCCGACTGGGCTTGCAAGGCGGCTACCGCGCCGACGATGTCGGCGATGCCGCTCGACATGCCCGACAGCGAGCGCATCATGGCTTCCGTCGCCGCAGACTGCGCCTGCGAGGCGGAGAGGACTTCCCCGGACGATGCATTAAGCGAAGACAGCTCCGAGCTCACATTGCCGGCATTATCGCGGATGGTACGCACCATGGAGGCGAGCTGTGCCGCCATCGCGTGCAGGGCGTTGAGCAACTGCCCGACTTCATCGCGCCGCCCACCTTCCACCGTCACCCCGAGATTGCCCTGCCTTATGCTGTCAAGCAGGCTGGATGCGCGCGCAAGCGGGCGCAATACGCGCGAACCGATGGCCAGGAAAATCAGCAGAATGGCTGCGACGTTGACGGCTAGCGCGACGGCATACAACCACCGGTAGCGGGCGGCATCGTCCCTCTCGTCCTGATTGACACGCTTGATGATGGCATCGCTGGCATCGGTTTCCTTCTTGGTCCCGGAGAGCGCCTGATTGATATAGCCGGCGACCTGATCTATCGATGCGATGCTCAATTGCCGGCTGCGCAGCACCTGGTCGATGGCCGCACGGTAGCTGTTGGCCTTGCCTTCCACGCTCTCGAAGTTCGCCGTGTCCAGTCTGGCGGCCCCCTGCGCGGCGACCGCCGCTTGCGCCTTGCGAAACGAATCGGCGGCCGCGGCGATCACGTTGCCGAGGTGTGCGTTGCGCTCCGAGAAAATGGCAAACGAGGCCGCCGCCTGCGGACTGCCATGCTCGCTATCCATCGTCGCGCGCAGGAACGCGTTCTGAATGCCGCGGATCTGAATGCCCACCGCGACCAGAGAATCATTGTAGTTTTTCAGTGCCAGAATCGATGCATTGCCCAGAGCGCGCTGCTGCCTCTCCGCTACACTCACGCCAAACGGCGCCATACTCAGTAGCAGTAGCAAGATGAAAACGATCGCAATCGATTGCTTGATCTTCATGTCATTTCCCTTTAAGCAGATCCATTTCACGTGCAGCCGCTTCCAGCATCAGTGACTGGCGAGCACCAGCCGCTGCAGGGCTTTGGCGATTCCGTTCTCATCGTTGCTGGCAGTCACATGATCGGCACGATCCCGCACTTCCTGCTCCGCATTTCCCATCGCCACGCCCATCCCGGCATACGTCAGCATGCTCAGATCGTTGAGGTGGTCGCCAAAAGCGATCACCTCGGACGCGGCGATGCCGCGTTGCTGCGCCAGCTCGGCCAGACGTTTTCCCTTGCTGTTGCCGACGCGGGTCACATCGACCCGATTCTGCCACGACCACTCGCAGGACACCGGCAACACTCCGGAGATCTCTTCGACAAAATGGGCGATACGGGCCGGATCATCATGCGACACCACCATTTTCCACACCTGGTCCGCGGCAGCGATGTCCGCTTCGAAACCGTGCGCGCTCAGCCGCAGATCGGGGCGCAGGGCCTCGGGCACGGTGGCGGCCCAGTCCTTCAGGCTTTGCATGCGCTTGTCGAAGCGCTCGCAGGTCATCATGTGATCGATGTACAGCACCATGTCGACGCCATTGCGCCGGCCGTGACTGACCAGTTCGAGCGCGCTGTCGCGGCCGAGCGGATCGCTGGCCAGAACTTCGCCGCGCTTGAAGTCGTACAGATACGTGCCGTTGCAACAGACGACAGGAGCATCGAGCTCCAATTCGACATGGTAGGGGTGCGCCATGATGTGCTGGCGCCCCGTGACCAGGACCACGTCGATGCCGCGGCGGCGGACTTCGAACAAGGCATCCCGCGTCTCGGGCAGGATGCTCTGATCGCTGCTGAGCAGGGTTCCATCGAGGTCCAGTGCAAGCAGACGATAGCGCAGAGGCTGAGTAGCGTGTGGCATCGGGTTTCCTGTCGTCAAGACTTCTGCTGCGCCGCCAGGGCTTCGTCCAGCAGATCCAGTACCTGCTGCGGAGTTCTGCACGCGCGCAATCGATTGAAATTCGTCGCCTCGTCAAACAAGGCGACAATCTGCAAAATGCCTTCCTGGCTGTGCGAGCGGGCATCGACCGCCGCCAGCGTCACCAGAATGTCGACCGGATCGTTATCCGGATCGCCGAAACAGACCGGCGTCGCGAGAGTGACCAGGGCGAAGCCGTTGTGCAAGACGCCATCCTGCGGTCGCGCGTGCGGCATGGCGATACCGGGCGCCAGCAGAAAATACGGCCCGTGTGCGCCGACATTGCGCAAGATGGCCGGGTAATAGCGTTCATCGACGACCCCTGCGCTCTGCAAGCGGCCGCAACCTATCGCCACCGCCTGCCGCCAATCGTCGGCCGCGGCCTGCAGCACGATGGAATCGTGCTGCAGCAGTGAATCTCGCAATTTCATGGTGCATTCAGCTCCGGCCCCGGGCGTGAGCAAAATGTGCGTCGATGATAGCCAGCAGCTTCGGACCGAAATCTTCAGCGGATAGCATATTGCGCACGGCAACCAGATACTTGCCCGGTGGCAGGTGGATCTCGCCGGCCAGGTGCGTAGATGCGACCACGATATCGAAACCGGGCAGTTCGGCCTTGTATTCGCCGACCGCGCAGCTGTGCAACTGATGATCGATTCTCTGCTGCTGCAGGAACTGCCCCATCTTCATCTTCATGATCATCGAACTGCCTTGTCCGCAGCCGCATACCGAAAGAATCCTGACTCCTCGCATTACCGTTCTCCTTGCTCCAAACTTTCACAGCCCGCGTCTTCCGTCTTGCGCAGCCCCGATCCGGCACGCCACATGTAAGCGCCGGCCCCCGCCGCCACACACAGGGCAAACCAGGGCGTGGCATGCATGCCCTGCATAAACGTCGGCATCAGCGTCGCCCAGTCGGCCATGCCCATCCAACCCATCGTTAGACCGGAAAGGTGCACGGCCCAGGCACTGCCTGCGATTTCCAGCATTCCGAGCACCAGGCAAATCTTCATCGCGGCGCGCCAACCGCCGTAATGATTGGCGTAGACCCCCACCGTGGCATTGGAAAAAAACATCGGGATAAAGCCGGGGATGACCATGATCGGCGAGCCGAGCGCCCACAGCAGCACGACCCCCGCCAGTTGGCCCAGCGCGCCCCAGATAAACCCCCAGGCCACCGCATTCGGCGCAAAGGAAAACAGGACGGCACAATCGATCGCCAGGACCGCTCCCGGAATCAGACGCTGCGAAATGCCCTGGAACGCTTCGCTCAACTCCGCGACAAACAGCCGCACGCCCTGAATGATGACGGCCATGCTGACCGCGAACATCATCGCCGTTTCCAGGATATAGACAGTCCAGTGGCTGCTGCCGGCCATCTGTTGAAGGGGGCCGAACCCGAGCGAGGACAGGATCGCGCCCAGAAACAGCAGCATCAGCAATACCGTCGCCACCAGATTGTCGTGGAACATCCCGAGCCAGCCCGGCAGCGAAACGCTCTCAATGCTATCTTCGGCCCGTCCCAGCAAGGGAGCCAGCTTGCAAGCCAGCCACGAAACGAATTGCTGCTGATGTCCGACCGAAAAACCCGCGCCTCCGGTCACCGCTTCGGTATGCCGGTAGATCAGATTGCTGCCTATCCCCCAGTACAGGGCAGTCAGCAAGGACGAGCCCAGTACCGTCACCCAGGCCGCCGCATGGAGCTGCAGGACAAAGAAGGCCACGATCAGACCGGCTTCCTGAAACATCACATGCCCGGTCAGAAACAAGGTTCTTATCCCGGTCAGCCGTCGCCCGAGAATCAGCGCGATATTCAGCAACAGGGCCAGCAGAACGGTATACCCGACCAGGACATAGCTGCTGCCTAGGGCGTCGACCACCGCCATCATCGTCACATACGGATCCGATACCGCCCCATCCAGGTGATGCACGAGCGACAATTGCGCGACAATCGGCCTGAAGGTTTTGGCCAACATCAGTGCTCCCTGCTCCAACAGCATGAAGCCGGCGATGGTTTTGATCGTGCTCTGGATCAGAATATCGATTTTTTTGCGCAACAAGGCATTGCCGAGCAGGGTCACCAGGCCCAGCAACAACTCCGGACGGGAAAGCACCTGACGGTAAAAAATATCGATAAAACGGTAGGCGGCGTCGAACACGTCGCATCTCCAAGCGAGGACAGGATAGGTTGCGGGGCACCGCCACAGGCGGTGCGCCCATCGTCGCCGACCATATTACCCTCCGCAAAAAATGCGAATCAATCGATTCTGCGCAAAGTATTCATATCCATGACCGGGGTCAAACCAACCGTTCAAACGTTCAATTCCGCCTCCACCGCAAAAAATCGGCCCAAGCCATTGACTATCAATGGATTAGATCGAGACGTACCCCTTTCATCGAAAACTTTAAACGATCAATTACGAAAGAAAAACCACCGCAATCGAACGAGAAAAGCCGCATGAACGCCTGAAATTACATTCAATACGACCACTTCCAGTCGCGGACTTCCGGCATGTCATCCCCGTGCGCATGGATGTACTGCTTGTGCTCGATCAGCTTGTTCGCGAACCGCTGCCGGGCATGCGCGCCTTTACCCTTCAGCCCTGGCACCCGGTCGATCACGTCCATCGCCAGCGTGTACCGGTCAACCTGGTTCATCACCACCATGTCGAACGGCGTCGACGTCGTCCCTTCCTCGATATACCCCCGCACATGCAGGTTGTCGTGACCGTTGCGACGGTAGGTCAGACGGTGGATCAGCCAAGGGTAGCCGTGGAACGCAAACACGATCGGCTTGTCCG
>NZ_AUGZ01000019.1 GCF_000422925.1 Paludibacterium yongneupense DSM 18731
ATGGGGAAGTTCTCGAGCGCGCGCAGGGTATGCACACCATAGTAGGCTTCGTCCGGTACGTCTTTATCTCCCAGCAGATCGTGTTCGATGCGATAGGTGTTCATGGTGGCTTCTCCTGTAAATGCGGGCGGCGGCGCTGACTGCCGGCTTCACCCCGTATAAGCAGGTGTTGTGCCATGGCGGAGTATCGTCTAGTCATATAGCAAGGCATTGAAAATAAACGGGTTGTTGAACCGGCTCGATATCGTTCGTTCGGTTTTCCGAACGCGCGCCGTCGCTGCCGATTCGGCGTCGCGAACGACTGTCGACAGGGAGAGGTGACGGGATGCCGACGCGTGTGCGGCAATCTGTACGGTATTCCGAATGCGACTCATTTTACTTTGCGGGAGAAGGGGGCAAAATCAAAGGTTTGCACGGCCTGTATCGTTGCGCATCGCCAGGCACGGCTTGTGCTAGTGACGGGGTGATGCCGCGCACGCTGCGGCGAGCTTGAATTGATCTGACGCCAGGGCGGACGCGCTCCGTTTTGCGTAAAATATCATTTAATAGTTATTTGATGATGGAGATTTGAAATGGGTTCCAAGTTTAGTGCGGCACCGGTGCCGAAGCATGCGACCGTGTGTTCGATAGAAACGGCTTTGTCTGAAATGGACCTGTTGTCCGACCCCTTGCTGAACAAGGGAACCGCTTTTACCGAAGCCGAACGCGATCAGTTCGGTCTGCACGGCCTGCTTCCCCCCAATGTCATGACGATCGAAGAACAGGTATCGCGCCGGCTGGAAGCGCTGCGCGCGCTGCCGACCGACCTCGATCGCTACGTGATGCTGCGCGAGTTGCAGGACACCAACGAGACCCTGTTCTTCGCCTTGCTGACGGATCACATCGAAGAGATGCTGCCGGTTATCTACACCCCGACCGTCGGCGCCGGCTGCCAGCGTTTCAGCCAGCTCTACCGCAAGCCGCGCGGCCTGTTTCTCAGCATCCCGCACAAGGACCTGATCCGCAAGATCCTGGCCAATCCGCGCTTCGACAACGTCGAAGCCATCGTGGTGACCGACGGCGAACGCATTCTCGGCCTCGGCGACCAGGGTGCCGGCGGCATGGGTATCCCGATCGGAAAACTGGCGTTGTACTCCGGTGTCGGCGGTCTGCACCCGGCCACCACGCTGCCGATCACGCTCGACGTCGGTACCGACAATCAGGAGCGCCTGGCCGATCCGCTCTATATCGGCTGGCGCCATGAGCGCGTGCGTGGCGATGAATACGATGCCTTTATCGATGAATTCATCCGCGCGGTGAAAGAACGCTGGCCGCACGTGCTGCTGCAGTGGGAAGACTTCGCCAAGAACAATGCCAGCCGCCTGCTGGAACGCTACCGCGACGAGCTGTGCTCGTTCAACGACGACGTGCAGGGCACCGCCGCCGTCGCGACCGGCACCCTGCTGGCGGCGATCAATGTCACCGGCAAGCCGCTGACCGAACAGCGCATCGCCGTGTTCGGCGGGGGCTCTGCCGGCTGCGGCATCGCTTCGCTGATCCAGCGCACGCTGGTCGAAGCCGGTCTGACGGCTGAAGAGGCGGCCGGCCGCTTCTACGTCGTCGACCGTTTCGGTCTGATGCTGGAAGGCGTCGTGCCGATGGAGTCGCTGGAGCCGTTCCAGCGTCGTTTCGTGCAGAAAGCGTCGACGGTCGACGGCTGGGAGCTGGAACAGGCGGGTCGGGTCTCACTGTTCGATGTGATGAAGAATGCGCATCCGACGGTGCTGATCGGCGTATCGGGCCAGACCGGCGCTTTCAGCGAGAAGATCGTGCGCGAAATGGCGCGCCACACCGAGCGCCCGGTGATCTTCCCGCTGTCCAACCCGACCGCCAACAGCGAAGCGCGGCCGCAGGATCTGGTCGAGTGGACCGGGGGACGCGTGGTGATGGGAACCGGCAGCCCGTTTCCGCCGATCGACCGCAACGGCGTCGAGTTCAAGGTCGATCAGACCAATAACTCCTATATCTTTCCGGGCGTCGGTGTTGCCGCCATCGCGTTGAAGATTCCCCGCATTACCGATGCGCTGTTCATGGCCGCGGCCAAGGCCCTCGCGGAATTGTCGCCGGCCCGTCTCGATGCGCAGGCCAATCTGCTGCCGCCGGTCAGCGATCTGCGCAGCGTGTCGCGCGCGGTGGCTCTGTCGGTCGGGAAGCAGGCGCTGGCCGATGGCCTGATCCACGATCTGAGTGCGCAGCAGATCGCGCGCCTGGTCGACGAAAAAATCTGGGAACCGCGCTATCCGGAGATGCGCTTGAGCGAAGACGGCACGCAGGCCTGAAGCCTCGCTGCCCGTGCACGAAGAAGCCCGGCCTTGTGCCGGGCTTTGTCGTGCACGGGCAGGCCGTCTTGGCTAAAGTGTGTACTGCGCAAGAATGCCTATCTGGATATGGGCCAGCTCGTTGAGCCGGGCCGCGCTGCTGGCGGTTTGCTCTGCCGCTGCGCTCGACTGCCCTGTCATCTGCGCCGTCTGTTCCACCTGCGCGGCGATGGCATTGCCGGCGCTGCCTTGCTCCTGGATGGCCAAGGTGATTTCGTTGACCCGGTCGGCGGTGTCGTGCGAAGAATTGCCGATGCGTCCGATGGCCTGGGCGGCGACATCGGCGCGCCCCACACCCGTCGTGACCAGGTCTTCCGCCGATTGCATCTGGGCGGTGGCGTCCTGTGAATGCTTCACCATGGTTTCGATGGTGGCGGCGATTTCCTGCGTGGACAGTGTCGTACGCTCCGCCAGCTTGCGGACTTCATCGGCGACGACGGCGAAGCCACGCCCCTGTTCTCCTGCGCGTGCCGCTTCGATGGCGGCGTTGAGCGCCAGCAGATTGGTCTGCTCCGCGATCTCGCCGATGACATTGATGACACTCCCGACCTTGCCCGTATAGCGCACCATTTCCCGGATGCTCGAGCCGGCCGTCCCGACCACGCTGGAAATCTCATGGATGTCGCGGATGGTCTGGCCTATCGTGTCTCCGCCTTCGCGGGCGAGCGCGCCGGCTTCGCTGGCGAGGTTATAGGTTTCGTGTGCGCGATCGGCGACGTGGTTGATGCTGACTGTCATCTGCTCCACCGTCGCGGCCATGGCGGCCGAAGCTTCGCTCTGCTGCGTTGCGGCATCGGCCACTTGCCCGGCTGTCTGCTTCAACTGATCTGCGGCAGCGGCCACTTCGTTGGCACCGTCCAGTATTTGGCCGAGATTGGCGCACATGCGTTGCTGCAGATGATTGAAGGCGGCGGCGGTGCGGCCAAGCTCGTCCTGGGTCAGGACATCGATGCGGGTGGTCAGATTCTGAGAGACGCTGATCTCTTCCATCACTTCGCGAAAGGTGTTGAGCCGACGGCGTATCATACTGGCCAGGCGGTAGCCCAATGCCCCGACAATCGCGGCGACGGCGATCAGGATGCCGAGCTGCGAGGCTTTCTCGATGGCGTAGGCATGCTCGTTGGTCTGGCGCAGCGTGGCGGCGAGCCGGGCGTTGTAGTCCATGTGCGCCGACAAATCGCGGTTCACCGCGACGGCGGCGCGGCGGAACTCGCTGTCCGGCGCTATCGCCTGCTGCAGGCCGATGGTGTCGTTGGCGCGAGATCGTGCAAAAACCGTCGCCTGAACCGCCATATAGTGGTCCATATCGGCTTTTTCCTGCGCGAGCATTCTGCGCTCGTCATCATCGGCGGCGAGGTCTTTTTCAAAACGTGCGATATCCTGCAGGAAATGATCGTGCAGGGCGGCGACACGCTGTTCGTAGGCGAGCTTGTCTTGCGCGCCGGCGGCAAGCGCATGGTCGCGGGTGGCGATGCGGATCTGGCTGGCGGTGTCGCGCGCGTCGTCGAGCAACTGGATGGCGGGTATTTCCCGTCCCTGTATCAGCTCGAAGCGCTGCTGGGCCGTGCTCAGCCCCCACAAGCCGTTGACTCCGATGCCGAGCAGCCCGAGCAAGGCGAACAGCAGCATAACGGTGATACGTCCGGCAATACTCATGTCAGCCTCCATCTGAATATTCATTCAAGCGAGTTATGCCTTAAACGTTCCTTCACAACAACAGACCGCGATTGCCCGGGGTCAAGTAATGACCATCGCATCGAAGGGGGCGACGATTTCGGCTTGAACACTGCATGAATCATGCTAGCGATGTTGCGTACATGTAGGCATGTATACTTAAGGGTCGATGCATGCTTTCAGGAAGCTATATGCCAGTGACATTATCTGAATTGTTTTCACAGTACTGGGGCGCTCCCAAGTTATTCATCAACCTGATGATCTTTTTGCATCTGCTGGGTTCGCTGGCACTCGGGATGATGGTGGGCTACGAGCGGTCCTACAACGGCAGGGCGGCCGGCATGCGCACCTACGGACTGGTCTGCATGGCATCGACGGCGGCTGTCGTCATCGTCGGGTATTCGCAGAGCTGGTATGGCGGCGGGTTGGGCAATATGCTGCACGGGGATATGACCCGGGTGGCGCAGGGCATCCTCTCCGGCATCGGCTTTCTTGGTGCCGGCCTGATCATGAAGGAGGGCTTCAGCATCAGCGGACTGACTTCAGCCGCCTCGATCTGGGCATCGGCGGTGATCGGCATCCTGGTCGGGGTCGGTTTCTATGCCGCTGCCATCATGCTGGCAGTGCTGGCTGTCCTGTGCCTGGTTGTGGTCAGCCGTATCGAGAGAATGTTGCCAGGCCGGGCGAGTCTGTACATCACGATGCGTTTCTCGCGCGACCATCCATGGACGATGGAGCGCCTGCGCGGCGATCTGGACAGCTTCGGTTTCATCCTGCACGAGGATTCTCTGTCGGTGCGGGTAAGCGAGGCATCTTCAGAGTGGAGTTATATGGTGTCCGCCAAGGACAAGAAAAATACCCGCACGGTCACGCATCTGACGATGGATATCCTGCGGGTCGAGCATATCGAAGAATTCAGCGTGCAGCCGGCACGAAATTGAGAGACGGGCCATGGCCCGCCAGCGCGTGGCATGGATGCCGCGCAAACGATCACTGAGAAGGGAAAGTCATGGGCAAGAGCATTATTTCCGACATGGATGGCGTGATTTATCGTGGCAAGCAGCTGATTCCGGGGGCCCGGGAGTTCGTGCAACGCCTGTTCGATACCCGAACTCCGTTTCTGTTTCTGACCAATAACGCCGAGCAGACTCCGCTCGATCTCAAGCTTAAACTCGAAGAACTCGGGATTCCGGGCTTGAGCGAGGACAATTTTATTACCAGTGCGATGGCGACGGCGATGTTCCTGAAAAGCCAGAAGCGCAAGGAGCAAGCGACCGCCTATGTTGTCGGCGGCGGTGGTCTGATCAATGAGCTCTATAACGTCGGGTTTTCCATTTCCGAATCGCGTCCCGACTATGTCGTGGTCGCCAAATCGTCGACTTTCAGTTTCGAGCAATTGAAAAAGGCCGTGCGCCTGATCGACCAGGGCGCCAAATTCATCGGCACCAATCCCGACATGATCGACCCGGTCGAGGGGGGGTACGAACCGGCTGCCGGGACGTTGCTGGCCGCCATTTCGGCCGCGACCGGCAAAAAACCGTATATCGTCGGCAAACCCAATTCTCTGATGATGTTGCTGGCGACACGCAAGCTGGGGGTACATCCTGATGATGCCGTCATGATTGGCGATAGGATGGATACCGATATCGTGGGCGGACTGGAGGCGGGCATGCGAACGGCGCTGGTGCTCTCCGGTGTCTCCACGCTGGCGTCGGTCAGCCATTTCCCCTATCAGCCCGACTATGTCTTTGACAGCGTTGGCGATATCGACCCGTTGGCCTTGTAAGACGGACAAAAAAAAACGCATCGCAGCCGCCGGCTGCGATGCGTATCCGAAAAGACGGCTCAGAGCTCTTCGTTCTGTGCCCCGATAGCGCGTTCCGACTGGGCGACCACGGTCGTGGCCAGCGCGTTGCCGATCACATTGGTCGCGGTGCGGAACATGTCGAGGAAGTGGTCGACGCCGAGCAGCAGCAGGACGCCGGCCTCCGGCAGATGGAACATCGGCAGCACGGCCGCCACCACCACCAGCGCCGAGCGCGGAACGCCGGCGATCCCCTTGCTGGTCACCAGGAGCACCAGCAGCATGGTGATCTGCTGGCCGAGGCTCAGCGGAATGTTATACACCTGGGCGATGAACAGCGAGGCAAAAGCCGAGTACAGCATCGAGCCGTCCAGATTGAAGGAATAGCCGAGCGGCAGCACGAAGCCGGCGACACGTTCGCTGACGCCGAACTTCTCCAGTTGCTCCAGGACTTTCGGGTAGGCGGCTTCCGAACTGGCGGTGGCGAAGCCGAGCAGGAAGGGGGTACGCATGCTTTTGAGCAGCGCGAACACCTGGCGGCCGAGAAAGGCGTAGCCGGCTGCGACCAGGATGGCCCACAAGGTCAGCGTGGCCAGGATGAAGGTGCCGAGGAAGCGGGCGTAGACAGCCAGGATGCCCAGACCGTCTGTGGTGATGGTGGCGGCTACCGCGCCGAACACGCCGAGCGGGGCCAGGCACATCACATAACCGGTTACCTTGAGCATGACATGCGAAATCTCTCCGATGGTGCCGAGCAGATAGCGCGGTGCCTTGTCCTTGATCGCACCCAGTGCAAAGCCGAAGAACATCGAGAAGATCACGATCTGCAGCACTTCGTTATTGCTCATCGCCTCGAAGAAGCTCTTCGGGAACATGTGCGCGACGAAATCCTTGAGATTGAGCGCATTGGCCTTGATGGTGCTGGCAGCGCCGTCGGTCGGGATCGGCAGGTTGTAGCCGACGCCAGGTTGCATCACATTGACAAACAGCAGGCCGAGGAATAGCGAGATCAGCGAGGCGACGACGAACCAGCCCATGGCCTTGACCCCGATGCGTCCCACCGACTTCGAGTCACTGCTGGCAACGCCGTAAACCAGCGTGGAGAAAATCAGGGGGCCGATGATCATCTTGATCATGCGCAAGAAGATATCCGTCAACAGCGCGAAGTTGGCGGCCAGGTCCTTGGCGGCCTTGGGGTCGAGTGAATTGTGGTTGATATAGCCGACGACGACCCCGAGAATCAGCGCGATGCTGACCCAAAGGGTGATTTTGTTTGTTTTCAACGTACTTCTCCAGTTCATTGTGATCGCCTGCCCGCCGCCTGCGGGGCTTTCCGCTGCGTCTGCGCGCAATTGGACGGAGAGTGGCAATGCAACCTGCAGGGTCGCACTCAGGGCGAGCGGGGCGTGACAGGTGCCACGGACGACATTACCCAAATATCGGAACTAACCGATCAAGCTCGCGATTTTATGGGTTTTGCCTTGAATGTGCCACCCGCATTGTGTGACCCGCAGCGACATCGACCCTCTCCATGACCGGGGTCAGTGTTTGCTGCCGAGTTTGCGGTAGATGGTGTTGCGCGAAATGCCGAGGGCGCGCGCCGCCGCGGAAACATTGCCGCGATGGGCGGTGACGGCCGCCGCGATGGCATCGTGCTCCTGCCTGCTCAAGGCGACCGAGGGGGCGTCGTCGGGCATGAAGTCGTCGGGCAGATGCGCGGGGCGGATCACGCCATCGTCATCTGCGATCGCGCAGGCGGTGCGCAACAAGGCGGCCAGCTGCCTGAAGTTGCCGGGCCAAGCGTAGCGGTGGAACAGGGCCATGACCTCGGGTGAAACCTCGCGCGCGCCGCAATGCCGGCTTTCTGCCTGCAGGATCTTGCGTACGATGACATCCAGATCGCTGCGCTCGCGCACGGGAGGCAGGCGGACGACGAGGCCATTGATGCGATAGTACAGGTCTTCGCGAAAGCGTCCCGCGGCTATCATGGCCTGCAAGTCGCGGTTGGTCGCGCAGATCAGGCTGAAATCGACCGCGAGCGGGCCGCTGCCCCCGAGCGGCTCGACCTCGCGTTCCTGCAGTACCCGCAACAAGCGCATTTGCAGCGGCAGCGGCATGTCGCCGATTTCATCGAGGAACAGGGTACCGCCGTTGGCTTGCATGAGCTTGCCGCGGTAGCCCTTGCGCCGGGCACCGGAAAAAGCGCCGTCGACATATCCGAACAGTTCGGATTCGATCAGGGTTTCCGGGATGGC
This sequence comes from Paludibacterium yongneupense DSM 18731, assembly GCF_000422925.1. Lineage (GTDB taxonomy): Bacteria > Pseudomonadota > Gammaproteobacteria > Burkholderiales > Chromobacteriaceae > Paludibacterium > Paludibacterium yongneupense. The sequence goes on from NZ_AUGZ01000019.1 coordinate 8,091, forward strand.
CGCGCAGTTGACCGCGACAAAGCTGGCGCCGGCGCGCGGAGAGTCGCGATGGATGGCCTGCGCGAGCAATTCCTTGCCGGTCCCGGTCTCGCCGGTGATGAGAATCGGGATGTCGCGGCCGATGACTTTGGCCACTTTGTCCAGCAGCCTGCCGACCTGGGCGTCGCCGGTGTTCAGGTAGCGCAGATGGGGCAGGGCGGAGGTCCCCGGCGTCGGCGCGGGTGCGGCCCCGGGCGTGGCGCCGCGCCATTGCGCCTGCACGCAGACCTGCACGCCGCCGTGCAGGTGCAGCTCCAGCCAGGCGCTCTGCAAGCGGCAGCGCTCGAGCAGCGCGCCGGGGGCGATGCCGAACAAGGCCGCCAGAGTCCGCTCGTGGGCCATGCCATCCAGTCCCAGCTGAAAGCGCGCGCTGCCGTTCGCCGCCAGCAGGATTCCGTCGCCGGAAAAGGCGACCAGCCCTTCCATCAGGGTGCCGATGAATTCGCGGCGGCTGTGGAAACGCAAATAGAAACCATGACCGAAGGCATGATCGAACAGATGGTTCTCTATCATCTGTGCCGACATGCGGACCAGGGCCAGGGTGTGGGCGTGATAGCCGCGTTGATCGCCCGTCACATCGAGAATGCCTCCGAGCTGGCCGGAGGGTTCGAAGATGGGAACGCTGGAGCAGGTTAGGAACTGGTTGGCGCGCAGAAAATGCTGGGTGCCGTGGACGGTGACGGCACGGCGCTCGGCCAGTGCGGTGCCGATCGCGTTGGTGCCCTGATGCTCCTCGTTCCAGTCGGACCCGGCGCGCAGGGCGACGCGCGCGGCTTTCTTCAGAAAATCGTCATCGCCGAACGAGTGGAGGATCAGGCCCTTGGCATCGGTCAGCGCCACCATGCTGTGCGTATTGGCGATCTGCTGATACAAGGCTTCCATCACCGGCAGCGCATGGGTCTGCAGCGCGCGGTTCTGCTCGCGGCGCAGGCGCAGCACATCGGCCGCCAGGATGGGGTAGTGCGGGGTATCGTACTCGAGCAGACCGTAGCCGCGCGAACGCTGGTGCGCCCGGTCGAGGCCGCCGTCGGACGGGGGGTCCGCTGGCATCCCCCCTTGCGTTGTCGTCGCTACGGTCCGCTCCGGCATGCTTTGCTCTCCTCTAGACGTGACAACTGTCACACGCCCCGTGACAGTTGTTGCAGATTGGTACAGCTCCTGTCGCCGCCGCTGCCGCTCATGAGCGGCGAGGACGCGTAAGTCCTTGTATTACAGGCCCGCCGAGACACGTATGACGTTTTTACCCTGATGGCACGCCGATTGCAATTGGCAAGGCTCCGGCGTCGCATCAGGTGGCGGCGGAGCCACAACACGGGAGACTACGCTCATGAATCAGGCAGAAATGCAGCATCTCGGTTTGCCCTTTCCCTTCAAGCAGGAATACGGCAATTTTATCGGCGGCGAGTGGGTCGCCCCGGTGGACAATGTCTATTTCGACAACACGACGCCGATCAACGGCGAGGTCATCTGCCGCGTCGCCCGTTCCGGCGCCGCCGATGTCGAGCTGGCACTGGATGCCGCCCATGCCGCGCGTGTGGCCTGGGGACGTACATCGGCTGCCGATCGCGCCAACCTGCTCAATCGCATCGCCGACCGCATGGAAGCCAATCTGGCCATGCTCGCGGCGGCGGAGTCCATCGACAACGGCAAGCCCATCCGCGAGACGCAGGCGGCCGACCTGCCGCTGGCCATCGACCATTTCCGCTATTTTGCCGGTTGCATCCGCGCGCAGGAAGGCGGTATTTCGGAACTGGATCGTGACACCGTGGCCTATCATTTCCAGGAGCCGCTGGGAGTGGTGGCACAGATCATTCCGTGGAATTTCCCGTTGCTGATGGCGGTGTGGAAGCTCGCCCCCGCGCTGGCCGCCGGCAACTGCGTGGTACTCAAGCCGGCGGAACAGACTCCGGCTTCCATCATGGTCCTGATGGATTTGATCCGCGATCTGTTGCCGCCCGGCGTCGTCAATGTGGTCAACGGCTTCGGGCCCGAAGCCGGCAAACCGCTGGCCATGAGCCCGCGCGTGGCCAAGGTCGCGTTTACCGGCGAAACCGGCACCGGACGCCTGATCATGCAGTATGCGAGCCAGAACCTGATCCCGGTCACGCTGGAGCTGGGCGGCAAGAGCCCCAATATTTTCTTTGCGGATGTGATGGATCGCGACGATGCCTATTTCGACAAGGCCCTGGAAGGCTTTGCCATGTTCGCGCTCAATCAGGGCGAGGTGTGTACCTGCCCGTCGCGCGCGCTCGTCCAGGAGTCGATTTTCGATCGCTTCATGGAGCGGGCGGTCAAACGCGTTGCGGCGATCAAGCAAGGGCACCCGCTGGACCCGAACACCATGATAGGCGCTCAGGCATCGCGCGAGCAGTACGACAAAATCCTGTCCTATCTGAAGCTGGGGCCGGAGGAAGGCGCGCGCTGCCTGATCGGGGGCGCGGCGGCGAAGCTCGGCGGCGGGCTGGAAAACGGCTACTACATCCAGCCGACTGTGTTCGTCGGCCATAACAAGATGCGCATCTTCCAGGAGGAGATTTTCGGGCCGGTGGTTTCGGTCACCTCCTTCCGCGACGAAGACGAAGCGCTGGCCATTGCCAACGATTCGCTGTACGGCCTGGGCGCGGGGCTGTGGACACGCGATTCGACGCGCGCATACCGCTTCGGACGCGCGATCGAGGCCGGGCGGGTGTGGACCAACTGCTATCACGCCTATCCGGCGCACGCCGCGTTCGGGGGGTACAAGCAGTCGGGCATCGGCCGCGAGAATCACAAGATGATGCTCGCGCATTACCAGCAGACCAAATGTCTGCTGGTCAACTACTCCGACCAGGCGCTCGGTTTCTTCTGAGCCTGAAGCGCTGCCGCCCGGCTGCCGGGCGGCAGCTTGGGCAGTGCCATCCTGGTAGTGTTATGCTAGCGACTTCGATATAACCATGACACTGAAAAGGATATAGCGATGGCAAGCGAAACCTGGCAAGAAGGCGATTACCTGCTGCGTGTCGATGTTCAGTTGTCCCTAGGCGGCGGCTACCTCGGCATATTGTCCATCGACCGCGTCGCGGGCATCCCGGACGCTCCCAAAGTGGCCGTCGCTCCGTTCGCCGTGTGCGACGGGGAGAAATTCGAAGACCGGGCGCTGGCCTCCATCAATGCTTTCACGGTCGGCAGGCAGCGGGTGAGCGAAGGCGACGGCTTGTTATGCTGAGCGTCGAGCCGGCATGCCGGCCCGACGGCAAAGGCGCGCTCAGGCGCTGACTTTGAAACGTGCGATGGTGCTGTGCAGGGTCGAGGCGTGTTGCCGCAGATCATGTGCCGAGGCGGCCGTGGCACGGGTGCTGGCACTGCTTTCTTCCGTCATCTGTGCAACCCGCTCGATCTGCTGCGCGATATTGTTGCTGGCCTGCGACTGTTCGCGCATGGCGCCGGATATCTCGCTGACCTGATCGACTACGGCGTGGGTGCTGCCGAGTATCCGCTCGATCGCCGCCGTTGCCCGTTCCGCCTGGCTGACGCCGGCCTGGACCTGGCTCACGACCTGCTGCATCGACGCCACGGTGTGTTCGGCACCGTTCTGGATTGCCTCTATCATGCCGCTGATTTCCCGGGTCGAGGTCGCCGTGCGCTCGGCCAGCTTGCGGACTTCGTCGGCGACCACGGCAAAACCGCGCCCCTGCTCGCCTGCGCGTGCGGCCTCGATGGCGGCGTTGAGGGCGAGCAGATTGGTTTGTTCTGCGATATCGCGGATCACGCCGACCACGGCGTCGATGCGTGCGGTCTGCCCTTTCAGATTCTCGATCTTGTCCGCGGCTTCGGCGACAGTGTCCGAGGTGGTCCGGATGGCGGTGATCGTGTTGTTGATCACGTTACTGCCGTCGCTGGCGTCGGAGCCTGCCTGGCGACCGCTGTTGTCGGCCTGCTCCGCCCGGTCGGCCACGTGGGTGACGCTGACCGTCATTTGCTCGACGGCGGCCGACATGCCGGCCGTGGCTTCGCTCACGTGCTGCGTGGCCTGTGCCATCTGGTGCGAGGCGGTGGCGACGTTTTGCGCGCTGCCGTTGATATCGTCGCCCACCCGGCTGATCTGGTTGAGCGCCTCCTGCAGCGTGGACAGCAAGTGGTTGACCGCGGCGACGGTCTCGCTGATTTCGTCGTGGCCGCCGACTTCGATGCGCCGAGTGAAGTCGAGACTGGCAGCCAGCTCGATGACGCCACCGCGCAGCGTTTCCAGCGGAGTTCGGATTTGTCTGACCAGCCAGATCCCGCCGGCGAGCAGGATGGCGGTCGTGGCGGCCAGAATCGAGGTCAGCATGAGCCGGCTCGTGCTCAGCGTTGCCGCGACATCGGCGTTGGACTTGTCCACGAGTTGCTGATTATAGGCGACCGCCTTGTTGATCGCGTCGGCCGCAGCCTGGGACATGGGGGTCGTCTCGTTGGCGATCAGCTCGCGTGCGGCATCGATTTTTTCCTGATCGGACAGGGCGAGCACCCCGGGTACAACCTTGAGCAGGCGGTCGATCGCCGCCTCGGCGGCGTCGATTTTGGCCCGGTCCTGAGCATCCGAAATCATGGTCTGCTTGTAGTCGGCAAACCCCGTGGCGATTTTGGCTTGCCCCTGATCGATGACCTGGCGCTGGGCGTTCTTTTCGGCGGCGCCCTTGGCCAGTACATGTTTGAGAATGCCGCGGCGCACGTCGCTGAGCTGGCTGCGTATTGCCACGAGTTTGCTCATCGAGGGAATCGCATCATGCGTGATGTTCTCGACCGACTGGTTGATTGCGCTCAACTGGCGCAGGGTGATCCCGGCGTTCAGCAGCAGGCCGAACAAACCGAACGCAAGCAACAGGTATAGCTTCCCGGATATTTTCATCGCGATGTCCTCGGTGATAGGGCTAGCGCCATGTCGCGCGGCGATAACGCACGTGGGCGAGCCGTATTTGTAATTAATTATTCGCTTTGTGGAATATAGTACATGGCCATTTCGCCAGTACATCTCTTGCGGGTGCGTGAAGATAACGGCTCTGAGCCCCGTCTCTGTTGCGGTGACGGGGTGGGTGGAGTCAGGCCTGGGTGCCTGCGAGCGCGGACGCCCAGGCGCAAGGTGCGGCCGATGGATGGAAATCGAGGGAGGGTCGCGGTGCGCCGGCGTTGGCGAGCGAAGCTAAAGCCGGGCGGTACGAAAAACGGCGAGCCTGGGCTCGCCGTCTTCCGCGGCAGTGCGGGGGTGCGAAGCGCTCAGGCGTAGCGTTTGCCTATCGCATCCGCGGCGCGCATCGCGTCATAGACTTGGTCCGGCGTACAACGACGAAGCATATTCGCCATCGAATCGCCCTCCGCGCAGGCGATCTCGGCCACGCGCCGCCAGTCTGCTTCGATGAAGGCGGTCAGCCCGAATTCGTCCAGCGACAAGGGAAGGCCGACCGTTTTCATGATGCGGATGACTTCGGCGAACTCCTCTTCCGGCGCCCCTTCCAGCACCAGCTGCGTCAGCAGGCCGAAACCGACTTTTTCTCCATGCTGGGCGTTATGCAGTTGCGGTATGGCCGACATGCCGTTATTGACCGCATGCGCTGCCGCCAGGCCGCCGGCTTCGGCTCCGACGCCGCTCAGATAAATCGTGGCTTCTATGATGTGTTCGAACGCGGGCGTCGCAGCTTTGGCGCGTACCGCATCCGCGGCCATGGCGACGTTCTCGCGCAATAGCTGGTAGCACAGCTCGGCCAGACCGAGCCCGGTGCGCGAGGGTTTCTTGTTGACCAGATTGACCCCGTCGGACAGATAGCAGGCGCGGGCTTCGAAATAGGTCGCGAGGGCATCGCCGACACCGGCTGCGAAAAAGCGGAAGGGGGCGGCAACGAGAATGCCGGTATCCGCCAGAACCACATCGGGATTCTGCGGCAGCCACAGATAGCGGTCGAATTCGCCGCCCTCCTTGTAGATGACCGCCAGAGCCGTGCACGGGGCGTCGGTGGAGGCGATGGTCGGGAAAATCAGCACCGGCCTGGCCGCATAGAACGCGACCGCTTTGGCGGTATCCAGCGTCTTGCCGCCACCGATGCCGACAATGACGTTGGCACCGCTGGCCTTGAAGCGGGCGAGTTGGCGATCGATTTCGGTCTGGGTGCATTCGCCGCCGAAGCGCTCGTAGCTGGCGCCGACCTTGGCCTGCGCGAGCGCGGCCCCTGCCTGTTCGCGAGTGCGCTCGAGGATGAACTCATCACAGATAAAGAAGGCATGGTCCCCATAGGCACGGACATACTCATCGATTTCGCTGAGCAGGTCGCTGCCTATGATGAACTTTTTGGGCGAGGTGACGGTGCGGGTGGGTTTTTGCATGACAAATAACTCCCTTGGCTTGGTGGTGAGCGGATGATTTCCGAAGACATCCGCCTTAGCCTAACAGCATGGCGCAAGCCCGCTGTTGATATCGATCTAGGAGCGGTGCGGCCTGCGGGAGGCTGGCCTGACCTCGCGCCGCAACCTCAGCGGAAGCGGCGCTGCAGCAGTGAAATCAGCACGCAGACGGTCCCCAGGCAGCCTATCGCGAAGAAAAAATCCAGGCTGGCCATCAGAGTCGATTGTTGCGCCACGGCGCTGGCCATGGTCTGCCAGCGTGCGGGGTCGGCCCCGGACGCCGCCGTCAGCGTCGGGTCGAGGCCCGGGCTGCCCGGGGTGAAGCGTTCGGCCAGTCGTGCGTAGTGCAGCGAGCTGCGCATCTGCAAAAGTATCGTGGCCAGCGATATTCCGGTCGAATTGAATAATTCCCGCAGCATGTTCTTTGTCTGATAGGCCTGCGAGAAAACATCCTCATCCAGCCCGGCAAAGGTATTGAGCGCCGCCGTACCCTGCCCGAGTGCCGAGAATACGGCAAACGCGGCCAGTGGCAGCAGCAGTTGCCAGCGGGCGATGTCGGGACTGGTCCGGCTGAGATCGAAGCCGAACACGGCCAGCATCAGGAAGGCGATGACCAGGTATTTGCGTTGCAGCGGGTAGTGCTTGACCAGGGCGACATGCCCGAGCGCGACCACGATAGAGAGGGTGGCCGCCGCGGAGAGGATGGCGCCGGTGCCCAGGGCGGGAAAGCCGAGTCCGCGTTGCATCATGATCGGCAGCATATAGTTGCTGCTGGACAGGACCAGGTAGCACAAGCCATAGATCAGTAAACCTGCGCGGTAGCGATCGTTCATGAAGCGTTCGAAGGGCAGAACCGGGCGCGGGCGGGAGAACTGGCCGCGTACATACACGAACAGGCAGGGGGCGCCGATCGCCAGCAAAAACAGGATGCGCGTGCCGTCGCTGAAAATATCATAAGGCGCGCGTTCGAGTGCGTACTGGATGCAGCAGGCTGCCGCCGCCAGCATGATGGTTCCCATCGGATGCAGCTGAGCGCGTTCGCGCGTGTCGTCGTGTTCCTCCAGCGTGATTTCCGACAAAATGGCGACCGGCAAGGCAAGCAGCAAGGGGCCGAGGAAGATGCCGCGCCAGGAGTGGCTTTCGAGCAGGCGTGCCGCCAGCCAGGGCGCCAGGGCGCTGGCCCCTATCAGTCCGCAGGCCAGGTAGCGGATGGCGACGCCGCGCTCTGCGCCGACGAAACGGTTGACCTGGACCCGGGCGCCGGTGAAGAAGGCCGATCCGCCCAGTGCCTGCAGCATGCGCGCCGCGATCAGCTCCTGGGGATTTCTGGCGCAGGACGCGGCCAGGGCGCCCAGGGTAAACAACAGCAAGGACAGGCGGATGAAACGGCGGTAGCCAAGCCGCTCGACCAGCCAGTTATGTTTGGCGATCATCAGGATCGCGGTGCCCGCATACGCGGCGGCGGCCAGGCTGAACTCCTCGGGGGCGGCATTGACGCCGCCCGAGATATAGGCCGACGCAAAGGAGAGCATGCCGTTTTGCATGAACTCGAGCGCCGCCATCAAGCCGATGTTGATCAGTAACAGCTGTCGATGAAACGGGGTGTAGTGCGAAAGACTCATTGATGGACTCCTGCTTTCGCTGATTGTCCTCCCAACGCTATAATGCATCAAATTAATAGATGTGATTAATAATATGCACGATATTAATGATGTGCGTTCGGCCGATTTTCATCGACAGTTCCGGCGCTGGGACATGAATCTGATCGTGGCCTTCGATGCGCTATTGCACGAGTCGGGCAACGTGACGCAGGCGGCGGCCCGGCTCGCCATCAGCCAGTCGGCCATGAGTCATGCGCTCAACCGCCTGCGCATGATGTTCGATGATCCACTGTATATACGCACGGGGTCGCGGATGACGCCGACAGCACGCACCCTCGCGCTTGCGCCCGGCGTTGCCGCGTGGCTGGATGCCAGTCGCGAGATGCTGGCGCCGCCGCAGTTTGTCGCCGCCGAAGCCAAGGCGCGGGTCCGTCTCGCGCTGCCGGAGCTGTTCGAGCGCCTGTTGCTGCCGCCCTTGCTCGCGCATCTCTACCACCATGCGCCCGGCATCGAGATTCACGCCGCCGCCCAGCCATTGCCGCAAGTGCTCGACGCCCTCGATCAGGGCGAGATCGATATCGCGATCGTGGCGTCGCCACTGGCCTTGCGCGAGTGGCATGGTTCGGCACTGCTGCTCGAGACCTGCTTCATGCTCGCGTACAACCCGTTGCTCGTTCCGCTGCCGGTTCCGGCTACGCTTGCCGACATCGCCGCGTTTCCGCATCTGTCTTCCAGTTATGTCGGTTCATTTCCGACGCTGATCGACCATTATTTCGAGGCGCATGGCCTGGCCCGCGACAAGCGTGCGACATCGATCGGTCTGACGGCCATTCCCGCGATTGTGGAGGCAATCCCCATCATTTCGATTCTGCCTTCGCTGGTCATCGAGATGATAGGGACCCCGCCCGGGGTCATGCTGCAGCCGTTCGCGCAAGACGAGTTGCGTATTCCCGTGCAAATGGTATGGCATCTGCGCAATGCGGGGGATGCGGTGCAGGCGTATGTCAGGCAGTTTCTCGAACACCGTTTACTGGACGGGAGAGGCGGCGAGCATGGCATCGAGCCGGCTGCGGCTCGCGACGGGACGGGGAGGCAAAACGCCGGCAAGGTCGGCGCAGGTGCGTAGAAAGCCACGGGGCAGGGCCCGTGGCTCGCGGATCAGCGGCGGCTGAGCAAGGCTTCCGCAGCGGTGGACAGTTTGGCGGCTTCCTTTGCGAGTGCCTCGCTGGCACAGAGAACCGCCTGAATCCGCTCGACATTGTCGCGCAGGGTCTCGGTATCGAGTTCGCCACTGGCGATCGCGCGGATGATGGGGGCATTGTCCAGCGTGATGCCGTCGAGCGGGATGCCCAACTGGTAGCGCAGACGCAACAGCTCCATGACGGGTTTGGGGATCCGGCGGTCGTTTTCGTAACGAGATCCGCCCGATTGCGTAACCCCGATGGCACTCCAGAATTCCTGCTGGTTCAGGTCGAGCTGAACTCTGAGCGCACGTGGGTCAAAGATAATATTGTTATCCGTACTCATTCGAAAATGTTCCTCTGTTGTGGTTTTTTACTATCGGGCGCATGCGTACTTTGTCTGAAGTGTGCTGCGCTTTTTGGGGACGCCAGTGCCTATCGTACATCGGTACTGTGTCGTCTGTAATTATCTATATAGGCTTATTTATTACAAGCTGTTGTAATAATGAGGACTAGTCGAGGATTTTTGCTGTCAATGAGACTGCGAGAGGGTCGGTACGACGCACGCGCTTGAGGCGGGAGAAGAGTGTTGCACCCGTCGCGGGACGGGTCTGCGGACAGGGCCGGCAGGCGGCCCCGCCTGATGATGTCTAGAAAACGTCTTCGCAGCGTTCGGCCAGAAACCGGGCATCATCCCGGTCGTGCGCCCTTTGGCGGACTTTCTGTTGCCGGTTGCGCTCCAGATCGCTCAACTGGGGTTTGGCGACTGCATAGAGAAAGCTCTCGTGCTGGTCGCGCGCCTGCTTGCGGCGGATGCTGAGTGGGATGCGTGAAATCATCCTGATACCTCACTGTCGGTTAGACTGCCAAGCCTGTTACTGACTGTCCGACTGCCCGCTTTCTGGGCGGGCGTCGCCAACTCCGTAGCCGCAGTTTCCGGTTGCGGAGCGCCCCTTGCTGTCTCACGACAGTTACGGAGCGTTGGCATTGCTAAGTTGATCTTTTTTTTAGAGGTTTGTAAAGCCCATCGTAACGCGCGGCGGCTTCGAGCGCCCGCTTATTGCGTCGCAGCCGGCTTTTACACTGCCGTTCATCCTGCCTGCGCTCTATTACAGAACGTCGCGCTGTCACGGATGGTGGCGACAAATCCGGCATCGCCGCATCTCGCCGCTGGCAACAGCGGTCGAAAGCACTGACTTTTTATGGTTTAGTGTTATCAGCTGGCTTGATCAAACCGCTTGTCATGGAGAAAGGGACGGGAATGAAGATCGCCGCCTGGCCGATCATCGATCGGCGCCGGATCGTCATGCGCTGGGGGGATATGGATGCCCTCGGGCATCTGAACAATACCTGCTATTTTCGCTATCTGGAGCAGATTCGCATCGATTGGCTGGAATCGCTGGGAGAAGCGATCCGGCCCGGCGCCGCCGGTCCGGTCATCGCCAGCACAGGCTGTACCTTTCTCAGGGAGTTGCGCTATCCGGGCGAGCTCGATATCACAATAGAAATCGAGCACCTCGGACGCAGCAGCCTGAAGTTGCGACATCGATTCTTCCGCTACGGCAGTGGCGACGACATCGTTTATGCGACGGCGGAAGCGGTGCTGGTATGGGTCGATTACGCGCAAGGGCAGGCAACGGCCCTGCCCGCCGTCTTGCGCGCGGCAGTGGAAGGGGCCCTCGCTGCCGCCGGTCCGTCCGTGCCCGAGTGAGCCGGACGCCGGCGCGCGGTGCCCTTACTGCGCTTGCGACGCGAATGCGAACGGGCTGTGCACCGCGATGGCTTCGCCCCGGACCATGTCTGTGACGGCGGCGATGTCGGGGGCAAAGTAACGGTCGATGTCGTAATGCGGAACCTCGGCGCGCAGGGTCTGCATCACCGCTTGCAGACTCGGCGACGTGGCGTGCGGCGCGCGCAGGTCAACCCCCTGAGCAGCGGCCAGCAGCTCGATCGCCAGAATGGCGGCGGTATTCTCGACCATGTCACCGAGCTTGCGCGCGGCAAAGGTCGCCATCGAGACGTGGTCTTCCTGATTGGCCGATGTCGGCAGCGAGTCGACCGAAGCCGGGTGTGCGAGTGTCTTGTTTTCCGATGCCAGTGCCGCGGCGGTGACGTGCGCGATCATGAAACCGGAGTTGACGCCTCCATCGCGTACCAGGAACGGGGGCAGACCCGAGAGCGTGGCATCGATCAGTAGTGCGATGCGGCGCTCGGCCAGGGCTCCGATCTCGGCGACGGCCAGCGCGAGGTTATCGGCGGCGAAGGCCACCGGCTCGGCGTGGAAGTTGCCGCCGGACAAGACTTCGCCGGTATCGGGGAAGATCAGCGGATTATCGGATACCGCGTTGGCTTCGATCAGCAGCACCTCGGCGGCATGGCGCATCTGGTCAAGGCAGGCGCCCATGACTTGTGGCTGGCAGCGCAAGCTGTAGGGGTCCTGTACCTTGCCGCAGTCGCGGTGGGACAGGTTGATGGCGGAGCCTTGCAGCAGCGCGCGATAGGCTGCCGCCGCGTCGATCTGCCCGGCGTGGCCGCGCAAGGCATGGATGCGTGCATCGAACGGATGAATCGAACCGGCCGCCGCATCGACCGACAGGGCGCCCGCGACGAGCGCCGTGCGGTACAGGTCCTCGATGGCGAACATATTGTTGAGGGCCAGCGCGGTCGATGCCTGGGTACCGTTGAGCAGGGCCAGTCCTTCCTTTGCCTGCAAGGCCATCACGTCGAGACCGGCGGCTTTCAGCCCGTCCCGGGCGCTCGCGCGTTCGCCCTTGATAAAGACTTCGCCGACGCCGAGCAGGACGGCCGACATATGTGCAAGCGGCGCCAGATCGCCCGAGGCGCCGACCGAGCCCTTGAGCGGAATCAGCGGCAGCACATCCGCATTGAACAAGCTTACCAGTGCGTCCATCACGACACGGCGGATACCGGAGTGGCCGCGGCCCAGGCTGGAGAGCTTGAGCGCCAGCAGCAGGCGGACCACGGGGCGCGGCATCGGCCCGCCGACGCCTACCGCGTGCGACAGGACCAGATTGCGCTGCAGCAGCTCCAGCTGCTCGCGCGGGATGTGCGTATTTGCAAGACGACCGAAGCCAGTGTTGATGCCGTAGGCCGGGTCGCCCTTGGCGGCGATATCGGCAACGGTGCGGGCGCCGGCGTCGATGGCGTCGTAGCTGGCGGGGTCCAGCCTCAGACCCGCGTCGCCGCGAGCGATGGCGCGCAATTGCGCGAGGGTGAGGTGGCCGGGGGTAAGGGTGATCATCGCGTGGCTCCAGTCGAAATAAGTCTATACAACAGCGGGCCAGTCTAGGGGATATTTGATGTATAGACAAGAGCGCGTCCGCGCAGGACATCGCAGGATGCCCGGCGCGGACGGCCCGTTCAGCGCGGGGTGCTGCGGATCAGTTCGCGCAGCAGAAAGCGGCTCGGATGCAAGGCGTCCAGCAAGGGGCGGTCGAGAATGCCGGGCTCGTTTTCCAGCATCGCCGCCAGGATCTCGCCGGCCAGCGGCGCCGTAATCATGCCGCGCGAGCCATGCGCGGTATTGACGTAGAGTCCGTGTACCCAGGGCGAGGGCGTGTCCATCCTCAGCGTCGCGTCGCGGCTCAGCGCACGATAGGCGTGGCGAAAGGCCGCGGCATCGGTGACGGGGCCGACCAGGGGCAGCGTGTCCGGGCTCACGCAGCGGAAGGCGGCGCGACCGTCGATACGCTCGGGGTCGAGTCCGGCGCCGTTGAGTGCGCCGAACAAGGCCGGAGACAGCCCGCCGAGCATGGCCAGGTTCTCGCGATGCTCTTCCACCGTCGTTCCGTTCTGCTCGCTATTGAACTTGAATGTCGCGCCCATGCAGTGTCGTCCCGCGCGCGCGGGGGCGACATAGCCTTCGCCGCACACGACGGTTTTGAGCGCTCCGCTTTGTGCGGTGGCCGGCACCTCGCTGATTTGCCCGCGGATGCGGTTGAGCGGCAAATGGCTGGTGGCATCGAAGGATGAGCAATCGGCGGCGGCGGCGAGTATGGTGACCGCCCCGACGGCCAGCGGTCCGTTCTCGCCGAAGGCCAGCCATTGCCCTTCTGAAGGATCGTAGGCGAGTTCCAGCGCCGTGGCGGCGGTAATGACCCGTATATTGCGATGCGAGCACAGGGCGGCGACCAGCGTCGGGGGATGGACCCAGCCGCCGCGCGGGAAGAACAGGCCGCCGCGTTCGAGTGCAATGCCGGCGATGCGGCCGGCTTCGGTCGCATCGACCGGATGCAGCATGTCGGCGGGCAGCCCGCAGGCCGCGAGCGCGGCCTGCCGTTCGTCCCCGCTCTCGCTCAGTTGCAGTACGCCGCAGGCTTGCCAGGCATCGGGGTCGTCGCCAAACAGCGTCTCGGCGAGGGTGAGCGTGTAGGCGTAGCCGGCCAGGGCCAGCCGCGTCAGCGAGGTGAAGTGCGGGGACAGCTTGGTATACAGCATGCCCTGAGGATTGCCGGAGGCTTCGCTCGCCAGGGCGTCGTGCCGTTCGAGCAGGGTGACCTGCCAGCCGCGCCGCGCCAGACTGTAGGCGCTGGCGGCGCCGGCTATCCCGCCGCCGATGACGATGGCACTGCGCTCTTTGAGGTGCGAGCGCGGGTGTTGGTACCACGGAGCCTGCCATTCGGGGTCGGGGATGCGTTCGAGAACGCCGCGGCTCATCTCGCGCTTGTTGGCAAAGCCCGGAACTTTTTCCACGCGGAAACCAACGGCGCTCAGGCCGCGGCGAACGAAGCCGGCGCTGGTGAATGTCGCGAAGGTCGCGCCGGGCGCCGACAGCCGGGCCATGGTCTGAAACAGGGCCGGCTGCCACATATCCGGGTTTTTGGCCGGGGAAAAGCCATCGAGAAACCAGGCGTCCACTCTGGCCTCGAGGCGCGGCAGCGTCTCGAGGGCGTCGCCGACGAGCAGGGTCAAGGTGATGCGGGTTTCGGCGAAGTTCATCCGGTGCCAGCCCGGAGTCAGCAAGGGGTACTGGCACAGCAGTTGCTTTCCCAGATCCGCCAGCTGCGGCCACAGGGCCAGCGCCTGTTCCAGATCGTCGGCGGCGAGCGCAAAGCGCTCGGTCGAGACGAAGTGCAGGCGGGCGCCGGGCGGAGCATGCTCGAGAAAGCATTGCCAGGCGCACAGGAAGTTCAAGCCGGTGCCGAAGCCGGTTTCCGCGATGACAAAATGGCTGTCGTTCGACAGAGCGGCGAAGCGTTCGGGCAACGCGTTATGGTGCAGAAACACATGGCGTGTCTCGTCCAGGCCGCTGTCGCGCGAAAAATAGATGTCTTCGTAGCGGGAGGAGTAGGGCTGACCGTCTTGCCAGTCGAGTCGTGCGGTGTGAGTCATCAAGCGGTGGCCATCATGCAAGTGTGAGCTTTGCGATGGCAATAGGATAGCAGTTAGCCGCTGGCATGGGCAGTGGAAAACCGCACGCATGCCGTCAAGCAAGGCCATTTAGACAGTGTTCCGCGGCGGCGCCAGGCCGACGCAGAGGGGGAGTGCAATAATGAAAATCGGGACCCGTTTGGTGCTGTCGCAGTTTGTGCTGATGGTGGCGCTCATCGCGGCCTTTGTCGTGCCGCTCTCTTTTGTCGCCCAGCGTCTGATGCTGGAACGGACGCGGATGATACAGACGCAATTGATCGATCAGTCCATCAATATGGTCGACGGCTTTTACGACGCGATGCAGACCTCGACCCGTGAATTCGACAAGGTATTCCAGGCCGGTCTCGAAGGGCGTTTCGGCCTCGGCGGCGGCCGGCGGCCGCTGCCGAACGGCAAGACGGCGCCTGAGTTGCTGCTCAACGGACATGTACTCAATGAGCAGAACGAGCAGGTCGATCACTTCAGTGCGCTGACCGGCAATGTGGCGACCTTGTTTGTGCGCGATGGCGACGAATTCGTGCGGATATCGACCTCGCTGCTGCGCGAAGACGGCTCGCGTGCGGTGGGGGCGCCGCTGGACCACGATAATCCCGCCTATGCCAGCCTGCTGCGCGGCGACAACTACGTCGGCTACGCACTATTGTTCGGCAAGGATTTCATTACCAGTTACACCCCGCTGCGCGACGCCGCCGGCAAGATCATCGGCGCATCCTTTGTCGGCGAAGGGGCGACCCAGGGCCTGTCCAGCCTGTTGGCGCGCCTGTCGCGGGTCAGGGTCGGAGCCAGCGGGCATATCTTCATTGTCGACATACGCCAGAACGGCAAATTTCTGCTGCACCCGAAGTTGACCGGGAAGTCGGTTTCACAGGATGTCGACGCCAGCGGTCGCGCTTACCTGAGCGCCCTCGTCAAGAACGGCAGGGGTTCGCTGTTGGTCCGGCTCCGCGATGCAGAGGGTGTTCGCGAGCATGTGTTGGCCTATGCCAGCTATACCCCGTGGGGCTGGCTGGTCATCAGCGACGAGGTCAAAGCCGAACTCGAGCACGATAACCAGCTATTGCTGCAAACCCTGTTCGCGCTGAGCCTGGCCTTGCTGGTGTTTCTGGCCCTGGCCTTGTGGTGGCTGACGCGGCGCCTGGTCGCCCGCCCGGTCAACCGGCTGGTGCAGCAGGTGGCAGCCATACGCGATAGCCGCGATCTTACGCAACGGCTCGATATTCTCGGCCGCGACGAGGTGGGCGAGGTCGCGACTTCGCTCAATGGCTTGCTCGAGACCTTTCAGCAGGCACTCAAGCGCACCAACGCCCATTCGCAGAATCTCGATCAGGCCGCGCGGGAACTGGCCGACAAGGCGCGCACGGCCGCCGAGTGCTCGCGCGAGCAGCACGCCAGCTCGACGGCGATGGCGGCCCAGGCCAGCGACCTTCTGTCGGGGGTCGAGCAGATCGGCGCCGCGACGGTTCAGGCCAGCCAGGTCGCGCGCGAGTCGAGCAGCGCAGCGAAGAGCGGCAGCGAGCAGCTGGTGTCGGCGGAGAGCGATGTCAAGCGCATCGCCGACACCCTGAGCGAGGCCGCCGACAGTCTGGCTTCACTGGAGAAAGATGCGGACGAGGTCAGCGCCATCGTCAACGTGATTCACGATATTGCCGATCAGACCAATCTGCTGGCGCTCAATGCCGCGATCGAAGCCGCTCGCGCCGGCGAGTCGGGCCGAGGCTTCGCGGTGGTGGCCGATGAAGTGCGAAAACTGGCCGAACGCACCAGTCAGTCGACACGTGAAATCGACCGCGTGATTTCGCAAATGCAGCTCTCGACCGGCAGCGCCGTGGACGCGATGAAACAGTCGGTGGCGCAGGCGGCCCAGGGGGCGGCCACGACCGGCGAGGCGCGCGCGGCCATTATCCGCATCGTGGACGATTCGCGCACCGTTGCCGAAGCGGTGTCCGCTATCGATCTGCAGCTCAACCGGCAACGCGAACTGGTCGATGGCATCGTCCGTCAGGTCGACAATGTCGCCCGCCAGGCCGGGGCCGGCAACGAGGCCGCCGACGTGTCGGCGCAGACCGCGCATCAGATGGCGCGTCTGGCCGATTCGTTGCGCGAGGACGTCATGGCCTTTCGCACTTGAAACGATTGCGCTTACCTTGAAAAGCGGCCTTTCCCTCCCAAACTTGTAGCTATAGCTATTAAGAGGGAGATGGCGATGCGATTCGACAAACTGACGACTAAATTTCAGCAAGCGTTCGGCGATGCGCAGAGTCTGGCTCTGGCCGCCGACAATCCATATATCGAGGCCCTGCATGTGTTGCTGGCCTTGCTCGACGACGCGGACTCCGGTGCCGGGGGCTTGCTCGCGCGCGCCGGCGTCAATGTCCCCGTTCTCAAGACAGGGCTGCGCGAGGCTATCGCGCGCCTGCCCAAGGTCCAGGGCAACGACGGCGAGATCACGGTCTCGCGCGAGTTGGGCAATCTGCTGAATAGGGTAGAGAAGGCGGCGCTCAAGCGCGGCGACGAGTTTATCGCCAGCGAGATGTTCCTGCTGGCGTTGGAGGAGGATCGTGGCGAAGCTGCCCGTCTGTTCAAGCAGGCCGGCGCGACCCACAGCGCACTGAGCACGGCGATCGATGCGGTGCGCGGCGGCCAGGCCGTCGACTCGCAGGAGGCCGAGGGCCAACGCGAAGCGTTGAAAAAGTATACGCTGGACCTGACCGAACGCGCGCGCGAAGGCAAGCTCGATCCGGTGATCGGACGCGACGATGAAATCCGGCGCACGATCCAGGTTCTGTTGCGCCGCACCAAGAATAATCCGGTCCTGATCGGCGAGCCGGGGGTCGGCAAGACCGCCATCGTCGAAGGGCTCGCGCAGCGCATCGTCAATGGCGAAGTACCGGAAAGCCTCAAGCATAAAAGACTGCTGGTACTCGATCTGGCCGCCCTGCTGGCCGGGGCCAAGTATCGCGGCGAGTTCGAGGAACGTCTGAAGGCGGTACTGACCGATCTGTCGCGCGACGAAGGCAATACCCTGATCTTTATCGATGAAATCCACACCCTGGTCGGCGCTGGAAAAGCCGAAGGCGCGATGGATGCCGGCAATATGCTCAAACCGGCGCTCGCACGCGGCGAACTGCACTGCCTTGGCGCGACGACGCTGGATGAGTACCGCAAATACATCGAGAAGGATGCCGCCCTCGAGCGTCGTTTCCAGAAAGTCCTCGTGGACGAACCGTCGGTGGAGGATACCGTCGCCATCCTGCGCGGCTTGCAAGAGCGCTACGAAATCCATCACGGCGTCGATATCACCGACCCGGCCATCGTGGCCGCCGCCGAGTTGTCGCATCGCTATATCACCGACCGTTTCCTGCCCGACAAGGCTATCGACCTCATCGACGAGGCCGCCAGCCGCATCAAGATGGAACTCGATTCCAAGCCCGAAGAAATGGACCGTCTCGATCGCCGGCTGATCCAGCTCAAGATCGAACGCGAGGCGGTGCGCAAGGAAAGCGATGAAGCCTCGGTGCGCCGCTTCGGTTTGATCGAAGAAGAGATCGCCAAGCTGACCAAGGATTATTCCGATCTCGATGAAATCTGGAAATCGGAAAAAGCCAGCGCGCAGGGCAGTCAGTCGATCAAGGAAGAAATCGACAAACTCAAGGTCCGCATGGACGAACTCAAGCGGCAGGGCGACTGGCAAAAGCTGGCCGAGTTGCAGTACGGACATTTGCCGCAGCTGGAGGCCCGGTTGAAGGAGGCGGAAGCGGCGGGCAAGGGCGAGCAAAAGCCCAACCGTCTGTTGCGCACCGAAGTCGGTGCCGAGGAGATCGCCGAAGTCGTCAGCCGCATGACCGGCATTCCCGTGTCGAAGATGCTGACCGGCGAGCGCGACAAGTTGCTGCATATGGAAGATTTCATGCACCAGCGCCTGATCGGCCAGGACGAGGCCGTGGTGGCGGTGGCCGATGCGATCCGGCGCTCGCGTTCCGGCTTGTCCGACCCCGACAAGCCCTACGGCAGTTTCCTGTTCCTCGGCCCGACCGGGGTCGGCAAGACCGAGCTGTGCAAGACGTTGGCTGGCTTTCTGTTCGATTCGGAAGACCATCTGATCCGCATCGACATGTCCGAGTATATGGAAAAGCATTCGGTCGCGCGTCTGATCGGCGCCCCTCCCGGCTATGTCGGCTATGAGGAGGGCGGTTATCTGACCGAGCAGGTGCGCCGTAAACCCTATAGCGTGATTCTGCTCGATGAGGTGGAAAAAGCGCACCCGGATGTGTTCAATGTGCTATTGCAGGTTCTGGATGACGGGCGCCTGACCGATGGCCAGGGGCGTACCGTCGACTTCAAGAACACCGTAGTGGTCATGACGTCGAATATGGGCAGTCAGCATATCCAGACGATGGCGACCGACGACTATCAGGTGATAAAACTCGCGGTCATGGCCGAGGTGAAGTCGTACTTCCGTCCCGAGTTCATCAATCGTATCGATGAAGTGGTGGTGTTCCACGCCTTGGACGAAAAAAACATCCAGGCCATCGCACGCATCCAGCTGAAGGCGCTCGAGCAGCGCCTGAGCAAGCTCGATCTCGACCTGCAAGTGAGCGAGTCGGCGCTGGCGCTGCTGTCGGAGGCGGGGTTCGACCCGGTCTACGGCGCACGCCCGTTGAAGCGCGCGATTCAGAGCGAGATAGAAAACCCGCTCGCTCGCGCGATTCTCGACGGCAGGTACCCGCCCAAGTCGACGGTGCTGGTCGACGAGCGCAACGGACAGCTGGTCTTCGAGTGAGGTTTGCTACCAGCTGAGTGTCGCTCCGACCGAGCCGGCCAGCGGCCGGCTCGGTCCCGTGGTGGCCATGCTCGCGTTGAGCATCGCGCGCTGGCCCAGCTGCATGAAATAGCCCAATGCCAGCGCCTGGCTGCCCGCGTAGCTGCCGACCCCCATGGCCAGGTGGTGGCTGTCCGTCCCCCTAGGGTTCGGACGCAAGCCGGCCAACGCTGCCCCGAGCGCGACACCCTCCCTTGTCCTTTTTTCCAGCGAGTCGATGCGTTGCTCCAGCCGCCGCTCGCCTGCGGCTATCCGGTATTCGAGCCCGCTCTGCACGTTGCGCATGTCGATGGCGACGGCGGGGGGGTCGGGTAGCGGCACCCTGTATTTCTGCCCGTCCTGCACCGGGCGCTGGGGGCGGGTGTTCTCGCCGTTGTCAGGCGGCTTCCTGATGGGCCAGTAGCTGCGCTGGTAGATATAAGAAGCCGTCTCGGTGCGGAGCGGGACCGCGCCCTCGCGGGGGTCCTGCCGCGCGGCAAGCGGGGCGGGCGATTTGCTGTTCATCTGTCCGCTATGGCGCTTGTCGGCGTTGCTGACCACTTCGGCCTGCGGCGGGGGCATGAGCTGGGACGGCGCGTTCGAGCTCATCGGCGTGAATAGCAACCATAGTGTTTTGTCGATGATGAATGGCATTCTGGATCTCCATAGCGTGGGTCAAGGGGCCGTGATGCCCTGTTCATCACTATCCCCATCCTGCGACGCAGGAAAAAGCGGTTCCGGGCGCGCCGTCATGGCGATTCTGCCATCGCATGTCAGCGATGACGGGCGAAGGCGGCTGGCCGTTTGCCTGCGCCGGGCCGAGCGGCTTTACCCGTTCCCGTTCGCTTGCCGCGAGTTCGTCATTCTTCCGCATCGAACCCCCTAGCCTTGAGCCCCCTTCTTTCCCGCGCACGCTAGCGTCTGTTCGCGTCCTCTTGTCTTCCATTTCTTTTTTTACCTTTTGCTGTTCAAGCTTTTCTGATTCTTTCCGTGCCATCCGGGATTGAGCGAATTCGGCAAGTCTGGCATCCACCGGAGCGCATACGGTTCGCCCTTGCTTGCTGTGCGCCGGGTGCGCTACGCCGCATCCGGGCTTTTCGGAAAACCATGTGAAAGGGATTTGGGTATTTATGGAGTCAAATGTGATCTCTCCGCCGGCCCAGTGCGCGCCCGGCCCGCGCCCGGGAGTCGACGGCTTGCGCGAATGTCTGTTTCAGCTTGCGTCGGAAAACGGACTGCACGGTACTCCCGATGCGCTGACAGCGGGTTTACCCCTGGTCGATGGTCGGCTGACGCCATCGTTGTTCGACCGCGCGGCGCGCCGCGCCGGCATGTCAAGCTGCCTGCGGCGTCTGACGCTGGCCGATATCGGCGTTCCGACCCGGCCGCTGATCTTGCTGCTGAACGGCGACGTTGCCTGTTTGCTGCGCGCGGTCGATGCGAGTGCCGGGCGTTACCGTCTTTTCATGCCCGGTGCGGCCGATCCGGAGTGCGAGCTGGATATGGCCGGACTGGATGCGTGCTACAGCGGTTTTGCCATCCTGCTCAAGCCGCGCTTCCGGTTCGAATTGCGGGCGCCCGAGTATGTTGCCAAGCGCTCGCGACACTGGTTCTGGCGTACGGTCTACGAAGCAAGGCCGCTGTACCGCGATGCCATGATCGCGGCCTTGCTGATCAATCTGCTCGCCCTGGCTCTGCCGCTGGTCTCGATGAATGTCTACGACCGCGTTTTGCCGAACATGGCACTGGATACCCTATGGGTGCTCGCAATCGGAGCCGCTCTGGCGCTGGGGTTCGACTTCATGCTCAAGATCGCGCGCACGAGCTTGCTGGATCAGGCCGGAAAACGTATCGATGTGGTCCTGTCGGCGCGGATCATGGAACAGGTGCTCGGCATGCGGCTGGAGGGGCGTCCAGCCTCGGTCGGGGCCTTTGCCGCCAATCTGCGCGCCTTCGAGGCGCTGCGGGATTTCATCGCCTCGGCCTCTATCGTGACTCTGATCGATCTGCCCTTCGTGCTGCTATTCATGCTGGTCATGGCGTGGATTTCGCCGCTACTGGCGCTGCCGGCCCTGTTTGGCGCCATATTGATGCTGGGCCAGGTCTGGCTGACCCAGCAACGGGTGCACGATTTGGCGCAAACCACCTTGCGTGCGTCGGCGCAACGGCATGCCTTGCTGGTGGAAAGTCTGGCCGGGCTTGAAACCATCAAGGCGCTCGGCGCCGAGGGGCATCAGCAAGCGCGCTGGGAGCGCGCGACTCTCTTTCTGGCGCAGATCGGTGCCCGCCTCAAGCTGCTGAGTGCGAGCAGCGGCCATTTCGCCGCCATGATGCTGCATCTGGTTTATCTCGCCACTCTGGTGCTTGGCGTCTATCAGGTCGCAGGCGGCGGTCTCAGCCAGGGCGGCCTGCTGGCGCTCGCGCTGCTTTCGGGGCGGGTGATGGCCCCGCTCAGTCAGCTCGTCGGTGTGCTCACCCAGTACTACAATGCGCGGACTTCGCTGGATTCGCTTGAGGTGCTGATGGCGCTGCCACAGGAGCGCGAAGCGGAGGCGGCGTTTTTTCACCGCCCGCACATTCTCGGAGCGATCGAATTGCGTTCGGTCTCGCTGACCTATCCCGCCTCGCCGCAGGAAGCCTTGTCCAGGGTCTCGCTCAAGGTGGCAGCCGGCGAGCGCGTGGTGATCGCCGGCAATGTCGGGTCGGGCAAAAGCAGCTTGCAGAAACTGGTCATGGGTCTGTACCGACCAAGCTCCGGCGCCATTCTGATCGATGGCATCGACATGCAGCAACTCGATCCGGGCGAATTGCGGCGCCATGTTGCCTATGTCCCGCAAGACATCGTGCTGTTTTACGGCACACTGCGCGACAACATTGCCATGGGACTGTCCGGCGTCGACGACGGGGCCGTCGCTGCCGCCGCCGAGCTTGCCGGGCTCGCGCCTTTCGTCAATACCCATCCCCACGGATTCGCAATGCGGGTGGGCGAACGCGGCGAGACCTTGTCGGGCGGACAGCGCAAGGCCGTCGGAATCGCCCGTGCCTTATTGGGTAATCCTTCCATTCTGCTGCTGGACGAACCGACCGGGAATCTGGATGCCGGCAGTGCCGCGCATATTCGCGACACCCTGCACAGGCTGTCGCGCAACACGACGCTGCTGCTGGTGTCGCACCAACCGGAGATGTTCGATCTGGGGGAGCGGCTGGTGATTCTCGACCGCGGCCGTCTGGTTGCCGACGGGCCGAGGGAGGAGGTGCTGGATGCCTTGCGCCGCCGCCGCGAAGCCGGGAGAGCAGCATGATGGCGCGCGCGGTTCGCCATTGGGTGCGTCGGCTGGCGGATGTTCGTGCACGCATCGGCCGCTGGCGGCGGGGCAAGGGGGAGGCCGCCGCCGTCGATGACGCGCGCACGACCGATTTTATCGCCGATGTGCAGTGGGGGATCCAGCAACAGCGGCCGCGACGGCCCCGTCTGTTTATCCTGACTGTTGCCGGCCTGGCGGGAGCCGCCGTGCTGTGGGCGGCACTATCGCAGGTTGATGAAGTGGCACGCGGGGAAGGCAGAGTGGTGCCCTCGTTTCAGAATCAGCATATCCAGAGCCTGGATGGCGGGATCGTGGCCGAGATACGGGTGCGCGAGGGCGAGAAAGTAAGCAAGGGGCAGCTGCTGTTGCGTATCGACAGCACGCGGGTCGAATCCTCGCTCGGCGAGAACCGCGCGCAATGGCTGGCGCTGCAGGCGAAGGCGGCGCGCTTGCGCGCCCTGGCGAGCGCGCAAGCGCTGCAACTGCCTCCTGCAGTGGCGGCGGCGGCCCCCGATCTCGCGCAGCAGGAAACGGCTTTGTATGCGTCGCGGCGGCAGGAACTCGATACGGGGCTGGCCATCGCCAGGCAGCAGCTTGCCCAGCGCACGCAAGAATTGGGCGAAGTCAGGGTCCGGCGCGAGCAGGCGCAGCAGAGCTTCGAGCTGACATCAAAAGAACTGGCGGTAACGGCACCATTGCAGGAGTCGGGAGCGGTGTCCGATGTCGACTTGCTACGGCTGCGACGCGAAGTCGCGCGTGCGCGCGGTGAACGGGATATGGCGACAGCCCAGATTCCGCGACTGCAGGCGGCCATTGCCGAAGCCGCGCGCAAAGTGCAGGAAGTCGAGCTGGCATTCCGCAATGCAGCGAGCATCGAGTTGTCGGATACCCTGGCCAAGCTCGGCAGTCTGAAGGCCGGCAGCGTGGCCCTGCAAGACCGCGTACGCCTGACCGAGGTACGCGCGCCGGCCAGTGGCGAAATCAAGCGTCTTTATCTGAACACCGTCGGCAGCGTGGTCACGCCGGGCAAAGACATCATCGAGCTGGTCCCGTCCGAAGAGGTCTTGCTGGTCGAAGCCCGGGTCTCGCCGCGCGATATCGCCTTCCTGCATCCGGGGCAGCGTGCCTATCTGCGTTTCACCGCATACGATTCGACTGTTTACGGCGGCATGGAGGGCGAGTTGCAAGAGATCGGAGCCGATACCTTGAGCGACGAGAAAGGCCAGCCCTACTATCTGGTGCGGGTGCGAACGCGCGCCAGCGCGGCCGGGGGACGCCATTGGCGCATCATCCCCGGCATGGTGGTCCAGGTTGATATCTTGACAGGTAAAAAAAGCATTTTGTCATATTTGCTCAAGCCGGTGTTGCGCGCCAAGGCACAGGCCTTGACCGAGCGCTGACTGTTTCGCTGTGCCAGGGCGAGCTGGCAGTGTGGGGTTCCGTAGACGGATTCTTCGGACCCGACCCGCGCTCCCCGCCCCGAGTGTGCCCGCAGGCGGCCCTGCCTTGCCAGCGGCAGCGCGAGGGGCGGACTTCTCCATCACCATTGTCACTTCCGCTGCGCGTCCGGCATTTGTCATGGTCTGCCGGACGCGTCGCGATTCCTAATGTTCAAACACGTAATGCAAGTAGGAAAAATCCCAATCGATGACCAGGGTATGGATGCCTGTTGTTCGATATGTCTTAATTCGCCTTCAAGCATTTGCTTTCGAAACACTCTGAAATTTATCAAATAAGCCAAGTCCATTTCCGGTAAATCATCATTTTCCGATACCGGGATGACGGCGGCAGGGAAGGCCGGAGCGGATCCGGCTGTCACGAATTCAAACGAATCGAGGGATGCAGCATGAGCAGTCGAGTCATTTCCGTACAAGGGCAGGCAACCGTGCGCGATGTGCAAGGTCAGGTGCGTGCCTTGCGCATAGGCGATGCGTTGGAGCAGGGGGCGCGCGTGGAGTTGGGGGACGGTGCGCGGGTCGAGATTCAGAATGCAGATGGGCGCAGCGAAATCCTGTTGCCGGAAGAGGCCGTGGACTCGGCCTGGCGGCTCGACGCCCCGCTGGCGACGGAGACGAGTCCACTGCAGCGTAGCGTGCGTGCCGCCGTGGCTGCCGTCGAGCGCGGGCAGGACGACCCGCTGCGCGCACTGGCGAATCCGGAGGCGGGTTTGAGCTCCGATGGCGACGGCGATAGCGGCCATGGTTTTATCCGGCTCGGCCGCCTGAGCGAGGCAGTGGACGCGTCGTCGAGGGAGGCGGGCCGGTCCGCTCAGGCCGGCACGGCCGCCCCTGCCGTTGCGGAGGCGCAGCCCATCGCGGCAGGCCAGGACACCGCCGACGACGAAGGCCGTGGCCGATCGCGGCGTTCGCCATCGCTTCCCGGCCACGGCCGGGTCGAGGAGGATGGAACGCTGACCGTATCGGGTGTCCTCGCCGATCCGCTCGACTCGGACGACCAAGGCTTTGCCATCGGCCATTACGCCGGAAAATATGGCGATCTGAGCATGCAGAAGGATGGCGGCTGGCACTATGCGCTCAGAAACGGCTCGGCGGAAGTTCAGCAGTTGGGCGATGGCGACCTCAAATACGACGCGTTCACGGTGTTCACCGTCAACGGGGCGCGCGAGCAGGTGCAGATCGAGGTGCATGGCAAATCGGAAGTCGCATCCCGCGGCAATGGGGCGGTGCAGGAAGACGTCAGCTTGCAGGCCAACGGGCAGCTGCTGGCGTCATCTCCCCATGTCGGCTTCAAGAGCGTGATCGACAAAAAGGGCGCTTATGGCCGACTGACGCTGGACAGCGCCGGCAACTGGCTGTACGTCCTGGACAACGATGCGGCACACGTTCAGGCGTTGACCGATGCGGACAGCCGCATCGATAGCTTCGTGGTCGATCTGCTCGATGGGGGGGCTAGCGCGGTGGAAGTCAAGGTGCAGGGACGCGATGATCCGGCAAGGATACGCGGCGCCAGCAGCGGGCTGGTCGTCGAGGACGGCGGGTTCAATGGAGCCGATCCCGTGGTCGATGGCTGGTTGAACGTGGACGATCCGGATGCGGGGCAGGCGGAATTCAAAACGGTGGTCAAGGTGCAGGGGAAGCATGGCGAGGGCAGCCAGGCTTCCCAGGGCTACTGGAAATACCGGCTTCACAACGACAGCGAGGCCGTGCAGACACTGACGGCCGGGGAGACCTTGACCGATAGCGTCATCGTGGAAACGAAGGATGGGACGACGCAGGCAATAACGATCACCATCCGGGGCGAGACCGAGTCGGCGCAGGAAGGGCGCGGCCGGGTGGCGGAAGACGAGATCCTGATGATCGACGGCCAGCTTGTGTCGTCGTCGCACTTCGTCGGATTCAAGCCTGCCCAGCAGCAGGGCGGCTACGGCAAGTTGTCGGTGGATGCCAAGGGCAAATGGCGCTACCAGCTCGATAACGACAGCGCGAAGGTGCAGGCGCTCGATGGCGGTGAACAGCGGGTCGACAGCTTCGCCGTCGCCCTGGCTGACGGCGGCGAGACGCGCGTCGCGATCGATATCGATGGCAAGGATGATCCGCGGCTGAGGTCGGACATGCAAGGCGACGTGGCGGAAGCGCTGCTGCCGAACGGTTTGTACCCTTTGCCAGGGAATGCGCCTGTCGTGGCCAGCGGCGAGGTGGCGGCGGCGGCGGGGCTCGGCGGCGGCGAGGTCCGCTTTGCCGCGCCGACGCTCGCCCTGAGCTCGGGGGGCAAGCCGGTTCGCTGGCAGGTGTCGGCCGACGCTCGACGCCTGGTGGCGGTGACGGATGAGCGGGAAGTGCTGCAGTTGCAACTGGACGGGCAAGACCGCTGGCAGGCGACCTTGCGCGCCGCCATCGATCATGCGAGTAGCAGCGACGCGACGACCCTGGATATCGGGATCGAACTGTATGACGGCAAGGGACATGTGCAGGATAGGGGCGTGCTGAAATTACGCATTTGCGATGACGGTATCGCCGCTGCCGAATGCGGGACGCAAGAGGTTCTGATGACCCCTGTTTCGACCAATCTGCTGATCGTGTTCGATGTTTCCGGCAGCATGCGCCATCGCGGAACCGGCGGCGAGTGGCTGGACGAGGCCGGGAAGTCGAGACTTCAGGTGGCGAAGGAAGCGTTGCTCAATCTGGTCGATCGCTATCGCGATGCCGGCGACGTCAAGGTTCGTCTGGTGCTGTTTGCCACCGACGCTTCTACCGGCTGGCACTATCCGGTGGAACGCGACGATCCCGGTTGGGTCACGGCGGATCAGCTGCGCGAGTATATGGACAGCGGGGCGCTGGAGCGCATGGTACTGGGCAATGGCGCCACCAACTATCGCAAGGCCGCCGAGGTCGCGATGGATAAATTCCACACTCCGGGGGCGCTGGAAAACGCGCAGCACGTGGCCTACAGCCTTACCGACAGCATCCCGACCGGCAAGGAATCGCACATCGACGGCAAGACGCAGGGTAACTGGGAAGCGTTTCTGAGCGATAAGAAAATGACCAGCTACGCGCTGGCCATCGGCGAGGACATCAAGGACAGTTCCAAGATCAAGCCGCTCGGTTTCGACGGGCTCAAGCACACAGGAATCGAGCCGTTGCTGGTCAGCGATATGTCGCAGCTGGATACCGCCCTGACCGGGGTCACGCATACCAATGTCCATACGGGAAACCTCGCGCGCTTTGGCGCAGACGGCGGTTTTGTGCGCACATTGCAACTGGGCAGCCGGGGCTTTATCTATGACCGGGAGGCCGGAACGCTGACTGCGACCGACGCCTTGCCTGGCAGCTATCACTTTGATGCGGTCACGCATCTGCTCACCGTTGAATATGAAGGCGGCAGCGTGAAGGTGGACATGGATGATGGCAGCTATGCCGTACACATGCCGGTTCGCCTGCCGCGCGAGATGAAGGTCGAATTCACTCTGGAGGACGGCGACGGGGACAGTGTCCACGACAGCCTGCTGTTTCAGCCGTTGCTGAGCAATGGCGGCCCCCTTCCTGCGGCGACACCGGCCATCAACCGGGTTTCGGGCAGTAGCGGGGATGACAATGTGCTGGCCGGCACCCCCGGTCGCGATGAGATCCACGGCGGGCGCGGCAGCGACACCTTGACCGGTTTGGGGGGCAACGATTACCTGGTCGGCGGCGGCGGCGACGATATGCTCGACGGAGGCGACGGCAACGATATTCTGTTTGGCGGATATGGCAATGACATACTTTATGGCGGAAACGGCCGCGATACCTTGTACGGCAACAGCGGCAACGACCGGCTGTTCGGTGGCGATGGCGACGATTTTCTGATCGGAGGCATAGGCAACGACACCATGACCGGCGGTAACGGGCGCGATGTGTTCCAGTTCTTCCGCAGCAGGGGACAGGGCGAAAAGCTGGAGGACAGCGCGACGCTGATCACGGATTTCGACCGGCGCGAAGACCTGATTGACTTGCGCGGGCTGAACCCCAGGGGATTTTCCTTTGCCGGCACCCGGACGCCGATGGAGCACGATATCACCCTGCACCGGGAAAGCGATGGGACGCACATCGATATCGCGATGCGCGGTGCCGATAACAACTCCAGGCTGGTGCAGTACCAGACCCGCATCGTGGTCGAGGGGGCCGATCTGCTGGAGGGGCGCAGCAGCCACGACGCGCTGGAGGCGTTGACAGGCGGTCCGGGAGCGATCGTGCTGATGTAATGGTGTCGTGTTAAAGGAATTAAAATGGATATTCGAATGAAGTATGAACGGTTTGCGAAGGCGCAAGCGGCCAGCCTGCTGCTGATAGACGGACGCGCGGCCAGCGTGCGCACGGTCGACGGACGAGTGGTCGAGGACGAGACCGGAGAGGCGCGCGGTCAGTTGACCGAGCCGCAGAGCTCGGATGACACCGGTTTTGCCCGGAGCGAGCATCAGGGACGCTACGGTAGCCTGTCGATGGGGCAAGACGGGCGCTGGGTCTATGCGCTGGCCCACGAGAAGGTGCAATCCTTGCGAGCGCTCGATGTCGACTACGACGAAATCGACGTGTTCACCGCGACCGGTGCGCGCGAGACAATACGCATCGAAGTGAGCGGGAGCAACGATATCGCCGTCATCGATGGCGACGACAGCGGGCGCGTACGGACGGACGGGGCCTCGAGCGTGCGCGGTCGATTGACGATAAGCGACGTCGACCGCGGCGAGGCGCTGTTTCGCGCATCGGAGCAAACCGATGCCTACGGCACATTCAAATTGTCGGCCGAGGGCGAGTGGGAATACCGGCTCGACCAGAATGCCTCTGCGGTGCGTGCGCTGGCTGCCGGCCGGAGCGTCAGCTGCGAGTTTGACGTGCTCTCGCTCGACGGCAGTGCGATGCGTCGGGTCACGGTAGCGGTGATCGGTCAGGAGCCGACCGTGGCGGCCAGCTTGTCCACTGCCGGCGTGGAGCTGGATGAGTCCGTCCTGCCGCAGGGAACGGCGTGTTCCGGTGTCCAGATGACCGCCAGCGGCGTGCTGTACCGGAACCTGCCGGCGGGCAGCCAGTTGTCGTTGAGCCTGCCTGCCGCCCATCTGACATCGGGGGGCGAGGTCGTAAACTGGACGATCTCGGCCGATGGGAGAACGCTGGCCGGCGCGACGGCCAGCCGAGCGGTACTGGATGTCAGTATTGATGATCATGCCGTCTGGCATACGCAACTGCATGCGCCGATCGATCATGGCAGTGTCGAATCCGGCGTCTTGCAATTCGGCATCCAGGCCCGCGTGGGCGGGCGGCGGGTGGCGCTGTCGACGCTGACGGTCGGGATCAACGATGACGGTGCGATTGCCGACGCGAACGGCGATCAGCCCTGGATGGGCGCAAGCGGAACGCTCGGCCGCTTCGGTGCCGACGGCGGCTATCTGAGCCGGGTCGAAGTGGAGGGCGGGGTGTATGACTATACGCCGACGGCCGGCCTCAGCACGACCGCTTCGGCCCGAGACTACAGCTACGAGGCCGACACCCGGCAGTTGCGGGTCAGCGGCGCCTTCGGCGTCGTGCACGTGAATATGGAAACGGCAAGCTATCTATTCCAGGGAGCGGACAAGCATGCGCTTCCCGTGCGACTGGGTTATGCCTTGTCCGACGCGGATGGCAGCAGCGCGAGCGGCAGTCTCCGCTTCGTCCCGCCGACGGCCGGATCGGAATCATTCGGAGCGACGCCGATGCCGACCGAATCAACCGTCCTGTCGGAGATGATGCTGGGTACGGCACAGCGAGACTGCTTTCTGGGGACGCCTGCGGACGATTTTTACGATGCGGGCGAGGGCGACGATAGTGTGCACGGAGACGCTGGCGACGATGTGCTGTACGGCGGGTTGGGCGACGATCAGATGTCCTGCGGCGACGGTCGCGACATTCTGTACGGAGGGGTCGGCAACGACCGGCTGTTCGCCGGTGCGGGGCATGACCGTCTGTTTGGCGAGGACGGCGACGACCTTCTGGAAGCCGGATCGGGACGTGCCGAGATGAACGGCGGAGCCGGGCGCGACACGTTCGCCGTCGCCTTGACCTATATGGCGCGTCATGCCGGCGAGCACGAGATGATCGTTACCGATTTCAACCGCTCCGAGGACAGGTTCGAGTTGTACACGGTGGGGGGGGAGGGACGCAAGGGCGGCCCCGTGGAGGGGACGCACATGGAACTGAGCCGGGACGGCAGCGATACGGTCTTGCTGATCGATCGCTACTGGGAGCCGGGGACGGCCGGCGCGCGTGAAATGAAGGTCGTGTTCAAGGGGGTCGACCTGAGCGATGGGCACGACTCGGCGAGCGCATTGCAGAATTTGCACGCGCAGGGCGTTTTCGTCACGGGCGAGAGCCGCGAGCAGCGGTGGGCACGCCCGAATGACGCCGTGCCGGCGGTGGAGCCGGAACCGGGTACGAGCGATGTGGCGGAGCCGGCCTTCCCCCCGCCCCACATGTCTGTCGACAGCGACTGGCGCGATACTTTCCTCCCGGTTTTCGGTTGCCAGGGGGAGCTTGCGCAGTGGTTCGGAACGGATAGCGACGACTATTTCCCCGGTACCGACGGTCGTGACAGAGTGTCCGGCGGGGAGGGCAACGACTTGCTGTACGGAGGCGGCGACGACGACGAATTGTGGGGCGACTCCGGCTTCGACGAACTGCATGGCGGCAGGGGGCGTGACGCGCTGTTCGGAAGCGACAACGGCTTTACGCGCCTGTTCGGCGACGAGGGCGACGATATTCTGTACCTGGGGGCCGACCGCGCGGAGATGGAGGGCGGGCAGGGGAGGGACACTTTCCACCTTGGTCTCGGCCACATGACGCGCCATGTCGGCGGCGCACGCGAGACGACGATCTCCGATTTCAAGCGTGGGGAGGATCGTTTCGTGGTCGATGGTCAAGCCATCGGTGAGGGGAGCGATGTCCTTGCCCACCGGCCGCAGATGAGGGTCGAATTGCAGCGTGTCGGCCCGGATACCGTCCTCGGGATCAATCGTTACTGGGAGCCCGGTTTCGATCCGGGCAGCCACGGCCGGGAGTCGTGGCCGGGCGAGGTGACGGTCATTTTCAAAGATATCGACCTGCTGGGCGGCGAGTCTTCGCAGGCGGCGCTGGAAAAACTGCGCAGCGAAGGGGCTTTTGTGATGTAGGCAGCGGGCAGCGGGGCCGGTCGCGTTCATTCGCGTCCGGCGCCCACTTCGCGCAGAACCCTGCGCCAGCCGGGAAGCGTGTGCGGCGGATGCCGAACGGCGCCGATATGCAGTGCGTCGCTGTTGAAGCGGAACACCGGGCGCAGATCGGGGCGCTGCGACGCGGGTTGCAGCGAGGACAGCATATTATCGAGAATCAGGGCTTCGGACGTCGGCGTCGGGTAATAGGCGAGCACCATATGCGCTTGTTCGACATGGCTGCCGGGCTGCCCGATGCGCAGCATCACGTAGGTGAGCCACAGCCTGTCGCTTGCGACTCCGAGCCGCCGCAGCGAAAAATACTTGGCGATCGCATAGTCTTCGCAGTCGCCGCGGCCAAGCGCCAGCGTCTCCCGCGGGCTTGCCCAGTGGTCGGGGCGGCCCCGCGTCGTTTTGTCTTCCGCAAACGCTATCGTCCGATTGAAGTAGCGATTGATCGCCGCGATCTGTTCCCGCTCCTCGGCCGGCGCCAGTTCGGCCAGCAGGGCCTGCCATTCGCGCAGGCGCTGTGCCCCCGTGTCCGCCTGCGCCGCGGCGGTCGGCATGCAGCAGATCAGGAGTCCTGCAACAAGCGCACGATATCGCATGATTTTCCCCGTGGCATGCCATGCCACCATCTTGGCAGACCTGGCGGGAAGGCCTAGGGCAAAGACGGACAATCAACGTGGGAAAAATCGTATTCAAGCCTCGGTATATGGCCTTGGTTTGGCGTTCATGGGTTAATTGCAGCGTGTTTATTCTTTTTTCTCTTATAACAAATCGTTTTCAATAGAAAAGGTCATTCTGCCCATGAAGACTCCCCTTACCCGATCCCTCGCCGTTGTGGTTCCTTTCATCCTGCTGCACGCGCAGCCGGCTGCCGCGATCGAGCTCAAGGACGCCGTCGAGAAAACCATCATCAATAGTCCGGAAGTGCGCTTGAAGCTGCACCAGTTCCATCAGACACAGAGCGAGCAGGACCTCGGGCGCGCCGGCTTTCTGCCTAGCGCCGACATCAGTTACAGCCACGGCCGGGAGACCCGGGAGCAGCAACAATGGGGCCGCAACGGCAAGAGCGGGATTCCGCGCTGGGGATGGTCGCTCAATCTGACGCAGAACCTGTTCAACGGTTACCAGACGGTCTACAACGACAAGCGGCTTGGTCATTCCCAGCGGGCAAGCTACTACCGCTTCCTCGATATGTCCGAGCAACAGGCGCTGGAAGCCGGGCGAAGCTATCTCGACGTGTTGCGCTATCGTCTTCTGGTCGAGCGCGCGCAGGCCAATTTTGCCAGCCACCAGGAGATCTACCGGCAGATCGAGCAAAAGGTCGGCGCCGGCGTCGGTCGGCGTGTCGATCTGGAGCAGGCAAATGGCCGGCTGGCGCTGGCCGAAGCGAATCTGTTGACCGAGAAGACCAATCTGCATGATGTCATGTCGCGCTATATCCGCATCGTAGGCGAAGCGCCGCCCGCGCTGCTGGCGCCGCCGGCCTCGTTCGCCGCCGTGTTGCCGGATGGGGTCGATGGTCTGGCCAGCCTGCTGGCGAACAGTCCCGGCCCGCTTGCCGCGCGCGAGATGGTGCGCGGAGCGCGCTATGGTGTCGATGCCCGCCGCGGAGCCTTCATGCCCGCCATCGATCTGCGCGCGCGCCAGGACTGGGGGCGCGGCGGCGAGCAGATGGGAGCGGGACAGTACACGCGTTCGGTCGTCGAAGTCGTCACGACCTTCAATCTGTCGCGCGGCGGCGCCGACCGCGCGCGCCTGAAGCTGGCGAGGCACGAACTCGATGCGGCGCTGGACGAGCAGGACAAGGCCTGTCGCGATACGCGCCAGACATTGCATATCGCGTATAACGACGCGCGCCGGCAACAGGAAAAAATAGCCTATCTGCGCCAGCATGCGCTGTCCACGGAGAAGGTGCGCGAGGCCTATCGCAAGCAGTTCGACATCGGTCAGCGCTCTCTGCTCGATTTGCTGGATAGCGAGAACGAGTTGTTCGACTCGCAGCGCGCGCAGGTCAACGGCGAGACCGATCTGGCGCTCGCGCAGTTGCGGGTGGCGGCGGCGAGCGGAACCTTGCTCGCGCATCTGAAGCTCAAGCCGGTCGAAGCCGCGCTGGCGGGCGATAGCGCCACAGGCGAAGCGCCTTGCGGCAAAGCCGTGTCGTGAGAAGGGGCATGTCGATATAAAACAGGCGCTTAGCGCGGGGGAGACCGAGCTTGACGCCCGGCCCGCGCCGCGCGCATAATCGCGGCGCGTTTCTCCGCTCAATCCTTGTCCCTTCCCGCTTTTATCGGCCGGGGCGGGCGTCAATCGACCACATGCAATGAAATCTCCGGAACTGCTTTTGCCAGCCGGCTCGCTCGACAAGATGCGCGCCGCTTTCGATTTTGGCGCCGATGCCGTCTATGCCGGCCAGCCGCGTTATTCCCTGCGGGCCCGCAATAACGAATTCAAACTCGAAGAGCTGCAGCAAGGCATAGAAGAAGCCCATGCCCGCGGCAAGCAGCTGTTCGTGGCATCGAATATTCTGCCGCATAATGGCAAGATCAAGACATATCTGGCGGATATGGAGCCGGTGATCGCAATGCGTCCCGATGCTCTGATCATGGCCGATCCCGGACTGATCATGATGGTGCGCGAGAAATGGCCGCACGTGCCCATCCATTTGTCGGTGCAGGCCAATACCGTCAACTATATGGGCGTCAAATTCTGGCAGCGGATGGGGCTGACGCGCATCATCCTGTCGCGAGAGCTGTCGCTGGACGAAATTGCCGAAATCCGGCAGCAATGTCCGGATATGGAAATCGAAGTCTTCGTGCACGGCGCTTTGTGCATTGCCTATTCCGGACGCTGTCTGTTATCGGGCTACTTCAACCACCGCGACCCGAACCAGGGGACGTGCACCAATTCCTGCCGCTGGGATTACAAGGTGCATGACACGGGAGGCGATGACAGCGGCGATGTGGTGGCGAAGATTCCGCTGGATTTCCAGCGTGCGCTCAGCGACGCGAATCAGAGCTTCGCGGCTTGCGGCGGGGCCGAGCGTCATCCGCTGGCCGACAAGACCTATCTGATCGAGGAGGCGAGCCGTCCGGGCGAATTGATGCCTATCGTCGAAGACGAGCACGGCACCTATATCATGAACTCGAAAGATCTGCGCGCTGTCGAGCATGTGGCGCGTCTCGCCCAGATCGGCGTCGATTCGCTCAAGGTCGAAGGCCGCACCAAGTCGCTGTATTACGTGGCCCGTACCGCCCAGGTCTACCGCCGCGCGATCGACGATGCGGTGGCGGGGCGACCGTTCGACCCTTCCCTGCTGTCCGAGCTGGATGGCCTGGCTAACCGTGGCTACACCGACGGCTTTCTGGAGCGGCACCATACCCAGGACTACCAGAACTATATGAGCGGGCATTCTCAGGCCCGGCGCAGCCAGTATGTGGGTGAAGTGCTGGAGGTCGACGCAGAGGGCTGGGCCTTGATCGACGTAAAGAACCGCTTCGCGCTCGGCGACCGGCTGGAAATCATCCATCCGGCGGGAAACCGTACCGTAACGCTCAACGCGATGACGCGCGACGGCGTCTCCGTCGACGTGGCGCCCGGCAATGGCGTCAAGGTGCGCATGCCCGATATGGCGGGCATGGAAAAGGCGCTGATTTCGCGCCTGCTGTAAACGCTTGCCGCCGCCGCGCGGTTCAGGGCGCTGCGGTGGCGACCAGTTCGCCCGCTCCCCCCATCATTCCGCCGCTCTGGACCGGGCTTGCGCCGGCGAAGCAGGCGAAGGCGCCGTTTTCGTCCCACCACAGGATGGTGATCAGCGATGCGCTATAGTTCGCGATAAACCAGATGGGCAGGTTCACGCCCGGCTTCAGTGGCCGCGTCAGACAGCAGTCGCCCCAGAACTGGGCCCTGGCGATCAAGCTCCCGCCGCCCCGGCCCTGAAACGTCCCCTCCGTGACGGAGCCTGCGAAGAAGACGGCACGCAGATCAATGGCGATATCGGCGTCGATACTGACCCGGGTCGCGTACGCCGCGCCCTCGATGGCCGGTGCGATGGCCTGTTGCCGGCGTGGTGCCCGGCGTCGGGTCTCGGCCTGCAGAATATCGTGCGCGAGGGTGCGGTGGGCGGCTGCCAGGTGCTGGGGGCGGCTATCGATGCAGCGGGCCTGCGCGGTCATGATTTCATCCTCCTGAATAAACGGCCGCTGCCGGCATGGGCAGCGGAACGTGCGGCCACAGGGATAAAGGGCTTCCCGCCTAGCGTGGCGCGGGGGCGGTGAACATGCCGCTTCCGCCTGCGATACCCGCACCGATGGAGAGCCCGCCTCCGACAAATGAGCCGAGAGCCCCACTGTCGTCCCACCAGTTGATATTGAGTGCGAAGGGGAAGGCATTCGCTTCGAAGGAGGCCACGAGTCCGTTCATTTCGCTGAGCGGCCGCATCAGCCAACTGGTGCCCGCCATGATGCCGCTCCCGACGACGGCGCCTCCTCCCCGGCCCAGATAACGGCCGCGTCCGGCATCGCCTTGTTCGTCATAGAGCAGGGCTTCCAGCTCCAGATAGGCCAGCGCGCCGAAGCTGGCGCGCGTGTAATAGGCGAAGCCGCTTTCATACCGTGCGCCTGCCGCCTGGCGCGGGGCCGTGCCAAAACGGTCGACGCAGCCGGTGAACGCCGCGCGAGCCAGTTCGGTGTGTGCGTCGCGAAGCGCCGGGCTGCGCAAATCCCTGTCGTCGGTCATGCCGGTTTTTCCTGCGCATGTCGTTTTCATGGTCATGCCGCACCGTCCGACGGACGGAAGCGGCATCACGCTCAGGCGGCGCAAGCCAGTGCGCCATCCAGCGAGTCAAGCGACTCGAGCTTGCCCTGTCCGCCGAACAGGCCGCCACCCGTGCCGGGACCGGCGCCGACAAAGCTGGCCAGCGGACCCTCTTCGTCCCACCACACGATGCTCAACATTCCGGGAATGCAATGCGCGGCAAACGAGAGCCGCCAGCTTTTTCCCTGTTTCAGCGCTTCATACAACCAGCAACTGCCCCAAAGTTGGGCGTCGCCTATCATCGTGCCGCCACCTGCCCCGGAAAACTGCCCCAGAATGGAATCGGGGTGCTGCGGCGCATACAACTCCACCGACAGATCGACCTCGAGAAAGCCGTGAAGGTCGACCCAGGCGGTATACGGCGTCAGCCCTTGCTGAGTGGCTGAGAACGCCGGGCGGCGCATGGTTTGGCGCAGGCGCTCGGATTCCAGGATTTCGCGCGCGAGTACGGCGTGCGCTTCGAGCAGCGGGGACGAACGGGTGTCGGTCGGGTGCATATGCAGTCCTTTCTTTGAGGAGAGGAAAACGGGATGTGGAAGGTCCCGCTATCTGAGACCAAGTATGGAAGCGCAAGCGTGTGTCCGTCAGGGGCGGGAGGATCGCCGTTCTGCCGGTTTTTCCCAACTGCGGCCCCGGATGCATGCTATCTGGCCCGCGCTTTTTCCGCGGGCGGCGAGGGTGTGGCATACATTGTGCATGTATGCGCTGAGCATCGCGGGTGTGGTTTTGTGCCACTGCGGAAAATGCGGGTGATGATTATTTTCATCGGCGGGCTGGCGCAAGTTTCGCGTGCAGGATAATTTTTGTCGACAATGCGTCGTGTTGTGATAAAAAGTGATGGTGCTGTTGCAGGTGTGTATATTTTTTTAAACGAGCCCGTCCGGGCCGCCTGGTCGCCGATCGGCCAGGGGCAGGGCGCAGGGCGAGGGAGATGCCGCTCGCGCGGCGTCAGTGCTGTTGAGGGTTCTTAGGGTTCCGTTGCCGGTGCGGCGGTGTCGGCGGCTGCGGAGTTCATTTGCGCGAACGCGGATTTAGGAAGCCATCATGAATCAGAAATTCCCCGGTAAAGTTCTTTGTGCCCTCCTGACCTTGTTGCCGGCGGCAGCGATGGCCGAGGACAAGGCTCTCAACGTCTATAACTGGTCGGACTACATCGCCAAGACCACGATTCCCCGCTTCGAGAAAGAGACCGGAATCAAGGTCCGCTACGATGTCTACGATAGCGACGACACCTTGCAGGCCAAGATGCTGACCGGCAAGGCCGGGTACGACATCGTGGTTCCCACGTCGAACTATATGGCCAAGCAGATCGAAGCCGGCATCTACCAGAAGCTCGACAAGTCGAAAATTCCCAACCTGGCCTATCTGAATAAAAGCCTGATGAAGATGGTCGAGGGCGCCGATCCGGGCAACGCGCACGGCGTGCCCTGGGCATGGGGGACGGATGGTCTCGGCTACAATATGAACAAGGTGCACGCGGCGCTGGGCAAGGATGCGCCGCTGGACAGCTGGGATATTCTATTCGAGCCGAAATATCTGTCGAAACTGAAAGGATGTGGCGTGTCGTTGCTGGACCAGGCCGCCGACATCTTCACGATCACCCTGGCCTACCTTCATAAAGATCCTAATAGCCATAACCCCGCAGATTATCAGGCAGCATTCCAGTTGTTGAAGAAAATCCGCCCGTATATCACGCAGTTCAATTCTTCCGGTTACATCAACGATCTGGCCAACGGCGACGTCTGTTTTGCCGTCGGCTTCTCCGGCGATGTCCACATCGCCAAGCAACGCGCGGCAGAAGCGGGCAAGAGTTATACCGTCAACTATGTCATCCCCAAGGAGGGCGCCCCCTTGTGGTTCGACGTGATGGTGATTCCGCGCGACGCCGCGCATCCGGAGGCGGCGACCAAGTGGATCAACTATATCCAGACCCCGCAAGTGAACGCGGAAATAACCAATCAGGTGTTCTACCCGACGGCGAACGAGGCGGCGCGCAAATACGTGAATCCCGCCATTGCCAACGACCCTACCGTGTACCCGCCTGAGTCGGTACTCAAGACCCTGTACCTGATGAAGCCGCTGCCGCCGGACATCCTGCGCCTGGAAAACAGGCTGTGGACCCAGCTCAAGTCCGGTCGCTGAGCCCGCGGGCGGCGCTCCCGGCGCCGCCCGACCGTGTTTTCATCCAGCTTGAAAGAGTCCCCAAACCATGATGAACGAGCGCATAAGCAGTCAGACACTGGCATCGGCCGCGACGGGACGCAGCGATTTTGTCCAGATCATCGATGTCGTCAAGAAATTCGGCGATGCCACCGCCCTGAACCAGGTCAGCCTGACGGTACGCAAGAACGAGCTGTTCGCCCTGCTCGGCAGTTCGGGGTGCGGCAAGTCGACCCTGTTGCGGATTCTGGCCGGATTCGAAACGGCGACCTCGGGCAAGATCCTGATCGATGGTGAGGATGTCGCGAGAATTCCGCCGTATAAACGGCCGGTCAATATGATGTTCCAGTCGTACGCTTTGTTCCCGCACATGTCGGTCGAGAGCAATATCGCCTTCGGCCTGAAGCAGGAGGGCTTGCCCGCTGCCGAGATCCGCGAGCGGGTCGGCGATGTGCTGGAACTGGTGCAGATGGGCAAGTATGCGCGCCGCAAGCCGCATCAACTGTCGGGCGGACAACAGCAGCGCGTGGCGCTCGCGCGCAGCCTGGTCAAGCGGCCCAAGCTGCTTTTGCTCGATGAGCCGATGTCGGCGCTGGACAAGAAAATCCGGCAGCAAACGCA
Organism: Paludibacterium yongneupense DSM 18731; assembly: GCF_000422925.1. Classification (GTDB taxonomy): domain Bacteria; phylum Pseudomonadota; class Gammaproteobacteria; order Burkholderiales; family Chromobacteriaceae; genus Paludibacterium; species Paludibacterium yongneupense. The sequence goes on from NZ_AUGZ01000019.1 coordinate 47,012, forward strand.
GCTTGAGCTGGTGAACATCCTGCATCGGGTCGACGTCACCTGCATCATGGTCACCCACGATCAGGAAGAGGCGATGACGATGGCGCACCGCCTGGCCGTGATGAGCGAAGGCGAGGTGGTCCAGGTCGGCGTGCCGTCGCAGGTCTACGAATACCCTAACTGCCGGTTTTCGGCGGAATTCATCGGCTCGACCAATCTGTTTCCCGGGGTGGTGTCGGAAGACGAGCCCGATCATATTTTCGTCGACAGCAGCGCGCTGCCCGCGCGCCTGTACATCAGCCATGGCATTACCGGGCCGGTGGGCATGGAAGTCTTCATTTCGATTCGCCCCGAGCGAGTACAGCTGTCGCGGAGCAAGCCTCAGCAGACGTGCAACTGGGGGCAGGGCGTGGTCAAGGATGTCGCCTATCTCGGCAGCTACACGCTCTACCACGTCGAGCTGGAGAGCGGGATGCGGGTGATGGCCAATCTGTCCAGCCTGTTGCTGACCGAGATCGAGGCGCCGGCCTACGGCGACGAGGTGTTCGTCAGCTGGAGCGAAAGCAGCCCGGTGGTGCTGACATCATGAAGGCACGACTCCTGCGCTGGCTGCCCTCCGGACGCGTCGGGGTGATTTCCATCCCGTTCGCTTTTCTGTTTCTGTTCTTTTTCGTGCCTTTCATTCTGGTGATCGGCATCAGCTTCTCGCAGCAAGTCCTGGGGGTCCCCCCCTATGCGCCGCTGACCCAGTGGAAGGACGGCATATTGGGCATTTCGCTCAATATGAGCCACTACCAGTTTCTGCTGCATGACGATCTGTATGCGGAAACATACCTCAGTTCGCTGCGGATGGCGCTGATCTCGACCGTGTGCTGCCTGCTGATAGGCTACCCGGTAGCCTACTGCATCGCGCGGGCGCGGGAGTCGATTCGCGGCACCCTGATGATGTTGGTGATGCTGCCGTTCTGGACGTCTTTCCTGATCCGGGTCTACGCCTGGGTGGCGATTTTGAAGAACGATGGCCTGCTCAACAACTTCCTGATGTGGATCGGGCTGATCTCCACGCCCTTGCGGCTCTATCACACCGACTGGGGCGTCTATATCGGCATGGTCTATTCCTACCTGCCATTCATGATCATGCCCTTGTACGCCCACCTGGTGAAGATGGATCTGACCCTGCTTGAAGCGGCCAACGATCTGGGCGCGAAGCCGTGGAAGTCCTTCATGCTGATCACCCTGCCGCTATCGCGCAACGGCATCATCGCCGGCAGTCTGCTGGTGTTCATCCCCGCCGTCGGCGAGTACGTGATTCCCGAGCTGCTGGGGGGCTCGGACACGCTGATGATAGGGCGTGTGATGTGGGAAGAGTTCTTCAACAATATCGACTGGCCGATGGCTTCCGCCGTCACCTGCGCGATGGTGGTCCTGCTGCTGGTGCCCATGGCGTTGTTCCAGCATTACCAGGTCAAGGAAATGGAGGAAGGGCAATGATCCGTTCGAACAAATGGGTGTCCGGTTCCGTGCTCGGCCTGGGCTATCTGTTTCTTTACCTGCCCATCGTGCTGCTGGTGGTCTATTCCTTCAACGAGTCCAAGCTGGTGACGGTGTGGTCGGGGTTTTCTACGCGCTGGTACGCGGCCCTGCTGGACGACGACGAATTGATGGGTGCCGCCTGGCTCAGCATCCGTATCGCCTTGATGACGGCCACCGCCGCGGTGGTGATCGGCACCGTCGGCGGTTTCGTGCTCGCGCGGTTCGGGCGCTTCCGCCTGTTCACCGTCTTCGCGGCGATGATCAACGCGCCGCTGGTGATGCCCGAGGTCATCATCGGCATCTCGATGCTGCTGTTGTTCGTGCAGATGGAGCAGGCCTTCGGCTGGCCGCAGGGGCGAGGCATGTTCACCATCTGGATCGGCCATGTGACCTTGTGCGTGTCCTATGTGGCCATCATTGTGCAATCACGGGTCAAGGAGCTCGATCGCGCGCTGGAAGAGGCGGCGATGGATCTTGGCGCCACTCCCGGCAAGATCTTTTTCGTGATCACTCTGCCGCTGATCTCGCAGGCGCTGATTGCCGGCTGGCTGCTGTCCTTCACGCTGTCGCTCGACGATCTGGTTCTGACCGCCTTCCTGTCCGGGCCGGGATCGACCACGCTGCCGATGGTGGTGTTCTCGCGCGTGCGACTCGGGCTGAATCCCGAAATGAACGCCCTGGCGACCTTGTTCATCGCATCGGTGACGATAGGCGTAGTGGGCGTCAACCAGTTCATGCGCGCGAGCGAACGCAAGCGGCAGCGTGAAATCCGCCTGGCCCTGGCCGAGGCCTGAACCGGCGCAAGCCGCAATAATAATGATGTCGTTGCAAACTGGAGATTCTTGAAATGAAGAGAATAGTGATAGCGGCAATCATCGCCGGCTTGCCCGGCATGGCGCTGGCAGACAGCAATGCGGATGCCATCGCCAAGTTGAAGGCTCAGCTGCAAGCGCTGCAGACGCAGCTCGAGACCTTGCAGAAAACGGTCGACGCGCAGGCGCAGCAACAGCCGGTGCTGACGCCGGACGATGCGCAGACGATGAAGGAACAACTGGCCAACCAGCAGTTGAAGGTCGATGCGTTGCAGCAGGCCTCGACCGACGGACCGCTGGCGGGCCTGTCGGTGACCGGCTACCTCGATCCGACCTATATCTTCAACCGCAACGCCGGTTCGTCGTCCTTCCTATTCGTCAACCACAGCAACGCCTATACCTACGACAACAGTACCTTCGGCGACGTCTATCTCGATATCAAGAAGACCTTCGGCGTCGGCCCGACCGCGCCGTCGGCCGAAATCACCATCATGCCGAACCGCGGCAATGGCAGTACCCTGCTCAGCAATAGCGGCGGTTCGGTCGGCAACAACATCATCAATACCGCCCAGGTGAATCTGCCGTTGTCGGATAGCACCAGCGTGATGGTCGGTCTGGTGTCGGGCTTCGGCGGCTACGAGCTGCAGCAGTCCAATCAGATGCTGACGCTGACCCACGGCCTGCTGTACGACTGGTCCGACCCGGGCAGCTACGTCGGCGCCGGCGTCAACTGGAGCCACGGCAACTGGGCGACCAAGCTGCTGGTCGGCAACGAGCAGAACCATACTTCGGGCTCGACCGCCACCACCAGCACCGGGACCAAGTCGAACAAGACGCCGACGGTGACCGGTCGCGTCGACTACACCTGGTCGTCGGCCATCGATCTCGGCGGTTCGTTCAATCTGGGCCGGCAGACGCTGGTAACGCCGATCTCTTCAGCGACGGGGGCATCGGCTTGTGCCACTGGCAGCTATGGCTACCAGTGCTCGTCCAGCGATCCGTTCAGCGGCTACCGCTTCGGCGAACTGGATGCGACCTATAACCTGAACGATGTGATTCTGAATGCCGAACTCGATTACGGCCAGCAGGATCGCGCGGCGTTCAACGGCGGCACCGCAAGCTGGTACGGCGTGTCGCTGCTCGCGCACGAGAAGTGGAACACCGAGCTGCTCGGGCGCATGGGGGCCACCGTGCGCTACGACTATCTGAACAACAGCAAGAACGGCGGCGGCGGCGGCGGGATCCTGCTGTCGAGCAGCGGGGTCGACGGCACCGATGGCTTCGGCGTCGATCCGGTCTGCTATGCCAATTCCGCCAGCAAGGGCACGGAGTGCAAGGGCGCCAACCATCAGGCGCTCACCGCCGATCTGCTGTTCTACCCGACCGATCAGCTGACGATCAAGTTCGAGTATCGTCACGACTGGGCCAGCCAGGCGGTATTCGTGAAGAGCTCGGGCGATTACGTGAAATATAACGATCTGTTCGGCATGCAGCTGGTGTATTCCTTCTGATGCCGGCGCCCCGCCGCGGCGCGTGCGCGTCGGCGGGGCGGTCGTGGTTGCTCGGGGTCATGGGCAGGGCTTACAATTCGCTAATCAAGAATTCGTCCGCCGGCGCGCGCCATGCACGCCGGCGGATTTGCTCAGAGCCCAATATGACCATTCTGCAACTGATCTCCCAGCGGGCGTCCGCTGCGCTGGACGCTGTCGGCGCCGCCGGTGCGCCGGCCCATGTCCAACCCGCTTCCAAGCCCGAATTCGGCGATTACCAGATCAACGGTGTGATGGCTGCGGCCAAGCAGTTGCGATGCAATCCGCGCGAGCTGGCCACCAAGGTGCTGGCCGTGCTGGATCTGGCAGGGATAGCCGAGAAGCTGGAAATCGCGGGGCCGGGCTTTATCAATATCCACCTCGATCGCCAGTTTCTGGCCGACAAGTGCCAGCTGGCGCTCACCGACGCCCATCTCGGTGTCGAATTGCCGACCCGCCGTCGCGTGATGGTCGAGTATTCCTCGCCCAATCTGGCCAAGGAAATGCACGTCGGCCACTTGCGCTCGACCATCATCGGCGATGCGCTCGCGCGCGTGATGAGCTTTCTCGGGCACGAGGTGGTGCGCGCGAATCACGTCGGCGACTGGGGCACCCAGTTCGGCATGCTGACCGCCTTTCTGGTCGAGAACCATCAGGACGACGCGGGGCTGGCCCTGAACGACCTCGAAGACTTCTACCGCAAGGCCAAGATCCGTTTCGACGAAAGCCCCGAGTTCGCCGATCGCGCCCGCGACTACGTGGTGCGGCTGCAGGGCGGCGACGAGCAGGTGCTGCAACTGTGGCGCCGTTTCGTCGAGGTCTCGCTTGCGCATTGCCAGGCCGTGTATACGACGCTGGGCGTCGGCCTCGGGCGCGAGCATGTGCACGGCGAATCGGCCTATAACGACGATCTGCCGGTCGTGGTAGAGGAGTTGACCCGCGCGGGTCTGTTGACCGAGAACGATGGCGCCAAGGTGGTCGTCCTGGAGGAGTTCCGCACCCAGGACGACAAGGCGATGGGCGTGATCGTTCAGAAGAAGGACGGCGGCTATCTGTATACGACCACCGATATCAGCGCGATCCGCTACCGTCACGCGACGCTGGGACTCGACCGCGTCCTCTACGTCGTCGACGCGCGGCAGAGTCAGCATTTCCAGCAGCTGTTCACCATCTGCCGCAAAGCCGGCTTTGCCGGCGATATGCAGTTGCAGCATATCCCCTTCGGCACCATGATGGGCGACGACGGCAAGCCGTTCAAAACCCGCAGCGGCGGCACTGTCAAACTCATCGAACTGCTGCACGAAGCCGAAGAGCGGGCCTTTGCGCTGGTATCGGCCAAGAACCCGGATCTGGAGGAGGGCGAAAGACGGCATATCGCCCATGCAGTCGGCATCGGCGCCGTCAAGTACGCCGATCTGTCCAAGAGCCGCGTCAGCGACTACATTTTCAACTGGGAAACGATGTTGTCCTTCGAGGGCAATACCGCACCGTATCTGCAGTATGCGTTTACCCGCGTGCAGAGCGTGTTCCGCAAAGCCGGCGACTACGACGCTGCGGCGCCCATCGTGCTGGAAGAGGCCGCCGAGAAGCAGCTGGCGGTCGCGCTCGCCCAGTTCGACGACGTGGTGCTCGCCATCGAGTCGGACTGCTATCTGCACGGGCTGTGCCAGTATCTGTACCAGATCGCCACGCTATTCTCGCGCTTCTACGAAGCCTGCCCCATCCTCAAGAGCGAGGGCGCGCTGCGCGCGAGCCGTCTGCAATTGGCGGCGCTGACCGCGCGCACTCTGCGAACGGGGCTGGATCTGCTCGGCATCGAGGTGCTCGACACGATGTAGGCCTTGCATGCGCCACGAAAAACGCCGCCGCGGGATGTGACCGCGACGGCGTTTTTTCATTTCAACCGGCTCACGCGCGTTCGATCGCCAGCGCCACGCCCATGCCGCCGCCTATGCACAGCGTTGCCAGAGCCTTGCGAGCCTGGCGGCGTTGCATTTCGTGCAGCAGGGTCACCAGGATGCGGCAGCCGGATGCGCCCACCGGGTGTCCGATGGCGATGGCGCCGCCATTGACATTGAGTTTGCTGGTATCCCACTGCAGTTCGCGGGTTACCCCCAGCGCCTGCGCGGCAAAGGCCTCGTTCCCTTCGATCAGGTCGAGCTGATCGATCGACCACCCCGCGCGTTGCAGTGCGCGGCGGGTCGCCGGAACCGGGCCCATGCCCATGATGCTGGGCTCTACGCCCGCCGACGCATAGCCGCGAACCACGGCCAGCGGGGTCAGGCCGAGTTCGCGCGCGCGCGAAGCGCTCATCAGCATGACCGCCGCCGCGCCATCGTTGATGCCCGAGGAGTTGCCGGCGGTGACGGTGCCGTCCTTCTTGAAGGCCGGTCGCAGCTTGGCAAGCATTTCGGCGGTGGCATTGGTGCGGATGAATTCATCTGTCGCGAAGCTGATGGGATCGCCCTTGCGCTGCGGAATCGACACCGGAACGATTTCGTCGGCAAAGCGACCGGCCGCTTGCGCTGCCGCGGCCTTCTGCTGCGAGGCCAAGGCGAAAGCATCCTGCTCTTCGCGGCTGATGTCATATTTGGCCGCGATGTTTTCGGCGGTGACGCCCATGTGGTACTGGTTGTAGACGTCGGTCAGCGCATCGTGGACCATGCTGTCGACCAGCGTCGCCGGCCCCATGCGGAAACCGTCGCGCGAGCCGGGCAGCAGGTGCGGCGTGAGGCTCATGTTTTCCTGGCCCCCCGCGATGACGATATCGGAGTCGCCGGCAAGAATGGCCTGGATGCCGAGATGGGTGGATTTCAGGCCCGAGCCGCAGACCTGATTGATGGTGAGGGCGGGAACCTCGATCGGGATGCCTGCCTTGAGCAAGGCTTGCCGTGCCGGATTCTGCCCGGCTCCAGCGGTCAGTATCTGCCCCATGATGACTTCGGACACCAGTTCCGGCGCCACGGAGGTTTGTGCCAATAGTGCCTTGATGACGGTGGCTCCGAGGTCGGCGGCGGGAATGGCGGCCAGAGACCCGCCAAAATTGCCTACCCCGGTGCGCGCTGCGGCAACGATTACGACTTCTTGCATCAGTCTACCTCCCATTGTTATTTCAAGGCTGTTTCCGGACTCTCCGCGACCACGCCCGCTGGGCGTTGACAACAGTCGGCCGGGGCGGGAGATCCCGCCCAACGGCGCTGCGGCCGGGGCTGTCCGGTTTGGCGAATAACGGCCGACGCGGGTCAGCCGGTTCTGCTTCCCTGTTTCTCCTTTTCCGGCGGCGTTGAACCGCTCTATTGAACGACGGCGAGCGCGGTTGGCAGGGCGCGCGCACGCACATACTGTCCTGGGGCGTCTTCCAGCGGCGGAAGATCCTTGTTGCCTAGCGTCTTGGGCGCGGCGATTTTTTTGCCGGACTGCGGGGCCAGCCACGCATCCCAGTCTTTCCACCAGCTGCCCGGGCGGCTCTCCGCCGCTTCCAGCCATTCTTCCGCGTCGTCGATCAGCTCTTCGTTGACCCAGTAGTTGCGCTTGTCGCGGGTCACGGGATTGATCGAACCCGCGATATGCCCCGATGCGCCGAGCACGAAGCGGCGCGAGGCGGCACCGGTCAGGTACTTGACGCCGGAATGCGCCGAAGTCCACAGCACGATGTGGTCTTCGCGCGCGGCGAAGACATACATCGGCTGCTCCAGTGTTCCCAGATCGATGGGCACGCCGCACAAGGTGATCGCGCCGGGATGTATCAGTGCGTTGTTCACGTAGTACTGACGCAGGAAGAAGGTGTGCATCGGCAACGGCAGGTCGACCGCGTCATTGTTCCAGTATAGAAGGTCGAACGGAGCCGGGGTCTTGCCGAGCAGGTAATTGTTGACGACGTAGTTCCAGACCAGATCGTTGGCGCGCAGAGAGGCGAAGCTGCGGCCGATTTCCTTGCCGCTGACGATGCCCCCCTGTGCCATCTTCAGCTCGCGTGCCTCGATGACCTTCTCGTCGATATAGACCTTGATCTCGCCCGGTTCGGTATGATCGAGCAGCGATGTCATATAGGTGGCCGAGTCGACCCACTTCTGGCCGCGAGCCTTCATCACGCACAGCGCGGTGGCGAGGATGATGCCGCCGATGCAGAAGCCCAGCGCATTCATGCTCGGCTGGCGGGTGATCGTGCGCACCGCCTCGGCGGCGGCCACCACGCCGCGTTCGATATAGTCATCCCAGGTGTAGTGCTTGATTTCCGGGACCGCGGAGCGCCAGCTGACCAGGAAAACGCGGTAGCCCTGGGCCACGAAATGGCGAACCATCGAGTTATCGGGCTGCAGATCCATCAAATAGTATTTGTTGATGCAGGGCGGAACGATCAGCAGCGGTTTTTCGTAGACCTTGTCGGTGGTGGGGGTGTACTGCAGCAGTTCGATCAGCTCGTTGCGGAAAACCACCTTGCCCGGGGTGCAGGCGATATTGCGCCCGATCTCGAACTGGCTTTCGTCGGACATCGAGATATGCCCCTTCTGGATGTCTTCAAGCATGTTTTTCATGCCTTCGACCAGGCTCTCGCCCTTGGTCTCGATTGCGCGCTTGACCACCTCCGGGTTGGTGAGCATGAAATTGCTGGGCGCCATGGCGTCGACATACTGCTTGGTGATGAAGGCGAGGCGGTCCTTGCTTTCTCCTTCAAGCTGCGCCTGGTCGACCAGTTCGGTCATCCATTTCGCAGTCTGCAGATAGCTTTGGCGCAGGAAGCTGTAGAACGGGTGATTGCTCCATTCCGGCGCGGCGAAGCGCTTGTCCTTGTCGGCGGGGGCCGGCACGGCGCTCGCTTCGCCCTGACCGAGGAACTGCATCCACAGATCGACCTGGCGCTGGTAGAGGCTGCTCTGCATGGCCAAGAACTGGTTGGCCCCCGTAAACATCTGCGCCCAGGCGCCGGCGATCGGGTTGTCCTGTCCTTCTTGCGGCGCGACGGACGTCAGCGTGGCGACGAACTGCTGCATCCATTTCTGGTTGGTTTCAGACAGTTCGGCGAAGAACTTTTCCAGGGAAGCGGGGGTGTCCTGACTCAAAATCGTCTCCTTCTGCAGCATTGACCGGGAGGTTCCCCGGAGCGGTCGTGTCACTCAAACTTTACCAGTAGTTTATGACGTGTGCACGTGAGATGTGTCTTGCTCAGGACATTTTTTTGCGATGCGGCGATGGCGGGCGGATGGCGCTGATTCGAGTCAAAAGAGGCACTCAATTTGGTTCATTCATTCAATAAAATTTGTCATAATGAGTGGCTAAACCAAGGAGAGTGACATGACGCATGTGCGCATCGCCGGGCGCGATACACGGGTTTCCAGCATCTATTGCATAGGCCGGAACTACGCCGCGCATGCCGCCGAAATGGGTAGCCGCGTCGAAGCGCACCCTATGGTTTTCCTCAAGCCCGTGACGGCCTTGCTTGCCCCCGGCAAGGCAAGCCTGCCGTCCTTTTCCTCCGACGTACACCACGAAGCCGAGCTGGTGGTCCTGATCGGCAAGGGCGGGGTCGATATTCCTGCGTCGTCTGCCCTTGAACATGTGGCGGGCTACGGTATCGGCGTCGATCTGACCGCTCGCGACGTGCAGGCCGAGTTGAAGAAGAAGGGGCATCCGTGGGCGCTGGCCAAGGGCTTTCGCGGGTCGGCCTGGTTGTCGGAGATGGTTCCGGCCGCCTCCGTGTCCGACCTGGCCGCGCTAGAGTTCAATCTGGACGTCAATGGCGTACGCCGCCAGCATGGCGTCGTACGCGACATGGTGTTCCCGGTCCCTGAGCTGATCGCCTACATCTCGTCGGTATATGGCCTGGCGGACGGCGATCTGATTTATAGCGGGACACCCGAAGGCGTGGGAGCGTTGCACCTCGGCGATCGCGTCGATCTCGAACTGGCAGGCCTGGTGAGCGCCAGCTGGAGCATCGAGTAATGGCGCAGGCAAATGAGCAGGATGACGACCGGGTTCGCCTCGACAAGTGGTTGTGGGCGGCCCGCTTTTTCAAGACCCGGCAGCTCGCGCACGAGGCACTTGACCTCGGGCGGGTACTGGTCAATGGCGAACGTGCCAAATCGTCCCGCCTGGCGCGCGTGGGCGATGCCTTGTTGCTCCGTATCAATCAGCTCGAATACCACATCGAAGTTCGCGTCTTGTCCGGCCAGCGGCGCCCAGCGGTCGAGGCACGGACCTTGTATTCGGAGGGGGCGGAGTCGGTGGCCGCCCGTGAGGCGAAGCAGGCCTTGCTGAGCGCCGGACGGGCCAGCTTCCCGCATGGTGACGGTCGTCCGACGAAGAAGGCGCGACGCGAGATACAGCGCTTGAAAAGCACGTACTGATTTCGCCGTCTCCCGGGGCAGCGGGACTCCGGGCGTTTTGTTCCGTATTTCACCGGATCATTGCCATGCCGCTTTATTCCCCGCTGCGGGCGTTCGCCGCTTTCTATTTTTGCTACTTTGCCTACAACGGCCTGTTCGGGCCGTTCTGGGGGCTGTACCTGGATTCCCTGGCGTTCGACCCGTGGCAGATTTCGGTCCTGATCGCGCTGTCGACGCTGGCTCGCATTGTCGCGCCCGGGCTGTGGGGCTGGCTGGCTGACCGTCAGGGCCGGCGGCGCCCCATCATTATCTCGACCTCCCTGCTGGCACTGCTGGTTTTCGCTGTGCTCTGCATGCATGGCAAGACCTTCGGCTGGCTCTTCGTCTGCCTGGCCTTGCTGCATCTGTTCTGGACGGCATCCTTGCCGCTGGTCGAGGCCAGTACCGCACATCTGACCCGCGCGCAGCCGGGGCGCTACAGCCGGGTGCGGGTCTGGGGGTCGATCGGTTACATGATCGTTGCCATCGGTGGCGGTTATGTCATGCAATGGCTGGGTATCGCCAGCATGCCCTGGCTGGTGCTGGCCTTGCTGGGGATGATTTTCGTCGTCTCCTGTACGGTACCCGAGGTCCCGATAACGCACACCCTGCGCTCGGTGGTGCGCTTCGGGGATACCCTGCGCCGCGGGCCGGTGCTGGTCTTGTTTCTCTGCTGTTTTCTGATGGCGTTCGCCTTCGGGCCCTACTACACCTTTTATTCGATAGGACTCAAGCAGGCCGGCTATTCCAGCAGCGTGATCGGCTGGCTGTGGGCGGTCGGCGTGCTTAGCGAAATCGCCGTTTTCTGGTTTATGCCGCGCATCATGCGACGCTTCAGCCTCGAACGGTTGATGCTGGCCTCGCTGCTCGGCGGCGTGGCGCGCTTCGGTCTGATCGCGTTCGATATCGGCAATCCGGTCCTGGCCGTGCTGTCGCAGTCCTTGCATGCCCTTTGTTTTGCCGTTCATCACGCCGCCTCGATCGGGCTTATTCATCGTTTCTTCGCACCGCAGCATCAGGCGCGGGCGCAGGGGGTGTACATCATCGCCTCCTTCGGCGTCGGGGGCAGCGCCGGGGGTTTGCTGGCGGGGGCGTTGTGGCCGCACGGCGGCGTCGTGCTGACCTTTGGCCTTTCGGCTTGCGCCGTACTCATCGGTGCCGCGGTCTGTCTCAAGGGCTTGCGGCCGCTGCCGGCGGTTGCGAATTGAAATTCCGGGCCCGTTGGCGGCGGCTGATCGGACAGGTCGTCCGATATTTCGGACAGGCTGTCCAAAACGCTACGCGCCTTGCGGGGCATGGCTTCCGGCCTGGTGTGCGCTGCGCAATGCCGGGCTTGTACGAGCGCGGGACGCTATGCAAGAATGGTTCGGAGATCATCGTCGAACGGGTTCCCCGAATTGTCGATTCCGGCCACGGACGACGTCGTGTTTCCCGGTCATGAACAGGTAGACAAAGAGATATGAGCGCACAAACACTATACGACAAGCTCTGGTCCAGCCATGTGGTGCATGAAGGAAGCGACGGCACCGTCTTGCTCTACATCGACCGCCATCTGGTGCATGAAGTGACCAGCCCGCAGGCCTACGAAGGCTTGAAACTCGCCGGACGAACGCCCTGGCGCAGCGACTCGGTGGTGGCGACCGCCGACCATAACACCCCGACCGATCACTGGGAACGGGGCATCGTCGATCCGGTTTCGCGCCAGCAGGTCGAAACGCTGGACGCCAATATCGCCCACTTTGGCGCGCGCGCCTATTTTCCCTTCCGCGATGCGGCGCAGGGCATCGTGCATGTGATGGGACCGGAGCAGGGCGCGACTCTGCCCGGCATGACGGTGGTGTGCGGCGACAGCCATACTTCGACCCACGGCGCCTTTGGCGCGCTGGCTTTCGGTATCGGCACCTCCGAAGTCGAACACGTGCTGGCGACGCAATGCCTGGTGGCCAAGAAAGCCCGGAACATGCGCGTCTGCGTCACGGGCGAACTTGCTGCCGGCGTGACCGCCAAGGATGTTGCGCTGGCCGTCATCGGGCGCATCGGGACCGCAGGCGGCACCGGTTACACGATTGAATTCGCCGGCAGCGCCATTCGCGGCCTGTCCATGGAAGGGCGCATGACGCTCTGCAATATGGCGATCGAGGCGGGCGCGCGCGCCGGTCTTGTCGCCGTCGACCAGAAAACCATCGATTACGTCGCGGGGCGTCCGCTCGCACCGAAGGCGGATGCCTGGGCGCGCGCGTCGGCCTACTGGGCGACTCTGGTTTCCGATCCCGATGCGCACTTCGACCACGAAGTCGTGCTCGACGGTGCCGAAATCGAGCCGCAAGTGACCTGGGGCACCTCGCCGGAAATGGTGTTGCCCATCGGCGCCAAGGTGCCGGACCCCAGGGCCGAACCCGATGCCACCCGCAGGGCCGGCATAGAGCGCGCGCTCGCCTATATGGGGCTGGATGCCAATACTCCGCTTGCCGAGATTCCCGTCGACAAGGTCTTTATCGGTTCCTGTACCAATTCGCGCATCGAAGATCTGCGTGCCGCCGCCGCCGTCGTGCGCGGGCGTCGCAAGGCCGATTCGGTGACGCAGGTGCTGGTGGTCCCGGGCTCCGGCCTGGTCAAGGCCCAGGCCGAGGCGGAAGGGCTGGACCGGATCTTTCTCGCGGCGGGTTTCGAATGGCGCGAGCCGGGTTGCTCAATGTGTCTGGCCATGAATGCTGACCGGCTCGAGCCGGGCGAACGCTGCGCCTCGACATCCAACCGCAATTTCGAAGGGCGCCAAGGCCAGGGCGGTCGTACGCATCTGGTCAGTCCCGCCATGGCGACAGCCGCGGCGATTGCCGGGCATTTTGTCGATGTCCGCACTTTTTGAAAGGCTGACCGCATGAAAGCGTTCACGACTCTCGACGGGCTGGTATGCCCGCTCGATCGCGCCAATGTCGATACCGACGCGATCATTCCCAAGCAATTCCTGAAATCGATCAAGCGTTCCGGTTTCGGCCCCAATCTGTTCGACGAATGGCGTTATCTGGATCACGGCGAGCCGGGAATGGATCCGTCCAGCCGCCGCCCCAATCCCGACTTCGTGCTTAACCAGCCGCGTTACCGCGGAGCGCAAGTCTTGCTCGGACGAGAAAATTTCGGCTGCGGTTCCAGCCGCGAGCATGCGCCATGGGCACTCGAGGATTATGGCTTCCGCGTGGTGATTGCGCCGAGTTTCGCCGATATTTTCTTCAATAACTGCTACAAGAACGGCGTGCTGCCGATTGTCCTGGACGCCGCCGTCGTCGAGACCCTGTTTGCCGAGTGTTTCGCGCACGAGGGGTATACGCTGCATGTCGATCTGGCCTTGCAGCGCGTGACCGCGCCGTCCGGCGCTTCGTGGGCATTCGATATCACCGGCCATCGCAAGGATTGTCTGCTCAAGGGATTGGACGAGATCGGCCTGACTTTGCATCATGCCGACGCCATTCGGGCGTTCGAAGAGCGCCGTCGCATCGAACAACCGTGGCTGTTTGCCTGAAATAAGGAAAAGAAGCAATGAAAATCGCCGTATTGCCGGGTGACGGCATCGGGCCGGAAATCGTCGGCCAGACCTTGAGGGTTCTCGACGCCTTGCGCGCAGACGGGCTTCCCATCGAAATCGAGCAGGCTCCGCTGGGCGGCGCCGCTTACGATCAGTATGGCCAGCCTTATCCCGAGGCCACGCAGACCCTCGTCCGCGCGGCGGACGCCGTACTGCTCGGAGCCGTCGGCGGGCCGCAGTACGACCAGCTTGACCGGCCCCTGCGCCCCGAGCGCGGCTTGCTCGCGATCCGCAAGGACCTGGGGCTGTTTGCCAACCTGCGCCCGGCCGTGCTCTACCCCGAGCTGGCCGACGCCTCGACGCTGAAGCCGGAAGTGGTCTCCGGGTTGAACATCATGATCGTGCGCGAGCTGACCGGCGATATCTACTTCGGGCAACCGCGCGGAATATCGGTCAACGAACTCGGCGAGCGCGAAGCGTACAACACCATGCGCTACAGCGAGAGCGAAGTCCGTCGCATCGCACATGTGGCCTTCGCCATCGCCATGAAGCGCAATCGCCGCCTGTGTTCGGTCGACAAGGCCAATGTGCTGGAGACGACCGAGTTCTGGAAGGAAATCATGATCGATGTGGCGCGCGACTACCCCGAGGTGACGCTCAGCCACATGTATGTCGATAACGCGGCCATGCAGCTGGTGCGCAATCCCAAGCAGTTCGACGTGATGGTGACCGGCAATATTTTCGGCGATATCCTGAGCGACGAGGCGTCGATGCTGACGGGGTCGATCGGCATGTTGCCTTCGGCTTCGCTCGACGAAAACAATAAGGGGTTGTACGAACCCAGCCACGGTTCGGCGCCCGATATCGCCGGCAAGGATTTGGCCAATCCGCTGGCGACCATCCTGTCGGCGGCGATGATGATGCGGTATACCTTCAATCGCGAAGACGCGGCGACGCGCATCGAAAACGCAGTGAAGCGCGTGCTGGCCGAAGGCTATCGCACCGGCGACATCGCGCAGGCGGGCAGCCGGCGCGTGAGCTGCTCCGGCATGGGCGACGCCGTGGTGGCCGCGCTGTAGCAAGGTCGTGGCAACCGGTTGCCGCCGCAAGGTGGCGTCCGGCATAACAACGGTCGCGGCGCCGCCTGGCGCCAGCGGCCCGATAATCGCAAGGTCTATTGAGGAAGGAATCAGAATGAGAGTCGGATTCGTCGGATGGCGGGGCATGGTGGGTTCCGTGCTGATGCAGCGCATGCAGGAAGAGGGCGATTTCAGCCGGATCGCCGAACCGGTGTTCTTCACCACCTCGAACGTCGGCGGTGCCGCGCCCGCCATAGGGAAGGCGGTGCCGCCGCTGAAAGATGCGCGCTCGATCGACGAACTGAAAACCATGGATGTGATCGTCACCTGTCAAGGCGGCGATTACACCGGCGACGTGTACCCGCGGCTGCGTGCGGCCGGCTGGAACGGCTATTGGGTCGATGCCGCGTCGACGCTGCGCATGGACGAGCGCGCGATCATCATCCTCGATCCGGTCAACCGCAATGTGATCGACGCGGGGCTGGCGGCAGGCGTCAAGGACTACATCGGCGGCAACTGCACGGTCTCGCTGATGCTGATGGCGCTGGGCGGCCTGTTTCAGAACGGCCTCGTCGAGTGGGTCACCTCGATGACCTACCAGGCAGCCAGCGGTGCCGGTGCGCAGAATATGCGTGAACTGATTTCCGGCATGGGAGCGATTCATGCCGCCGTGGCCGATCGCCTGGCCGATCCCGCATCCGCGATCCTGGATATCGACCGCGCCGTCGCCGATACCCAGCGTTCGGCGGCCTTTCCGACCGAGCATTTCGGCGTACCGCTCGCCGGTAGCCTGATTCCCTGGATCGACAAGGATCTCGGCAACGGGCAGTCGAAGGAAGAGTGGAAAGGCGGGGCGGAAACCAACAAGATTCTCGGTCGCGGCGCGAGCCCGATTCCGGTCGATGGGCTGTGCGTGCGCGTGGGGGCCATGCGCTGCCATAGCCAGGCGCTGACCATCAAGCTTGTGCGCGACATTCCGCTCGACGAGATCGAAGCCCTGCTGGCCGCTGCCAACCCATGGGCGCGCGTGGTGCCGAATACGCGCGAAGCCTCGATGCGCGAGCTGAGCCCGGCTGCCGTGACCGGGACGTTGACGACCCCGGTCGGACGTTTGCGCAAGCTGGCGATGGGTGGCGACTACCTGTCCGCTTTTACCGTCGGCGACCAGCTGCTGTGGGGGGCGGCCGAGCCCTTGCGGCGCATGCTGCAGATCCTGATCGAGCGCTGAAGGGCGCGCGACATCGGTTTTGCCGGCGTGAGGCTGCCGCGCGGGCTCGCAGCGAGGTAGAATGACGCCCGAACCTGCGTTCGGTGCGAAGATGGCTTTCAGGCATGCGCCGCGGGGCGCCATGGGTTTACCCCCTGGCGCCCCGCGGCGTTGTTGCCCCCGTTTGCCGCGGACCGGAGCAGGCGGGCCATTTGCCATTGCAAGACTCTTTACTGGATTTACTATATATGTCGCAAACGATTCAGATCGCCGTAGTCGGTGCCACCGGACTGGTTGGCCGCTCTATCCTCGAACTGCTGGCCGAACGCCAGTTTCCCGCGTCGCGGGTATTTGCCGTCGATGTCGGCGACGTCGATGGGGAAACCGTGTCCTGCGGCAATCTGGAACTGGAAGTCCATGCGCTCGACAGCTTCGCTTTCGATAACGTGGCCTTGGCCCTGTTTGCCGCCGGCAGTGACGCTGCGCGCCGCTATGTGCCCGATGCGCGGGCGGCGGGCGCGAGCGTCATCGATTTCAGTTCGGCGTTTCGCGAAGACGACGGCGTCCCGCTGGCCGTGAGCGGCATCGACGACGCCGCGCGCGCAGTCCTCGACGACGCCTCGCTGCTGGCTACGCCCAATTGCACGGTCACGCCGCTGGCATTGGCGCTGAACGCCCTGTCTCCCAATGCACCGCAGCGGGTGACCGTGTCGACGTATCAGTCGGTATCGGGCTCGGGGCAGGCGGCGATGGAGGAGTTGGCCAATCAGACCACCGCCCTGTTTGCGCAGCGCGAACTGGAACGCGAAGTCTATGCCAAACGCATTGCATTCAACGTGCTGCCGCGTATCGGCGCGCTGGATGCCGACGGCGTCAGCGAGGAAGAAGCCTCGGTGCGCGCCGAGTTGCGTCGCGTGCTCGGCTTGCCGGCGCTGCGGGTCGAAGCGACGTGTGTGCGCGTACCGGTTTTCTTTGGCCATGGCTGGTCGGTGAACGTCGAGCTCGACGCGGCGCTGGACCCCGTGCGTGCGCGCCAGCTGTTTGCGGCAGGCGGATTGCATGTGGTGGATCTGCCCGAACGCGACGATGGCTATGCCACGCCGATGGAAGTGGCCGGCAACGATTCTGTCTGGGTCAGCCGTGTCCGCGTCGATGGAAATGTCGTCAGTTTCTGGCTGACGGCGGACAATGTCAGGGTCGGGGCGGCGCTCAATTGCGTGAAACTGGCAGAAACCTTGCTGCGTCAGGGGCGCTTGTCCACGAATTGAATCAGCCTACGGGCGCGGGGAAAAGTGCGCCGTACGTGCCTGGAGCGAGGCACGGTCTGGCTTATCGGGCCATTTACGCCTAATATCCGGGTATTTACAGCTAAACGTTTTGCTCCTGAGGGTGGATGGTGCCAGTTAAATTGCGTTTTGCCGTCGCGCTGCTGATTTTGCTGCTTTCGGCCCAGGCTTGGGCCGCTCTCGGCAAGCTCCATGTCCGCTCGCATCTGGGCGAGCCTTTTTCCGGCGAAATCGCGCTGACCGACATGCGCGAGGCGGATCTGTCCGCCCTCAAGGTCGGATTGGCAGGACGCCCGGTATTCAAGAGTTTCAACATCGACTATGTCCCGGTGCTGGAGACCTTGCGCTTCTCCGTGACGAAGACGGCGCATGGCGCAAGCATCCGGCTGAGTTCCCAGAGCCCGGTCGCGGAACCCTATCTGCACTTTGTCCTGGAGGCGCGAACCGGGGGCGGGGTGCAGCGACGCGAGTATATCGTGCTGCTCGATCCTCCCGCTGACGAAGCCGCATCGGCCCCGCTTGTCGCCGAAACGCGGCGCGCGGTCGCGCCTTCGCACTCGCACTCTCACTCGCATGCGCGCCATGCCGTGCGCCCGGCGCCCGTCCGTCCGGCGTCTGCGCCTGTCGCGCGGACGGACCTTGCTCCCGCCGTGCCTGTTTCCGCCCCCGTTCCCGCCGTTCAGGCCGTCCATCCCGCTAGCGCCCCCCTGCCGGCTTCGGCTCCACGGGTCGACGAGGCGAGGCTGCTGCAGCTTCGCGGCAAGGTCGACGAGCGCGAGCGTGCGCTCAAGCAGGAGCGCTCGCATATCGCGGAGCTCGAACAGCAACTCAAGGCGCTCGAATCGTCGAAGGCCCCTCCGCCCTGGTGGCGCAGCCACTGGCGCCAGATGGGCGTCGGCGCCCTGATCGCCGCCGTCCTGTTTCTGCTGACGATCTGGATCGTCAAGCGCCGCCGCTCGCATGCTGCGGCGAAGACCGCTGCGCGCCCGAAACGCCGCGATCTGATTGCCGAGGCCGAGGCCTTGCTGGCCCAGGGCGAGGAGATGCGTGCCGAAGATTTGCTGAAAGAGGCCATGCTGTACGAGTCTTCGCATCAGGATGCGCGTCAGCGCCTGCTTGACCTGTATGCCGCCCGTCCCGACACGGTACGCTTCGAGGTTCTGGCGCGCGAGGTTCATGCCCTGTACGACGGCCGGGGTGCGGCCTGGCAGCGCGTTGCCGCCCAGGGCAGCGCGATCGATCCGGAAAATCCGCTCTATCAACCCGGTTCATCCGTCCCCCCCGCCGTTGCGCCGTTGCGCGAAGCGGTGCTGGAAATGGATGGGCTGGACTCGGGCGGTTTCGCGCCAGCGGCGCCGCCTGTGCCCGAGCCGGCGGCGTTCGATCTGTCCGACTCGATGATGACGGCCCCAGTCGTGCCGACGGCGGCAGACAAGGGCAACGACATGCTGGATTTCGATTTTGCCATAGAGAAACCGGCGACCCCGTCGCCGGCCACCGCGGCCGCGCCGGTCGCCGAAATGGCATTTGAAATGCCCCCCGACGATTTTGCCGAACCCGCGAAGACGGCGGTCATGCCGATGCGCGACGAAGCGATGGATGCCGGCTCGACCAAACTCGACCTCGCTCGCGTCTATCTCGACATGGGCGATCGTGACGGCGCGCGCGAAGTGCTCGGCGACCTGATCCGCGAGTCGCAGGGCGAGCTGAAAGAACAAGCCGAAGCGTTGCTGGCTTCCATCGTATGAGCGCGATAAACCAATGTATGAAGGGGTAAGGGTGAAGCCGATATTTCATAAGACTCGACTGGTGTTGGCTTTGGCCGGGCTTGGCTTCATGTCGGCCGCCTGGGCCGGATTGGGGCCGATCCGTGTGTTGTCGTCGGATGGCGATCGCTTCTCCGCACTGGTGCCCGTGATCGACGAGGCGCCAGGCGATGCCGCCGCTGTCAGGCTGGCCGACCGCAATGCCTTTCCGTTGCTGTCGCCCTATAGCGACGGCGCCTCGCAACTGAGTTTTACCCTTCGCAAGCGCGCGGATGGCAGCGTCGACGGTATTCTGATCAGCGGCCCTGACCGCTTCGCCGAGGATGTCCTGCGTTTCGCGGTCGAGATGGACTGGCCTTCGGGGCGCGATGTTCGCGAGTTTCAGGTTGATTACCGGCACGATGGTCCACACCGGAACGAACCGGCCCCCGCGCGGGACGACGGCGGCAAGAAACAGTTTCCGCCACCGCAGCCGTTTCCGCGGCTCGACAGCATCGGTCTGGGCGAACTGAAGGTCAGATCGTTGCCCGGTGAGCCGTTCTCGGCCGAAGCCGAGCTGTTCGGCAGCGCGCTCTCGGCCCACGATCATGTCGCCGTACGCCTGATCCCGGTCGCTGACGGAGGTAGACTGGCCCTGGCTCAGGCGCAGATGATCGCCGACATCTCGCACACTATCCAGACGGTGCCATCCGGTCGCCAGCACCTGCTGTTGACCTCGTCCGTACCCATCGATACCCCCGTGCTGACGTTCCGGCTCGATGTCGCCGTCGGGCGCGCGCATCTCGGCAAGCGCTACACTATCGAACCGCGCGATGGCGCCTTTACGGTGTCCGAGCGGACCCTGGGGGCGCATCCGCTTCCGTTCCGGATCTATCGCGTCCTGCCCGGCGATTCGCTGTCCGTCATCGCGCAGCGCATGCATCATGGGCAAGCCCTGCAGTCGGCCGTCGACCTGTTGTTCCGGGCCAATCCGGGGGCTTTTGTCGATGGCGACGTCAATCGGCTCAAGGCGGGGGCGCGTCTGCTCTATCCGCGCCAGTGGGCGCCTCCCGCTCTCGCGCACAAAGCGCTGGCCAAACCGGCCGCCGCAAGCGCAGCGGTGAGGCCTGCATCGGGTTCCGCGCCGGCCGCGGCTTCCGCTCCGGTTCAGGCTCCTGCCGCCTCGGCACCAGCCATGGATGCGATGCTGGACGCGCGGCTGCAACAGGAGGCGCGCCTGCATGCGCACCTGAAGCAGCAAGAGGCGCTGCTGGCCGAGGCGCATGCGCGTTCGCGCGCGCTACAGGAAAAAATCCGCCAGATGGCACGCCCTGCCGAGCCGGCGCCGGTAGCCGACAGCGGGATGCCGCGTGTCGTTGTCTCGGGCGGCGCCCATCGTTTGAGCCTCGGTAACGGCTTGTTCACTACCGCCGATTACGCCTGGGTCGGGGCAGGGGCCATCGCGTTCGCCGCCGCCGCCGCCGCCGGATTACTCGCCCGTCGCCGCCGTAAGGAGGACGAGGGGGGGGCTGAATCCGCTGCGCCTGCCGGCGGGGAGTCGGAGCCCATCATGAGCGATCCTCTGGTCGAGGCCGATCGTCTGGCCGGACAGGGGCGCTGGCTTGCGGCAAGCCTGCTGCTGCGTGAAGCGCTCGAACATCATTCGATGCGGCACGACCTGCGCTTCAAGCTGCTCGAAGTTCTGGCGGCTCAACCCGACGTTCCCGGGTTTATCGACGAGGCGCGGCAGGCCAGGCGTTTGTTCGGGGCCGGGAGCCCGATGTGGCGGGCCGTCGCCGCCATTGGCCTGCGCCTGGCACCGGGAGAGCCCTTGTTTGCCGATGGGGCGCTCGCAGGCGAGGCGGAGGACGGCCCCGTGGCCGCACCCGAGCCACGGGGGCCCGAGACGCCGCTGGAAATGGCGGGCCTGTTTGATAATCCGGCCGGGATCACGCCCGCGGCCGCGGCGCCACCACCCTCTGCCGCCGCCGGGGAGCCGGATACCGAAGCCCTGGCCCGCTTGTACCGCGAGATGGGCGATAACGAGACGGCCGATGCCTTGCTGAAGGAAGCCGGCCTCTGAGGCCGACGTTTCAGGGCTGGCGGTGTTTCGGGTGGATAGGGTAGAGTAAACGATTGAAGAATTTGGCCGGACCGATGCGTTGCAGAATGCGGCGGCGATCTGGCGAAGGTGTCGGGATGAGAATTGCGCTGGGTGTCGAATACGATGGCCGGGAGGTGGCCGGCTGGCAGACCCAGCCGCATGGCAATACCGTACAGGATATGCTGGAACGTGCGCTTGCGAAAATAGCCGGACGGCCGATCGCCACCGTAGCGGCCGGCCGCACCGATGCCGGCGTTCACGCCCTGATGCAAGTGGTTCATTTCGATTGCGATGTCGAACGGCCGCAGACCGCCTGGGTCCGCGGAGTCAATAGCCATTTGCCGCCGGCTGTCGCCGTATTGTGGGCGCGGCCGGTGGATGAGCGTTTTCATGCCCGTTTTTCCGCCTTTTCGCGCCGTTACAGTTATTTTCTGCTGAATCATCCGGTCCGGCCGGCCATGGGGGCAGGGCGGGTAGGCTGGTTTCATCAGCCCCTGGACATCGACGCCATGCGCGAGGCCGCCGGGCATTTGCTGGGCGAACACGATTTTTCCAGCTTCCGCGCGGCGGAGTGTCAGGCCCGCTCTCCGCTGAAAAACCTGCAACGTCTGGATATCGACGCCTACGATGGCGTGTTCCGCTTCGATCTCGAAGCGGATGCCTTTCTGCACCATATGGTACGCAATATCGTGGGTGCCCTGGTTTACGTCGGCAAGGGGCGCTTGTCCGCCGCCGCCATGGCGGACCTGCTTGCGCAGTGCGACCGCACCTGCGCTCCTCCGACTTTCATGCCGGACGGCCTGTATCTGACCGGCGTCGGCTATCCGGCGGAATTCGACCTGATGACGAGGGCCGACCCCGGGCGCTTGACCTTGTGGAGATGAGATGACAACCCGCGTTAAAATTTGCGGCATTACCCGTCCCGCCGATGGGGCATTGGCTGCCGAGCTTGGCGCCGATGCCATCGGCCTGGTGTTTTACGAAAAAAGCCCGCGCCATGTGTCCATCGGGCAGGCGCGCGCGATCGTTGCGGCCCTGCCGCCGTTCGTGAGTGTCGTCGCTCTGTTCGTCAATCCCGAGCGCGCCTTGGTCGAGAGCGTGCTTGAAGGCTGTCCGGTCGATATCCTGCAGTTTCACGGCGAGGAAACGGCCGCGTTCTGCCGCTCCTTCGCCCGTCCTTATCTGAAGGCCGTGCGCGTCCGCGAGGGCGGCGTCGACCTGGCCGAACTTGCGCGGCAGTATCACGATGCGCGCGGTTTGCTGACGGACGCTTATGTCGAAGGGACACATGGCGGTACCGGCTGTCGTTTCGACTGGGATCTGCTGCCTTCCGGCGGCGTGTCGTTGCCGCTGATTCTATCGGGGGGGCTGGACGAGCATACTATCGCCGAGGCCGTCAGCCGGGTGCGCCCGGCGGCTGTCGATGTGTCTAGCGGTGTTGAATCGGGCAAGGGAATCAAGGATGCCGCCCGCATGGCGGCGTTCATCAAGGGAGCCAAGCATGGGTCAGTATGATTTGCCGGACGCAGGCGGCCATTTTGGCCCCTATGGCGGTATGTACGTCGCAGAAACCTTGGTGGCGGCGCTGGAAGAACTCAAGGTCGAGTATGCGCGGGCCAGAAACGACCCGGCTTTCTGGGCCGAGTATCGCCACGAGTTGAAATACTACGTTGGTCGGCCTTCGCCCATCTATCATGCCCGGCGCTGGTCGGAGCGGCTCGGTGGTGCGCAGATCTATCTGAAGCGCGAAGATCTGAACCATACCGGCGCCCACAAGATCAACAACACCATCGGCCAGGCCTTGCTCGCGCGGCGGATGGGCAAGCGGCGGGTCATCGCCGAGACCGGTGCCGGCCAGCACGGCGTCGCTTCCGCAACGGTTGCGGCCCGCTACGGCATGGAGTGCGTGGTGTATATGGGCGCCGATGATGTCAAACGCCAGTCGCCGAACGTCTATCGAATGAAATTGCTTGGCGCGACCGTGGTGCCTGTCTCGTCCGGTTCGCGCACGCTGAAGGATGCGCTGAACGAGGCCATGCGCGACTGGGTGACCAATGTGGACTCGACCTTCTACATCCTGGGGACGGCGGCCGGTCCGCATCCTTATCCTATGCTGGTTCGCGACTTTCAGGCCATCATCGGCGAGGAGTGCAAGCAACAGATGCCCGAACTGACGGGCAGGCAGCCGGATGTGGTTGTCGCCTGCGTCGGTGGCGGCTCTAATGCGATTGGTATTTTTTACCCGTATATCGATGTCGATGGCGTCCGTCTGGTCGGCGTGGAAGCGGCTGGCGACGGTATCGCCAGTGGCCGCCATGCCGCTCCGCTGGCCGCCGGCCGTCCCGGCGTGCTGCACGGTTTCAACGGGTATTTGATGCAGGATGCCAACGGCCTGGTCATGGAGACGCATTCGGTTTCGGCCGGCCTCGACTATCCGGGCGTCGGGCCCGAGCATTGTTATCTGAAAGACAGCGGTCGTGCCGAGTACGATTCGGTCACCGATGATGAGGCACTGGCCGCCTTCCACGATTGTTGCCATCTGGAAGGCATCATCCCTGCGCTGGAGTCCAGCCATGCGCTGGCCTGGGCGGCCCGTACCGCCCCGGCCATGTCGCGCGACCAGGTCATTCTGGTCAACCTGTCGGGGCGTGGCGATAAAGATATCAACACGGTTGCCGCCCTGTCCGGCATTACCCTGTAAGGAGCCATCGATGTCGCGAATCGCCGCATGTTTCAAAGCGCTGGCTGGTGGCCGGGCGCTGATCCCGTTTATCACGGCGGGAGATCCCGAGCCCGGCATGACCGTAGAACTGATGCACGCGCTGGTCGCCGGTGGGGCCGATATCATCGAGCTCGGCGTGCCTTTTTCCGATCCGATGGCGGATGGCCCCGTCATTCAGCGCGCGAGCGAACGCGCGCTGAAGCATGGCGTTTCGCTGGCCCTTGTGCTGGACATGGTGGCCGAATTCCGTCGCCGCGATGCCTCGACTCCGGTGGTGCTGATGGGCTATCTCAATCCGTTTCTGGCGATGGGCTTGCCTGGCTTCGCCCTCAGGGCGGCCACGGCCGGCGTTGACGGCGTGTTGACCGTCGATTGCCCGCCGGAGGAAATCGAGTCGCTGGCTGCGTTGCTGGAACAGTCCGGCCTCGATCCCATTTTTTTGCTGGCGCCGACCACGCCGGCCGAACGGGTGGCCCGAATCGGCCGCCTGGCGCGCGGATATGTCTATTATGTGTCGCTAAAAGGGGTTACGGGCTCGGCTAATTTGGACATTGCCGAGGTAACGGGTAAAATTGCGGCCCTTAGAGAGAATATTCCAGTCCCGATCGGTGTCGGCTTTGGTATTCGCGATGCCGAGACCGCACGGGCCATCGCGGTGGCGGCCGATGCTGTCGTCGTCGGTAGTCGACTGGTGCAGGAAATCGAGGCGGCCTCGCCTCAGACTGCCGCGGGTAATCTTACCCGTCTGGTGGCTGAATTGAAGGCCGCCATCCGTTAGACCATGCCGGGAGGGCGGAGTGCGCCCGGCAGCCCGGGCGCCTGGCGCCCGATCGAAAATGTGTAAGGAGACTGCATGAGCTGGTTGAACAAGCTCCTGCCACCGAAAATCAAACGTGATGGCCGTGGCGATCGTCCTTCCGGTGTGCCGGAAGGGTTGTGGAGTAAATGCTCTGCCTGCGAGGCCGTGTTGTACTACACGGACCTGGAAAGCAATCTTCAGGTATGTCCGAAGTGCAACCATCATCACCCCCTGTCGGCGCGCGCCCGGTTGGCGGTGTTGCTGGACGAGGAAGGACGCCGCGAGATCGGCGCCGACGTCGTCCCGGTCGATATCCTGAAGTTCAAGGATAGCCGCCGTTACCAGGATCGCCTGACCGCGGCCGCCGCCGATACCGGCGAGGACGATGCGATGGTGGTGATGCAGGGCAGCATCCAGTCGGTGCCGGCGGTAGTGGCGGCGTTTGAATTCAAGTTCATCGGCGGGTCGATGGGCTCGGTTGTGGGCGAGCGCTTCGTTCGCGGCGTGCGCGCCGCCGTCGAAGCGCGGGCACCCTTCATCTGCGTTTCCGCTTCCGGAGGCGCCCGGATGCAGGAAGGCCTCAATTCCCTGATGCAGATGGCCAAGACGAGCGCGGCGCTCGACCTGCTGACGCAGGCCCGGCTGCCTTTCATTTCCGTATTGACCGATCCGACCATGGGCGGGGTTTCCGCGTCCTTCGCCTTTCTCGGCGACGTGGTGATAGGCGAGCCCGGCGCCCTGATCGGCTTCGCGGGTCCGCGCGTGATCGAGCAGACGGTCCGCGAGACCTTGCCCGAAGGGTTTCAGCGTTCCGAGTTTCTGATCCAGAAGGGCGCCATCGACATGATCGTCGATCGTCGCGAGATGAAGCAGAAAATCGCCGCTCTGGCTACGCTGTTGATGAAAGAGCCGTCTCTCGCCTGAGACCGACTGGCCCGTTGTGATGACGCCTCCCTTGTGGAGGCGTTTTTGCGTTCGGACAGGGCGGGCGCTTAATGGCTTTTTACCTTTGCGCTGCGAATTACCTTCCAATCATGACAATCGCGACAAGTACGTCAAAAAATGTTATTAATATGAAAGCAACGAGTTTATTATCTCGTTAGAGAAACTTACTTTTGGAGGATTCTCCGGCTCCGCCGGAGACGTAGCTATGTTTGATCCGGATTATCGTATCCGTTGCGCACGGGAGAGATTATGCATCATGTGCTGATGATGAGCGACCAGCCCGGCTGGAGGGATGTGGCAGCCCGCATCGAGGTACGCCTGACGGTCAAATGCGCAAGTTGTGGCATGAATGGCGCAACCACGGTGGCGGCATTGCCGCCGGAGAGCCTGGTTGTCATCGATGCGGAAGGGTTGAGGGGCGAGCGTGTCGGCGAAATTCTGGATATGGTGTCGCGACAGGCGCCGACGGCCAGGACGGCGGTGATCAACCTGGCGGGCGATACGCCGCTCGAGTCGTTGGTGCTGCAGCCGCGCCTGATGGGCCTGTTCGTCGATTTGTGCGCCGAGGAGGTGTTGGTGAAAGGGATAGCCGGCATGCTGTGCGGCGAATACTGGCTGCCGCGCAAAGTCATGGAGCATTTTTTCGAGCGGTATCGCGGCATGCAGGTGGGGCGGCCGGAGATGGCGGCGGCCCTGACGCCGAAGGAGCAGAAAATACTGCAGCTGATCGCACAGGGCAAGGCAAACCAGGATATCGCCGATACGCTCTTCGTCAGCAAGCACACGGTGAAGACCCATATCTACAACCTGTTTCGCAAGATCAATGTCAATAGCCGGTCGCAGGCGGTGTTGTGGGCGATACGGCATATGGACGAGGCGCAGGAAGCCAGGATGGGCTGACGGGTGGGGCCGGGGCCGTTTCTTGCCCCGGTGTGAACTTTATGCTTTATTTGGAGATCAAAGGCTCTTTTATTGAGCATTGAAGCCAAGTCTCTCTGCGGCAAGGACAATTTCGAGTTTTCCATAGCTTATCCACAATCTTATCCCGGATTGCTGTGGATAAACCGTCACTCGCGCGCATCCAGCGCCTCTATCTGTTCCTGCACTTCCAGCCAACGTTCTTCGGCCTGTGCGAGCCGACTCGCGACCTCGCCCTGTTGCCGGACGCTGTCTGCCAGGCGGGCTCTGTTCTCGGCAGCATAGGCTTCGCCCGAGGACAGGAAGGCATCCAGAACCGCTTTTTCTTCTCCCAGTGCGGCCAACTCCTTATCCAGCCGCGCGAGTTGCTGCTCGAGGGGTTTGCGCGCCCGTGCGAGCCGTTGCCGTGTTTCGGCCTCCAGCCGTTTCTGTTCCTTGCGGTTGACGCCCTGCGCATCTCCGCTGGATGGTTTGCCGGCTAGCGCCAGTTGTTCCAGGCGCCACTGGCGATAGTCTTCCAGATCGCCGTCAAAGGGGCGGGCGCTGCCGTCCGCGATCAGCCAGAAGGTGTCGGTGGTCGACTCGAGCAAGGCGCGGTCGTGCGAGACCACGACCAGTGCGCCGGAGAAGTCCTGCAGCGCCATGGTCAGCGCGTGGCGCATTTCCAGGTCGAGGTGGTTGGTCGGTTCGTCGAGCAGTAGCAGATTGGGTTTTTGCCAGACGATGAGCGCCAGCGCCAGCCGGGCCTTCTCGCCGCCGGACATCGGGCCGACCGGATCGCTCACGGTATCGTTGCGGAAATTGAAGCCGCCGAGGTAGGTGCGCAACTCTTGTTCCCGCGCCGTGGGCGCCAGCCGCGTCATGTGCGCAAGCGGAGAGTCGTCTTCGCGGAGCGTTTCGAGCTGATGCTGGGCGAAATAGCCGATTTTCAGGGTCTGCGCCGTCACCATTTGCCCGCCGGCGGGGGCGAGGTCGCCTGAAAGCAATTTGACCAGCGTCGATTTGCCTGCGCCGTTGACGCCCAGCAATCCGATGCGGCTGCCCGCTTCGATCGAGAGCGTCAGCTGCGACAGAATGGTGACATCGCCGTACCCGACTCGCACCGAATCCAGGCTGAGTAGCGGATTGGGCATTTTATCGGGTGTCTCGAAGTGAAAGTCGAAGGGCGAGTCGACCTGCACCGCCGTGATGCGTTCCAGTTTTTCCAGCGCCTTGACCCGGCTTTGCGCCTGACGCGCCTTGGACGCCTTGGCCTTGAAGCGGGTGATGAACGATTCGAGATGGGCGATCTGCCGTTGTTGCTTGTCGTACTCCGATTGCTGGCGCGACAGGCGCTCCGCGCGCATGACTTCGAACTGGCTGTAATTGCCGGTGTACAAGGTCAGCGTCTGGTTGGAGAAGTCGACGATATGGCTGCAGACGGCATCGAGAAAATCGCGGTCGTGCGAAATGATCAGCAGGGTGCCGGGATAGCCTTGCAGCCAGTCTTCCAGCCACAGTACCGTCTCCAGGTCCAGGTGGTTGGTCGGCTCGTCGAGTAATAGCAGGTCGGAGCGGCACATCAGCGCCTGGGCCAGGTTCAGCCGCATGCGCCAGCCGCCGGAGAAGCTGGCGACAGGGCGTGTCTGGGCGTCGGTGTCGAAGCCGAGTCCGGTCAGCAGGCGGGCGCCGCGCGATGCCGCGGAATAGGCGTCGATGCGACTGAGGTCGTCGTGCAGATGACCGATGCGCACGCCGTCGTCGGCCGATTCGGCGGCCAGCAATTGCCGTTGCAGCTCGCGTAATTCCCGGTCGCCGTCGAGGACGAACTCCAGCGCGCTGACTGTCAGCGCCGGCGTTTCCTGGGCGACGTGGGCGATCACCCAGTTCGGCGGGATGTCGGCGCTGCCGGTGTCGGCGTGCAATTCTTGCATCAATAGCGAGAACAGGCTGGATTTGCCGGCGCCATTGGCGCCGACCACGCCAGCCTTGTAGCCGGGGTTGAGCGTAAGATTGGCGTCGCTGAGCAGGGTTTTCAATCCCCGGCGCAGCGACAGGTTTTTCAGCTGGATCATGACTCGGTTTCTAGTGGCGCCGCAGGCCGGCGGCCCGGGCGGATATCGTGGGTGAGGTCAACGCGGCGCGACGGCGGGCAGGCTGCCCAGATCCCAGCGCGGCGCCACGCTGTAGCCGTAGTCGCGGCTGGCGAAGGCGATGCGCAGAGCGCCGGCCTGGGCGATCATGGCCCCGTTGTCGGTGCACAGCGCTAGCGGCGGATAGAAAACCTGCAGGCCACGGCGCGCGGCCGCCTGGTCCAGCGCCTCGCGCAGCTGCCGGTTGGCGCCGACGCCGCCGGCGACGACCAGGCGGCGCATGCCGGTCTGCTTGAGCGCTTTCAGCGATTTTTTCAACAGAACTTCGACGATGGCTTGCTGGAAGGCATGGCAGATATCGTTGCGAGTGGCGTCGTCCAGCGTGCCGCCAAGGCGGGACTGTTCTTCGCGTACGCGCGTGAGGACGGCGGTCTTCAGGCCGGAGAAGCTCATGTCCAGGTCGGGCGAGTTGAGCATGGGGCGCGGCAGGGTAAAGCGGCCGGGTGTGCCCTGTTCGGCCAGCCGCGACAGGATGGGGCCGCCCGGGTAGTCTATGCCGAGCAGCTTGGCGGTTTTGTCGAAGGCTTCGCCGGCGGCGTCGTCCAGCGTTTCGCCGAGAACTTCATAGTCGCCGATGCCGCGTACGGCCATCAACTGGGTGTGGCCGCCGGAAACCAGCAGCGCCACGAAAGGAAACGCCGGGCGCGGCGTCGCCAGCAGCGGCGACAGCAGGTGACCTTCCAGATGGTGGACGGCGATGACGGGAAGGTCGAGGCCGAAGGCCAGTGCGTTGGCGATGCTGGCGCCGACGAGCAAGGCGCCGCCGAGGCCCGGCCCGCGAGTGTAGGCGATGGCGTCCAGGTCGCGCAGGGTGACGCCTGCTTCGGCGAGGCAGGCCTCGGTCAGGGCGATGGCACGGCGGATATGGTCGCGGCTGGCCAGTTCCGGTACCACGCCCCCGTATTCGGCGTGCATCGCCATTTGAGTGTGCAGCTGATGAGCCAGCAGTCCGCGCTCCGTGTGGTAGAGCGCGACGCCCGTCTCGTCGCAGGAGGATTCGATACCGAGTACCAGCATGATGGTCTTATAACAGTGCAATCTTTGCATTTTACCGTCTATTCTTTCATCCCCCAAATCGCTGATGGTAGTCTGGGGCTTAAACCATAGGAGAAAGTGGATGAAAGCGACGGTGAAGTGGGTGGATGGCGTCTGTTTCCTGGGTGAAAGCGGCAGCGGTCATGCCGTGGTGATGGATGGTGCACCGGAAGGAGGGGGGCGCAATCTCGGGCCGCGGCCGATGGAGCTGCTGCTGCTCGGCACCGCCGGCTGCACCAGCTACGACGTGGTCAGCATTTTGCGCAAGGCGAGGCAGGATGTCCGCGACTGCCGGGTCGACGTCAGCGCCGAGCGCGCGTCGGAAGAGCCCAAGGTGTTTACCCGCCTGCACATGCATTTCGTCGTCAGCGGCCGAGGCGTCAAGGAAGAAGCCGTGCGGCGTGCGATCGATCTGTCGGCGGAAAAATACTGCTCGGCCTCCATCATGCTGGGAAAGACCGCCGAGATCACCCACGATTTCGAAATCATCGAAGACTGAAGCCGTCGGCAGCGTTGCGAGCCCGACCGGCAATTCTTGCCGCCCGCTTTGCGGGTGGCTTGCCGTTTTTCTGCCTATCCTGGGCAAAGTTCATAATAATCATAGCATTGTGTAAGTAATTTATGTTGGCATGGTTCCTGCTATAACCGAGCGGTCAGGAGAGGGTCATGCTAGATAAAATTGCCAAGGATTTCGATTTCAACCAGCGAGCGCTCGATCTTGGCGCGTATCGCAGCGAGGTGCTGGCCAGCAATATGGCTAACGCCGAGACGCCGAATTACAAGGCGGTCGATTTCGATTTCGGGCAGGCGATGAAGAACGCGCTGTCGGCGAGCCAGCACCAGAGCCTGGGGTTGACGACGACCGATCCGCGCCATTTCGGGTTGAAAGGCAGCGCCAACGCCGATCTTGGCGTCAAGCTGCAGTATCGTTCTGCGGTCCAGCCCAGTATCGATGGCAACACCGTGGACATGGACGTCGAACGGGGCGCGTTTACCGATAATTCCTTGCAATATCAATCGACACTGACCTTTCTGAACCACCGCATCTCCGATCTGAATTCGGCGATCAAGGGAGAATAAGACCGATGTCGCTCTCGAACATCTTCACTATTTCCGGCTCGGCGCTGACGGCGCAGTCGATGCGCCTGAATCTGGTGGCGAGCAATATCGCCAACGCAGAAAGCGCGACCAGTTCGACCGGGCAGCCGTATCGAGGGCGTCATGTGGTGTTTACCGCGATTCCGGTCAGTCTCGATCAGCCGCAGGTGGCCGGTGTGCGCGTGACTTCGGTCGTGGAAGATACGACGCCGCCGGTTCTCAAGTACGACCCGGCCAACCCGCTGGCCGATGCGCGCGGCTACGTGAACATGCCCAATGTGAATCCGGTGGAAGAAATGGCCGACATGATCTCGGCTTCGCGTTCGTATCAGACCAACGTTGAAGTGATGAATACCGCCAAGACCCTGCTGCAGAAAACACTGCAGATGGGCCAGTGAGATAGCGAAAGGTGACGACAATGACTAGCGCAATCGCCAGTACCAACCCTAGCAGCCCGGCCGGTTCAGCCAGCTCGGCCAATCCGTATGCGGCATTGAACGGCCAGCAAGCGGGAACGGCAGGCGCGGCGTCTCCGGCCAAGGCCGGCGGCGCCGATGCGGCGGGCAAGTCCGGCAACGTCGGTTCCGGCGCCGGCGCCGCCAGCGCGCAGGCGATCCAGAACCAGTTTCTGACCTTGCTGGTCACGCAGTTGCAGGCGCAGGACCCGAGCAATCCGATGGACAACAGCCAGATTACCAGTCAGATGGCGCAGATCAGCCAGGTCAGCAGCATGCAGACGCTGAACCAGACCATGCAAGCCATGCAACAGTCGCAGCTGGCGTCGCAATCGCTGCTGGCCGCATCGACCATCGGCGGCCATGCACTGGTCGTCGGCAATCAGGTCGACTGGGATGGCAAGTCCCCCTCCGTGCTGGGTGTGTCGCTGTCGGGTGCGGCGGACACCTTGAATATCAATGTGCTCGATAGCGGCGGCAATGTGGTCGACACCGTGAACGTGCCGGATCCCAAGGCCGGCATGAACAACTTTACCTGGAACGGCAAGGACAGCAGCGGCAATACGCTGCCAGCCGGTTCTTACAGCTTCGTGTCGCAGGCCTCGCTGCAGGGGACCGGCGTGACGACGCAGAATTACGATAATCAAGTGATCAGCGCGGTGTCGTGGGACAGCAACGGCAGCCCCCAGCTGGTTCTGAGCAACGGCAGTCGCGTTGGCATGGCCAGCGTGGCGCAGATTTCCTGAGTGGATTGATCGGAGAGCATCATGAGTTTTCAGCAAGGACTTAGCGGCCTGGATGCCGCATCCAACCAGTTGAATGTGATCGGCAACAACGTGTCCAACGCCAGCACGGTCGGCTTCAAGAGCTCGACCATCGAGTTTGGCGATTTGTATGCCTCGAGCTTCTACGGTACGCCGTCGGCCCAGCCTGGCATCGGCGTGGACACGCTCGCCGTGCGTCCGGACATGGCGCAGGGCAATATCACCACGACCGACAACAACCTCGATCTCGCGATCAACAACAACGGCTACTTCGTGGTGTCGGCAGGCCTGGCATCCTCCTCCACGACCGGCGCCGCGGCCGGCAGCGCGATGTACTCGCGCAACGGGCAATTTCACGTCGACCGCAACGGTTATCTGGTCAATGCCAGCGGCGACAATCTGCAAGGCTGGATGGCGAGCAAGGGTGTGATCAATCAGGGCTCGCTGGCCAATCTGCAGTTGAACACGACCAATATCGCCCCGTCGGCATCGACCACGGTCGGCATGGGCGTCAACCTCGATTCAAGCCAGTCGGTGCCGACGCAATCGCCGCTCGATCCGACCAATCCGGCCACTTACAACTGGTCGAATTCGTCGACCGTGTACGACTCGCTCGGCAATGCGCACTCCTTGACCCTGTACTACGTCAAGAATGCGGCCACGACCTCGGGAACGACCTGGGATGTGACCTCCTACGTCGACGGTACGGCGACCGGCAATACCACCAAGCTCGGCTTTACCACTACCGGCGCGCTCGATACCGCCGGCACGCTGGGTGGCAGCACCGCTCTGGTTGTCAGCTACAACGCACCGACGGCGAACGGCTCGACGACGCCGATGAATTTTTCCATCAACTATGCGAACTCGACTCAGTTCAGCCAGGCTTCCGGTACCAATACGCTGACCAACGACGGCTATGCGGCCGGCGAGTTGTCCGCGATCAATATCTCGCGTTCCGGCGTGATCCAGGCCTCGTACACCAACGGCCAGACTTCGACCGTCGGGCAGGTGGCGCTCGCCAGTTTCACCAACCAGCAGGGCTTGCAGCCGTCGGGCAATAATTTGTGGTCTGAAACCTACGGGTCGGGCCCGGCGAAGCTCAATGCGCCGGGTTCCGGCGGGGCCGGTACCATCCAGTCGTCGGCGCTGGAGTCGTCCAACGTCGATCTGACCACGGAGCTGGTGAACATGATCACCGCGCAGCGCTACTACCAGGCCAATGCGCAGACGATCAAGACCCAGGACTCCATCATGCAGACCCTGGTCAACCTGCAGTAATACGACGGCTAAAGAGGCTTAAATCGTGGATCGGATGCTTTTTCTCGCCATGGGCGGCGCCAAGCAGGCTGAGTGGCAGCAAGCCACCACCAGCAACAATATGGCGAACGCCAGCACCAACGGATTCAAGGCCGACCAAGTGTCGTTCCGCGCCTTGCCCGCGGTGGGACAAGGCGCTCCGACCCGTGTGTTCGTAGCCGACAACACCGTCGGCCAGGACATGAGCCAAGGCGCGCTGGAGCGCACCGGCAACGCCGAGGATTTTGCCCTGGTCACTCCCGGCTTCTTTGCCGTGCAATCGCCGGACGGCAGCGAAGCCTATACGCGCAGCGGCGGCTATGTGCTGGACAACACCGGCATGATGCGGACCCGCGGGGGGCTGCCCATCATCGGCAGTACCGGAGCTCCGATCACGGTCCCGCTTGGGCAGAAGATCGAGATCGGCAGCAACGGCGCGGTGATGGCGACCTCGCAGACGGGGGCGCCCGCCGCTCCGTTGCAAGTCGGACAGATCAAGCTGGTCAACCCCGGCACCAAAGCCGTATACAAGGGGGGGGATGGGCTGTTTCACCTGAATGTCACCGCCACCGCTCCCGCCGGAAGCAAGGCGCCGGTCGATCCGACCGTGCAGCTGGTTTCCGGTAATCTGGAGTCCAGTAATGTCAATGTTGTCGATTCGCTCGTGCAGATGATTTCGCACAGCCGCATGTTCGACCTCAACACCAAGCTGATGACGACTGCCGATCAGGACGATAGGCAGGCCACCGAGTTGCTGACGATTTCCGGTTGACCCGTAGATCAACAATAAAAGGATGACGCAGCATGATGCGTTCGCTGTATATCTCGAAAACCGGGATGGATGCCAGCCAGTTCAAACTGGACACGGTATCCAACAACCTTTCGAACGTGAATACCACGGCGTTCAAGCGCGGGATCGCGGTGTTCCAGGATCTCTACTACCAGACCTTGCGTCAACCGGGCTCGCAGCTGCCGTCCGGTTCCAGCGTTCCCATCGGTCTTCAGGTCGGTACCGGCGCGGCCGGGGTGGCGACGTCGACCGATATGAGCCAGGGCTCGCTGACCAGTAGCAATCAGAGCTACGATATGGCCATCAACGGCGACGGTTTTTTTCAGGTGCAGATGCCAGATGGGTCGACCGCGTACACGCGTGACGGCAGCTTTCACCGCAATGCCAATGGCGATATCGTTACGGCCTCGGGCTATAACCTCAACCCGAACATCAACATTCCTGCGACGGCGACCAATATGACCGTGTCGGCGCAAGGGCTGGTGCAGTATACGCTGGTCAACAACCCGACTCCGCAGACGGCGGGCACCATGCAGTTGGCGACCTTCATCAACCCGCAGGGCATGCTCAAGCTAGGCGGCAATCTGTATCAGGAAACGGCGGCCTCCGGTACGCCCCAGGTCGGCGATCCGGGTACGGATGACCGTGGCCCGCTCAAGCAGGGGTTTCTGGAAAGCTCCAACGTCAATGTGACGCAGGAGCTGGTCGACATGATCACGGCCCAGCGCTCGTTCGAAATGAATTCCAAGGCGATTACCGCCGCCGACCAGATGTTGCAGAATCTGACGCAGGTCGCGTAAACGCGTGAGAGGGCCGCGGTGGCCCGGATAGGCAGGACAGGCAATGAAACGATTTCTCATACTGCTGTTGGCCGTCTCGCTGGCAGGCGGGGCTGTCGCTGCCGAACGCATCAAGGATCTTGCCAATATCGGCGGGGTGCGTCCCAACCAACTGACCGGCTACGGTCTGGTGGTCGGTCTGGACGGCACGGGCGACAAGACCAATTCGTCGCCGTTCACGGGCCAGTCGATGACGCTGATGCTCAACCAGCTTGGCGTGCAACTGCCTGCCGGAACCAAGGTCGACCCCAAGAATTCCGCCGCCGTCATCATGACGGCCACCTTGCCGCCGTTCGCGCGGGTGGGGCAGACGCTGGATATCACGGTGTCGTCGTTCGGCGATGCCAAGAGCTTGCGGGGCGGCACTCTGGTGATGGCGCCGCTGAAAGGTGCCGACGGGCAGATTTATGCGATTGCGCAGGGTAATGTCATTGTCGGCGGCGCCGGCGCATCCGGCGGCGGCAGCAGTGTGCAGGTGAACTCGCTGAGCGTGGGGCGTATTCCCGAGGGGGCGACGGTCGAGCGCGAGGTTCCCAATGCCCTGGGAAGCGGCGATTTCATCAATCTCGAACTGCTGACTACCGACTTTACGACAGCAAATCGCGTGGTGCAGGCGATCAATCGCGAATTCGGCGGTGCGACCGCGCGCGCGGTGGATGGCAGGCTGGTGCAGGTGCGCGCGCCGTTCGACAGCAATCAGCGCGTCCAGTTTTTGTCGCAGCTGGAAAATATTGCCGTCAACCCGGCAGATCTTTCCCCTGTCGTCATTATCAACGCCCGTACCGGGTCTATCGTGATGAACCAGGCGGTCCGTCTCGAGCCCTGCGCGGTGGCGCATGGCAATCTGACTGTGACGGTGAACAGCACGCCCGAAGTCAGTCAGCCAAACCCGCTGTCGAACGGCAATACGGTGACGACCAATAACGCCAATATCAATATCACTGCGGCTGCTGGCAAGGTGATCTCGGTGCCGCGCGGCGCCAGTCTCAATCAGGTGATCAGTGCGCTCAACGCCCTTGGTGCCTCGCCGCAGGACCTGGTGACCATTCTGCAGGCGATGAAAGCCGCCGGTTCGCTGCGCGCCGAATTGCAGATTATCTGATCGCGCTTGCCCTGGCCCGGTTATTGCTGTAAGACGGGGTCAGGAGGGTTCATGTCCACTCAATTTCCGAGTTCCTTGTCGCCGGTGCAGTCGTTGGCGGTCGACCCGCAGGGTCTGGCCGCCCTGTCGTCGCGTGCGTCCGCCGACCCCAAGGGGGCGGTTGGCGCGGTTGCCCGGCAGTTCGAAGCCATGTTTCTCGACAACCTGATGAAGACCGTGCGCGAAGTCCATTACAGCGACGATGAGCAAAGCAGCGAGATGCAGACCTACCGCGGCATGCTCGACCAGCAACTGGTGCAGTCGCTGACACAGGGAAACGGCATCGGCCTGGCCAAGATGCTGGAAAAGCAAATCGGAAAAATGGTAGGCGCCGATCCCGGGGGCGATGTTCTGCCGACATCGGCGGCCAATGCCCCCTCGCTGTCGCGCTCGCTGCAAGCATACCAGCAGGCGCAGTATGGCCGCGGCGCGGTGGGGGATGCCGATTCGGCACAAGGCGCACGCCAATTCGTCCAGAACTTGCTGCCGCAAGCCGGCACCGCAGCCAGGCAGCTCGGCGTGGACCCGCAGCTGGTGGTGGCGCATGCCGCGCTGGAGAGCGGCTGGGGCAAACGCATCATTCGCAACCAGGACGGCAGCAACAGCCACAATCTGTTCGGTGTGAAAGCCGGCGGCGACTGGCATGGCGCGACGACGCAGGTGGCGACGACCGAGTTTGTGAACGGCAGCGCGCAGCGCAAGGTTGAGACTTTCCGCTCTTATGCGAACTACCAGGAGGCGCTCGGCGATTACGCGAGTCTGCTGGGTACGTCGCCACGGTATCGCAGTGTGCTGAATCAGGGGCGCAATATCCAGGGGTATGCACAAGGTTTACAAACGGGCGGTTACGCAACCGATCCGCGTTACGCGCGCAAGCTGGTCGACGTCATGTCTTCGTTGGCGCAATACGGCGCCTGAGGCCCGGGCTCAAGTCCCGTGCCGGACGGTCGATATCTGAAGTAGAGGTGAATCATGGGCGGAAGTCTTTTTTCTATCGGTGTCAGCGGCTTGAAAGCGGCGCAGGTCAATTTGGGCGTGACCAGCCACAACGTGACCAATGCCAGTACACCAGGGTATTCGACGCAGACGGCTTATCAGGCCGCCGCGCAGCCGTTCGGCCAGGGCTATGGCTTTACGGGGCAGGGCGTCGACGTTACCGACGTAGGCCGCGCCTATAACTCCTTTCTCGGCACGCAACTGCAGACGGCGCAGGCGGCCGACTCGCATAATTCGAGCATGCTGTCGATGTTGAGCCAGGTCGACAATCTGATGGGCGATTCGTCGCAGAGTCTGAACTCCAGCATGCAGACCTATTTCGGTAGCGTGCAGACCTTGTCGCAGAATCCGGCATCGATTCCCAGCCGCCAGGCTGTGATCAGCAGCGCGGAAGGCCTGGTGACGCAGTTCAAGGGCATGAATACGCAGCTGCAGCAGCTTCAGGCCAGTGCCAATGGCCAGATCAGCGACAGCATCAACAGCATCAACGCGCTGGCGACCAATATCGCCGATCTGAACGGCCGCATCATGGCGCTTTCCGGCGCCGGCTCCGGCCATGAGCCGAATGACCTGCTCGACCAACGCGACCAGGCGGTGCTGCAGTTGAACAAACTGGTCAAGGCAACGTCCGTGACCCAGGCGGATGGCAGCTACAGCGTGTTCATCGGCAACGGGCAGACCCTGGTACTGGGCACGACCACGAGCAAGATGTCGACGCTTCCCAATCCGAGCGACCCGGCCAACGTCAATGTCGTGCTGGATAATCCGAACGGAACCACGACCCAGCTCGCCGATTCGCTGCTCAAGGGCGGGCAGTTGGGCGGCTTGCTCGATTTTCGGGACAATACCCTGATTTCTGCCCAGAACAGGCTGGGCAATCTGGCGATCGACCTTACGACGTCCCTGAACTACCAGAATAAACTGGGGCTGGACCTGAATGGCAATCCCGGCGGCAATCTGTTTTCGGATCTGACGTCGTTCGCGACCAAGCCGACGGATGCCATCGCGAACATGAGTGTGACGGCTGGGGATCCGACCCTGATCGCGGCGGCATCGAACATGACGGCAGGCGCGATCAGCCCCAGCTCGAGCGGGGCGGTGGTGACCAGCGTCGAAGCGACCCTGCCCGCTTCCTACGGCTGGACCAGCACTACGACGCCGCCTGACAGCACGACCCACCCGTCCATCGGCATCAGCGGCATCGCGGTCAGCGCGACGAGTGCGAGCAATATCACGGCGACGATCAGCGGCGGCTCCGCCCCCGGCACCTATAACGTCGTGGTCGACCCGACCACGCAGAACGGCTACAAGATCGTCGACGCCAGCGGCAAGGATCTCGGCATCAATTTCAGTACCTCGTCCCAGATGACGGGGGGCATGTCGTTCACGATCAAGCCGAATACCGCATCGACCTTCGGTAGCGGCGACAACAGCAATCTGATGCAACTGGCGCGGCTGCAGACCAAGACCGTCGTCGACAATAACCGCAATGGCAGCAGCTCGGGTCTGCAGACGTTTGCCAATGCCTACAGCACCACGGTCAGCGCGGTCGGGTCGGCCACCAGCTCGACCAAGCTGCAGCAGGCGGCCTCGCAGACGGCGCTGGAGCAGGCCACCACCGCGCAGTCGAATTTCTCCGGGGTCAATCTCGATCAGGAAGCGGCTTTGCTGATACAGCAGCAACAGCAATATCAGGCGTGCAGCAAGGTCATCCAGACGGCGCAGACAGTCTTTGGGCAGTTGTTGGCTATCTTCAACTGATAGCCGGGAGGTTTTATCATGCGAATCAGTTCGGCCTCGATTTTTGCGCTTGGCGCCTACGATATGAGCAATTTGCAGTCTTCGCTGCAAAAACAGCAGCTGCAGATCGACAATCAAACGCGTATCGTGACGCCTTCGGACGATGCGGTGGCGGCGACCGAGATTCTGCAGCTGAACGAGTCCAGCGGTCGCAACGATCAATTCAAGACCAATAGCCAGACCGCGCAGTCACAGCTGTCGTTTGCTTCGACGGCGGTGCAGAATGCGACCAATCTGGTGACCGAGATTCAGACGCTGGCGATCCAGGCCGGCAATGCCTCGCTGGCAGCGCCGCAGCGGCTGGACATGCAGTCGGAACTCGCGCAGAAATTCGCGGCGCTGATCAGCAACGCTAACGCGACGGACGGTAGCGGCATCTACCTGTTTGGCGGCAACCAGCTCGATAAACCGCCATTCATCGCCGACCCGGCGATGAATGTGACCTACCAGGGCGATACCGGACAACGGCAGCTTGCGATCACGGACTCGCAAACGGTACCGATCAGCGAAGCCGGTACCCTCATTTTCGGTGATCCGAGCAATCCGCCCACGGTTTTCTCGAATATCCAGGCCTTGTCCAATTTGCTGCAGCAAGACCCCAAGCCGGCGACTTACGACAGCCAGTTGTCGAGCATCATCAGCGGACTGGCGGATTCCCAGACGCAGATCCAGACCGCCGGCGCCGCCATCGGCGCCCAGCAGCAGGCGGCGCAGGTGGCGGAGACGACGAGCACCAGTCTCGACGATCAGTTTCAGCAGGCGATCGGCAATCTCCAGAATCTGGACATGCCGAAAGCCATCAGTCAGTTTTCAATGACAAGAACATCCCTGCAATATGCACAGCAGGCCTATGTCAAAGTGACGGGACTATCGCTGTTCAACTATATCAATTGAAGCCGGGCCGTTGCCGGCCCGTTCAAGGCTTCAGCCAGCCCGGCGCCCGCTTCTCGATAAAGGCGGCGATGCCTTCTTTGCCTTCCGCCGTCTGCCTGACCCGGGTCAGGGTGGCGATCGCATCGGTCCGCGCTTCGCTGCCGACTCCCAGCCCGGACAAGCGGTTGACCAGACTCTTCGCTTCGCGCATTGCCTGCGGTGCGTTGAGCAGCAACTGATGGACCGCTTGCTCGACCGCGGCGTCGAGTTCTTCCAGTTCGACCACCTGATGCAGCACGCCCAGCCGTTTGGCCTTGCCGGCATTGAAGCGCTCGGCGCTGATCAGGTAGCGCCGGGCCGCGCGCGCGCCTATGGTCCGAATCAGGTAGGGTACGGAGACGGCCGGCACGGTTCCCAGTTTGACTTCGGAAAAGCCGAACAGGGCGCCGGACGCGGCGATGGCGATGTCGCAGCAGGTGACGAGTCCGACGCCGATGCCGAAGGCCGAACCCTGAACCCGCGCGATGGTCGGATGCGGGAGCGAGTCCAGCGTCTCCAGCAGACGGGAAAGCAGGCTTGCGTCGCGGCTCAGTTCTTCTTCGGTAAAATCGGCCTGGCGTCTCAGCCAGTCGATATCGTGGCCGGCGGAGAAACTGATGCCGCTGCCGGTCAGTATGACGATCTTGACGCTGTCGTCGTCGGCCAGCGTTTCCAGTACCGCGATGAGGTAGGCGGTGCTATCGCCGTCGAGCGCATTATGCAGCTCGCCACGGTTCAGTGTGACCGTGGCGACCCCGCGAGGGTCGACAGCCAGAGTGATCGGGTCAGTCATGATGAGATCCTGTCAATATGGGCAGAAAGCGATAATGGCGTTGGCCATGGCGCCTGCGGCTTCCAGGTGCAGTACGTGTCCGGCGCCGGGCAGGATCTCCAGCCGGGCGCGCGGGATGAGTGATGCGAGAATGTCGGTCTGGTAACGCGGAGTCAGTCTGTCCTCGCTGCCCAGCAGTATCAGTGTCGGCAGGTTCACATTGCCGAGCCAGGTCCGCGCGTCGTGCCGCTTGATCCCTTCGATCAGGCGGATGACGGCATCCCAGTCGACCATGGCGGCCAGGCGCTTGAGTTCGGGGAGATGGTCGCCGTGTTGCGACAGATAGCGCGAGGAAAACAGCCACGGGATGCTGATCGTGTAGCGCAGATCGATGCCTCCGACCCGGTTGGCCTCGATCCAGCTGTCGCACATGGCCGCATTGACCGCATCCGACCAGGCCAGAGTCGACGCCAGGACAAGGCAGTCCACGCGGTCGGCGTGCTTGTGCACGACGTGCTGCGC
Source organism: Paludibacterium yongneupense DSM 18731 (assembly GCF_000422925.1). Classification (GTDB taxonomy): domain Bacteria; phylum Pseudomonadota; class Gammaproteobacteria; order Burkholderiales; family Chromobacteriaceae; genus Paludibacterium; species Paludibacterium yongneupense. The sequence continues at coordinate 88,104 of NZ_AUGZ01000019.1, forward strand.
CACCATGCCGCCGTAGGACAGGCCAAGCAGATGGACGCGGCTGAGCCCCAGGCGATCGAGCAGGCGCACGACGATGTCCGCTTGTTCCTCCATGGTATGGAGGGCCGTGTGCGGCTTGGCGCTTTGCCCCTGTCCGAGAAAATCGAGGCGCAGCACCCGGTAGCGGTTTTCCAGTATCGGCATCAGCAATGCCCAGGATGCGGTGGCCATGGTAATGCCGTTGAGCAGTAGCAAGGTATGCTCACCCTGTCCGCTCAATTCGTAAAAGATGTCGTGGCCGTCGAGCCGTATCAATCCCATGGCGTTCTCCTTGCTGCTTCATTTTAGTGGCGCGCGAGGCCGTGGCGTCAAGGTGAATCGTGGCATGCGAGAGCGCTAGTAAGTCATGTAACGTGATATTCATACTTTGGGTATAGAGTGACGCTACTTTTCTTGCCAGTCCCTCCGTATTATGGCTATACCCCTGCAGTGCGCGCTTGACGCCGCCCCGCCTTCGTACGCCGAGGAGCTGTCCGCCATTCTCAACGAGCGGCGACTCAATCCGGTATTCCAGCCTATCGTCGATCTGAATACCGGCGCCATTCTCGGCTGCGAGGGGCTGATCCGCGGACCGTCCAACAGTGCCCTGCATGCCCCGACCATGTTGTTTGCCCAGGCGGCCCGCCACGGGCTGACCGCACGCCTGGATCTTGTCTGCCGGCGCATCATCACCGAGCGATTCGTCGAACTGAAGCTGCCGGGCCTGCTGTTTCTCAATGTCAACCCCGAGTCCTTGCTGAGTCCCGAGCATTCGCCCGACAAGACGCGCTCCAATCTGCGCCAGATCGGGCTCGATTGCCGACGGGTCATCATCGAGCTGACCGAAACGCAGCCCAATGCCAGCTATCAGGACTTGCAGCAAGTGACCGCGCGCTATCGCCAGCAAGGCTACCGCATCGCGCTCGACGATCTGGGGGAGGGGTTTTCAAACCTGAGGCTATGGTCGGAATTGCGCCCGGATTTCGTCAAGCTGGACAAGCATTTTGTTCAGAATATTCAGCACGATCCCCTCAAGGAACAGTTTGTCCGTTCCATGGTCGATATTGCGCAACAGTCCGGCGCGTTTCTGGTGGCGGAGGGAATCGAGTCGGCGGCAGAATTGCGGGTGTTGCGCCATCTCGGGGTGCAGTATGGGCAAGGCTATCTGATTGCGCGTCCGTGTGCCGTGCCGGCGCTGGATATGAAGGCCTCGATAGATGGTGTGGTGTGGACCGGCGCGCGCGGCAGGGCACGGCAGCAGCCTGTGGCGGCCGATCTTCTGATCGAGATCCGTGCGCTCGAGTTGTCCGACAACAATGACACCGCGTATCGCCTGTTTGCCGACAATCCGGACTGCTTTGCGATTCCGGTGCTGGAGAACTCCGTGCCGGTCGGCCTGTTGCGGCGCGAACATTTTCTCGAACGGTTCGCCCGGCCCTTCAATCGCGAGCTGTACGCGAAGAAAAGCTGCTGCGTGATGATGGACCCGGAACCGCTGGTGGTGCCGGCTTCGATGACGATACAAGAGTTGTCAGGGCGGGTGGTGGCCTCTGGACGCAAGTATTTGAGCGATGGCTTCATCATCACGGAACAGGGCTTCTACCGGGGCATGGGCACGGGCTTCGATCTGATGCGCAAGATCACCGAACTGCAGATTTCGGCCGCACGCTATGCCAACCCGCTGACCGGCCTGCCTGGAAATGTGCCGATCAACGAGACGATCGATCGTCTGCTGCTGTCGTCGCTGCCCTTCGTGGTCGCTTATGCCGACCTGGATAATTTCAAGCCGTTCAATGATATGTACGGTTACGCTGCAGGCGACGAGTTGATCGAACTGCTGGCCGGGCTGTTGCTGGAACAGGCCGATGGCGAGCGCGATTTTGTCGGCCATGTCGGCGGGGACGATTTTGTCCTCCTGATGCAGAGCGGGGATTGGGAAGCCCGCTTGCGCGGCACGCTACAGGCTTTCGATCGTCAGGTGGCGGCCTACTTCGAGCCCGCGCATCAGGCCGCGCGCGGGTTTCATGTGCGCGATCGCCGCGGCGAGCCGGTATTCGTACCGCTGACCACGCTTTCGATAGGCGTGCTGGGGGTCGAGCCGGGGCGTTTCGCCAGCTATTACGAAATCGCATCGGCGGCGGCGGAAACCAAGAAGATGGCAAAGCGTTCGTCCGGCAGTAGCTTGTTTATCGAGCGGCGGCGCGGCGATTGAGCCGGTTGCCGCGCGGATGCGTGGATGGACGGGTTGTGTAATTTATTAAACATACGATAGGCTGCGGTTATCCCACCTTATTGCATATTGCACTCAGGTGTTGCCGACCTCCGGAGCCTGTCATGCCGAATCGCACGAACCCAGCGTCCGTACCATCGTACTACAGCGCCACTGCCCACCCTTGGGAAGGATTTCCTGCGCTTGAGGGCGACGTCCTCTGCGATGTGTGTGTGGTCGGGGGCGGGCTTGCGGGTCTGTCGGCAGCCTTGAACCTCGCTGAGAAAGGCTACTCTGTCGTACTGCTGGAAGCGGCCGTCATCGGGTTCGGCGCTTCGGGACGCAACGGGGGGGAGGTCATCAGTGGTTATTCCTGCGATATGGCGACCCTTCGTGCCCAGGCGGGCGACGATGCCGCACGCGCCTTGTGGGATATGTCGGTGGAAGGGGTCGAAATCGTCGGCGAAAGAGTGGCGCGGCATGGCATCGCTTGTGACTGGACGCGCGGCTATTGCACGGCCGCGACGCGCCCCGGCCATGTTCGCGGGCTCGAAGATTGGCAGCGTACCGCCGCCAGCGTGTACGGCTATCGGCATTATCAGCTGTGGGGACGGGAGCGCCTGGCCACGCAGCTGGCGAGCGAGCGCTACCACGGCGCCCTGTTCGATAGCGAAGCCGGGCATCTGCACCCGCTGAACTATACCCGTGGCCTTGCACGTGCAGCGCAGGCCGTCGGCGTGCGCATCTTTGAGCATAGCCGGGTAGGGCAGTTGATGACGCAAGCGCGTCCGCAGTTGTCGACGTCGCGCGGGACGGTAAGGGCGGGCGAGGTGGTGCTGGCCTGCAACTGCGATCTGGGAGAACTGGTGCCGCAGCTGTCGCGCCGTATCATGCCGGCGGGAACGTATATGGTGGCGACGCAGCCTCTGGGCGAAGAGAGAGCCCGCAGCCTGATCGCAAACAATATGGCGGTAAGCGACACCCGCTTTGTGCTCGATTACTACCGGCTGTCGGCCGATCACCGCCTGTTATTCGGCGGCAAGGTCAGTTACAGCGGTCACGAGCCGCGCAACCTGGCCGCCGCGATGCGACGCGATATGCTGCGTGTGTTTCCCCAACTGGCCGATGTCGCGATCGATTATGCCTGGGGTGGATTTTGCGACATTACGATGAATCGCGCGCCCGATTTCGGACGTTTGCAGGATCACGTCTATTATCTGCAGGGTTTTTCCGGTCATGGCGTCAATGTGACCGGTGTCGCGGGTAAAGTGGTGGCGGAGGCCATTGCCGCCGAGACGTCGCGTCTCGACGTGTTCGGTCGTCTGCGGCATCGCGATTTTCCGGGAGGCAGGCGGCTGCGCGCACCGGTGCTGGCCCTGGGAATGCTGTACTATCGCTTGCGCGATCTCTTGTGAGACCAGGGCTGGCGGACGCGGGGTGCGGCGGTAAAATTTTTGCTTGTTATATCGCGTGGTATTGATAAAATCCGCGCTCGTTTTGTCGTCGGGCGCAGGCCTGGCGGCGGTAGATACAATCTGTTTCGCTCCGACAAGCCGCGTCTCGCTGCCAGGAGCCCGCGTACCGATAATCGATCGGCCACAGACCGGATCAGCCGGGTTTGGGACAGGATCGTTTCCGTTGCGCAGGCCCCCCGCTGGCCGCGAACTTGGAGCGGGGTTATCCATCGCAGCAAAGAGGGAACTCTCATGGCTTGGTCTGTGGCTGATAGCCGGAGCCTGTATGGCGTCCGGCACTGGGGGGCGGGTTATTTCGACGTTGGCGACAAAGGTCGCATCGTGGTGCGCCCCAATGTGAACGAAGACCGTGAAATCGATCTGTACGAACTGACGGAAACGCTCGGTGAAAAAGGGCTGGAACTTCCCCTTCTGGTGCGCTTTCCCGATATCCTGCAGGATCGTGTGACACGCTTGTGCCACGCCTTCGATCGCGCCATCGCCAAGATCCACTATCGCAATCGTTACACCGCCTTGTACCCGATCAAGGTGAACCAGCAGGAAGCGGTGATCAAGAGCATCATCGCCACGCCCGACGTCTCCATCGGTCTGGAGGCCGGCTCCAAGCCCGAATTGATGGCGGTGCTGGCCCTCGCGCCACAGGGGGGCACCATCACCTGCAACGGCTACAAGGACCGCGAGTTCATCCGTCTGGCCCTGATCGGGCAGAAGCTCGGCCATCGCGTGTTCATCGTGATCGAGAAGGAGTCCGAAGTCGATCTGGTGATCGAAGAGTCGCGGCTGCTCGATGTGCGCCCGAATGTCGGCGTGCGGGTGCGCCTGTCGTCGCTGGCCTCGTCCAAATGGGCCGATACCGGCGGTGAAAAAGGCAAATTCGGCCTGTCCGCCGCACAACTCATTTCGGTGACCGGCAAGCTGGCCGCCGCCGACATGAGCGATTGCGTGCGCCTGCTGCACTTTCACATGGGTTCCCAGATTGCGAATATCAGCGATTACCGCGCCGGTTTCCGCGAAGCGATCCGCTATTTCGGCGAATTGCGGCGCATGGGCCTGCCCATCGATCATGTCGACGTTGGCGGCGGGCTGGGCGTCGACTACGATGGCACGCACTCGCGCAATTCGTCGTCGATCAACTACGATATGGGCGAATACGCGCATGTGATCGTGTCCATGCTGGCCGAGTTCTGCGACGAGAACGGCCTTGAGCATCCGTGCATCCTGTCCGAGTCCGGACGCGCCATGACGGCGCACCATGCCGTCTTGATCATGAACGTTACCGACGTCGAACGCCTGCCGGACGAATTGCCGCAGGTGGACGACATCGCCGCGTTGCCCGAACCGGTCGCGACCCTGTACGAACTGCTCGGGCACCATAGCGAAGAGATGTTTACCGAGGCCTATTACCGGGCCTGCAACTGCCTGGCCGAGGTGTCGGACATGTATGCGGCGGGGCGCGTGTCGCTGCGCGAGAAGGCGATCGCCGAGCAGGTGCACGCCGTCCTGTGCCGTCGGCTGCAGAGCCGCTTGCAGGTTTCGCAGCGCTCGCAGCGTCAGGTCTTCGACGAACTGAGCGACAAGCTGGCCGACAAGTATTTCTGTAATTTCTCGGTTTTCCAGAGTCTGCCCGATACCTGGGCCATCGATCAGATATTGCCGATTGCGCCCATTCATCGTCTGCAGGAGCAGCCGACGCGGCGCGCGGTGCTGCAGGATCTGACGTGCGACTCGGACGGGAAGGTCAAACAGTATGTCGACCAGCAGAGCATAGAGGCCAGCATGTCGGTGCACGACGTCGACCCCGGACAGGAATATCTGATCGGGGTGTTTCTGGTCGGCGCCTACCAGGAAATTCTTGGCGACATGCACAATCTGTTCGGGGATACCGACTCGGTCAACGTTTATGTGCGCGAGAACGGACGCCTGGAGTTTTCAGGTGTCGAAGAGCACGACACCATCGAAGATATGCTGCGCTACGTGCATCTGTCGCCGGAGGAAATCCTGGCTCGCTACCAGGAAAAAACCGATCGGGCCGACATCAGCGCCGAAGAGCGGCTGAGCTTCTTTGCCGAGTTCGTCCGTGGCCTGAAGCAGTCGTCCTACCTCACGGTTTGAGCGGCGATCACCGCGCCGCTTTCTGCGACGCGGTGGCGGGCATGGAAAGCGGGGCCGGTCAGGTCCCGCTTTCGCGTGCAAACCAGGCTTCCAGCGCCTCGCGCTGCCCTGTCAGTGTCTCCCATGCCTGACTCTGGTCCGCCCCGCTAGCGGCCAGAGCCTCCATCGCGCGCGCGCTGTCTGCGAGCGCATTGGCGCCGATCATCGCGGCAGCGCCCTTGATGCGGTGGCAGAACCATTTGACTGCGGCATGATCGCCCCGGTCGTAGGCCAGCCGCAGCCCGCTCATGTCTTCATCGTCGCTGTCCATGAATTCGGCGATGATGGCATTTTCCACCTCACGGTTGCCCTGGCTGTAAATCGAGAGCGCCTCGCGATCCAGCGGCGCCGTCGTGGCAACGGGTTCGGCTACCGGCCCGGCCATCGCCGGTTCCAGCGCGCCGAGGCTTAACCACTTGCGCAGGCAGGCTTCCAGTTCGGCGATGCGTATCGGCTTGGTCAGGACTTCGTCCACGCCGGCCTGGGCCGCCTCTTCTGTTTCCTCTCGTGCCGCATTGGCGGTGTAGGCGATGATGGGCGATCGCCGTGGCGGATCCTGCTGTGCTTCGAGCGCGCGGATGGCCCGCGCCAACTGATGGCCGTCCATCTCCGGCATGTGGAAGTCTGTCAACAGCAGCGAGTAGGAGCCGGCCAGCCACATGTCGAGGGCCTGGCGTCCATTTTCCGCGACCTCGCACGGGATGCCTATGCGCTCAAGTTGCATGATCGTCAGCTTGCGGTTGGTCGGGTTGTCTTCGGCGAACAGGATGGGGGTCGCCAGCTGCGGCGCACGCGGCCCATCCTGAACGGCCATGTGGGTATGCGCGGCGGTGTCCTGTTCCGGTGCCGTGCCCAGCGTCAGGATCAGGCGCGCAGTCGTGCCCTGTCCGGGCTTGCTGCTGAGGTCGATGCTGCCATCCATCAACTCAGCCAGCCGCCGGCTGATGGCCAGGCCGAGGCCGGTGCCGCCAAAGCGGCGCGTGGTATCGGACTCGGCCTGGGTGAAGGGTTGGAACAGGCGGGTCAGGTTTTCGGCGCTGATCCCTATCCCGCTGTCGCTGCAGGTGAAGCACAGGATCTGCTCATCCTCCAGAGTCGCCATGACCTGGACCGACAGCCGGATATTCCCGCTGTCGGTGAATTTCAGTGCATTACTGATAAAATTCTGCAGTATCTGTCTCAAGCGCAAGGGGTCGACCCGGTGGCAGGGCGCGAGAGCGGGGTCGATGTCGATATCGAAGCCGAGCCCCTTGGCGGAGGCTTGATCCTGATACAGGCTGCGGACCTTTTCCATCAATGCGCCGAGCGGCGCAGTGGTGAGTATCAGGTCGAGCTTGCCGGCTTCGATCTTGGAAAAATCCAGAATGTCATCGATCAGGCGCAGCAGGCTGTATGCGGCTTCCTGGGCGGTGTGCAGGGTGTCTTTCTGTTCGTTGTCGAGGCGGCTGAGCGACAGCATTTCGAGCAAGCCCATGACCCCGTTCATCGGGGTGCGGATTTCGTGGCTGATCGACGCCAGGAACGCACTCTTGGCCTTGTTGGCGGCATCGGCCTGGTTTTTGGCGAGGAACAGCTCCTGCTCGCGCGCCTTCATCTCGGTGACGTCGGCGCGAAGACTGACGACGCCCAGCCCGGGGATGTGGCGGTCGCTGGCCTGCAGCCAGCGGTTGCCGAGTTTGAGCAGATAGGTGCTATGGTCGCTGCGGTGGCGCCGGATGCGCTCCGCTACCCAGCTCTCCTGATCTCCGAAGCCGGGGTCCATCTGCTCGCCGCCTTCGATCGATTTCAGCAGCAGCTGCCGGAACGACTGTCCGACCAGATCGGCCGGGGTGGTGTCGCCGAAGAACAGGTGGGCGTAGAGCTCGTTGCATTGCACCAGATGGTCGTTCTCGTCGAAAAAGGCGAAGGGCTGCGGCGTGGCTTCGATCGCGGCGACCATGCGCTGCCGCGACTCGGCGGCCTCGTCTCGTGCCTGGCGCAAGGCGATCTCGCCGAGTTTGCTCTGGGTGATATCGACGCAGGAGACCAGCGTGCCGCGCTCGGGCTGGTCGTGGTACAGGCGCCGGGTTTCGAACAGGACCCAGAGCGGCCTGCCGTTGATGGAAACGCAGGGCAGTTCGGTCACGGCCGACATGCCATCCGCGCTGACCCGATCGAGCTGTTCCGACAGGCGTTCCCAAGCGGCGTTGTCCTTCAGCAGCAAGGTCGGATGCAGACCGAGCAGGCCCTGGTCGGGCATGTCGAATTGCGCGCAGGCCGTCGGGTTGCAACGGACGATGATGTGTTTTCTATCCAGCAGCAAGAGGCCGGTCGGCGAAGCCGAGAACATGGCTTCCTGCTCGGCCAGGATATCGCGGACCTGTTGTTCCGATTTTTGGCGCAAGGTCTCGTTGATCACGAAACCGAGGATGCTGCCGTAGGCGCCGAGCAGCGGCTCCAGTATCGACTCCCTGCCTTCGATGGAGGGCGTCTTGAGGCAGACGATGCCGCTGATCGACTCCGAAGGCGTCACCGGCCACACGACCCAGCCATCGCGCGGCGACAAGGTCTCGAACAAGTGATCGAGCGGCAGCGTTCCTTCTTGCATTTTGTCCAGCGCCGACGTGGCCGCAGCATGCACGTGATAGCGGTCGCCGTCTTCGTGGTGCTCTACCTCGAGCAGCGCGCCCTCGGCGGCCGAGCAGTGGTAAAGCATGACCGACAGCAGATCGTAGAAGACGCCGGAAGCTTCCAGTGGATGAAACAGCCGCTCCTGGATATAGGTGATGGACAGGATGACTTCCTGGTGCTGGCGTTCGCGCAGTACGGCCCTATGGCGTTGGTCTTCGTCGCGGATCACCAGCAAGGTGCCTTCGCGCTTGCCGGGCAGGGCTACGCGGCTGGCCAGGGCGCGGGTCATGATACGGCTGCCGTCGCTGCGCAGTGCCTCGGTTTCGACCACGGCCGGCTCTTGAGGCAATGCGAAGTCCGGCAGCAGGGTTTCGAGCCGGCTGTGCCACAATGTCGTTTTGTCCATCAACCAAAGTCGCTCGGCTCCGGCATTGGCCAGATAGATGTGGCCGCTGGGCAGCACCAGAATGATCGCCTCCTGCGTTGCATCCTGAATCGCCTTGAGTAAATTCAGCGGCGCCAGCACTTTGCGCCGTAGCCAGAACAGCAGCACCAGGTTGAGGGCCAGCGCGAACGCGGCGAGTATCGCGTCGAGCAGAAGCTTGTAGCGGTACTCGATGCGTTTGGCATCGATCATCTGGTTCAGTGCCTGGTCGGCATGATTGAACAAGGCGAGAAAAGCCTCCTGGTTACGTACCGCATTCTCCAGGTAGTGGCGTTCGCTGTATGGCAGCTCACGCCCGTTGCGTAGCGCATCCAGTTGCTGGTCGCCGAGCCGGCGGACATCGATCAGGTGCCGGATCAGCAAGGCGCTCTGACGCAGAAACTCGGTGTCCTTGAGAAAGCGCGCCTCAAGCTGCAACTGTTCGAGCAGGTAGTCGACGCCGCTGCGGTCCTGAAGCAGTTTCTCTTCATCGGTGCTATTGAGCGGGCGGCGCGAGGCCGCGCGCAGCACCAGGGCGATGCCTTCGCCTTCGGCTGCCTCGCGTGCGCTCCACAGCATATAGTTGGCCTGGGCGAGGCGGGGGAGCGTCTCGCCATTGCCGCTGCTCTGCAATGCGCGGGTCAGCTCGTGCAGGGCCAGGTCGGCGGCGTCGAACAGACGTATGGTGGCCAGCGTCAGCAGAAACCGGTGGGTTTCGTCGCCGGGAACCGTATTGCTGCGCAGGGCGAGATCGCTGGCGGGGCGCAGACTTGTGAACTGCTTCCATTGTTCGGTCAGCGACTGGCTGACTTCGGGCGCTGGCCGATTCGAGCTGCCGTTCAGATGCATCAGGGCGAGCCGCATCAGACGATCGCCCTCCTGTCGGATGCCGGCGAGTTGTCCCTGATGGAGGGGAGTGCGCTGGGAGGGGCTCGCCAGCATGATTTGGGTCAGATTGCGTTCGCGCTCGGTGTAATCCGTGGCCAGTACCAGGTCGTGGCTGATACTGGCGTCGCGCAACAGGACGGTCGTGCTTTGGAAACCCTGCAAGGAACTCTGCACCGCCAGGGAAAAGGCCAGTAACTGGGCGAGACCGACCAGCGCCATGATGGCTATCAGGCTGCGGCCAATGGCCAGGGGGTGGGGGTCGCGTAGACTGGCGTTGTGCATCGGATCCTCCTGTCAGCCGTTGAGCAGACGACTCATGATGTGCAGTTCCCGGGGGCTGAGCGTAGCGATGGACAAGCAGTCGACACGGTAAAGTTCACGGAAGTCGCGCAGGACTTTCAGTTGCATGCTGCTGATGTGCAGGCCGCGCGGCAAGAGCACGACTCCGTCGGGGGTGACCAGATCCTGAGCCAGCAGCGATTCGGGCTTCGCCTCGTCCAGCGGCACGCTACAGGCGTTGCCGGCCAGAATCGCGTCGAGGTCGCGGCTTTGTTCCGGAAGCATCGATAGCCCGAAGAGGGTCGAGTCATAGTCGCTGCCGGTTGGGATGGGGATATAACTGAATGGATCGATCGAAGGCCGTTTGCGGGCGAAGGCGGCATCCAGGTTTTTCTCGATGTCCGCCGGTTTCGGCGGTTTGACAATAAAGCCGTCGACATGCAATTTGGCCGCCGTCATGATGTTGCTGCGATCGGGATGGGCGGACAGAAAAACGAAGGGCAGATTGGGCGGATTGCTGGTGCGGCCGCTGCGAACCGCCTTGAGCAGATCGAGGCCGTTGAGCGGTTGCATCTGGATATCGCAGAGCACGATATCGACTTGCCTTACCCCCATGATGTGCAATGCATTATTGCCATCGAAAGCTTGCTGGATGTTCTCCGAACGAAACCCCAGAGTCCGCACGGCCTGGCTGACCAGAGTCCTGACCAGGGTCTGATCGTCGACGACAAGAATGCGCATGCTGGAAAAATCTGCTGACATGCTATCGCTACCCACGGGCTGAGAATGACAAACGTTTATAGATGTTAATTCAAATATTGTTTTTGATGGTTTTTATTCGATATTCCGAATCATAGTCCAGCTTTCCCGCTACGGCGAGAAGGGGTGACGGCATGGTCGCCGACCTCGTAATCCCCTACAATGCGAAGTGTCGTTCGTCGGCTGAGCAGTGTGATCGATGCATACCAGCGACGCGCCGCGTTTTTTCTGATCCGCGGGCCTGACAAGGCCCGCGGGTCATCAAATCAACCGGCGGCTCCCGGGCCCGGATCAGGATGCATTGCCTGCCGATCGGACGGGGGCCGTTTTTTTATTCAGGAATTGGCATGGAACCGGTACGCCTCTCCAAACGTCTGGCCGAGCTTGGAATTTGCTCGCGCCGCGAGGCCGATAGCTATATTGAGCAGGGCTGGGTCAAAATCGATGGCGAAGTGGCTATCCTCGGCGTCAAGGTTTTGCCGCATCAAAAAATAGAGGTCGACCGCCGGGCGCGCGATGCGCAGTCCGCCCGCGTCACTATTTTGCTCAACAAGCCGGTCGGCTATGTGTCCGGTCAGGCCGAAAAGGGGTATTTGCCGGCGGTGACGCTGATCACGGGCAGCAGCCGCTGGGTGGAGGATCGCAGTCCCCAGCGTTTCAATCCCTCGCAGCTGAAGGGCCTGGCCCCGGCGGGGCGCCTCGATATCGATTCGGTCGGCTTGCTGGTCTTGACCCAGGACGGGCGGATCGCCAAACAGTTGATCGGAGAGAATGCGCAGACCGAGAAGGAGTACCTGGTGCGCGTAAGCGGCGAGATTGCGCCGAACGGGCTGGCCCTGCTCAATCACGGGCTCTCGCTGGACGGCGAGGTCTTGCGTCCGGCCGAGGTCTGCTGGCAAAACGACGATCAGCTGCGCTTTGTCCTGCGCCAGGGGAAGAAGCGCCAGATCCGGCGCATGTGCGAGCTGGTCGGTCTGCGGGTGACCGGTTTGAAGCGGGTGCGCATCGGCAAGATCATGCTTGGACACTTGCCGCCCGGACAATGGCGCTATCTGCGCGCGGACGAGTCGTTTTAAATCGCTGTTTTACGGATGGGGCAATGATGTTCGGCAATCTCTTGCGGCATTTCGGCGAATCCTCTCCCAGCGCCCGGCAGTCGAAGGCGCTGGCCCAGCAGGCGATCGAGCAACTGGTGGACAAGATCGATCCGCGCCTGCGCCTGGTTCCTGTCTATCAGAAGGCGCTGCTGCCCGCGGTCAAGCTCAGCCTCGACTATATCAAGTCCCTGCCCGGGGCAATGCAAAATCCGCTCGATTTGTCGCTGAGCGCATTTCGTCAGGATAGCCGGCTCGGTTTGTTTTTTGCTTCGCCTGGAAGCTTGCTGGCCCTGTTGCGCGGTAGTCCCGAATTGCAGGAGTATTTCGCCTCCCCGTCCAGCAGCGATACGGTGTTTGCGCTGCTGCTGATGAAACGCAGCGAGACGCAGCGCTTCGGGATCGCCGACGAAAATGGAACGCTGCGCGGCGATGTGGCGCAGACCGTGGTCAGTTTCGACAACCACAAGCTGGTATTTCCGTCGCTATCGCTGGAGGCCCTGCTCGGTACGTCGAGCGAGCGCAGCATGGATGTGCTGGGCGATGTGATTGCGCGACGCCTGCAGCTGCTGGAAATGACCCGGCTGAGCCTGGATGTCGAACTCACGCGCATCGAACTCAAACTCTCCTGTCTGACGACACCCGGTACGGTTCTGATCGACGCGATGGAGGCTGATGGCCCGGTGTTGCCGGACAGTCGCGGGGAACTGGAGGCCCGTCGCGCCGAAGTGAAGATGTGCTTGTCGGAATTGCGGCCGCTCGCGACGCCTGACGGCCTGCTCGCCGCGTTGGTCGACATGCTCAACCGCCCGGCCGACTTTGTCCGCATGTCCTTGTCCACGCTCTATCTCAGTCGTTTCGGCATCAAGCTGAACGAAGCGGCGGGCGAAGCGGCCACCGAATTGTGCTTCGAGGAGGTCGAGCTGGGCGCCGGCGTGGTGGAGCATCGGGCGGTGGTGCCGGTGCGCACATCGCGTCAGGCGCTGGCGGAGCTCGAGCAGGCTTTCGGCGAGCCCTGAGGGGCGGTCTGTACTGCAATCATTCGCATCGTTGTCTGGCCGGTGTCGCCCGTCGCGGTGGTGCCGTGGCGGCCTCCGGTTCTGCGCAGCGGCGAACCGGCCGCGTATTTCTGCTTCCGCACGTTCCTGTTTCTCTCTTCCCCTGTCGTGCACGGTAGTGGCGGGCTTGTCCGAAGCGGTTTGCCGTTCGTGCCCGGACGACGGGTCGGTCTGGGCGTGCAGTACCCGGCTGGGCGAGGGCGGGCATGATCACGATAGTGGAGGCGTGCTCGTTGCCCGAGCGCCGCGGCTGAAAAACAAAACCCCCGGCCAGGAGGCCGGGGGTCGGGAAGGTGCGTGCTATTCGCTGCGATCAGCGGTCGCGGCTGCCCTGATGGCTGCCTTGCGGGCGCGGACCACTGCTGCTGCGCTTGGCGTAGCTGCTGCCATTGCCCGGCTTGCCGTTGCGACCGGCGTAGGACCCGCTGCGGCGTTGACCGTCCGGCTTGCCGCGCGAGGAGCCGCCCTTGGGCGGACGACGGGTCGGTTCCATGCCTTCGATCACGCCCTCGACGATCTGACGCTTCAGATATTGCTCGATGCGGCGGACGCGGTGGTATTCCTTGGTCTCGGCCAGGGTGATGGCGACGCCGTCACGACCGGCGCGGCCGGTACGGCCGATACGGTGCACGTAGTCTTCAGCCTGCTTGGGCAAGTCGTAGTTGATCACGTGGGTGATCGTCGGTACGTCGATGCCACGGGCGGCGACATCGGTCGCGACCAGAACGCGGATGCGGCCGCGGCGCAGGTCGTTCAGGGTCCGGTTGCGCCAGTTTTGCGGCATATCGCCATGCAGGCAGGCGGCAGAGTAGCCGAGATCCGACAATTTGTCGGCCAGCTCTTCCGAGCCGACTTTGGTCGCGGTGAAGATCACGGCTTGGTCGAAACCGGCTTCCTTCAGAATATGGTCGAGCAGGCGTTCCTTGTGGCGACTGTCATCGGCGTAAAGCAGATGTTCTTCGATATTGCCGCCGCTTTCGGCGCGGGCGATTTCGATGCGCTGCGGATCGCGGGTCAGCTTCTGGGCGAGTCGGCCGATATTGCCGTCCAGCGTGGCGGAGAACAATACGGTCTGGCGCGATTCCGGGGTTGCGCGGACGATGGTTTCGATGTCTTCGATGAAGCCCATGTCCAGCATGCGGTCGGCTTCGTCCAGAACCAGCATTTCCAGGCGCGAGAAGTCGATACGCCCCTGGCGCATATGATCCATCAGGCGGCCCGGGGTCGCGACCATGATATCGATCGGACGCGACATCGCACGGACCTGATAACCGAAGGAGGCGCCGCCGACCAGGCAGACCGTGCGCAACCAGCGCAGGTTGACGCCATATTCGGTCGCATTCTTTTCGACCTGCTGCGCAAGCTCACGGGTCGGGGTCAGAACCAGAATGCGGGGGCCCATGCCCTTGCCCGTCGACTTCTGAGCCAGCTTCACCATGCCGGGCAGCAGGAAGGCGGCGGTCTTGCCGCTACCGGTCTGTGCCGAAACCAGCAGATCGCGCCCGGCCAGTGCGGCGGGGATGGCTTGTGCCTGTACGTCGGTCGGGGTGGTGAAACCGGATTGGTCGAGAGCGGAGGTCAGTTCGGGCGTGAGGCCCAGTTCGGAAAACAGCATTAATATCCTTTCGTGCCGGTGGCGTTCGGCGATTCACTTGGCCTGGGGTGTAGGCGGTGGTTGCGCAGCCTGACTAATGGCTGCATGACTCATCGGCACCAACCAGGCAAGCGGCGAACAGCGGTCCGGACGAAAGTCATTCCGTGGACGAAGCCTGATAAAGAGGTTAGGGACGCGATGAAACTAAGAGTTTGCCCGGGCTGAGGTTGTTTCCATGCCGGGTAAATCGTAAAAGGGCAATACTACGCTAATAAAGGCACATTGGCAACAGGTTTTGCCAATGTGCCTTTATAAGTATTTGTTTTACAAGTCGGCGGCAGACTTGCGGCGTTAAGGCATTCCGATACGGCATGCGAAAACCGTATCGGAGCGGGGTCAGCGGTGAGTCACGAAACGATGAACCAGCTGCCGTACCTGGGCCGTTCCGAAAGGCTTGTTGCAAATGGCCGAGACGCCCGCAGACTGGACCGCGGCAAGACGTCCTTCGTTATCCTCGCTCGAAACCATCAGGATGGGAACCGAGCTTTGCATGCTGCGTGTGCGGATGTGCTCAACCAGCGCCTGGCCATCCATTTGCGGCATATTGTAGTCGGTGATCACCAGGTCGAACAGGTGCTGCTCGAGCAGCGGCATCGCCTCCAGCCCGTTGCGCGCTTCGGATATTTTTTCGAACCCCAGTTTCTCCAGCATGCTGCGGATATGGCGGCGCGCGGTCAAGCTGTCGTCGACGATCAGCACCATCAATTCGGCAAAGTCGTCGTGCTCGTCGCTCTGTTCGAGCTCTGTGTTGAGAAAATCGAGTGTGTTGTCGAGCGCGCTTTTCAATTGTCCGGTCGAGAAGGGCTTGGGCAAGATGGCCATCGTCCCGGCCTGGCGCACCGGATCGAGATAGTAGGGATTGGTCTCGCTCGACAGCAGCACGAAGGGCAGCGCCGTGGTGCGCGGGTCGTCGCGCAGCATGTAGACGAGTTCAGTGCCGGTCAGGTCGGGCAGGTACAGGGCGCTGATGACGAGATCGGGGGTTTCTTTCTCGAGCGAGAACAGAAATTCGTTGCCTGAACCGTAAGCCCGGACCTGGTCGATGCCGAGTTCGGCGAGTGCCTGGCGGACGATGACCGATTGGACGTGCGATGGTTCGATCAATGCGACGATCAGGTGCTGCATTTCCAGCATAGGGATCTCCGGGGGCATCCATCACGATACAGCAGCCTAGCCGAGCACGGGCGTTTCCGATATGACAATTGTCATCCGCGGCCCGCAAACGGCGGGTTGAAACCCGCCGTTTGCGGGGTTTATTCCGCGTGGTAGCCGGTGACGCGCTCTACCTCTTCGCGTGAGCCGAGGAAGACGGCCACGCGCTCATGCAGCTTGCCCGGCTGGATGTCGAGGATGCGGCGGTGGCCGTCGGTCGCCAGGCCGCCGGCCTGCTCGACGATGAAGGCCATCGGGTTGCCTTCGTACATCAGGCGCAGCTTGCCCGGTTTTTCCGGATCGCGCGCATCCTTCGGGTACATGAAGATGCCGCCGCGGGTCAGGATGCGGTGCACTTCGGCCACCATCGAGGCCACCCAGCGCATATTGAAGTCGCGGCCGCGCGGGCCGGTGCTGCCGGCCAGAAGTTCGTCCACATAGCGCTTGACCGGGGCTTCCCAGTGCCTTGCATTCGACATGTTGATCGCAAACTCGCCAGTGCTTTCCGGAATGCGCATATTCGGGGTGGTCAGCACGAAAGCGCCTTGCTCGCGGTCCAGCGTGAAGCCGAATACCCCATTGCCGAAAGTCAGTATCAGCTGGGTCTGCGGTCCGTATAGCGCGTAGCCGGCGGCGACTTGCCTGGTGCCCGGCTGCAGGAAGTCGGCCTCGGTCGGATTCACGGTGCCGGGGGGGCAGCGCAGTACGGAGAAGATGGTGCCGACCGAGATGTTGACGTCGATGTTGGACGAACCATCCAGCGGGTCGAACATCAACAGGTAATCCCCCTTCGGATACTCGCCGGGGATGTGATAGGGAAGCTCCATCTCTTCCGATGCCATCGCCGCCAGACTGCCGCCCCACTCATTGGCGTCGAGCAGGTAGTCGTTGGCGATGACATCCATTTTTTTCTGGGCTTCGCCCTGGATGTTGCCGGTGCCGGCTTCGCCGAGAACGCCGGCCAGCGCGCCCTGGTTGACGGCATGGTTGATCGCCTTGCAGGCGCGGCCGATGGTTTCGATCAGCAGGCGGAGCTCGGGGGGCAGCGTGCCGCCCTGGCGTTGCTGTTCGATCAGAAAACGAGAAAGCGTAATGCGACTCATAAGGTCCTCGCGACAGTCAAGACCGCTCGCTCCGATAGTGGGCGGGCACGTCATCCCGATTATATCCCATGGGCCGGGCCCATGGGCACCGCTACTTGCGCTGCGCCGCCAAAAACATAAATCGGTGCGATAGGTGCGGCGCAGGACGAATTATCCTTGTTCCGGGCTAATCGGGCAGCGGCAGGGTTGTTCTTCACTTCCGCTTGTCATCAAAGTAGAATGAATCAACAGGGAAGCGGGGTCCGCGGTTGCAGCCGCGGGGCAATCAGAAAAAATCAACGCCGCCGCTTCAGCCTGTTCCGTGCCCCGTCCTCTCGGGGGGCGGTGGCGGTTTCCGCCCGGGATCAACCATTCAACGCAGGGGATCCCCTGAAAAAAACGGCTGGACGAAACACGCGGCGCACCAATTGTTTGCCGCTGCCAAAGCGTGTTATAGGTAACAGGATGCCGTTTTGCCGCCTCCGCTTACGCAAGACAGCGAGGTTTTCAGGTGTGCCCGCACAAAAGAGAGAGGATGAAGCCGTGTTACTAGCCTACCGTCAGCATGTCGCCGAGCGTGCCGCTCAAGGTATTCCCCCTTTGCCCCTCACCGCTGCCCAGACCGGGCAACTGGTTGAATTGCTCAAGGCACCGCCGGCCGGCGAGGAGGCATTTCTGCTCGAACTGATCACGCATCGCGTGCCGCCGGGCGTGGACGACGCCGCTCGCGTCAAGGCCTCTTTTCTGGCTGCCGTCGCCGATGGCAGCGCCGTCTCTCCGCTCTTGCCGCGCGTCAAGGCGGTGGAACTGCTGGGGACCATGCACGGCGGTTTCAATATCAAGCCGCTGATCGACATGCTCGACGACGCGGCGGTGGCACCCGCGGCAGCCCGCGCCTTGAAGACGACGCTGCTGATGTTCGACGCTTTTCATGACGTCGAAGAAAAAATGCGCGCCGGCAATGCGTACGCGCGCGAAGTCATCGAATCCTGGGCGGCGGCGGAGTGGTTCACCAGCCGTCCCGCCCTTGCCGAAAAAATCACGGCCAGCGTGTTCAAGGTCAACGGCGAGACCAATACCGACGATCTGTCGCCGGCGCCCGACGCGTGGAGCCGTCCCGATATTCCGCTGCATGCGCTGGCGATGCTGAAGAATGCGCGCGAAGGGATCGTGCCCGATGCGCCCGGCAGCGT
>NZ_AUGZ01000020.1 GCF_000422925.1 Paludibacterium yongneupense DSM 18731
CCGCCCCCGGCGTCACGGGGTCATGCCGGCGTCCGCCGGATGTAAACGGACGGCGAGCCGGCCTCCCGGCCGACGCCTGAACACCCGAAGGAGGACGGGAGGCCGGCTCGTCGTCGGGCCACGGACAACCGCCCCCCACGAACGAGACGCCGCAACCGCCCCCGGCCCCTGAACGCCCACGAACGAGACGCCACCACCGTCCACAGACCCTGAACCTCCACCAACGAGACGCCACCACCGCCCCCGGACACTAGACTCTCGCGAGCCGGACCTTGGGCCGCCCATGAGCACAAAATGCCCACGAGCGAGGCCGCTGGGCGTCAGCAGCAAGCCGTTTTACCCGCTTTATCCAGCGCAGGGTATCGGAGGCGCGGAGATTCCGTTACGATTCCCTCCTTAACAAATTAACAGTGCCGCGGGATGCTGCGGCCAGCGGAAAATCGAGGCACAAAGATGCGTAGTTTGCGGCAGTACACTATTTCCGAGATGGTCAAGCTCGAGCCATTTAGCGATGCCTATAAACAATTCCGCAACGACCTGCTATTGAATTTATACCTGGGGCGCAAGGCAGAAGGGCAAGCAGAATTCCTGGTCGATTGCCGCCCGCTGCGCGGAAAGAATATCGCCGCCGTTGTGGCTTTCGAACAACCGTGGGCGCTGGACTGGCTGTTGACCATGAGCCGCAAGCACCTGACCGACTGCACGGTACTGGCATTCGACAACTCGCGTGCGCCCAAACGCGCCGAAATCGCCGAGGTCTGCCGCCGCCATGGCGCACACTATCTGGCGCTGCCATCGAATCGGACACGGCATGTAAACCGCTCGCATGGCATGGCCATGACCTGGATCTACCGCAACATCATCCAGGCCATCGAACCGGAGAACTTCGCCTACTTCGACCACGACATGATTCCGATGGAGCCCTTGAGCCTTAACCAGCGGCTGGGAGAACAGGATTGCTTCGGCCTGCTGAACGAAAGTGAATGGGGCTGGCAGTTGTGGGCCGGCTACTGCATGTTCCGCTTCGACCGCGTCGGGCACCTGCCCCTGAACTTCCTGTATGACTTCTCGTTCGGACTCGACACCGGCGGGCGTAACTGGAAGTACATCTACCGCCAGCTCGACCGCACCGTGCAGCGTTTTGCCGACAGCATAAACCGCCCGCTGCGGCCCACGACACAGGATGCGCCGCGCACGGTGCAGGTGGTCGATGACAGCTGGGTTCACATCGGCAGCATCAGCTACAACAATAATTTCGAAAGCAAGCAAGCATTCTTCGCAACGCTCGCCGCCGCGTGCGAAAACGGAGTCAGCTGGCAGCAGATCCGGCAGGGCTGATCGTTTTATCGATCGCGCAGGGCCCGTCCGCTTGTGAGTCGTCCCATACCGCGATGCCATTGCGATGCAGCCACTCGGCCGTCACGCCGCGCCCGGGAACCATCCCTCCGGTAAAGCGGCCGTCATGGATACGTGTGTTGCCACAAGAGGGGCTGCCGCTTTTGAGCAGGGCGCCACAGGCGTCGGCAGCCTTGGCCAGCTGCAGTGCCGCCTCGGCTCCCGCGAGAAACGCTGCGCTCATCTCGGTTCCGTCATTGCCGAAGACCTGCGCCACACGCTCCCACACCGCAGCCCCGTCCCCGCCGACGATCTCGGCTGGCGGTCGCGGTACGGGCAGGCCACCAGCGCATTCGGGGCAGACCGCTTGCAGGGTATAGTGCGCGTTGAGCGCGGCCAGTCGCGCGGCGGGCAAGATCTGTCCCTTGCCATCGTAGCGAACCTTTTGGCCGAGCAGACAGGCACTGATTAAAAGAACGGGCTTTTCCGCCATGACAAAACACCTCTGATGCCGTAGTCTTGTGCGGAATCTTGACGTATCTTTGGTCACTGTTAAAGGGGCGAGCGTGATAACGGCGCATAATGATACGAGAGCCGCCGAAATGCCGGTTGCCCCCTCAAGAGGGTCCGCCGTCGCTTGTTTGCCATAAACATCTTCATGCGACGATGGATAAGGCGTTAAAATCAATAGTTTGCCAGTGTAGCGATTAGCCATAGATGAAGCCCCATCCTCGCAATGCCCGTATCAAGGGTTCCGCCCTTTTGCCTAACCGCTTCATTTTCGGGGATGCACTCGATGCAGCCGGACTGGAGCCGTGCGAATACCTGGTGCATACCGAAGCGCCGGCATTCGTGTGCCGACTGGTTGGTAACGACGATACCGAATTCGACGAGCGCGATCAGGAAGCGTTCGCCAGTGCCGTGCTGTTCGATGAAGAGAGCGGGGTCACTGTCTACGTTTGCAATCCGGGTTTCCGGCTTTTCGATTTTACCTTTCAGGGCGAGGTGCCGACTGCATCGCGCCTGCAGGCTGTCTGCGACGAGGCCATGAATGTCTATATGACCCTGCAGCAGATCTATGCCGAGCGCGACGCCGGGTTCAAGTTGCGTGAAATGCGCGTCGGCCCGGACAAGCCTTTGCCGCCCGCAGAACGAATCGATGCGATCAAGGTGTTGACCAGCGCGGCGCGCGACGCGTCCGCCAATCCGATGAGCCAGCTTCGGCTGATGGCTGCCGTGCAACAGGCGATGGGGGCCGGAGACCGTGCGATTTTTACCGAGGCGCAATTAGCGCTGAGCAACGAGCGTGAGGCGCGCAACGTCCTGCTCAATTGCGCGCGCGACAGCATCGCTTTCCCCGAGCTGGTACGTCCGGATGGTTCCATTCTGTCTTTCGAGCTATGGGCCTTGCCCTTTGCCTTTTCGCGTACACAAGGCGGAGTATGGTGGCATTTTCCCCAGCTCGAACGCATCGAACCCCTGCTTGCGGATGCACTCGAGTTGCCGGAAAAAGCCATTCTGTGGGTCTCCCCTACCTTGTTCACCGTCGAAATGCTCAATGAGCATGCCTGCCAGGACCTGATACACCTGGCCTCGGTGATGGATGCGGGCTGCGATTATGCCCCCTTCGACCCCGATGCGGCGCGCGCGACGTATGAGGCGTCGAGCCGGGCGCACGATCCGCAGCTGGTATTGTGCTGGATTCCCTTTCTGGTCGAACGCTCGACGCTGCCGCTTGCCCAGGCGCGGCGTCTCGCGCGTCCTGCGCTCGATGCGGTGATGCCCGAGATGATGGAAGCGATCGGCAGCGACATGCCCTACGGAGAAGCCGAGCTGTTTGCACCTCTTCCGTGGTGGGAGGCACTCGAAACCGCCGTGCATGGGTGGAACCGCAAGCGTCTGGGCCTGACCGTGGCGTTGGTCGCCAGTCAGGAAGGCGGTCTCGACGACCTTGAAGCGATCGCCGAATATGCTCCGGATCAGCACGGCTACCTGGTTTCGCTCAAGGTGCGTGGCAGAGAGGCGATCAGTGCGCGCACTGTCTGGCTGATGGTGCCGGATTTGGCGCCGGATCGCGATTGCGCGTGGCAGGATCTGGCTGATTGCTTGCGCGAGGCCGGGATTCCTCTGTCGGAGCGTTTGGCCCGTTTGCACTGATCAACTGATTCGCATGGTCTCCTACTGGTTGTTGATGACTTTGGGGTAACATGATGGTGTGCTTCCGCCCTGTCCGCCGATCATGAATCTCAAGCCACACCCTTTTTTCTCCTCGTTGAGAATGCGGCTGGCGCTGGTTGTCATGCTGTTTGGTCTGATGCTGTTCACGGCCTTCGCGCTATTTGCTTACTCGCAAGCGCGGCGCAACGTTCAAAACGGGCAGGAGCGCAACCTCTCGGCATTGGCGACACGCGTCGCCGCCGACCTCGATTCCCGCATCACCCTGCATCAGTCGGTGCTGGCCAATGCTGCGCTGACCATGCCCGCGCCTGGCAAGGCAGATCCGATGCTGGAAGAACGCTTGCGCCTGCTGCGGCCGGTGTTTGATGGTATCGCTCTCTATGGCCCCGATGCGGTGGAGCGTGCCGCGTCGGCCAATGTCCCGCTCGGCCTCTCCCTGTACGGCAAGCACTGCCTTCTCGATCCTTCCGCCCACCGCCGTGCCCGCGTGCTGACATTTCCTGGCACCGCGGTTTTCTGTGCCCCCATGCTCGGCCTCGACGGTGCCTATCGCGGGATGCTGGCTGCTACCATCGATCTTGATTCGCCCTCCATGCGGCACGGCCTGGAAAGTGTGCGCATGATAGGGCACGGTGTATCCATCCTTGTCTATGCCAGCGATTCAAGGCGCCAGGCGCTGCGCTTTGGCGACGATACGCCACCCTTGTCGGCGCTGACCTACGATAAGATCATGCGCCATCCGGCGACCGGTGGAAGCGGCGGGGTCGATGGCGACGAAGGCGCGCTGCGCGTGGTCTACACGCCACTGGAAAGCATCAATTGGGTCGTGGCTGCGATCCAGCCGGCCGACGAGTCGGCGCATATCCTGGCCCGCAT
Organism: Paludibacterium yongneupense DSM 18731; assembly: GCF_000422925.1. GTDB lineage: Bacteria > Pseudomonadota > Gammaproteobacteria > Burkholderiales > Chromobacteriaceae > Paludibacterium > Paludibacterium yongneupense. The sequence continues at coordinate 4,390 of NZ_AUGZ01000020.1, forward strand.
GCGCCGTAATCTGTTTCTCGCCGCATTGCTATGGGTGTGTCTGACGCCCTTGCAATGGCATTTGATCGGTTTTCTGCTGCGGCCCTTGCGCCGTTTGCGCCAGCAACTCCTCGAATTCCGTCCCGGCTTCATCCTTCATTCCGACTGCCGCGATGTCCAGTCGCTGGCCATGGCGGCCAATCAGGCGCTGCGGCGGCTTCACGACACGATAGAAAATCTCGAACAGCGGGAAAGCTATCTGCGCCGACTATGCGAAGGAACGCCCGCGGCGGTTTTCGTCGTTGACGCCGATGCAAGCATCGAGTATCTGAACCCTGCAATGCTGTCCCTGCTCGGAACGACAATTGCAAGCCATTGGCTGGGGCGACCGTGGCTGGATTTGATTTGCAGCGAGGACAGGGAAGAGCTCGAACAGCGCTGGGCGGGTCGGCAGGCAGGCGCTGTTTTTGTTGCTGCTGGCCGTTTGCAGCATGAGCATCGCTTGTACGCGCAGGTCGAGTTGAGGCTGTTGCCGTCCGGGAGCGGCTTTCTGGGATTCGCGCACGATGTTTCCGAAAGCGCAAGCATGCGACTCGCCCTGTTGGCCGAGCAGGAGCGCAGCATGGCCATCGTGGCGGCCGTCTCCGACGCGATCATTTTCACCAGCCATAAAGGCGAGATCGGGTATATGAACCGGTCGGCAGAGATTCTGCTCGGCATCGCTGCGTGTGAGACGATGGGGCGACCGTTGGCCGGGTTTGCTGCCTTTGCCATGCCGGATACGGGGTTGGCGCTATCGAATGCGCAACTCGAGGCATTGGCGGGACGCTTGGACGTCGAGCTGGATCTGGTCGGACGCAACGCGCGATTGCAGCCGGTGCTGCTGACCTTGTCGGTCCTGAGCCCGGCTCCCGGCAAGGTGGAAGGGCGGGTCTATGTGCTGCGCGACGATAGCGAGCGGCGCGAGCGCGAACGCGTTCATCGACGGGATGCCGGTCATGATCCCCTGACCCGTTTGTACAACCGGCATGGCTTCATGGCAGCGTACGCGACGGTGGCCGGCGACGGTGGCGGGCATGTCCTGGCGGTGTTGGGCATCGACAATTTCGAGAGCATGCTCGGCAGCATGGGCCAGCAGGGCGGCGACCGGATGCTGGAGAGGGTGGCGGCGGCGATTCAGTCCAGGATTCGGCGCACGGATGTTGCCGCGCGCCTGGTGGGGGGCGAATTTGCCATCCTGCTGCTGTGCTGCGAAACAGAGTGGGCACAGGCCCTGCTGGAGGATGTCCGGCGCTGCGTGCAGGCATCGGTCGCCGATGCGGAGCCGGCCATCTGGCCGCCGGTGACGGTCAGCATCGGAATGATCCGCCTGGTCGCGGATGACCACGACCCCGACGAAGCGCTGGCGCGCGCCGCTGCCCATTGTCAGCGGGCCAAGAGCAGCGGCGGCAATTGCCTGCTCGCGCCGGACGAAACCGTGGACGGACCGCCGTCCGCGACACCCTTTAGCGGTTGATACCGCCAAGGCAGAGGTATTTTATTTCCAGGTAGTCTTCAATGCCGTAGTGCGACCCTTCGCGGCCGAGCCCCGATTGCTTGACGCCGCCGAAGGGCGCCGTTTCGCTGGACAGTAGACCGGTGTTGACCGCGACCATGCCGTATTCGAGGTTCTCCGCAACGCGGAACACGCGCCCGAGGTCGCGGGCGTAAAAGTAGCTGGCGAGTCCGAATTCGGTCGCATTGGCGGCGGAAACGACTTCGGCTTCGTCGTGGAAGCGGAACACGGGAGCCAACGGCCCGAAGGTTTCTTCACGCGCCACCTTCATATCGGGCTTGGCGTCGCGAATGACGGTCGGCTCGAAAAAGCTGCCGCCCAGCGCGTGGCGGTGGCCGCCAGTGAGCAATGTGCCGCCTTTTTGCAGTGCGTCGGCAATATGCTCCTCTATCTTGCCCAAGGCGGCCTCGTCGATCAGTGGCCCCTGGTTGACGCCGTCCTCGGCGCCGTTGCCGACCTTGAGCGAGGAGACCGCGCGCGCGAGCTTTTCGACGAAAGCGTCGTAAACCGCATCCTGGACATAGAAGCGGTTGGCGCAGACGCAGGTTTGCCCGGAATTACGATATTTGCTGATCATGGCGCCTTCGACCGCCGCATCCAGATCCGCATCGTCGAAAACGATGAACGGGGCGTTGCCGCCGAGTTCCATCGAGACCTTCTTGACCGTCGGCGCACATTGGGCAATCAATTTGCGACCGACTTCGGTCGAGCCGGTAAAACTGAATTTTTTGACGATATCGGATCCGGTCAGCACCGCGCCGATTTCGGTCGCGCTGCCGGTGACAACCGAGAACACGTCGGCCGGAATGCCGGCACGGTGCGCGAGTTCGGCGATGGCCAGCGCCGACAGCGGAGTCTGGCTCGCGGGGCGCACGACCATGCAGCAGCCTGCGGCCAGTGCCGGCGCTGCCTTGCGCGTGATCATGGCGTTGGGGAAGTTCCAGGGCGTGATGGCGGCGGTGACGCCGATGGGCTGTTTCAGTACGAGCACCCGGCGGTCGGCCTGGGTGTGCGGGATGGTGTCGCCGTACACCCGCTTGGCTTCTTCGGCATACCACTCGATGTAGGCGGCACCGTAAGCGATTTCACCACGTGCTTCAGCCAGCGGCTTTCCCTGTTCTGCGGTAAGGATACGCGCGAGGTCTTCCTGGTTGGCCATCATCAGCTCGAACCATTTACGCAACACGGCGGCGCGCTCTTTGGCCGTGCGGTTTTTCCAGTCTCCAAAGGCGGCCTGCGCCGCGTCGAGCGCGCGCCGGGTTTCGTCCCGGCCCATGGCGGGCACGGTAGCGAGGCTTTCGCCGGTGGCCGGATTGGTGACCAGCAGGGTGGCGCCATCGTCGGCGGCCTGCCAGCGGCCGTCGAGATAGCAGAGCTGCTTGATGAGAGTCGGGTCGTTCAGCTTGAGCATCGGTTGTCTCCCTGGACCGACTGGCGGTCCGGTGGCGGGTTCAGGCTTGTAGCGCCAGGACCAGGATGTCCAGCGCCTCGTCGAAGATGTCGTCTTCAATGGTCAGGGGGTAGAGAAAACGGATAACGTTGCCGTAGACTCCGCAACTGAGCAGGATCAGGCCGCGCTCCAGGGCTGCGGCTTGCACCTTGCGCGTGAAGACGGGATCCGCTTCGCGGGTATCAGGATGCAGAAACTCGAGTGCCAGCATGCTTCCCTGTCCGCGGATGTCGGCGATGCGCGGCATGTCGAGCGCTGCAATCCGCGCCCGCAGTCGCTGGCCGAGGTCGAGCGAGCGCTGGCAAAGATTTTCATCGCGGATCACATCGATCACCGCCAGCGCCGCTGCCAGTGCGAGTGGATTGCCGGCGTAGGTTCCACCCAGGCCGCCTGGCCCCGGAGCGTCCATCAACTCGGCGCGTCCGATCAGAGCGGACAAGGGGAAGCCGCCGGCCAGGCTTTTGGCGCAGGCCAGCAGGTCCACGTCGACCGGGAAGTATTCGCTTGCGAACAGTTTGCCCGAACGCGCGAAGCCGGACTGGACCTCGTCGGCGATCAACAGGATGCCGTGGCGGTCGCACAGGGCGCGCAAGGCGACGACGAATTCAACCGGTGCCGGGTAGAAACCGCCCTCGCCCTGAATCGGTTCAAACAGGATGGCGGCGACGCGTTGCGGCTCGACGTCGTATTTGAACAGCTTTTCAAGTCCAGCCAGCGCATCGGCGACGCTGACGCCATGCAATGCGTTGGGGAAGGGCGCATGATAAACGTCGCCGGGGAAGGGGCCGAAGCCGACCTTGTACGGTACGACCTTGCCGGTCAGCGCCATGCCGAGCAGGGTACGGCCGTGAAAGGCGCCGCCGAAGGCGATCACTGCCGGTCGGCCGGTCGCGGCGCGGGCGACTTTGACGGCGTTCTCTACGGCTTCCGCGCCGGTGGTGAAGAAGGCCGTCTTTTTGGGGTGGCGACCGGGGGCCAGGCGGTTGAGCCGTTCCGCCGCCTCGATATACGTTTCGTATGGGACGACCTGATAGCAGCTATGGCTGAATTTTTGCAGTTGTGCGGCGACGGCGGCCTGCACCCGCGGGTGCAGGTGGCCCGTGTTGAGAACGCCGATGCCGCCGGCGAAATCGATGAAACGCCTTCCTTCGATATCCCACAGCTCGGCGTTTTTCGCCCGCTCGATGAAGAAGTCGCAGAGAACGCCCACGCCACGAGGCGTGGCGGAAGCTTTGCGTTGCTGTAGATCGTCTTGGGACATGGGCGGCTCCTCTGGCGCGGTTTGCGCTGACGGTGGCGGCATCTGGCCGGGTGAGTTTGATTCTAATTACGTGTTTAGAAAAAAGCTACACGTGGTTGAAAAAGTTAAACACGGGACGGCGGCGATCGCTCTTGCTGAATGCAATTATTGATAACAGCAGATTAATGTGTATGAGTACAATGCTGGCAGTGAAATGACACCTGCTGCTAAAGGAGAATGATGTGACGGTTTCTGCCACCGACAAGGCGTTGATTCTGACCGAGGCCCTGCCGTATATCCGCCGTTTCAACGGCAAGACCATCGTAATCAAGTACGGCGGCAACGCGATGACGGATGACAAGCTGAAAGAAGACTTCGCCAAGGACGTCGTGCTGCTCAAGCTCGTCGGCATGAACCCGGTGGTGGTGCATGGCGGCGGCCCGCAGATCAATAGCCTGCTCGAACGAGTCGGCAAGCATGGCGAGTTTATCCAGGGCATGCGCGTTACCGACGCCGAGACCATGGATGTGGTCGAAATGGTGCTGGGCGGGCTGGTAAACAAGGAAATCGTGGCTCTGATCAACAAGCACGGCGGCAAGGCGGTTGGCTTGACCGGGAAAGACGGGCAGTTGATTCGCGCGCGAAAGATGTATCTGCACTCCGAGGACGAGGATCGTATCGATATCGGGCAGGTCGGCGAGGTCGAGTCTATCGATCCGATGCTGGTGTCGCTGCTCGACCGTCAGGATTTCATTCCGGTGGTGGCGCCGATCGGCGTCGGGGCCGAGGGCGAGGCCTACAATATCAATGCCGACCTGGTGGCCGGCAAGCTGGCTGAAACGCTGCAGGCCGCCAAGCTCGTCATGATGACCAATACGCCGGGCGTGCTCGACCGGAATGGCAATCTGCTGACCGGGCTGTCCGCGCGCGAAGTCGACGCCTTGTTCGCCGATGGCACCATTCACGGCGGCATGCTGCCCAAGATCAGTTCGGCGCTCGAAGCGGCGCGCAACGGCGTCGACTCGGTGCATATCATCGATGGCCGCGTTCCGCATGCACTGCTGCTGGAAATCATGACCAGTGCGGGGGTCGGCACAATGATCCGGGCCGGCTGATACCGGACGCGCTTTCCATTGCCGCCAGCGACCGCCTATAGTGTGATAACCCATGTCGCAACCAAAAGGGGGGACAGATGCAGACAGTACGTCAGTTATTGGCAAGCAAGAGCAAGCGCGATCCGATCACCGTCGGGCCGGACGTCACGGTCTATCAGGCCCTGCAGGCTCTGGCCGAGCATGATATCGGCGCGGTTCTGGTGGTGGAAAACGATGCGGTCGTCGGGATTTTCTCGGAACGCGATTACGCCCGTCGCATCGTTTTGCAAGGGAGAACTTCCGCCAGTACGCCGGTGTGCTCCATCATGACGTCGCGCGTGTTGTATGTCGGTCCCGACAACACACTCGACGATTGCATGGCACTGATGACCGAGCAGCGGATACGCCATCTGCCGGTGCTGGAGGACGCACGGCTGATCGGTTTGCTCTCCATAGGCGATCTGGTGCGCGCGACCATCGACGAGCAGAAAGTCGTCATCGACCATCTGGTGCATTACATTCAGGGCGCCTGATCCCACGCCGGGTGCCGCCATGGTGCCCGGCGCTCTCCGCTTGCCCATGCGTCTGCCTTCCGTGTCGCGAGTCCGGCACACATGTCTCGCATGCATTTATTTTTATTTGTCATATTTCTTTACGCCCCGGTCATCCTGTTGCTAGGCTGCATTGGCAGGGTGCTCCAGTCGCGCCTTTTGCCATGAAAAACAACGCCTCTACGCCATGTCGCCGACAGTTGCGGCGCGACGTGGCCAGGCGGAAGAGGAGAGCACCGCATGACTGCCGCGTTTGACTGGAGCGATCCCCTATCGCTCGAAGGACAACTCAACGAAGACGAGCGCATGTTGCGCGATGCCGCTGCCGATTACTGTCAACGGCGCTTGCAACCGCGCGTGCTGTCGGCATTTCGCGAAGAACGCTTCGATCGCGAAATTCTGCTGGAAATGGGCGAGCTCGGCATGCTCGGCGTCACGCTCGACGGCTATGGCTGTGCCGGTTTGTCGTCGGTGGCGTATGGTCTGATCGCACGCGAGGTGGAGCGCGTCGATTCCGGTTATCGGTCGGCGATGAGCGTGCAGTCTTCGCTGGTGATGTACCCGATTCACGCCTACGGCAGCGAGGCTCAGAAAGAGCGTTGGTTGCCGCCGCTCGCACGCGGCGAAGCGGTGGGCTGCTTCGGCCTGACCGAACCGGATGCCGGATCCGACCCGGGCGGCATGAGGACGCGAGCGCGCAAGGTTGACGGCGGTTATCGCCTGTCCGGCGCCAAGACATGGATCACCAATGCCCCTGTCTCCGATGTGTGCCTGGTCTGGGCGCGCGACGATGGTGGCGAAATCCGCGGATTCCTGGTCGAACGGGGGGCCGCCGGGCTGGCCCTGCCCGCGATCGAGGGCAAAATCGGCCTGCGCGCCTCCGTCACCGGCCAGATTCTGCTCGACGACGTGTTCGTGCCTGATGACGCGCTGCTGCCGGGCGCGCGCGGGCTGAAGGGGCCGTTCTCCTGCCTGAACAAGGCACGCTACGGCATCGCCTGGGGCAGTATGGGGGCGGCCGAGTTCTGCTGGCGCGCGGCGCGGGAGTATACCTTGCAGCGCCATCAGTTCGGCCGCCCGCTGGCGGCGAACCAGCTGATCCAGCTGAAGCTGGCGGACATGCAGACCGAAATCGCGCTCGGTCTGCAAGCGGCGCTGCAGGTCGGGCGCTTGATGGATCAAGGGTGCGAGGCACCGGAGATGATCTCGCTGATCAAGCGCAATAATTGTGGCAAGGCCTTGCATATCGCGCGTCTGGCGCGCGACATGCACGGTGGCAACGGCATCAGCGACGAGTATCAGGTGATGCGGCATATGGTCAATCTGGAGGCGGTCAACACCTACGAGGGCACGCACGATGTCCATGCGTTGATCCTAGGCCGGGCGCAGACCGGGATACAGGCGTTCCATGGCGGGCAGGATTGAGCCATGAGCGGCGCGCTGGCGGGCTTGCGCGTTCTCGACCTGTCGCGGGTGCTGGCCGGTCCCTGGGCCAGCCAGTTGCTGGCCGACCTGGGCGCCGATGTGATCAAGGTCGAGCGGCCCGGTTGCGGCGACGACACGCGTCAATGGACGCCGCCTGCGCTGGCTGATGGGCGTGCCGCCTATTTTCTGGGGGCCAATCGCGGCAAGCGCTCGCTGACTGTGGATATCGCGCGGGCGGAAGGGCAGGAAATCGTGCAGCAACTGGCCCGGCGCGCCGATGTGGTGCTGGAAAACTACAAGGTCGGCGCGCTTGCGCGCTACCGGCTCGATTACCCTTCGCTGGCGCTGCTCAATCCTCGGCTGGTGTATTGTTCTATCAGCGGTTTTGGCCAGGACGGTCCCTATCGTGCCCGTCCGGGCTATGATTACATCATGCAGGGCATGTCCGGTTTGATGAGCGTGACCGGGCCGAGCGCGGGAGAGCCCCACAAGGTCGGGGTAGCCGTGGTCGATCTGGTGACGGGGCTGTATGCCGCCAATGCCATACAGGCCGCTTTGATCGCACGCCAGAGCAGCGGGCACGGACAGTATATCGATATGGCCTTGTTCGACTGTGCGCTGGCGATGCTGGCCAATATCAATATGAACTGGCTTGTCGGCGGCAGCGTGCCGCCGCGACTGGGTAACGCGCATCCGAATATCGTCCCGTATCAGGTGTTTGCCGCCGCCGACGGGCATTTCATCCTGGCCTGCGGCAACGACGGCCAGTTCGCTGCCGTCTGCCGTGTATTGGGGCGCGAAGATCTGGCGGCTGATCCACGCTATGCGTGCAATGCAGGGCGGGTTGCGCTGCGCGAGGAGCTGTGTGCGGCGCTGGGAGAGGTTTTTGTACAAGGCCGGTGCAGAGACTGGCTGGCCGCCCTGGATGCGGCCGGCGTGCCCTGCGGGCCGATAAATACTGTCGACCAGGCGCTGGGCGACGCACAGGCGCGTTATCGCGGCATGACCTTCGCCCTGCGCGACGAAACGGGTATCGACGTGCCCATGGTCGCCTGCCCGATTCGCCTGTCGGCGACGCCGATTGCCTATCGCCTCCCGCCGCCGCGACTGGGGGAACATGGAGCGGCCATTCTGGCGGAGCTGGGCTACGATGCCGAGAAGATTGAGCAACTGCGGGCTATGTGTGTGATTTAGCATTTTCAAATATCCGATCGCTTTTGACGCATGGCACCGGTTCATTGCATCATTCGCACCGACCAATGAAATGCGGAGCCAGAGGAGGCATGGTGGAACGCGAATATATGGAATACGACGTCGTGATCGTGGGAGGCGGACCGGCCGGTCTGACTGCGGCGATCCGTCTGAAACAGTTGGCGGCTAAGGCCGGCCGCGAGGTGAGCGTCTGCTTGCTGGAGAAGGGGTCCGAAATCGGCGCTCACATCCTGTCCGGCGCCATCCTCGAAACGCGCGCGCTCGACGAATTGATCCCCGACTGGCGCGAGCGCGGGGCGCCGCTGAATACACCGGCTGGTAGCGACTGCTTCCGCTTGCTGACCGAGACGGAGTCGATTCCGCTGCCGACGCCGCCGCAGATGCACAATGAAGGTAATTACATCATCAGCCTTGGCAATTTCTGCCGCTGGCTCGGGCAGCAGGCCGAGGAGCTCGGTATTGAAATCTACCCGGGGTTTGCCGCTGCCGAGGTGCTTTATCACGACGATGGCTCGGTCAAGGGAGTCGCGACCGGCGATATGGGGATAGGGCGCGACGGCGAAAAAACCGCGGCCTGGCAAGCCGGGATGGAACTGTGGGCCAAGCAGACGCTGTTTGCCGAAGGCTGCCGCGGCTCGCTGACACAGCAGGTGATAGCGCGCTTCGGACTCGATGCCGATTCCGATCCGCAGACTTACGGCCTGGGTATCAAGGAGCTGTGGGAAGTCAGTCCCGACAAGCACGAAGCCGGGCGCACCGTGCATACGGTCGGCTGGCCGCTGGATAGCGAGACGTATGGCGGCTCCTTCATGTATCACCTGGAGGACAATCTGGTGGCGGTCGGTTTCGTGATCGGGCTCGACTACAAAAATCCCTATTTGTCGCCATTCGAAGAATTTCAGCGTTTCAAGACCCACCCCTCGGTGCGGGGCGTATTCGAGGGCGGGCGGCGGGTGTCCTACGGCGCGCGCGCGCTGGCCGAAGGGGGTATCCAGTCCCTGCCGCGGCTGGTTTTCCCGGGGGGGGCGCTGATAGGCGATGGCGCCGGCTTCATGAATGTTCCCAAAATCAAGGGCACGCATACCGCGATGAAGAGCGGCATGCTGGCGGCACAGGCCGCTTTTGACGCCATCGCCGCCGACGCGGCGACCGGCAGTTCGCTGACCGCCTACCCGGCCGCTTTCCGTCAGAGCTGGGCGTATGACGAGCTGTGGAAAGTGCGCAATATCCGTCCGTCGTTCCGCTGGGGGCTGTGGCCGGCGATGATGTACGCGTCGCTGGAAACGGTGTTTTGCGGCAAATTGCCGTGGACCCTGCATCACAAGCACGGCGACCATTCGAGCCTGCGACTGGCTGAAGATTCGACTCCGATCGCGTATCCGAAGCCGGACGGCGTCCTGACTTTCGACCGTCTCTCGTCGGTCTTCGTCGCCAACGTCAGTCATAGCGAGGATCAGCCCCCGCACTTGAAGCTGAAAGACGCAACGGTGCCGGTCGCGGTCAATCTGGCGCGCTACCAGGCGCCCGAACAGCGTTATTGCCCGGCCGGCGTGTATGAAATCGTGGCCGCTGCCGACGGGGCGCCGCAACTGCAGATCAACGCCGCCAACTGCGTGCACTGCAAGACCTGTGATATCAAGGACCCCATGCAGAACATCGTATGGACGACCCCCGAGGGCGGCGGCGGCCCCAACTACCCGAATATGTGATTCGGCAGAGGGCGCGGCCGCAGTCAAGGCTGTTTTGGGTAAACGGCCTTGACAGTCGGCTCGCGACTGGGCAGGATGAACGCATGACTCGTCCGGTTTTCTTTTCTTCCGCTTATTTTTATTGGTACCGCAGCTCGTTGCGGCTCCAAGGACTCTAGCCGGACTGAAGACTGACCGGATACTCTCTGACGAATGCCGCTGCGGTACAGGCGGCATTTGTTTTTCCTGCTTTCCGAAAAATGATCCCCTGCCGCAAGGCAATGCAAGCGAAGGGGTTCACATCGATGAATGAAATTCATGACGCGCGCCGTATTGCGCTGGAAAGCCAAGCCCTGACGCGCGACGTCTCGCTGATGCGCTTGTCACTGCTGACCGATGTCGAAGCGCTCTCCGGCGGCACGATGCCGGCCGAAGACCTGCTGCGCTGCCTCGCCGATTTGCGCCGCGCGCAATCGGGATCGGTGGCGCTGGAGTCGCTGCTGCCTGAAATCCGTACCGCGGCGCTGCTGCTGGCTAGCGCGCGCAAGGACTGGGAGGGCGATTCGCCCGGACGTTTTGCCGATGCCGCCGACTGGCTGGCGGCTCGCATTCTGATCCTTGGCCTCAGTCATGTCGAGCTGGCCGCCGCGCAGCTGCCGCGGCTGGACGAGGCCAACCGTCGCCTGTGCCGCTTGGCCGCCCGTTTCGACCGGGTGTGGGAAAAGGTGCAGCCGGTGCTGGTCGGGGCGAGCGAAGCGGGCTTGCTGCTGCATGGTTGGAGGCCGCTGGCGGACATATCGACGCATGCGGGATCGTTTTCTGAACATTCTGCGCAATTACGCCGAATTTACCTGGCAGAAATTCCGCAATGGCTTGCCAGATTTGTGCGGGGTAGGTAAAAATGCGTGAATGAATTATCTTCCGATACATTATCAGGATTCCCGCTATTACAAATTGACTCAAGTGGTGTATATCCTGCAGGCCATTAGTCTGTTTGTCGGCGTGACCGCCATTGCGGCTGTGATCATCAACTACGTCAAGCGTTCCGATGTGCGCGGCACCGTGTTCGCCAGTCATTTCGACTGGCAGATCCGCACCTTCTGGACCACGGTACTGGTTGGTCTGGTTGGCTATGCAACGGTTTTCGTGCTGGTTGGGTTTCTCATTCTGTTCGGATTGTGGGTTTGGTACGTTTATCGCGTAATCAAGGGTTTCCTGTTTTTCGTCGACGGCAAGCCGATGCCGTCGTAACGTCCCGCCGGCCGCCGCCAGATGCGGCGCGGTGAAAGCTTCCTCATGCACCATTTATCGTTGCTCCTGACCCGGACCATGCCTTTTGGCAAGTACGAGGGCCGGACGCTGGCAGACCTGCCCTTTGACTATCTGTGCTGGTTCGCGCGCGAGGGTTTTCCTGCCGGGGAGTTGGGCGCCTTGCTGGAGCTTTTGTTCGAACTACAACATAACGGTCTGATGCACTTGCTGGACCCTTTACGAAAGCACTAAAGCATGGCGATCCAATGGTTCCCAGGACATATGAACAAGGCCCGCAAGGCCCTGGAAGAGCGGATTACCGATATCGACGTGGTGATCGAGATGCTGGATGCCCGTCTGCCGGGTTCCAGCGCGAACCCGATGATAGGGCGTAGCACGCGCGGCAAGAAAACGCTCAAGATTCTGAACAAGCAGGACCTGGCCGATCCCGAAGTGACGAAGCTGTGGCTGGATTACTATTGTGCGCGTCCCGGTACGCTGGCGATCGGGCTGGATGCCGGCGAGCGGGCTCCGGCACTGAAGCTCATCGCAGCCTGCCGCGAGCTGGCACCTTCGCGTTCGGGGCTGGACAAGCCTTTGCGCGTGCTGATCTGCGGGATTCCCAATGTCGGCAAGTCGACGCTGATCAATAGCCTGACCGGGCGGCGCATCGCCAAAACCGGCAACGAACCCGGCATCACCAAAGGGCAGCAGCGCATCTTGCTGGCAGACGATATCGAATTGATCGATACCCCGGGAATGCTGTGGCCGAAAATCATCGTCGAGGAAGGCGGCTACAACCTGGCCGCCAGCGGTGCCGTCGGTCGCAATGCCCTCGATGAAGAAGAAGTCGTGCTCGTGCTGCTGACCTACCTGGCCCGCCGTTACCCGGAAGCCCTGCAGGCCCGCTACAAGCTTGACGAGGTTGTCGGGCTGCAGGATACGCAGTTGCTCGACGCCATCGGTCGTCGTCGCGGCGCGATGCTGGGCGGGGGGAAGGTCAATATCCAGAAAGCGGCCGAGATCGTACTGACGGACTTTCGTGCCGGCTCCATCGGGCGTCTCTCGCTCGAACTGCCGGAAGAATGGGTGGTTTGGGAGGCGCGGGGGCGCGAGCAGGAGTCACGCAGGCAGTCGGAGCGTGCGCAGCAGCGCCTCGATCGCGGCCTGAAGCCCAAGACGCCGCGCGAGTCGTGATCAGTCTTGCTCGAACCAGGTCTGCAGTATGGCCTGGGCGGCAACCTGATCGAGCACGGGTTTTTGCTTGCGTCCCCTGAGGCCGGCTTCGGCCAGCAGCGACTCGGCCAGCAGCGAGGTATGGCGTTCGTCCACCAGCGCAACCGGCAGGCCGAAGCGGCCATGCAGCCGATTGGCGAAGCGCTGTGCGAGGCGGGTCATGTCGTGTTCGGTGCCGTCTGCATGAACAGGCAGGCCGACCACCAGTTGCGCGGGTTTCCATTCAGCGATGAGCGCGGCGATGCGCGCGAAGCGCTCATCGTTGAGCAGGGTGTCTATGGTCTCCAGCGGGTGCGCGATCCCGATCAGCGTTTCGCCGACGGCGACACCGATACGGCGCTCGCCGAAATCGAAAGCGAGTACCGCGCCTTCATGCATGTCCGATATCACCACACAGCAGGGACGGATCGAAGCCCAGCGACGAGAGTGCTGCAGCGTAGCGCAGCTCGGGCGCGAGCGAGAAAATGATGCCGGTATCGGCCGGCGCGGTAAGCCAGCCATTGGCGGCGATTTCTTCTTCAAGCTGGCCGCTGGCCCAGCCGGCGTAGCCGAGCGTGACCAGCATGCTTGCCGGCCCCTTGCCCTCGGAAACCGCAATCAGGACGTCCTTGGACGTGGTCAGTGCGATGTCGTCGGTGACCAGCAGGCTGGACTGCCAGTTGCAGACGGGCCTATGCAGCACGAAGCCACGGTCGGGCTGCACCGGACCGCCGAAAAAGACCTGGCTTGCGCGCAGATCCTCGTCGTCGAGCGGAAGGTCGATCTGGTCGAAGAGCTGCGCCATGGCAACGCCGGACGGCTTGTTTACGATCAGCCCCATTGCCCCGTGTTCGCCATGTTCGCACAGATAGATCAGCGATTTGGCAAACAGGGGATCCGCCATATTGGGCATGGCGATCAGAAATTGGTTGGAAAGCGATAGCGATTCCATGTGCCCATTATGGCACAACTGTTGTCTGCGCATAGTAGGCGCATGCTTGATAAAATGATTCCCTTTGTCGTGCCGAATGCGAGGATGTCTTGCGGCTAACCCATATCAAACTCTCCGGCTTCAAGTCGTTCGTCGACCCGACCTCGATCGCGGTTCCCGGGCAACTGGTCGCGGTGATCGGCCCCAATGGCTGCGGCAAATCGAACGTCATCGATGCCGTGCGCTGGGTTCTGGGAGAGTCTTCCGCCAAGCAGCTGCGCGGCGAGTCGATGCAGGATGTCATCTTTAACGGTTCGACGACGCGCAAACCGGTCTCGCGCGCCAGCGTCGAGCTGGCATTCGACAATGGCGACGGTCAACTGCTCGGTCCGTGGGGGCAGTACAGCGAGGTGGCCATCAAGCGCGTGCTGACCCGGCAGGGCGAGTCGAGTTACTACATCAATAATCAGCAGGTGCGGCGGCGCGACATCACCGATCTTTTCCTCGGCACCGGCGTCGGTGCGCGCGGCTATGCGGTGATCGAGCAGGGGATGATCTCGCGCATCATCGAGGCGCGTCCCGAGGAGCTGCGCGCCTACCTGGAAGAAGCGGCCGGTGTGTCGCGCTACAAGGAGAGACGGCGGGAAACCGAGAGCCGGATCCAGTACACGCGCGACAATCTTCTGCGCGTCGACGATCTGCGGCAGGAACTGGCACGTCAGGTCGAACGCCTGACGGAGCAGGCGCAGACCGCCGCACAGTACAACGACCTGCGCGGTACGCTGACACACAAGCAGAATCTGCTGGCTGCCGCGCGCCGCAACGAGGCGCAGCGCACCGAGGCCGGAGCGCGCGCCGAACTGGCCCAGATCGAGACGCGGGAGGCGGAACTGGAAGCGCGCTCGGCGTCGTACGAGGCCGAGCTCGCTGAAGTGCGCGAGTCGCACTTTGCCGCCGGCGATGCCATGCAGGAGGCACAGCAGCGCCTGGCGGATGCCAATGCCCAATTGGCGCGGCTGGAAGAGCAGCAGCGCCATCGCGCGCAGACGCGGGTGCGCGTCGATCGCGAGTTGGAGCAGGGCAGCCAGGAGAGACAGCGGCTGGCCGAGTCGCGCAATGCGGTAGCGGTCGAGCTTGACGAATGGCTGCCGCGGCGCGAGGAAGGAATGCTGCGGTTGGAAGAGGCGCAGATGCTTCTGGAAGACGGAGCCGACAGCCTGCCGCAGGCCGATGCCGAGTTTCGTCGCTGCGATCAGGCCCTGAGCCAGTGCCTGGCCCAGGAAGCCTCCTTGTTGCGAGAACGCGACCTGGCCCGGCAGCGGCAGGAGCACCTGGCGGCGGTCGCCGCGCGGAGCGACGGGCGCACTGCCGCCTTGCGCCGCGAGCTGGCGGAACTCAACCTGCCCGATCAGGGCGCGCAGGATGCGGCGCTGGCGGAGGTCGAACGCGCGCGCGCCGCGCTGTCCGCCGTGCGCGCGCGCGTGGTGGCGGACGAAGCCAAGCTGGCCGACCTCGCCAGCGAGCGCGAACATCTGGACGAGCAACTCGCACAGCTCAATAGCGACAATGCCCGCGCCGAAGCCGATGTGGCCGCCTTGAGCGCCTTGCTCGCGCAGAGTGCGGCGGGCGAGCGCCTGGATGCCTGGCTGCAGGCACATGGCCTGGCTGCGGCGCCGCAGCTGTGGCAGACGCTGGAAGTCGATGCCGACTGGCGACAGGCGCTTGAGTCCGTACTGAACGAACGTTTGAGCGCTCGTGCGGCCGAATGGCTGGGCGAGGCGCCGCCTGCGCGCTTGACCCTGGTCGAGGCCGGTGCTGCGACGGGCGGCACGACGCGCGGCGAGTGGCCGACATTGCGCGCCAAAGTCAGCGCCGCCGCACCATTCGATGCCGCTCTCGACGAATGGCTGGCCGGCGTCTATCTGGCGGATAGCCTGGCGCAAGCGCGCCGCGACCGGGTGCGGCTGGCGCCGGGAGAGACTTTGCTGACGCGGGAAGGGCATCGTGTGGGCACGGCGAGTGTGCGGTTCCACGCCGCCGCCAGCCAGGATGGCGTGCTTGCGCAGAAAGCGCGTCTGGATGCCGCCGTCGAACGTGGGCAGGTGCTGGCTCCACAGCGGCAGGCCTTGCTCGAGCGGCGTGCGGCCCTGGTCCAGAACACGGCGATGCTGGCTGAAGCGGTGCGGGCGCAGAAAGGGGCGGTAACCCGACTCGAGGCGGACCTCAATGCGGCCACGCTGGAGCACGTCAAGCTTGATCAGGCGGCACGACAGGGCGCACAGCGCCTGGCCGCCATCGAGGCCGAGCAGTCGCGGCTGGAAGAAGAGCGGCGAGGGGCGCAATCGCAGGGCGAAGAAGAAGCGCTGCGAGCGGAAGAAGCGGCCATGCAGCAGGAAGAACTGTCCTTGCAGCTCGATGCGTTGCGACTGCAACGCCTGAACGCGGAGACCGGGCTGGGCTTGGCGCGCAATAAAACACGCGATGCTGAGCGCCTGGTGCATGAGTTGCGACTGGCGATGCAGGAGGCCGAGCAGAAATGCGCCGAGTATGCGCGCCGCGCCCATGAACTCGAGCAGCGTGACGAAGCCCTGGCTGAGCGCTTGCAGGCGCTCGTGGCAGAGCAGGATAGCGTCGACGAAGAGGATGACGGCGATGCGATGCAAGTGGCTCTGGGCTTGCGCGAGATACTGGAATCCGGTTTGGCGCTTGCGCGCGATCGGCTGAACGGCCTGGCCGAACGGATGCGGGAGCTGGGGGTACAGCAACAGGAAGTGCACGCCGCCTTGCCTGCCTTGCGCGAATCGCGTTCGGCCTGCTTGCTCAGGCATCAGGAAGCGCGTCTGGCCATGGAGCGCTTCAGCGAAGAACTGGCTGCGGCCGGTGCCGACGAGAATGCCTTGCTCGCCGACCTCAATACCGATATCAAGCCCGCGACCCTGGTCGCCGAAATCGCTCGCCTCGCACGGGCGGTCGAAGGGCTGGGGGCCGTCAATCTGGCGGCTCTGGATGAATTGGAAGAGGCACGCAGGCGCGGTGATTATCTGACCGAACAGGCGGACGACCTGCAGCTTGCGATGGCCACGCTTGAGCAGGCGATAGAGAAGATAGACGGCGAGACCCGGGAGATGCTGCAGTCGACCTACGATGCGGTGAACCAGCGCATGGGAGAGTTTTTTCCGACGCTGTTTGGCGGCGGGCGTGCCGAGCTGATGCTGACTGGCGACGATCTGCTCAATTCGGGCTTGCAAATCATCGCGCAACCGCCGGGTAAAAAGAACAGCTCCATCCACCTGCTGTCCGGTGGGGAGAAGGCGCTGACGGCGATGAGTCTGGTGTTCTCGCTGTTCAGCTTGAATCCGGCGCCATTCTGCCTGCTCGATGAGGTCGATGCGCCGCTGGATGATGCCAATACCAGCCGGTTCTGCGATCTGGTCCGAAAAATGTCGGAGCGCACGCAGTTTCTTTATATTTCGCACAACCGGTTGACGATGGAAATGGCCGAGCAACTGGTCGGGGTGACAATGCAGGAGCAAGGGGTCAGCCGCATCGTCGCCGTCGACATTGTCGAGGCGCTCAAAATGCGCGAGGCGGAATGAGAGGAGCATGAGGCGACAGGTCGGGCCGCTGGCGGTCGCGCTGCTCTTGTCTTGCGCTGCGCACGCACTAGTGTTGTTTCATGTCGCCGGCTTGCGCCGCGCGCACCCGGAGGCGCCGCCAGCGCTAAGCGTAGAGCTGGCGGCGGCATTGCCGCGAGCGGCGCGTCAGGACGCTCCTGCGGCCGCGCCTGCCGTGCACCGTCCGGGTGATCGCCGACGTGTTGACAACCCTGTGCATAAACCTGTGGACAAGGCAGCGGCAGCGGTGTCCGGGCATCCCGTCATCGCCGCGCCCGCTGCCGTCCAGGCCACGGCAGCGGTCTCGTCGCCTCCGCCTGCCGCTCGTGGCGTGTCGGCAGGCGGTGCCGTCCCGGGGGCGGGAGGCAGCGATTGTCCGCTGCTCAAGGCGCGTTACACGCAGGCCTGGAAACCGCGTTATCCGGAGATATCGCGCCAGCGCGGCGAGCAGGGCGTGGTCGGCCTCAATCTCCACATCGCAGCCGGGGGCGAGGTGCTTGAGGCGATTGTCGTGCAAAGCAGCGGTTTTCCCCGGCTCGACGCCGCTGCGCTTGCCGAGTTGCAGGGGCGCCGTCTGAGTCCCGCCCTGCGTTGTGGCAAGCCGGTGGAGTCGATGCTGCTGCAACTGATCCCTTTTCGCCTCGACGAGGGTTAATTTTCGGCGCTGGGCGCTTTCGCTTCTGCGGCTTCGACCGTGATATGCAGGTTGACGTCGTCGGAAAGCAGCGGCAGGTAGGCGGTCATGCCGAAATCGCTGCGTTTGATCCAGGCGTCGGCATTGACCCCATAGCTATCGCGGCCGTCCATCGGGTTGATGGCATGCGCGAAGTGGGTCACACGCAGCGCGACCGGGCGTGTGACGCCCAGCAGGGTCAGATTGCCATTGATTTCACCCGGCGACACACCGTCGAATTTCAATAGCGTGGCGCTGAAGGTCAGAGTCGGGTACTTGGCTACATTGAAGAAGGATTCGCCCTTCAGGTGCGAGTCACGAGCCGGGTAGTCGCTGGTGAGCGAGTTGGCATCGATGGTGACGTCGATGCGGCCGCTGTGGCTATCCGGGTCCAGTACGATGCTGCCGCTGACCTGGGTGAATTCGCCGTGCTGCAAGGACAGTCCCATGTGGCCGACTTCGAAGCCGGCGTTGGTGTGCCCCGGGTCGATGGTGTAAGTCAGCGGTGCGGCGAGTGCGGGGGCCGCCACGAAGGCCAGGCTCGATACGAGGCGCTTGAAATGCATGTCTACTCCCCACTCCGGCAGGATTTGCCAGCGGTTGATGGCAAGCGTGCGGCGGCGGGCGGCCGCGCGCTTGCGATGCCAGTGCTTAGTTGGCGGCGACGGCTTCCAGCGTGATCTGCAGTTTGACGTCGTCGGAGATTGCCGGCAGATAGGTGGTCATGCCGAATTCGCTGCGCTTGATCCAGCCTTCGGCGTTCACGCCATAGCTGTCCTTGCCGGTCATCGGATTCTTGGCATGGGCGAAATGGGTCACATGCAGGGTCAGGGGCTTGCTGACTCCGAGCAGGGTCAGCGAACCGGAGACATCGGTCAATTTGTCGCCATCATATTTCAGTTGCGAGGCTTTGAACGTCAGGGTCGGATACTTGGCGACGTTGAAGAAGGCATCGCTCTTCAGGTGTTTGTCGCGAGCCGGGTAGTCGGTGGCCAGCGAGGCGGCATCGATGCTGACGTCGACCGTGCCGCTATGGGCTGCCTCGTCGACGACCAGCGTGCCGCCGACCTGGGTGAACAGGCCATGCTGCAAGGACAGGCCGACGTGGCCTATCTCGTAGCCGGCGTAGGTATGCGTCGAATCGACGTTGTAGGTGAGCGGTGCGGCCAGGGCGAAACTGGAGGCGGCGGCGAGCAGGGCGCTCAGTACAGTGCGTTTCATCATGTGGTCTTCCTTCTTTGTTGTTGGGCAGTGCGGGGAATCGTGCCTGTCGCGGCGCTTAACCGTGATAGGCGATATGGAACTTGATGCGGACTTCATCGGCGACGGTGCTGGTGTCGGACCAGTCTCCCTCGCCTATCTTGTAGGCGAGGCGCGAGATCGGCAGCACGCCGTCGACCACGGTCAGCGCACCCTGCTTTTGCGCAGTGAAGGGCGCCGATACGTCACGGGTGATTCCCTTGAGCGTCAGCTTGCCCGCGAACTGATAGCGGTTGCCTCCCAGACTCTTGATCGACGTGGCCGTAAAACGCGCAGTCGGGATCTGGGCGCTGTTGAACCATTCCTTCTTGTGGGTTTCGTTTTCCGCTTCACGGGTCGGTAGCGCGATACTGCCGGTATTGATCACGATATCGGCGCGACCGGCGGCCGGTTTGGCCAGGTCGAGCGTGACGTTGCCGCTGAAGGTTTTGAAACTCCCCTCCACCGGCGCATTCTCCTGCTTCATGGTGAATCCGATATGGCTTTGTGCCGTATCGATCGGTGCGGCCTGCGCCAGCGGTACGGACAGGATCAGCGCGAGCGCCAGTCGTTTCTTCATCTGTGAGTCTCCTGAGGTCGGTTCAGTTTTTGGGGGCGTGAGGGCTCATGCGCCAGAGCAAGCCGTTGCGGTCGACGAAATGATGCTTGAGTGCCGCGAGGACATGTCCGGCGACGATGGCGGCCAGCGTCCAGTTCAGTAGCACATGCACGGTCTTGAGCTGGGCGCCGAGGGCTTCATTGGCACCGATCAGATCGGGCAGCGTAAATTTGGCGAGATATACGATGGGAATGCCGTAGGCCGAGCTCATTGCCCAGCCGCTGAGCGGAATGGCCAGCATGAACAGATAGAGGGCGAGATGGCCGAGGTGTGCGATACGCTGCATGGCCGGCGACATGTCGGCGGGCATGGCCGGCGCCTTCCAGACGAGGCGTGCCAGCAGCCGCAGCGCGGTGACGCCCAGCACGGTGATGCCCAGCCACTTGTGCCAGGCGATCATTTTGAATTTCAGCGGAGACAGATGCATGCCCGATAGCGCGAGCGCCAGACCGAAAGCCGCGACGATGAGAATGGCTCCCAGCCAGTGCAAAAGAATAGTGGGGAGGGCGTAACGCTCAGAGTGCATTTCGGTGTCGCTCCAATGTGGTGGAAAAAGCCAGGCGCATGCGTTTCAAGTCAAGCTGGAACCGATCGAGATCGCTGGCGTCAAACTGCTTGAAAGCATGTTTGATGTGTGCGATATGTTCAGGAAAGACTTGCTGGAACAGCGTATCGCCATGGCGTGTCAGTGCGATGAAGACACTGCGCCGGTCGTGTTCCAGCGGTGCGCGCGAAACGATGCCCTTGTCGACCAGGCGGTCGACGACGCCGGTCAGGGTGCCCTTGGTGATCAGGGTTTTTTCCGACAGCTCCTTGCACGTCATGCCCGGGGTATTGCCCAGGGTGGCGAGTACGTCGAATTGCGGCGGCGTCAGTCCGAGTTGGCGGATATGTTGTGCCGACAGCTGTTCGAAGGCCTGGAAGGTACGGGCGAGTTCGCGCAAGACGGGCAAGAACGGCTCCTTCGGGTGCTGTGTCATCATAGCTCCTATTGTCCTAGTTAGAATAGTTCGTGTGTGAAGTATTTTCAAGTGCCGTGTGCATGGATACTTGAATACTGTGGCGCGCAACCAAATAGTCAGGCCGCAGTTTGCCAGAGGTTCGAACAGTCTGAAACGGCACAAAGGGCAGGTTGGGCGGTACTCGCCCGGAGGGTCGCAGGGCGGGAATTTCGCTGCTGCGGCAAGAAAAATGATATGGTTGTCGGCGAGGGCCACGGGTCAATGCCGTTGCATTTGCCGCGAATGGCCGATTGGGATGTTGCGCGACCAGCCTTTCGTTATAATACCCACGAATTATTCGCCTTAATGCGGACTGGCCGATGAGCGAATTGCAGATAGGTTTACTGGTTTTGGGCGGTGCGATCATCGTGCTCGTCTACGGGTTCAACGTTTTTCAGGAATGGCGCTTCCGCAGACGGACGCGTCAGGCTTTCGTTCGTCCTCAGGATGACGTGTTGCTGAACGTACCCAAAAACAATGTGCGCGAAGGCGTGCGTGCCGACCGGATGGAACCGGTGCTGCTGGACGCGGATACGCTCGAGCGGGAAGACAGTTACTTCGAAGCCGCCGCGCCTCCGGTCGACGCCGGCTTCGAAGTCGATGTCGAGGCCGATTCCGATTCCGATGTCGCGGTCGTCTCCGATGACGGCATCGCCAATATGGACTCCGCCGACCATCAGGCGCTGGTGGTTTCCATGCTGGATCCTTCGCTCGATTTCATCGCCGAAGTCGTATTTCACGAGCCGCACGAGTTGGCGGCCATGCCGCGCTTCAACGTGGCCAAGCGCATCCAGATCCTCGGGCGCACCGAGAAAGGCCTGTGGAAGCAGGCCGAGATTCTGCCCGGGACACGTTACAAACAGATCCACATCGGCTTGCAGCTGGTCGACCGCAGCGGTTCGGTCTCCGAGCAGGAGCTGGCCGGTTTCTGCCAGCAGGTTTCGCGTTTTGCCGACGAATACGATGCGGCGGTCAGCTTCCCGCAGCGCCAGCAGAAGCTGGTGGCTGCACGCGAGCTTGACCGCTTTTGTGCCGATGTCGACGTCCTGATCGGAATCAATGTCGTGCCGCGTGCCCCGGTCGAGGGGACGCGGCTGCGCAGTTTTGCCGAGTCGGCGGGCATGCAGCTCGAACCCGATGGCGCTTTTCACTACCTGGCCGATTCGGGCAATACCCTGTACTCGCTGATGGCGGCCGACCAGATGCCCTTCACCCTGCATACGCTGCTGGATAAGAGTTTTCCGGCGCTGTCGCTGCTGTTCGACGTGCCGCGCGTGGCGGGCGGGGTCGAGGTGTTCGATCGCGCGGTGCAATTCGCGCGCGAGCTGGCGCAGGAATTCGACGCGCAACTGGTCGACGACAACCGGCGTTCGCTGAGCGATGCCGGGCTGGCGCGCATCCGTGAGCAGTTGCAGCATATCTACGGCAGCATGGATGATCGTGGCATCGCTCCCGGCAGCGTCGCCGCATTACGGCTGTTCGCCTGAACCGACCCGGCCGGTTCGCGGTTTTGCCGCCGGACCGGTCGCCCTTTCCTTTCCCGTGAATCATGAGCCTCTTCTCCGATGAACAGCGTGCCGCCGATCTGCGCCGGCTGCTGAACCGCTACGCCCACCAGTACTATGTGCTTGACGCCCCCAGCGTGCCTGATGCCGAGTACGACCGCCTGTTTCGCGAGTTGCAACAGCTCGAACGCGATCATCCCGCGCTGCGCACCAGCGACTCGCCGACCCTGCGCGTCGGTGGGCAGCCTCTTGCCCAATTCGACAGCGTGTCGCACGTGGTGCCCATGTTGTCGCTGAACAATGCGTTTTCCGATATGACCGCGGTGGACCCGCTGGAACGCCATGCCGAGCTGGTCCAGTTCGATGAGCGCATCGAACGCGAGCTCGGGACCGCCGCGGTAGGCTACGCGGTCGAGCCGAAGTTCGACGGTCTTGCGGTCAGCCTGATCTACGAGCATGGACTCCTGACTCTGGCGGCGACGCGTGGCGATGGTGTCAGCGGCGAGAATGTGACTGCCAATATTCGCACGGTGGCCTCGATTCCTCTGCGGCTGGAAGGAGAGACTGTGCCGGCCCTGCTCGAAGTCCGGGGCGAAGTCCTGATGTTGAAAAAAGACTTCGAGGCCCTCAATGCCGCCCAATTGCAGCAAGAGGACAAAACATTCGCCAATCCGCGCAATGCGGCTGCCGGCAGCCTGCGCCAGCTCGACTCGCGCATTACCGCCGCGCGCAAGCTGTCTTTCTTCGCCTATGCGATCGCGCGCATCGAGGGGGCGCCCTGGCCTGAGACCCACCATGAAGAGATGGCGTGGCTGGCGCGGATGGGCGTGCCGGTGGCCGATGCCGCGCTGCGCCCGGTCGTCGTCGGCCGCGCCGGTTTGATTGCTTACTACGAAGAGGTCATGCAGCGTCGCCCCGCCCTGCCCTATGACATCGATGGAGTCGTCTACAAGGTCGACCGGCGCGACTGGCAGGAGCGGCTGGGGTTTGTCTCGCGCGCGCCGCGCTTTGCCATTGCCCATAAATTCCCGGCGGAGGAGGCGCTGACCGAAGTCGAGGCCATTGAGGAGCAGGTCGGCCGCACCGGCGCGGTGACGCCGGTCGCACGTCTGCGCGCGGTTTCGGTCGGTGGCGTCACCGTGACCAATGCGACCCTGCACAATGAGGATGAGGTCAGACGCAAGGATGTGCGCGTCGGCGATACCGTGATTGTGCGCCGGGCGGGCGATGTGATTCCGGAAGTCGTTGCTGTCGTCCTGGAGCGGCGGGCGCTCGGAGACGACGGCGCGCCCCTGGCGGCAGCTTACCGCCTGCCGGCGGTTTGCCCGGTGTGCGGCAGCCATGTGCTGCGCGAGGAGGGCGAAGCGATCGCGCGCTGTTCGGGCGGTTTTGCGTGCCGCGCACAGCGCAGTCAGGCGATTCAGCACTTTGCCGGGCGGCGGATGATGGACATCGAGGGTCTGGGCGAGCGCTATGTCGATAATCTGGTGGCGCTCGACTATGTGCGCGGCGTTGCCGATCTGTACCGGCTGACGCTGGATGATCTGCTGGAAATGAAGCGCCGGGCTGACGAACGCGATGGAGTGACCCCGGAGACCGTCAAACAGGGGCAAGTCGCGACGCGCTGGGCGGAGAACCTGCTCGCCGGGATAGAAGCCAGCCGCCGCCCGCCACTCGACCGTTTGCTGTTCGCCTTGGGCATCCGCCATGTTGGCGAGTCGACGGCCAAGACGCTGGCCGATTCGCTCGGACAACTTGACCTGATCCGCAGCGCGCCAGTCGCCGTGCTGGCCACCTTGCCCGATATCGGCGCTGTCGTGGCGCGCTCGCTGGCCGAATTTTTTGCCGAAGAGACGAATATCGCGGCGCTTGACCAGTTGCTGGCCTATGTCTCGCCGTGTGACGAACACGCACCGGCGCCCGGGCTGGCCGGACGCCTGACCGTGGCCGCTCTGTTGGCTCGCCTCGGCATTCCGCGTCTGACCGAGGTCCGCAGCCAGCAGCTGGCGACGCGTATCGGCAGCATGGCGCAACTGGCCGGCTTCGACCGGCGTGCGGTACTGGAGCTGCCCTTGCCGGCCGAAGTGGTCAACGCGCTGGCGGACTGGCTGGACGAAGACGGCCACCGTAGCGACGTACTGCGGCTCGGCACCTATATCGACGAGGTCCTGGCTAGGGTCGATCCCGCTGCCGAGCTTGCGCCGCAGCCGCTGGAAGGCAAGACACTGGTGCTGACCGGGACTTTGCCCAACCTGTCGCGCGATCGTGCGAAAGCTCTGGTCGAGGCGGCCGGCGGCAAAGTGGCGGGCAGTGTTTCCCGAAAAACCGACTATGTCGTGGCAGGCGAGGCCGCAGGCAGTAAACTGGATCGGGCGGTCGAACTGGGAGTGGCAGTATTGGACGAGGCCGGCCTGATGGCATTGCTGCCGCCGTCCGCAGGAGAGTGACGATGGACGACGACGCATTTTCACGCGGTAATGACTTGGCGGCGGCCGGGCGTTGCGACGAAGCCGTTGCCGCTTTCACGCTCTGCCTGGAGCGGTCCCCCGACGATTGGCAGGCCATGTGCAATCGCGGCAACGCCTGGATGCAGCTCAAGCGCTACGACCGTGCGATGGATGACTACATGGCGGCGGCCGCGCTCGCTCCGGACGCGACTTCGGTGAAGACCAATCTCGGCGTTTTGCTCAAGGAGCTCGGGCAGCTGGACCTGGCCGCAAAGATGCTGACCGAATCGCTGCAACACGATCCATCCCAGGCCGATGCGTGGAGCAATCTCGGAGTCGTGCGTCAGTACGGTTTGCGCTACGGCGAAGCGGTCGACTGCCATTTGCGGGCGATCGACATCGCCGGCGCCAGTGTGGCGCGGCTGAATAACCTGGGCAATGCGCTGTGCTGCGCCTTGCGTCTGGATGAAGCCGTGGCCGCGTATCGAACCGGACTGGAGCTGGAGCCGGCGGACGACAACCTGCGCTTCAATCTCTCCATCGCTCTGTTCCTGCAGGGTGATTACCACGCCGCCTGGCCCATGTACGAGTCGCGCTGGGGGGCCGTGCTCAAGTCCCGCTATTCAGGCCGGCGGTGGCTTGGCGAGCCTCTGGGCGGGCGCCGGCTGCTGCTGTGGTCCGAGCAGGGCCTGGGCGACAGCCTGCAGATGGTCCGTTTTCTGGCGGCGCTCAGGCTGCGCGAACCGCAGGCCGTTATCCGGCTGGCCTGCCCACGGACGTTCTGGCGGCTGTTTTCCACTCTGCCGGTGCAATGCGTCGAGGAAGAACAGGCCGATGAGGCTTTCGACCTGCATCTGCCGTTGATGTCCTTGCCGGGCTTGCTGGATGTCGGGATCGAGCAGGTGCCGCAGGCGCCCTATCTGCATGCCCCGGACGAGGTGGCGGCGAGCATGGCCGCTGCGCTTCCAGCCCGCCGCGACGGTCGTCCGCGGGTCGGACTGGTCTGGGAATCGGGGGCCTGGGGGGTCGGCATCGCCGATCACGGGCGGCAGAACAAGTCTATTTCTCCGGATATTTTTTCCGCTTTGCTCGATGTCGAAGGCATCGATTTCGTCTCTTTGCAGTTGGGCGAGCTGCCGCCAAGCCTCCGCGGGCGGCTTGCCGCGCCGGCGATTGGCGATTTTGCGGATACCGCGGCCATCGTCGAGCAGCTTGACCTCGTCATCAGTGTCGACACATCGGTCGTCCATCTCGCCGGTGCGCTCGGATGCCCGGTCTGGGTTATGATGCGCGCCGAAAGCGCGCCATTTTTCCTGGCTCGGGGCGAAGATTCGCCCTGGTACCCCAGCATGCGGATTTTGCGGCAGTCGCAAGCCGGCGAATGGCGCGAGTTGCTGGATTCCGCGTGTCGCCGCTTGCTGGAGTGGCGCACGACGTGGCAAGGTGGCGCCGTCGTTTTGCGGTAAGGTATGCTAGTGTCAATTTGACCAATTACAGGATATTTTCATGAAGAAAATTACCAAAGCCGTTTTTCCCGTCGCCGGATTGGGGACCCGTTTTCTGCCGGCGACCAAGGCCAGCCCCAAGGAAATGCTGCCGGTCGTGGACAAACCCCTGATCCAGTATGCGGTCGAAGAGGCTATTGCTGCCGGGATCACCGAATTGATTTTCATCACCGGTCGCAACAAGCGCTCGATCGAAGATCATTTCGACAAGGCCTACGAGTTGGAAACCGAGCTGGAAAACAAGAACAAGCAAAAATTGCTGGAACTGGTGCAAGGCATCATCCCGCCGTCGGTCACCTGCGTCTACATTCGCCAGACCGAAGCGCTGGGGCTCGGCCATGCGGTTCTGTGCGCGCGTCCCGTCGTCGGCGACGAGGCTTTTGCCGTGATTCTGGCCGATGACCTGATCGATGGCGAACCGGGCGCCATGGAGCAGATGGTCCGTCTGTACGAAGAGAGCGCGAACTCGGTGCTGGGCGTGGAGACGGTGGCGCCGGAAGAGACGGGTTCCTATGGCATCGTCGAGGTCGAGCTTGGCGAAGACGCTCGCCAGGCAGTGAAAAGCATCGTCGAGAAGCCGCGTCCGGAAGAGGCCCCCTCCAATCTCGCCGTCGTCGGCCGTTATATCTTGACGCCGCGCATCTTCGAAAAGCTGGTCACCACCGGCGCCGGCGCCGGCGGCGAAATCCAGCTGACCGATGGCATCGCTGCCCTGCTGAAAGAGGAGACGGTACTTGCCTTGCCGTTCACCGGGGTCCGCTACGACTGCGGCTCCAAGCTCGGTTATTTGAAGGCGACGGTCAGCTATGGGCTTAAACACCACGAAGTCGGTGCGGAATTTGAGACATATCTGAACAAGCTGGGTAAAATCTGAACCTTTACGTGAAGACACTTGGGCGGATAGATGCCTAAGTGTCGAATTTTAAAGGTTTTAAGGAGTCAAACATGCCTAACATTGCCGAAGCCCGCGGGATTATCAACAGCGCCGATATTCTGTTCACCGCCGAGCAGGTCAGCGCTGCGGTCGATCGCATGGCTGTGGAAATAACCGCCGAGCTGGGAGAAACCTACCCGCTGGTTTTGTCGGTGATGGGCGGCGCCGTGGTATTCACCGGCCAGTTGCTGCCGCGTCTGAATTTCCCCCTCGATTTCGATTATGTGCATGTCTCCCGCTACGGCGACAAGACCCACGGCGGCGAGCTGGTGTGGCGTCAGGCGCCGAAGGAGGACGTGCGCGACCGCGTGGTCCTGGTGCTGGACGACATTCTCGACGAAGGTCATACCATGGCAGCCATTCGCGACAAAGTAATGGAAATGGGTGCCAAGTCTTTTTATAGCGGTGTATTCGCCAACAAGCTGATCGATCAGGACAAACCGATCAAAGCCGATTTTGTCGGCATGGACGTTCCGAATCGCTATGTCTTTGGTTATGGCATGGACGTTCGTGGCGCCTGGCGCAATCTGCCGGCGATCATGGCCTTGAAATAACGGTTTTGTCTCCGGCGGGGCCCTCCCGCCGCTTACTATAAGTAGGTGAATTAAGCCATAATGGCCGGCATAACGTCATAAACAAGGATCGTTGATGCTGGCCATTATCGGTGGTAGCGGGCTCGCCCACTTACCCATTCTCGATGTGACTCACCGGCAGGTGGTGCGAACGCCCTTCGGTGATCCTTCCTGTGCCTTGACCTTCGGCCGTATCAACGGCCAGCATGTGGTGTTCATTGCGCGCCACGGCTACGGACATTCCCTGGCTCCCCACGAAATCAATTACCGCGCCAATATCTGGGCTCTGAAAGAGCATAATGTCAAAGGTATTCTGGCCGTCGGTACGGCGGGTGGCATCCGATCCGACCTCGGCCCCGGTGCGCTGGCGATTCCCGATAATCTGATCGATTATACTTGGGGCCGCAAACATACTTATTTCGAAGGTCTGGACAAACCGGTCGTCCATGTCGACTTTACTCAACCCTACAGCGCGGCCCTGCGCGCGCGTTTGCTGGCCGGCGCGGCATCGGCCGGCGTGCGGGTGGCCGACGGCGGCGTCTACGCGTGCACGCAGGGACCCAGGCTGGAAAGTTCGGCCGAAATCAGGCGCTATGAGCGCGATGGTGCCGATCTGGTCGGCATGACCGGCATGCCGGAAGCCGTCCTCGCTCGGGAGCTGGAATTGCCGTATGCCATGCTGGCAGTGGTTTCCAATTGGGCGGCCGGCTGCGCCGACAGTTCCGCGCAGGTGGACTTCACGGCAGCAAGTTCGCGGCTTGAACAATCGATGCAATCCGTCGAACGCATTCTTGAACGTGCGGTGGCAGTCCGCTCCGCCTGAGGCGGAGAGCGGGGCGACACGAGGAGGACGTGATGAAAGCCGTGATTTTGGCCGGGGGGCTCGGCACGCGTATCAGCGAAGAGACGCACTTGAAGCCCAAACCCATGATAGAGGTCGGCGGCAAGCCTATCCTGTGGCATATCATGAAGATCTATTCGGGGTTCGGTATCAACGACTTCGTGGTCTGCTGCGGCTACAAGGGATATGTCATCAAGGAGTACTTTGCCAATTATTTCCTGCATATGTCGGATGTCACCTTCGATATGGAATCCAACAGCATGCAGGTCCATCATCGCCATACCGAGCCGTGGAAAGTCACCCTGGTCGACACCGGAGCCGATACCCTGACCGGTGGGCGTCTCAAACGGGTCGGCGAGTTCCTGGCCGGTGAAGAGGCGTTCTGCTTCACTTACGGCGACGGCGTTTCGGACGTGGATATTGGCCGGCAGCTCGAATTTCATCGTGCCCACGGCAAGCTCGCGACTTTGACCGCGGTGCAGCCACCCGGCCGTTTCGGTTCGGTCGATGTCGATGGCGACCGCGTGCATGCGTTCGTCGAAAAGCCACAGGGCGACGGCGCCTGGATCAATGGCGGCTTCTTCGTACTGTCGCCGAAAGTGCTCGATTATATCGCGGCCGACGACACGGCCTGGGAGTCGGGGCCGCTGGCTGCGCTGGCCGCCGCCAACGAGTTGATGGCTTTCCGGCACCACGGATTCTGGCAACCGATGGATACCCTGCGCGACAAGAATTATCTGGAACAACTCTGGGCCGATGGACTGGCTCCATGGAAGCGGTGGGAATAGATCATGCACATACTGATTACCGGGCATCAGGGTTATGTCGGCCCCCGCGTGATAGCCGAACTGCGCGCGCGCTGGCCGCATTGCCGTCTGACCGGGGTGGATGCCGGCTGGTTCGCTCATCGCCTGGCCCCTTGCACCACGCATGTCCCCGAAATCGGTCTCGATGCGAGCCGCTATAAGGATGTGCGCGATCTGGACGCCGCCGACCTGGCCGGCGTCGATGCCGTGGTGCACCTGGCGGCCGTATCCAATGATCCGATGGGAAACCGCTTCGAAGCGGTGACCGATGCCATCAATCATCGCGCTTCACTCCGGCTGGCGCGCCTGGCGCGCGATGCCGGCGTGGCGCGTTTTGTGTTTGCTTCCAGTTGCAGTGTCTACGGACAGACCGAAGGGGCGGCGCGCAAGGAGAGCGATGAGCTCAATCCGCTGACCGCGTATGCGCGTTCCAAAGTGGATACCGAGCGCGGCCTGGCTGCGCTGGCGGCCCCCGGTTTTACCGTCACCGCCTTGCGTTTCGCCACCGCCTGCGGCTTTAGCGCGCGCCCGCGCTGCGATCTGGTGCTTAACGATTTTGTGTTCGGCGCGCTCGCCCGCGGCCGCGTCGAGGTGCTCAGTGACGGCACGCCATGGCGCCCGCTGATCGAAGTGCGGGATATGGCGCGCGCGATCGCCTGGGGGTGTTGCCGCGACGCAGATGGCGATGACTTTCTGGCCGTCAATGCCGGCAGCGATGGCTGGAATTATCAGGTGCGCGAGCTGGCGCAGGCTGTGGTCGCGCGATTGCCGGGCGTCGAGTTGGCTATCGATCCCAACGGGCAGCCCGACAAGCGCTCCTACCGTGTCGATTTTTCGCTGTTCGCGCGGCTGGCACCCGATTTTCAGCCCCGTATCGGCCTGGACGAGGCTATCGACACGCTGGTGCAGGGGTTCGCTGGCGTCGGGCACACCCAGGCGCTCGACAAATCACTGTTCGTCCGTCTGCATACCTTGACGGGGCATCTTGCGAGTGGCCGACTGGATGCCGATTTGCGTTGGCTCGACCTGGCGTCATGAGCGCCCGCTTCGAACTCGCCCCAACGCCGCTGGCCGGTTTGTCGCTGTGCCGACGCCGGCCGCTGGCCGACGAACGCGGCGAGTTCGAACGGCTTTTCTGCGCCGAAGAATTGGCGGCGGCCGGTTTCAGCGCGGGGGCGGTGCAGGTCAATCGCTCGCTGACACGGCGGGTTGGCGCGGTTCGCGGCTTGCACTTCCAGTATCCGCCTCATGCCGAATTCAAGTTGGTGACGTGCCTGTCGGGCCGGGTGTTCGACGTCGCCGTCGATGTGCGCCGCGATTCGCCGACTTTTCTGCGCTATATCGGGATCGAACTGCTTGCCGGCCGTCCGGAAAGCCTGCTGCTGCCGCCGGGGTTTGCACATGGCTTCCAGGCACTGGAAGAGAACAGTGTGTTGCTGTATTGCCATTCCACCGCGTATGCGCCGGGAGCCGAGGGCGGCATTCACGCCGAAGATCCGCGTTTGGCGATTCCTTGGCCGCTGCCGGTGGCGCAGTTGTCGCCGCGCGATGCGGGCTTCGCCTGGCTGGCCCAGGATTTTGACGGAGTTGCCCTATGAAATGCCGCCAGTGCGGACAGTCGTTCGATCAATGCGTGCTCGACCTGGGGGCGCATCCCCCGTCCAACGCCTATCTGACGGAACAAGGCTTGCGCCAGCCGGAACGACGCTACCCCTTGCGTCTGATGGTGTGCCCGCATTGCTGGCTGGCGCAGGTCGAAGATGCGACCGCTGCCGAAGAGCTGTTTGGCGCCGACTACGCGTATTTCAGCTCCTTTTCGACGTCATGGCTGGCTCATGCCGCCGCCTGCGTCGAGAGTGCGGTGCAGCGTTTCGCACTCGGTGCCGACAGCCTGGTGGTCGAAGTGGCCGCCAATGACGGCTATCTATTGCAGTATGTCGCCGAACGTGGCGTTCCCCATTACGGAATCGAGCCCACGGCCGCGGCCGCCGCGGCGGCGCGTGCGCGTGGCATCGACGTGGTGGGCGAGTTTTTCGGTGCCGCGCTGGCCGCGCGACTGCGGGCCGAGCGCGGCGGCGCCGACTGGATCGTGGCCAACAATGTGCTCGCGCATGTGCCCGACCTCAACGATTTCGTTGCCGGCTTCGCGTGTCTGGTGAAGGAGAGCGGGGTCATCAGCTTCGAATTCCAATACCTGCCTGAGCTGGTCGGGCAAAATCAGTTCGATACGATTTATCACGAGCATTTTTCCTATCTCAGTCTGTTGAGTGTCGAACCGCTGCTCGCCCGTCACGGGCTTGCCGCCTTCGATGTCGAACGCTTGAGCACGCATGGCGGCAGCCTGCGACTGTGGGTGGCGCCCGCCGTCGTCCGGCGCGGCGATTCGCCGGCGCTGTCGGCCTTGCGTGCAGAGGAGGCCCGCGCGGGGCTGGCCGGGCTGGACTTCTACCGCCAGATGGGCCGACGCGCCGAACGCGCGGCGGTAGCCGTGCTCGGGTTTCTGGCCGACGCGGCGCGAGCCGGCAAAACGACGGTTGCCTACGGCGCCGCCGCCAAGGGCAATACCCTGCTCAACTTCGCCGGGGTCACGAGCCTGTTGCTGCCCTATGTCGTCGACCGCAACCCGCATAAGCAGGGGCAGGCCATGCCCGGAAGCCGCATCCCCATCGTCGATGAGTCCCGTATTCGTGCCACGCGCCCCGAGTACGTATTGATCTTGCCGTGGAATCTGCGAGCCGAGATCGAGCAGCAACTGGCCTATATCCGCGAGTGGGGAGGGCGCTTCGTGATTCCCATCCCCGAACTGGTCATCGAATGAGCGCGCAACGCATTGCCGTGACCGGCGCCGCCGGTTTTCTCGGCCAGCATATACTGCGAGCCCTCGTCGCGCGCGGGGCGAGGCCGCTGGCGTGCTGCCGCAGCCGGGCCGCTGCCGCGCAACTGGCGGCGTGGTGCGACGTGATGGTGTGCGATCTGAGCCAGCCGGATGCGTGCGATCTTGCCGCGCTCGGCCACCCGGATACCGTATTGCACCTGGCTTGGGAAGGATTGCCCGACTATCACGGTATGCATCATATCGAGCAGATGCAGCGCTGGCATTACCCCTGGCTGGCCGGTCTGGTGCGTGCCGGGCTGCCGCGCTTGCTGGTGGCCGGTACCTGCATGGAATACGGGCGCCCGTCCGGCGCGGTGAGCGAATCGCTGCCGGCCCTGCCGGTCACCGCCTACGGAACGGCCAAGCTGGGCTTGCTGCAGGCTCTCGAGTGTTTGCAGCGGGAGACACCGTTCGCGCTCGGTTGGCTGCGGCTGTTCTATACCTGGGGCGAGGGCCAGGCGCCGAACGCGCTGTACAGCCAGTTCCGGCGCGCGAGCGAGGAGGGCGCCGGGCGCTTCCCCATGTCGGCCGGCGAGCAGCTGCGCGATTATCTGCCGGTGACGGCGCTGGCAGACTATCTGGCGCGCCTGGCGCTGAGTTCGCGCGAGCCGGGCGTGATGAATGTCTGTTCCGGCGCCCCGATCTCGGTGCGCCGGCTGGTCGAGGGCTGGAACGCCGCGTTGCCGTTTCCGCTGTCGCTGGATCTCGGGCGGTTTCCTTACCCTGAATACGAAGCGCTGGCGTTCTGGGGCGACCCGCAACGGCTGCAGACTTTCCTGGCCGACGAAGAGGTCTGAAACGGTGAGTTCCGGATTCGTGCCCGCCCCGTCCTTCGCCACCGCTCTCTCCTACCTTGTCCGGCCTGAGGCCATTGGAGCATCACTATCATGCTGACTATCGGAATGCCGGTTTATAACGAAGGAAAGTTCATCGCGGCGGCGATCACGGCGTTGCAGCAGCAAAGTTACACTGACTTCCGCCTGATTGTTTCGGACAATGCCTCCAGCGACGACACCGCCACCATCGCCGAGAGCTTTGCCGCGCAGGACCCGCGCATCCAGGTCGTGCGCCAGGCACGGAATATCGGCGCCTTCGGCAATTTTCAGGCTGTAGTCGACCGGGTCGATACGCCGTATTTCATGTTCGCTGCAGGGCACGATTTATGGGATCCCGAATTCGCCGCCAAATGTCTGGCGGCGCTGGAGGCCAATCCCGGTGCCGCGCTCGCCTATCCGGGGGCGCTTTGGTTCAACAACCAGATGCAGCTGACGCGGCGGATTCCGGGCTGCTTCGATACGCGCGGCATGGCGGCGCTGTCGCGGCTGCAAGTGACGATGTGGGGTCTGGTGTTTGCCTACCAGTTCTATGGCATCTATCGCACGCAGATCCTCAAGGGACTTGATCTGTCCAAGGTGACGATAGGCCGCGATCACATCATCTTGTGCGAAGCCGCGCTGCGCGGCGAATTTGTCTATGTGCCCGAAGACTTGCTGTTTCTGCGTCAAGGCGATGATTTCAACGATGCCGATGCCTATCTGTCCAAGATCAGTCCGGATGAAGACAGGGCGGAAAAGCGCGAGCTGGCGATAGCCAAATACTGCAAACAGATCCTGGAGTATATCCAGTCGATCGAGCTGTTTTTCGAACCGTCGCTCGAACGCGAGCTTGCCGTCGCATCGGTACTGCACTGCTGCCTGCTGCGTTATTCGAACACCCTGGGCATGCATGGCGAGACACTGGAGGTGATGCGGGCGCTACCCGCCTTCGATCGCTATTTCGAGGCCCTGCCGGCTTTGAACCAGACTCTGCATGCGACGCTCGATGCCCATGCCGCTGGCGAACCCCGCGCCGACTGAAGCCGGCTGCGCCATCTTACCGAATATCGAGACCCGATCATGATCGCCACGCTTTATCTGACCGTTGAAACCCTCTCCGAGCTCGAAGAGCTGTTTGCCTCGCCCCGGCTCGCTCTGCCGCCACAGGTTCAGGCGCTACTGCTGTGCAACCGCGAACTCGGGTGGGGGGCGCGCGCAGGAAGCTTGCCGCCCGGTTTCGACGCCGTGACCATGTGCACCTTCGTCAATGGCCTGCCGCAAGTGCGGCGTTCGGATCTGGACAGCGCGCGCGGCGAATGGGTCGCGTTCTGCGGTTTGCGTTCGCGACCGCTGGATAGCGCATGGCCGGCGCTGGCGAGCAGCACGACTGCGGACTGGCAGGTGTTCGATGCGGAGTGGGGCGATGCCGGATTCGTGCCGCAACGATTGGCGCGTTGCCGTGCCGATGCCGATGCCTATCGCAATGATACCGTTTCGACTCTCGACGATTGGGCACGCACGCTGGCGGGCAGCGCCGAGCCGGACTGGTTTCTGGCCGACAGCCCCATGCTGTGGCTGCGGCGAGGCTGGCTGCGGGCGGCGCTGCACGACGAGCCGCTGCCGCTGGCCAATGCCGTGCATCGTGGCGTCCTGTCGGCCTTGCAGCGTGGCGGTGGGGTAGAGATCGCTTATTTGCCGCAACCCGGCTGCGTCAGCGTGGACTGGACGGCACTGCCGGATGCGGCTTTGCTGCCCGCCCTGCAGCGTGATCTGGTGCAGTGGGTCGGCTTGCTGCTGGCCGAGTACGCGGGCCTGGACGAGGTGGAGGCCGTTCTCGCCGCCTTCGTGCGCCAGGATCGGCCATGGCTGGCATCCGATCGTGCGCGCCCAGGCAGTCCGTTGGCCGCCTTGGCCAATGCTTTTCGCCAGAATTACCCGGCATACCGGCCGGTGCGGGAGCTGTTGCGCGCCGGTGGACGCTGGGTCGTGGCGCGCGAGGAGAAAATCGACGCGGTTCAGGTCGTGGCGCGCGACCAGGCCGCAAGCTGGGCCGCAGGCGACAGCCGACTGGCGGCTATCCGGCGCGAAGCCGTGCGTTTCGACCGCTTCGTCGTATCCGACGCCTACGACCTGATGCTGCAGTCCCCCGACGGGCAACTCGCGCAATGGATGGCGCTTTACCGCCAGCCCGACGGTCGCTGGGTCTGGCCCGCGCTGTGCGAAGTCTGGCCGGATGCCGAACTGGATCGGGTCAGCGACATGCTGGATGCCGTCGCCGCTCAGGTAGCGCCCGGGCAGACCGTCGTTGCCGACGAATCGCTGGCGGCGACGGTGACGGCCTTGTCCGACGGGAGGTTCTTGCCCGGTTTCGAGGGCTACTCGACGCTGGTGCAGCATGCCGCCCGCTATCGTCTGGCTTCCCGCCTGGGCACGCTTGGACGCGTGCTCGATTGTGCCTCGGGGGCCGGCTACGGCTGGCATCTGCTGCACGATGGCGGCACGATGAGCGACTACACCGGCATCGATCTGAATGCGGCGGCGATCGGGTTTTCACGCCGTTTCATCCCGCCTGGCGCACCCGCTTGCCGCTTCGAGGCGCGCTTGCTTGATACGCTGGACAAGGCGGCTTTCGATACGGTGATTTCTTTTGAGACCATCGAGCATGTCGACGATCCTGAAATATTTTTGTGGGATCTGGCCGAGCGCATCGCTCCCGGCGGCCGGCTGCTGCTGAGTTTACCGGCCGAGCGCTGGGCCGGCACGCATCTGAATCCCAGCCACTGGAGCAACTGGAACGAGGCTAGGGTGCGCGCTCTGTGCGCTCGCGTGTTCGAGTCTGTCGAACTGATCCGCTTGCGGTTGTCGCTGATTGCTCCCGAGACTTTCGTTTCTGGCCGCCTGCATGGCGGGCGGGCCGTGACGGGAGAGGACGAGGGATTTTTGCTGCGACTGCAAGGGCCGCGTCCGCGCCGCCTGTCGCAGCGGGTGTTGGTGCAGCGCCGCTTCGCGATGGGCGATGCCCTGCTGGCGTCGTCGGTGCTGCCGGCCTTGCGTCGCAAGTATCCCGAACAGGTGCTGGTGGTGCGGACCCAGGTTGTCGAAGCCTTCTTTGGTCATCCCGACATCGACCTGCTCGGCGGCATGCAGATCGCGCGCCGCGACGACGATATCTTCATCGACCTGGACCAGGCCTATGAACGCCGCCGCGAAGCCCACATCGTCGAAGCCTATGCCGATGTTGCCTCGGTGGCGCCCGGGCAGGCCCAGCTCATGCGCCTGCCGCAGGACTACCGCCCGATCGCGCGCGAGTTTGCCGCCCGCGGCTGGCTGACGGCGTCGATTCCACAACACATCGTGGCCGTGCACCTGGCGGCGACGTCGCCGGATCGCATCTGGCCGCTTGCACAATGGCGCGAGTTGATCGCGGCGCTGCTCGCGCGTGGCGATTGCGCGATCGTTCTGCTCGGGCATGGCCGCGATCTGGACCTGGATTCCCTGCCCGGCGTCGAGGCGCGCGTTGCCGTTTCACTGGTGCGCCGTGTCTCGCTCGCAGAAACGGCCGCCGCGCTGGCGGTGGCGGATCTCCTGATCGCGCCTGATTCGGGGTTGATCCATGTTGCGGCGGCGGTCGGCACGTCGGTGCTCGGCTTGTTTGGCATGGCCGAGCCGGCCCAGCGCCTGCCTCAGAACGGCGCATCCGTGGGTTTGATCGCCGATATCGAATGTCGCGGTTGCCTGAAACAGCTTGCGCCGCTGGCTGCGCCTGTCTGTCGTCTTGGTCATGCCAAGTGCATGGAGGAGATCGCGACCGCCGATGTGACACGTGCCGCAGAAATCCTGCTGGCAGGGACTCCCGCGCGCGCCTGGCGCGATCGGCTGCTGACGGCGTTGCCGTTGCCGCTGGATCGCGACGGCAACAAGAGCTGGCGCAATGCGGCGCCGGCACTGCCGGCCGCATCGGTCCGACTCGAGGCGGAACGGGAAGCGGTGCCCATCATCGCGGCTAGCCAAGTCGCCGCAACCGTCCCGGTGCAGGCGGCCGCACCGCGAGCGGTACTGCCGTCCTGGCTCGGGCGGCGCGACGGCGCCAGGGTGCGCTTGGGCATCCTGAGTTTCGATCCGGCGGATTCGGCCTGCGGCCGCCTGCGTGTGATCGACCCGTTCTCACTGCTTACGCCATGGGTAGAGACCAGCATTTTCCCGGGTATCACCTTGCGTGCCTTCAACGAGCACAGCAGTGACCTGACGACCTTCCTGGGCTGGGCCGATGTCTTTCTGGTTCAGCGCGCGATGCTGAATGAGCGTACGCGCTCGCTATGGCAGCCGGTGCTGGACAGCGGCAAACCGGTGTTGTTCGAAGTGGACGACTGGCTCCCCGCGCTGCCTGCCGCCCATCCGCAGTTCGAAGACTACACCCCGACCGAACTCAAGGTGTGCTGGCAACGGCACTTGCCCAAGATGTCGCGGTTGATTGCCAGCACCGAGCATCTGGCCGCCACCATGCGCCCGTGGAACGACAGGGTGCAGGTCATTCCCAACCTGCTGGCGCGGCAGCGCTGGCAGGATTACCCGCTGGCTGACAACGGCGACGAACCGGTGACCATCGCCTTTTGCGGCACCGCCACGCATAACGGCGATCTGCGCCTTATCAGCGACGCCTTGCTGCGCATTGTGAATACCTTCGGCTCGCAGGTGCGTTTCCTGTTCTGGGGCGGCAGCCTGCCGCATGGCTTCGAGCAGGTCCAGAATGTGACGCTGGTGCCCAAGACCGTCGATTATCAAGACTACCTGGCGCACCTGTCGACGCTGAAGATCGACATCGGTATCGCGCCATTGGAAGAAAACCCGTTCAACGACGGCAAGTCCGACCTCAAATGGCTCGAGTACAGCGCGGTCGGAGCGGCCTGCGTGGCCAGCGATGTTCCGGCCTATGCCGAGGCCAAGCGCCTGGGACTCGCGCTGGTCGTCAATAATGACCGGGAGAGCTGGGAGCAGGCGCTCGCCAGTCTGATCCGCGACAAGGCTCTGCGGCACGATCTGGCGACGCGCGCGCGCGCGCATCTGGCCGGCGAACGGGCGTTGGAGAGTCAGGTGCGGCGCTGGATCGATGCGCTCAGGGCGGTGTTGCCGGCGGCGGTGGCCTCGCGGCTGGAGGGTTTCAACGCCGACGCGCTCGGCGCACTGGTGCCGACCCCGCTGCAGTGGACGACCCAGAAGGCGCTGAAGGCCTGGCAGGGATGGACGGCCCTGCATAGTTTGCGCGAGATCGATGCCCAGATGATGGCCGAGCGCATGATGAAGGAGTGGACGCTTCAACCGCGTTTCAACTTGATCATGGCTGTGCGTGCCGGCGAGCGCGAGCGTCTGAGCGAGACCGTCTCCGCGCTGGCGCAGCAGTTGTACCCGCATTGGCAACTGACGGTTCTGGCCGACTGGGATCCGCCACCGGGGCTGATGCCGGTTGGCGAGCACTGGAACTGGCGGCGGGTGGAGACGCTGGACGCGAGCGAGCGCATCGCCGGTTTGCTCAATAGCACCCTGGCCGAGCTTCCATGCGACTGGATGATGTGGCTGCCGGC
Organism: Paludibacterium yongneupense DSM 18731; assembly: GCF_000422925.1. Taxonomy (GTDB): domain Bacteria; phylum Pseudomonadota; class Gammaproteobacteria; order Burkholderiales; family Chromobacteriaceae; genus Paludibacterium; species Paludibacterium yongneupense. Next base: position 43,006 of record NZ_AUGZ01000020.1, read on the forward strand.
CGGTGCGCGACCCGCGCCGCATGCCTTGCTGCGGATAGGGGACGCGATTCATGCGTCTCCCGGTGCGCTGGCGGTGTACAGCGACCATGATCTGTGCGCGGGCGAGGCCTGCTTCGACCCTTGCTTCAAGCCCGACTTCAGCCTCGACTATCTGCGCGCCTACGATTATGTCGGCGCAGCGGTCGCCATGTCGCTGGAGGGGGTGGCGGCGCTAGGCGGTTTCGCCGTCTACCCCGGTGCCGAGGTGTGGAACCATCTGCTGAGCTTGCCCGAGCATTTCAGCCTGGGTGTGGTCGCGCATGTCGACGATATTCTGTTCCATCTTCCGGCCGCGAGCGGCGGCAATGCCGCCGAGCGGCTGGCGGCACGCCAGGTGGCGCTGGAAAACCACCTGGCGCGGTTGCAGATCGCCGCCCGCGTCGGTCCCGGCTATGCGGCGGACACTCTGCATATCGACTATCAGGTCGTCGGCCAGCCACTGGTGTCGGTGATCGTGCCCACCCGCGACAAGCTTGAGTTTCTGCAGCCCTGCATCGACAGTCTGTTTGCCAAGACCGACTATCCCGCTTTCGAATTGCTGTTGGTCGATAACGGTTCGACCGACCCGGACACGCTCGCTTACTACGACGAACTGACGAGCGAGTACGGCGAGCGGGTACGGATCCTGCCTTACGCTGCTCCGTTCAATTTTTCCGCCCAGTGCAATCTGGGGGTGGAGGCCGCTCGCGGCGAATATATACTGCTTTTGAATAATGACACTGAGGTTATCCAGTCCAAGTGGATGGAGCGCATGCTGGCGATCGCCCAGCGCCCGGAAGTGGGGGCGGTCGGTGCGCGGCTGGTCTATCCCGAAACCGGGCGCATTCAACACGCCGGTATCGTTCTGGGCTTGCCAGGCGGTGTTCTGTCGGTGGCCGACCATGTCTTCGAGACCGCGCTGCTGGACGAACCCGGGTATATGAAGCGGCTGCAGACCGAACAGAATTATTCCGCGGTCACCGCCGCCTGCCTGATGGTGGCGCGCAGCAAGTATCTGGGCGTGGACGGATTCGACGCGACCGGTCTGACCGTGTTGTTCAATGACGTCGATTTTTGCCTCAAGCTACAGCAATCCGGGCTGATCAATGTGTACAGCCCCTATGCCACGCTGGTGCATCATCACGCCAAGAGCATAGGCAAGGTGACTTTCGAAGCGACGGTGGCTTTCGAGGCGGCGGTGCGCGAGCGGCGCGAGCTGGAGTGTATGGTCGACCGCTGGTTGCCGCAGTTGGCGCGCGATCCGGCTTATAACCGGCATCTGTCGCTGCGCAATCGCGAGATGGCCTACGAACCGCAGTTTGTCGTTCCGTGGACGCCAGAAGTCGGCGATCGCCCTAAGGTGCTGGGCCTGCCGATTCCCGGGGGCAGTGGCGAGTATCGGGTCGTGCGCCCGTTCCATGCGCTGCAGCAGGCGGCTCGGCTCGATACGGTGACCATCGCGCCGGTCCACCGCTTGATCCCCGTGCTCAGCGTGGTGGAAATGCAGCGCATGCGTCCCGATGTGCTGCTGATTCATTCGGTGCTGACCGAAGGCATCCAGCACGGCATGGAGCAATACCGGCGTTTCTTGCCCGACCTGCCGCTGGTGTTCGGCCTCGACGATCTGGTCGGCGCGATACCGGAGAAGAGCGTGTTGAGCCGCATCTGGCGCAAGAGCATGCCGGACGCGCGCACCCGGTTGCGCAAGGCGCTCAAGCTATGCGATCGCCTGATCGTTTCCACCCAGCCGCTGGCCGATTTCTGCGCGGATATGATCGGGGATATCCATGTCGTGCCCAACCGTCTGCCGAAGGAAATGTGGGACCAGCTCGAGTCTAAGCGTCGCCGTGGCGACAAGCCGCGTGTGGGCTGGGTCGGCGCCCAGCAGCATCAGGGCGATCTGGCGTTGATCGTCGATGTGGTCAAGGCGACGGCGGACGAGGTCGATTGGGTGTTCATGGGGATGTGCTTGCCGGAGCTGCTGCCCTACGTCAAGGAAGAGTATCCCTGCGTTCTGTTCAAAGACTATCCCGGGAAGATGGCCGCGCTCGATCTGGATCTCGCCATCGCGCCGCTGGAGATGAATCCGTTCAACGAGGCCAAGAGCAATCTGCGTCTGCTCGAGTACGGCGCTATGGGATGGCCGGTGGTGTGCTCGGACGTCTACCCTTACCGCAGCGACAATGCGCCGGTATGCCGGGTGCCGAACACCACCGCGGCCTGGGTCGAGGCGATCCGCGAGCGCGTGCACGATCTCGACGCGGCGGCGCGCGAGGGCGACGCCTTGCGCGAATGGGTAAGGCACGGCTATTTCCTCGAGGATCATCTCGACGACTGGGAGCGGGCGCTGACCGGTTTCCGCCCGCGCTGAGCGCGGCGACCGCCCCGGGCGCGGGCGGTCGTAAAAAAAATGTACAGAAGGGCTAAAGTCGTCGCCATGCAGTCCGATATAGGAGTGTAGGCATCGAGGCAGGCATGCTGGAGACCCCTTAGGAGACTGATCATGGCATTAACCGTCAACACTAACATTACTTCGCTGATTGCTCAGCGGAACCTGAACACCTCGGCGGATAAGCTGCAAATGTCCGTCGAACGCCTGTCCTCTGGCTTGCGCATCAACAGTGCTGCCGACGACTCGGCAGGCTGGGCGATTGCCGCGACGATGACCACGGCCATCAACGGTAACAACCAGGCGATCAACAACGCCAACGACGGTATCTCGGTCGCACAGACCGCAGAAGGCGCTCTCGGCGAAATGAGCAACAACCTGCAGCGGATTCGTGAAATCGCGGTGCAGGCAGCCAACGCCTCCGTCAGCGATATCAACCGTTCGCAGCTGCAGAACGAAGTCGACCAACTGACGCAGGAAATTTCGCGGACCGTTCAAACCACCCTGTTCAACGGCACCCAGCTGTTGTCGGGCGGCAATTCGCTGACTTTCCAGGTCGGTTCGTCCGGCTCGGCGACCAACCAGATCACCATTTCCGCGACCGACATGACGTCGCAACTGTCTTCGTACAACTCTTCGTTGACGGCGACCGGCGTGATCAACGTGTTGTCGCAGAGTGGCGCCCAGGCCGAACTGTCGTCGCTGGACGCCGACATCGGTACCGTGTCGAACGTCAACTCGACCTTCGGTTCGGTGGAAAACCGCTTCAACGCGGTGGTTGCCAACTTGACCAACTACACGCAGAACCTGACTGCCGCCAAGAGCCGTATCGTGGACGTCAACTTCGCGTCGGAAACCGCAAAGCTTACGCAGAACCAGATTCTGCAACAAGCTGGTACTTCTATCCTGAAACAGGCGAACTCTCTGCCGCAAGCGGCGCTGACCCTGCTACAGTAATAGATGGAAGACTCCGAGCGCAGCGCCTTCGGAGCCTGACGATCAGTGTAAAAGCCTTGGCGCTCCGGTGCGCCAGGGCTTTCTTAGCAGGAGCCGGACATGCAAATTCCACCTCTTCAGTCGCTGAGTAACAACGCGGGTGTCGTGTCTTTGCAACGGCAGCAAGTCGAACTTGTCCAGCCGCAGGGCGATGCCGGTTCGACTATCGTTTTGCCCGGGTCGGCGCAGGCCGTGTCTGCCGTCAGTCAGAGCCAGGGCGACAATGCCGCCAATTCGTCGACGACTCCGGGCAATGGCTCGATCCAGGCCAACGATGCCCTGCTGAGCACCATCAGCGCGCAGGCCCAGCAGATCGGCAACGCCAAACCGAGCAAACGCGACGTGCAGGATGCGATCGACCAGCTCAACAAGGCGGCGACGCTGTATGATAGCCAGCTGCAGTTTTCGGTCGACAAGGATACCGATATCCAGGTGATCAAGGTCATCGACAAGCAGTCGCAAAAAATCATTCGCCAGATCCCGTCCGAGGACATCGTGCGCATCGCCAAGGCGATCGACGACTTCAAGGGCATGTTGCTCAAGGATCAGGCCTGAATAGAGGACGGCTTGCGCCGCCCTTTGAAAGGACGTACCGATGTCATCTTCAGCTTCGATTACCACGAACAGCGGCCCGCTCGACGTTCAGGGACTGGTCAGTCAGCTGATGTCGGTGGCATCCCGTCCGTTGACGGCCAGCCAGAGCCGCGTCAAGACCTACAATGCTGAGCTGAGCTCCATCGGCTCGCTCAGTTCCGACCTATCCAGCCTGCAGACGTCGATGACGGCTTTGTCCAGCGGATCCTTCCTGCAGCAGTACGCCGTTTCGTCCAGCGACGAAGCGACGGCGACGGCAACGACCTCGGCAGGGGCGATGCCGGGCACCTATACGATCAACACCACTGCCCTGGCTTCTCCGCGCCAGCTGGTATTCGACGAGAAGTCGGACGGCTCGGCGATCACCGATCCCAATGCGGCCATCAGCGGCGCGCCGGTCAGCCTGTCTTTCAATATCGGCGGCAGCGTGCAGACGGTGAACGTGGTCGCGGGCAGCGGTGGCAATATTTCGATGAATGATTTGCAGTCGCAGATCAACAGCGCCGGCATCGGCGTCGATGCGACCATCGTCAAGAGCAACGGCCACTACAAGCTGGTACTGGCTTCGCATCTGGCCGGCAAGGACAACAGCTTTTCGCTGGTGACAGGCGCCGGCACCGTCGATGCACCGGCCGGTTCGGCCGCGAGCCTGGATGGACTGACCCAGAGCAGTACCGGAATCTCCGAATCCAGCGCGGCGGGCGACGCCGCCTTTACCGTCAACGGCGTCGGCATCACTTCGAGCAGCAATCAAGTCGGTGATGCCGTGTCGGGTCTGAATCTGAGCTTGAACAAGATCGGCTCGGCGACGTTGACCGTGACCCAGGACGCCAAGGCGGTCGAGAGCAACGTCAAGGACTTCGTCTCGGCCTACAATTCGGTGCAGACGCAGATCGGCCTGATGCTGGACGGCAATATGAAGGCCAACGGCAGTTTGCGCAGCATGCGAAATACGTTGCAGAACATGCTGCAGGTGCCGATTTCCGGGGTCGATTCGACCACGTCCTACGCGTATCTGGCACAGGTCGGCATCACGACGCAGAAGGATGGCACTCTCGCGCTGGACAGCGCCAAGTTCCAGGCCGCACTCAGCGCGAAGCCCGAAGAGGTGTCCCGCCTGTTCAGCAATTCGAATAACGATGGCGTGGCGCAGCGCTACAATACGACGATCAACGATCTGCTCGGCCCGGACGGCATCGTCCTGTCGGAGAAGGCGGCGATCAATAGCAGCATCGACAGCGAAAAGCAGCAGCAGGATAGGCTGACCTCCAATCTGACCCATTTGCAGGCGCAGTATCTGAAACAGTATTCCGATCTGAACTCGGCGCTGGAAAAGATGCAGCAGACTTCGTCGCAGATGTCTTCCATGCTGGCTTCGTCGTCGTCGTCTTCTTCTGGTTAAAAGGTAGCATTTAATGGTTAATGCATTTTTGCGCAAACAGTTCAACAAGGCCTACGAAAACGATGCCATGAAGTCGGCCGTTTATGGCGCAAGCCCGACCGGACTGGTGGTGATGTTGTACCAGGGCGCACTCAAGGCATTGCTTCAGGCGGGTATCGCCATGGAGCACAAGAAATACGAGGAAAAGGCGCGCTATATCAACAAGACCAACCAGATACTGGAGGGGCTGCGTCTGGCGCTGGATCTGGAGGCGGGCAGCGAGGCGGCCGATAATCTGAACGAGCTGTATGTTTATATGAAGTACCGTATCAGCATTGCCAACATGAAGAACGACCAGTCCATCCTGGCGGAAGTTCGCGATTTGCTGGAAACCATTCTGCCAGCCTGGCAACAACTCGACCGCAAGAATCATACGACGCCTGCGGCGTGAGCGCGATGGACGAGAAGGTGTTCGACGACTTTCTGGGGCTGACCGATCGCATGCTGGATTTGGCCCAGCGGCAAGAGTGGGACGACTTCGTCGCCATGCTGCAGCAGCGCAGCGAGTATTTCGAACAGATTCAGCAGGGCGTCAGCGGCGCCTGGCTGGAGTCCCATGCCGAGAGCCGCGCCGCATTTGCGCGGGCACTGGTGAAAAATCGCGAGATCGAAGCTATATTGGACCGTACCTGTCTGGAGCTCAAAGCCCGGATGTCCTCGCTGACGCAACAAAAGCGCCTGCGGCAATCATATCGTTCTTGATGCTGGATGCGTTATCCTTGGCGGTCGGGCATCAGTCCTTGCTATCCTTAAAGGGAATCGGTCCGCCGGAGATATCCTCATGTCCGCCTTTGCCTTGTTGACCAGCAATGTCATCCTGCTTGCGGTGATCGTCGCGCAGGGATGGTATCTCCATAAGCGCCTGCGTCGGCTCGAGCGTGACGGCGACAAGGTGACGGCCCTCTATATCGAGCAATTGCAGCATCAGATCAGCAATCAGCAGCGCGACCTGCTGCGCCTGGCCGAACGTTTCGAGCGCCAGCAGGGCAAGGCGCAGGACGATGCCGTGGTCTCGCCCTACAACCAGGCCATCGAAATGATACGGCAGGGCCTCGGCGCCGCCGAAGTCGCGTCTCGCTGCGGCATCTCGCGCAGCGAAGCCGAATTGATTCTTTCCCTGTACCGTAACAACTCCACCTCATGATTTCGCCGTTGGCCTCGATCACGCCGGCGCCGGCCGAACTCTCGACGCAGCCGGTCAACTCGCTCGGTCAACTGGGAGAAGGCGGCCGCCTGCTGGTTCAGGCTGGCGCCTTGCCGTTGCGCCCGCCGCTGCTGTTGCTCGATGAAGTGGTCAATGCCCGCGTCGCTGAGCGATTGGGGCCGAACCAGGTCGCGGTACTGATCAAGAACGGCTTGTTCACCCTGAATCTCCCCGCCGGCACTCAGTTGAACGGCGACCTGATTCAGTTGCGCGTCGCGAGTGTCAAACCCCAGTTGAGCTTTTTGCTGGATCAGGGAACGGCAGGCGGCGATGCCGGTGCGGCGAGCAGCGGCGACAGCAATGCCTCTGTCGACGTGCAGCTGAGCCGGGCATCGCGCTATCTGACCGATCTGCTGAGCGCGGCACAGGAGGCCCCGGCCGGTGCCGAGGCGGGCACCGGGGCGAGCAGCGGTCTGATGCTGTCGGGCGCGGCGGCGGGTGGAGACACGGCGGCCGGATTGACCGTACAGACGCGGCCGGCGGCAACGGTGCTTGTCGATGCCGGGCAGCAGAACCCGGCCAGCGTAGCCACCCAGTTGCAGCATACGGTGGAGCGCAGCGGGCTGTTTTACGAGTCGCACCTGAAAGCCTGGGAAGGCGGGCGCTTGCCGCTGGACACCCTGCGGCTCGAGCCGCAGGCGCGGATAGGGGAGGCTGCGCAATTGCGGGCCGCTGCGCTGGATATCGGAGCCGCCACCCATGCGCACGATGCCGGGGCCACGACGCCCGAACTCGGCCGCCTGGTCCAGAACCAGCTCGACACCCTCGAACACAAACAGGTTCTGCTGCAGGGCTATGCCTGGCCCGGACAGCCTATGCAGATGCAGATCCAGCCCGAGACCGCGCAAGAACGCGAGGCGCGAGGCGGCGAAGACGATGAGCGCAGCTGGTCGACGCAACTGTCGCTGAACATGCCCGTGCTTGGCGGCATGAAGGCGCGTGTGCGCCTGGTAGGCGGCGCGGTCCAGGTTGCCTTTACCACCGATGAAGAGGCCGCTGGGCGGCTGATCGAGGCGAATGGCCAGCGTCTGGTCGATGCCATGGCTGCCGCCGGCATCACGCTGGCAGGCATGACGGTCAAGAGCGATGGCGGCTGACAAAGGCAGCACGCTGCGACGCTCCGCGGTTGCGCTTAGCTATCGAGAAGGTCGGCGTGCGCCGAATGTCGTCGCCAAGGGCTATGGCCAGATGGCGGAGCGCATCATTGACCGCGCCCGTGCCGCGGGGGTATTCGTGCACGATTCGCCCGAGCTGGTGTCCTTGCTGATGCAGGTTGACCTCGATCAGCAGATCCCGCCCGAGCTTTACCGCGCGGTAGCGGAAATTTTGGCTTTCGTCTATTTTCTCGAGCACGAGGCCGCGGGTAAGGATTATGAGCTTGGAGCATGGCTGGCCCAGCGCCAGACGCGCGGGGGCTGAAATGTTTACCCAAAATAGGTGATAATGGGTCACCCTTCTCCGCGCAAGGACGTCGAGCATGAGTGATCGCAGTGCTGTTCCTTGGTATCGGCAGCTCTGGCCCTGGTTGTTGCTGGCACTGCCGGCGACCGCCGTCTGTGTCGGCTCCTACCTGGCCTACGAGGCGTATAGCAAGCAGGACCCGATGGTCGATAGCCACTACTATGCCTCGGGCCAGGCGATCAACAAGACGTTGCACGCTGGCGCCGCGGCGGCGAAGCGCGGGCTGGCCGGTCGCATCGTTCTCGATCCGGCAGCCGGAACGATCGCGATGCAACTGAGCCATACCGACAGCCAGCCCTTGCCGCCGGTATTGCAACTGCGCTTGCGCCATCCCACCCTCAGCCGTTTCGATCAGACGGTCACCGTTGTCCAGAGTGCGCCCGGCGAGTACAGCGGCACTTTCAAGGCCTCGCAGGCCACGCGCTGGGATATGGATGTGCTGTCGCCAGATGGCGATTGGAGCCTGTCCGGGGTGTGGAAAAAATCCGCAGGGAATAAGGGCGTGCTGGAGCCGACAGTGGCCAACGAAGCGGCAGACGACTGAGCGGCACCCTGTTTGCCGCCCCCTCCCTGCCCGGGCCAGCCCCGGCGTCAGTATCGGCACCCCCTTGTTTACCGTCGATGCGAACGAGAATGCGGCACCGATCAAGTAAGCGGATCGCGCCTCGATCGCTCCTGGCGGCATGGGCGGAACAGGGCGACCTTGTCGCTGCCATTCCCGCGTCAGGCGCATCGAGCGCTCACAGCGCCAGACGCGCCGCTGCCATCGCCCCCAGCCAGGCACCCATCCCCATCAGAATGAGCCCGCACAACTGCTGAAGACGGTGGCCGACCGCTTGCCCCAGCTGCAGCAGCAAACGGCCGAAACCCTGCGTCAGCAGCAGCCACCACAGTGTCGAACCGGTGAAAATGCCGGCGACCATCAGCCCGCTTTCCATGATGCCGGGTGCGGCGCGGCCGGCCAGCTGCATGAACAGGGCGAGAAACGAGAGTATGGTCAGCGGATTGCTCATGGTCAGCGCGAGGGCGGATGCCCAACTGGACCACAAGCTACTGGCACCGCGTGCGCAGGCGGCTTCCTGACGCTGGCGGCAAAAGCTGCCGTAGCCCATCCAGATCAGACAGCCGGCCCCGGCCAGAGCCAGCCATGGGGCCAGCGGGAGCAGCAGCCGGCCGACCGCTCCCGCTCCCAGCGCCGCGAGCAGGGCATGACAGGCGTCTGCGCTGGCGACTCCGAGGCCGGTCGCCATGCCGTGGGCGGGGCCTTGTCGTATGGTCCGCTGCAGGCAAAGCATGCCGATCGGCCCGATCGGAGCGGCAATAGCCAGCCCGGCGAGGGCAGACTGGGTAAACAAGGTCACGGCACTCATCGTATTCTCCCGGGGATGTAGAGGTGGCAGGAGTCTAGTTTGAGGGCTAGTGACGTCGATTGGGATGCTCGATTTAAGGCGTATTGTCTATTATTATTAATATATTAAATTGATGGTACAGATTGGCTGAAATATGGAAATCGATGGAAAATCGTGGAGGATACTGGAGTGCCTGCAGGCCGAAGCCCGGCTTTCGCTGACCGAGCTGGCGCGGGCGGTAGAGTTATCCGTGCCGGCGGTTTCTGAGCGCTTGAAGAGGCTGGAGGAGGCGGGCGTCATCAAGGGGTACCATGCGCGCGTCGCCACTGAGAAAGTGGGCTACACGCTGTGTGCTATCGTGGGAATCACGGTGCCGCAGCCCTACAAGCAGACTTTGCTTGACGTGTTGACCGCCATGCCCGAGGTGACCGAATGTCACCATGTGACCGGGGCCGACTCGTATCTGTTCCGTCTCGTTGCGCGCGATGTGGCCCACCTCGAAGCCCTGGTCGCTCGCGTCAATCACCTGGGCGAAACCCGAACCTCTATCATTTTGTCGACGCCGCTGGCGGAGAGGCCGCTGCTGCCGCCGCGCTGAACATGCTAAGCGGAAGTATCCACGTTGCCGCCCAGAGCGGACTCGATGGCTCTGCTAGTCGCAGCGCTGCTGGCACCGATTTCGGCCGCGCGGGCCTGCGTGGCCTGGATCAGCGACAGCGCGCTTTGCGCTTGACGCAAATCGCCGGATTGCAGCGCCTGACCGAGTTGTTGCAGCGGCGCCGAACCTATGCCCTGGGTGGCATGGGGGCTGAGCGAGTTAAACGCCTGTTGCGCGGCGGCGATGTTGCCCGACTGTACGGCGATGGCGAGCGCATGCAGGCTGCTGCCTGTCTGGGCAGAGGGTTGAGAGGAGTAGCTTGAAACCGCGGCAATGCTCATGGCGAACGTCCACTGAAGGATGTCGGTATGCTATATGGGTGATTTAACTATGGCACGAATTTAAGCCTTTGACAATACGCCATTTTTCCCAGTTGGCGCCTTGCCGTCGTACCCGGACCCTGCCTGATCCGGCACCCGTTCATCATGCTAACGCCACGTCTTGTCGCGGGAATCGCGCGAAAATGCATCCGCCCATCGTCGCATGGCGGTTCGCCCGGCAAGGGTAGGCGTCACCGCCAGCGCGGGGCGAGCAGGGCTTCAAGATAAGGCACGCCAGCCGCATCGCGATCGCCTGGCCGGCTGACGTAGGCCGCCGAGACCTGAATGCCGTCAAGCGTGGATGAAGCGATCCGCCACTGCCCGCGAACCCCCGATTGCCACAACGCGAAGCAGAGTCGCGCCCGCCAGGCGAAGAAGCCGATCAAGGCGCTGGCCACAACGGGTCCCGAAGCATGCCAATCCGGAGAGTGCTGCCAGACGGCCAACTCCTGCAACAGGTCTCTAACGGCTATCGCCGCGCAGATCAGGTAGAGCAGGACGCGGAACAAGGCGAACCGGGGCAATTCCTTGCGCATGTGTTCTGCCGAAAAAAACAGTACATTACGCAAGGGCTTGACCGTGTCGGAAACGGGAATGCCCTGTACGTACACGATGCGCTGCTCGGGACTGTCGCCATAAGCCACTGCCTTGCGGCCGACCAAATCGGATAAACGCATGCTCACCCATACCGGGTGGAGCACACCGATCAGCATCATTCCGCCTAGCGCTGAGCGGATGTCTAGCATCAAGGTAACGGCGAGCGTCAGCATGACCGTGAGAACCCACCCGATCGCCTTCAGCGGGTGCCCGGTGTAATAAGAAAAAAAAGGCGATTGATATGCAATCATGGTGATCCTCACCTGGAAAGGGCACCGGGGCAAGGCGATATCGACTGATGGCTGTGAATCCCGGCGCCGGCATGTCTAGTGTATGCCAAAAAATATTGTTGCATGCAATATGCATGAAAAAAGCCCCGGCTGGCGGGGCTTTTGTGGGTTCTCTGCCACGGTGTGGCATGCGGTGACAGGCTACTCGAGATTCTGGATCTGCTCGCGCATCTGCTCGATCAGCACCTTCAGTTCGACCGACGCCTGGGTGGTTTCCGTCGATACCGATTTGGAACCCAGCGTATTGGCTTCGCGGTTGAGCTCCTGCATCAGAAAGTCGAGCCGCTTGCCGGTCTGACCGCCGACCTTCAGAATGCGCCTTACCTCGCTCAGATGCGTGCTCAGGCGCGACAGTTCTTCATCGACATCGATTTTCTGGGCGAACAGGGCGAACTCTTGCTTGATGCGATCGTCGTCGACATTATCGAGCGTTTCGCGCAGGCGGCTCGACAGCTTGCCCATATACGCTTCCAGAATCAGTGGCAGCTTGGGTTTGATCGTCTGGATGATCGACTCCATGGCGACCACGCGTTCGAGCAACACGGCCTTGAGCTTCTCGCCTTCGCGTTCGCGCGAAGCGTTGAAGTCGAGCAGAACCGTTACCAGGGCCTCGAAGCACAATTTGTGCAGGACCTCGGGGGGAAGCTCGTTTGACCGCAGTACGCCCGGCCAGCGTAGGATCTCGCCCGCCGTCAGGCCGCGGGTATCGTGCGCGAGTTCCTGCACCTCGGAAGCGACGCTCAGCAGCTTGGCCAGGAAGTCGCGGTTCAGCTCCAGCGTCGGTGCACTGCTTTCGACCTGATTGAGCCCGAGGCGGCACTCAAGTTTCCCACGCGATACCTTCCCGGCAATCTGCTCGCGCAAATGGGGCTCGATAATGCGCAATTCTTCAGGCAGCCGCATCTGGACATCGAGGTAGCGGTGATTGACGGCGCGCAGCTCAAGGCTTAAAACTCCCCCAGGAAACTCTCTGGTTGTGGAGGAAAAGCCTGTCATACTCAAAATCATAGTGGGCTCCTGCAATACATCCATAAATTCTACAGCGATCAGGCCCGAATTGCTTGGCATATCCGGGTAATCCAGGCCCGGTCACTATAGCAATTGCCATCCTGCGACTCAATGTACTCGCATGCGGGACACGGTTCCGGGACGGCCACGTATAATCAGACCTTTTGCCCGGATGGATCTCATGCGACCTTCTTCACGTTCCGCCGATGCCCTGCGCGTCGTTCGTCTTACCCGCAACTATACTCGCCATGCCGAAGGTTCCGTGCTGGTGGAGTTCGGCGATACCAAAGTCATTTGCACTGCCACCGTAGAAGAATCCTTGCCCGGTTTTCTCAAAGGCAAGGGCCAGGGCTGGATCACGGCCGAATACGGCATGCTGCCGCGCTCCACCGGCAGCCGTATGCGGCGCGAAGCGGCCAGCGGCAAGCAGTCCGGGCGTACGCAGGAAATCCAGCGTTTGATCGGCCGTTCGCTGCGTGCCGTGGTCGACCTCAAGCGCCTGGGCGAGCGGCAGATCGTGATCGACTGCGATGTGATTCAGGCAGATGGTGGAACCCGCACCGCCAGCATCACCGGTGCTTTTGTGGCACTACATGATGCCATAGGCCGTTTGCTGGCCGCCGGCAAACTGGAGCAAAGTCCGATCCGCGACTTTGTCGCCGCGGTTTCGGTTGGCATCTTCCAGGGGACGCCGGTACTGGACCTCGATTATCCGGAAGACTCTGCCTGCGAAACCGATATGAATGTGGTGATGACCGGCTCCGGGCATTTTGTCGAAATCCAGGGAACGGCCGAAGGCGAACCCTTCAGCCGCGATGAAATGGCGGAGTTGCTGAAGCTGGCAGAAAAAGGCATACGCGAGCTGATCGCCGCACAGGGCGAGGCGCTCGGCATCCCCGCGCAGTGAGCCGGGCCGGCGCCGCCTTGCCCGGGCGGCTATAACTTGCCGGCGATGAAGCGCTGCAGCAGTCCGCCGAATACCGGGGCCGTCAACGCCATATTGTTCGCACGTTGGCGGTCGCGCGCGCTCGGCGCCGAGCTTTGCAGCCCGATCACCACATACTTGCCGTTCTGTTGCGCAAGAATGGGCGAACCGCTGTCTCCGGGCAGGGTATTGCAGCGATGGCCGAGCCGGCCGTCGTCTTGCAATTCGATCGCCTGGCAGGATTTGTGCGCCATCATCACCCCGTTGGTATCGACCGGGTAGCCGGCCTGGGTGACACGCCAGTTATTCCGCACCAGCAGGGATTTGAGAGCAGCGGCATTGCCCTGGAACAGCGGCAGGTAACCGAATTCCTTGCCCGCCGGTTGACTCAGGCGGACAAAGGCGAAATCGTAGGGGGCGACTGCGGGCGGAATCGTCATCGAATGAGGGTGGCGAATAATGCCTTTGAGCAGCACCTGGCTCACGTAGACATGCTTGACGCCGACCAATGTATCGTAAGTATCGCCGTCAATGCCCAGCATGAAGCTGACCGCGGGGTCGAGGCGGCCCTTCTTGCCGACAAAGCAGTGGCCGGCCGTCAGAACGACATCGGGCGCGACCAGCGTTCCGCTGCAGCGCAGGTGGCCGGCGGTTTCCAGCTGGCCGATGGTTTGCCACGGCATCGTGTCGACCGGGACCTTGACCCGGCTGTCCTTGCCGTAGAACAGGGCCAGTTGCTCGCGGGTCAGCTTGGCGGCCATGGCTGGCGCGGCAACGAGGCATGCCAGCAGTATCAGCAGCAGTGCACGTGTCTTCATTGGTACTCCCCCCATAAAAAAATCGGGGTGCGCGATGGCACCCCGATCTCTCAGTACATTATTGCGAGCTTACTTGGCAGCGGAGGCAGCAGCCTTCTTCGCTACTTTCTTAACCTTCTTGGCTGCTTTGGGGGCCGAAGCGGCTGCATCGGCTTGAGCGGCTTGCGAAGCAGCGACTTTCTTGGCAGCCTTCTTGGCGTGCTTTTTGGCAGCGTGCTTTTTAACAGCCTTCTTGGCCGAAGCGGAAGCGTCGTCGGCTTGAGCGGCTTGGGAAGCCGCAGCCTTCTTCGCTACTTTCTTGGCCTTCTTGGCTGCTTTGGGGGCCGAAGCGGCAACATCGGCTTGAGCGGCTTGCGAAGCAGCGACTTTCTTGGCAGCCTTCTTGGCGTGCTTTTTGGCAGCGTGCTTTTTAACAGCCTTCTTGGCCGAAGCGGAAGCGTCGTCGGCTTGAGCGGCTTGGGAGGCAGCAGCCTTCTTCGCTACTTTCTTGACCTTCTTGGCCTTCTTGGCTGCTTTGGGGGCCGAAGCGGCAGCATCGGCTTGAGCGGCTTGCGAAGCCGCGACTTTCTTGGCTACGTGCTTCTTGGCGTGCTTTTTGGCAGCGTGCTTCTTAACAGCCTTCTTGGCCGATGCGGAAGCGTCGTCGGCTTGAGCGGCTTGGGAGGCAGCAGCCTTCTTCGCTACTTTCTTGGCCTTCTTGGCAGCCTTGGGGGCCGAAGCGGCAACATCGGCTTGAGCGGCTTGCGAAGCAGCGACTTTCTTGGCTGCTTTCTTGGCGGCTACTTTCTTGGCCTTCTTGGCCGCTTTGGGGGCCGAAGCGGCAGCATCAGCTTGAGCAGCTTGCGATGCTTCTTTCTTTACGACTTTCTTGGCAGCCTTTTTCTTGGCAGCGGTCGTTTTGTGGATGGCGGTCGCTGCGGAAGCTTCAGCGGCGAAGCCAGCAGTGGAGGTCAGGCCGAACGCTGCGGCCACGGCGAGCATGATGAACTTATTCATTTTGTCTTTGATCCTTGTTTGTCGAAGTGCTTGAAAGAGTCCAGCTGCGCACCGCTACCCGCATGGACAGCCGATCCGCGAAATGCAGGGCATTCCGGCCCCGAGCCATCCGCGTGTGCAGACATAGTGGAGACTTTCCAGCGAGGGCATGCTAAGCGGATGCTTCCGGGGTGTCTACAGTCGGTATGTTTCCCCGTGTAACAAAATGTACAGGCGGCGTCTTCGGCCACGACAACTCGAAGCGCGCACCGCCTTGCGGCGAATTGCCGACACTGATGCTGCCCTGGTGGGCGCGGGCGATACGCTCTACGATGGCAAGTCCGAGGCCGTGCCCGCCGGTGGCGCGGGCGCGACTTTTGTCCAGCCGGACGAAGGCGGAAAAAATGCGTTGCCTTTCCTCTTCCGGTACCCCCGGGCCGTCGTCGTCGACGATCAGTGTCTGGCGCTCGGCTTCGATGCGCAAAGCGACATGGACCCGGGTGCCGGTATAGCGGCGCGCATTGGACAGCAGATTGTCCAGCGCCCGTGTCAGCAGATGCAGATCGCCACAGAGGCTGCCGAGCTGATCGATCTGCGGGTCGCGTTCCCACTGCAGTTGCGGCGCAAGCGCAGCCTGCTCGCGGATGCGCTCGTCTATCCACTCGGCGGCGGCGAATTGCACCGGTGACAGCGGCACTTCCGGGCGGTCTAGCTTGGCGTGCAAAAGCAGTTCTTCGATCAGCTTGTCGATGGCGTCGAGGTCGCGCTCCATCGCCTGGCGCGCGGGCGAGGCGACGCTATCTTCAAGTAGTGCGAGGCGGTAGCGCAGCCGGGCAAGCGGGGTGCGCAACTCGTGCGCGACGGCATTGGTGAGCGCCTTCTTGCTGGCCAGCAGTTCTACGATGCTGTCGGCCATGCGGTTGAAGGCCTGACCGACCCGGCGCACGCCGGAATTCTGCGGCAGCACGGCGCGGGCAGAGAACTGCCCGACTGCCAGCCTCGTCGCGGCCTGCTCCAGCGTCATCAGGTCGCGCCAGTGCGGGCGCATCCATAACAAGACGGGCACGGCGAGCGAGAGTCCTATGATCACCAGCAAGGCATAGTCGAACCACTTGAGCTGATGCAAAAAGAACAGGTAGCGCAAGGGGCCGGCGACGAGGACGTAGTCGCTGTCATCTATGCGCTGCAGGAACAGGTAGTTGTTCTCCAACATGACGATTTCGCCGCGAGCAAGGGCGTCGCGCGACGTTTCGTCGAGGTCGTAGGCGCTTTCCCGCTCGACGCGGACATGGAAGGTGAAGCGATGGTCGTCCTGCTCCAGTTTCTCCGCCCACAGCTCCTGCGGGACGCCGCGGAGTTCGGTCTCGATCAGGGTCAGGGTCGTGCGCAGCAGGTCGGACAGATAGCGTTCGCCGACCTTGTCGATCGCTTGTTTGTAGACGATGCCGACAAGAACGACTGCGATCAGAAAACAGCCCATCAACAGGACATAAAACTGGATGAATAACTTGCGCATGAAACGGCTTACTCCCAGCCCGACAAGGAGAACAGATAGCCCTTGTTGCGGACTGTCTTGATGCGGAAAGGCTCCAGCGGATTATCCCCGAGCTTTCTGCGCAGGCGCGACACGGCGACATCGATGCTGCGATCGAGACCGTCGTAGCTGACTCCGCGCAGTTTTTTCAGCAGATCTTCGCGTTTCATGATCTCGCCTGCATGGCTGGCGAGCTGCCACAAGAGATCGAAATCCGATGTCGACAGAATCACCTGCTCCCCATCGAGCACTACGTCGCGGTTGACCGGGTCGACCTCCAGCTGTCCGAAGGCGAGGCGACGCAGGCTACTGCTCTGTGCCGGGGCCTGCGGCGTTTCCGGGTGATGGTTGCGTAATTGCGCACGCAGGCGGGCAACCAGCACCGAGGGGGGGGTGGTTTTGAGAATGTAGTCGTTGGCGCCGAGTTCCAGCCCCAGTATCTGGTTCATATCGCTATCGAGCGAGGTCAGCATGACGATGGGGCCGCTATACATCGGTCGCAACTCGCGGCAGATGGTCAGGCCATCCTTGCCTGGCAACATGATGTCCAGCAGGACGAGATCGGGTTGCTCGCGCAGGATGGTATCGACCGCGCTGTCGCCGCGCGGGTCGATGAGCACATTCATCTCGTGGCGGGACAGAAAATCACTGATGAGTTCCGCCAGGTCGGCGTCATCTTCGACAAAGACGATACGATGGGTCATCCGGGGGTACGCTCAGAAATAACATTCATCCTGCCAGTATCCCCCGAGCGCGGTGGCGGCTCAAGCAGGGCGCAGCCGTGCGGGGCGTCGGAATGTGCATTCCGGCGAACTCCGTCCGGGGGGCGAAGGACGGCATTCTCTTTCCGGTCGGCTGGCGATCTGCCTACCGCCTCGCACCTCCGGGCATGTCGCCCGGGGCAAAGTCGGGGGCTGCGCTGCCCGTTTTGCGGACGGATTCAGACCAGCCCGTGTCTCTGCTCCGCGAAGTCGCCAGCGGAAAGCCAGCATCAGCGGGATGTCGGGGCGGGAGCAGGGCCTATCATCGATTCGATACCCTCCTGTTCAAGCTCCTCGAGGAAAAGGTCGAACGCGGCCTGATCGGAGTCGAACTCGCCATCGAAAAGCGTCGAGTTGGCGTATGGGTCCACAATCTCCAGTGTCCAACCCGTGTCAGGCAAGCGGTAGATACACACTTCCACCGTTTTGCCTTCTGCCGTGTATTTCTGTTGCAAAGGAGAGATGATCAGGTCGTGTTCGTCGTACATTGATGTGCCGTCCATAGGTTCGGGAACGGTATGGATACTAGCACACCGGCCTGTCCGGCGATGTCCGTGCGTGAAGCGGGGCGAGGGGGCGGAGGGTGACAGTAGCGCCGGGGGGATCGAGCGTGCCCCATGCCGTTCGACGAGCGAGGTCTGGCGGCGAGACCCAATGATGTATAACAATGTATACGGCTGTTGCCGTATATTTTGCTATACATGACGATACTTCGCTGGAGACAGGATCGTATGGACAAGATCAGAAATCCGTTCTCGCCAGGGGCGGGCTCGCCGCCGCCGGAATTGGCCGGCCGCGAGGGCGTGCTGGAGCAGGCACGCGTGTTGCTGGGGCGGGTGAAGGCTGGCCGGCCGGAGAAAAGCATGCTGCTCACCGGCCTGCGCGGGGTTGGCAAAACGGTGCTCTTGAACGAGATCGAGCGAATGGCGCAGGCTGCCGGCTACCGCAGTCTCTTGATCGAGGCGCACGATGGCAAGTCGCTGGCGGTGCTGCTTGCGCCGCCGCTGCGGCGCTTGTTGTTCGAGCTGGATAGAATGGCCGGCGCCGGCGACAAGGCGCGCCGCGGCATTGCGGTACTGAAGAGTTTTGTCTCGGCGATCAAGGTTAGAGTGGGGGAGTTCGACATCGGTATCGACATTGAACCCGAAACCGGTGCGGCCGATAGCGGCGACCTGGAGCTGGATCTGCCCAGTCTGTTCGTGGCGGTGGCCGAGGCAGCGAAAGAGCGTGGAGTGGCGGTCGCGATCCTGATCGATGAAATCCAGTATTTCAACGCGGGAGAGTTGAGCGCCTTGGTGATGGCGATGCACAAGATGCAACAGCGCCAGCTGCCTTTGGTCCTTGTGGGGGCCGGGCTTCCCATTCTGCCTGCGCTGGTGGGCGAGTCGAAATCGTATGCGGAGCGCTTGTTCAGCTTTCCCGATATCGGCCCGTTGCCGACGGCGGCGGCGATCCAGGCGCTGCGCGATCCGGTGCGTGAGGCGGGTGAGACGATAGACGATGAGGCTCTGGAGGAAATCGCCCGGTTGACGCATGGCTATCCTTACTTCCTGCAGGAGTGGGGTTACCAGGCATGGAATCACGCAGACGCATCGCCGATCAGTCTGGCGGTGGTGCAGGCAAGCAGTGCGATCGTGTCCGAACGGCTGGACAGCAATTTTTTCCGGGTGCGTTTTGATCGTTTGACGCCGCGCGAGCAGAGGTTTCTGCGGGCAATGGCCGAGCTCGAACCCGGCAGGCATCGAACCGGCGATATTGCCGCGCGGCTGGCGGTCAAAATCCAGAGCATGGGGCCGGTGCGCGCCAGTCTGATCAAGAAAGGCATGATCTACAGTCCATCGCATGGCGACATGGCGTTTACGGTGCCGCTGTTCGATGAATTCATGCGCCGGGCCATTCCGCATTTCGAGGCTTGATGAGGGTCCGATGCGGTTCTGGCCCACACGGTGGCGCTGGCCCTGCGTCAGGCTGTTGCAGCCGCCAAGTCAGCAGCTGAAAGCGCTATTTGAGTTGGAAAACGATGGTGAATAGTCTGAACGGCGCTTTTCTGGTTTGCCGCTGCCCGGATTGTCTGAAGCGTTGATCCGGGAAGAAAACGGCGACCATGATAAGTCCTAAAATGAGACTTATCATTCCCTTTCTGGGACTCTATGCGCAGGGATGCCTTGATGAGTCCCAAAAAAGGACTTAACATTCCCTTTTTGGGACTTTTGGGCGTTGCCATGGCCTCTCTGTCGCTGAGCGACGCTTTGTTCACAACCACCCAGCAGAAAGTGTTGGGATTGCTCTATGGCAAGCCGGATCAGAGCTTCTACGCAAACGAGATTGCCCGTTGGGCCCAGGTCGGTAAAGGCAGCATCATGCGCGAGCTCGATCGTTTGCAAAGGGCTGGCGTGTTGACCCTGTTCCACCAGGGTAACCAGACGCACTATCGAGCCAATCCAGACTGCCCGATCTACCTTGAACTGTGCGGCATCGTGAGCAAAACCTTTGGAATTGGCGAACAATTGCGAGTAGCGCTGGAGCCTCTGGCAGAGCAACTGGTTTGGGCATTCATCTACGGATCCATCGCCAAGGGAAATGCCCATGCTGCGAGTGATATCGATCTGATGCTCATCGGTGAGAACCTAAGCTATAGCACTGTGATGGAGTGCCTGATTCCGCTGGAGGAACGGCTCGGTCGTACCATCAACCCCACTCTTTACACTCTGGCCGACTGGCGAGCAAAGGAAGACGCGGGCAACAGTTTTGTGTTGAAGGTCGGAGAGCAGGAGAAGATCAACCTGATCGGCGGCAAGCCGGAAGGAGGGGGAAATGGGCAACAATGATAACTTGGAGAACTTGTTGCGCAGTGGAGGTCTGAAGGCGGAACCGCCGGGCCGCAAAGAATGCGAAGGCTTGCTGCGTTCGGCGATAGATCGCTTGCAGGATGCCCACAGTCCAAGCTTGTCCTTTGCCAGCCGTTTCGATCTCGCCTACAACGCGGCACATGCTCTGGCACTGACCGCGCTGCGCTTGTGCGGTTACCGCTCTGACCGACGCTATCTGGTATTCCAGTGCCTGGCACATACCCTTCATTTGAGCAAGGCCCAAGTCCGTCTGTTCGACCTCTGTCATAACCGACGCAATCTGGCTGAATACGAAGGCTATATGGAAGTGGATGACGCTCTGCTGGCTGAGCTGATTGCCGCAGCCGATATCTTGCTGGCCAATGTCGAGCAAGCCATCGCCCGTGAGGGTTGATCCAGGAAAAGGCTTTCCCAAGCGGGTTGCGAATTTTTAAGTGCTGAAACTGACTCTCATGCTTGATTAGGGGCGGTTGGTCAGGATAATTTCTATTTTTCAATTGCTTAGCGTGCTTCGCCGCTGCATGAGTGCGTAGTGCTATAGACTGTTTCGGCTGGTTTAATAGCACCATTGAAATAGCATTCACAGTTGCACTGGTGTGGCAAAAACAGGCAGAAATTGGCTGGAATGAACGTAAACAAGACAGTCCACAATGGCGCCGAAAGCCGTGCCATCCAGGAAAACCCGGTAAAACCGCCTTCCCGCCGCCTGTCCGTGGCCCCGATGCTGGACTGGACCGATCGGCATTATCGCTATTTCGCGCGTCTGATCACGCGCAATACCTGGCTTTATACCGAGATGGTCACAACCGGGGCGCTGATCCACGGCGATGTCGAGCGGCACTTGCGGTTCGACCCCGGCGAGCGGCCGCTCGCACTCCAGCTGGGGGGCTCGGATCCGGCCGAGCTGGCCCGTTGCGCGCGCCTCGCGCAGAGCTGGGGCTACGACGAAGTCAATCTGAACGTAGGCTGCCCATCGGAGCGGGTTCAGAAGGGGGCGTTCGGAGCCTGCCTGATGGCCGAGCCGGAGCTGGTGGCCGACTGCGTCAAGGCTATGCGCGATGCCGTCGATATCGATATCACGCTCAAACACCGGATCGGCATCGATGCCGTCGAGGACTACGGTTATGTGGCCGATTTTGTCGACCGCATCGCGCGTGCCGGTTGCCGCACCTTCATCGTGCATGCGCGCAATGCGATCCTCAAGGGATTGTCGCCCAAGGATAATCGCGAAATTCCTCCCCTCAAGTACGACTATGTCTACCGCTTGAAGCGCGAACGGCCCGAGCTGGAAATCCTGCTCAACGGCGGCGTCAAGACGCTTGAGGATATCGATGTGCATCTGCGTCATGTGGACGGCGTCATGCTCGGGCGCGAGGCGTACCATAATCCCTTTTTGATGGCGAGTTGGGATGCACGGTACTATGGGGCGGCAACGCCGCTTCCCGATCGCGCCGAGGTGGTCCGGGCGCTGCTACCCTATGTGCGGCGCCAGCTCGAGCAGGGGCACGCCGTGCGCAATGTGGCGCGTCATATCCTGGGTTTGTTTCAGGGCCAGCCCGGCGCACGGCAATGGCGGCGCATTCTGTCCGACGCCAGCTTGCTGCGCGACGCCGACGAACGTTTGTTGTTGCGCGCGCTGGAAGCCGTCGCAGGCAACCGGTCCGCTGAAAGGGAGGCGTCTTGAAGATACGCGGTCTGCTGCTCGTGCTGCTCTCTACCTGTGCGCAGGGCGGGGATATCCTGCATCTCTACAGCGGGAGCGCCGGTTTGCCGGACACGGTCGTGCACCGCTTCGAGAAGGAGTGCCAGTGTCGGGTGGTGCAGGACAGCTTCGGCCGCGGCGACGAACTGGTGAGCAAGCTGCAGAGTGGCGTTCGCTACGACCTGGTGTTTCCGTCAAGCCTGGCGGTACCGGCCCTGATTGCGCAAAAGGCGTTGCAGCCGCTCGACCGCTCCCGCCTCGGCAACCTGCGCAATCTGGAGCCAAGGCTGCTCAATCCGGCTTATGACCGCGGTAATGTCTACAGCTTGCCGTCGGCGCTGTCGCTGGTTTCCATCGGATACAATATCGAGAAACTGAAGCAGCTGGGCATCGATCCGTACAGCTGGTCCGTCCTGTTCGATCCGCGGATACTGCCCCGCCTGAAGGGGCATGTTTTTGTCCCGGATCGTCCGCGAGAGGTATTTGCGGCGGCGCTGTTCTATCTCGGGCGCTCTCCGCTCGATGCGAGCGAGGCCGATTATCGTCGCGCGGCGGATGTGATCCGCATCGCGCGCGCCTACTGGTCTGTACCGGCCGGCACCTCGCCGGTCCGCGATCTGGTGCAAGGCAATGCCTGGCTGGCCATGGGGCATTCGAGCGAGATGTTTCAAGCGCGCGAGATGGCGCGCGAGGAGCGTCGCGGCTATACCATAGGCAATGTCCTGCAAAAGGAAGGCAACCAGCTTTCCGTCGAGGTGGTCGCTGTACCCGTCGCCGCGCGCCACCCCGAGCTGGCCTCGCAGTTCATCAATTTTCTGCTCGATGGCAAGAACGCTGCCGAGCTGACCAATGTCGACGGCGCGATCAACCCGGTGGCGTCGGCCCTGCCTTTCTATCGCGAAGATCTGAAAGTTCATCCGCTGATCTCCCCGGAGGGCGACTCGATACGCAAATGGAGCGTGCTGCGCGCGCTCTCGCCGCGGGAGCTCGCATTGCTGCTGCAGCTATGGAACGACACCCGCCCATTGCCGTTGAGCGTCGATGCGCAGCCGCATGGCGGCAATTCACGGGATAAAGTAAACCATGTTCGATAAACTTGTTCTTGCCAGCAATAATGCCGGCAAACTGCGTGAGTTTTCCGCATTGTTGGCCCCGCTGGGGGTGACGGTGATCGCTCAACGCGAGTTGGGCGTGGGCGAATGCCCGGAACCGCATGCGACGTTTCTGGAAAATGCGCTGGAAAAAGCGCGTCACGCGAGCCGGGTGACCGGCCTCCCGGCGCTGGCCGACGACTCCGGCCTGTGCGTCGCGGCGCTCGGCGGTGCGCCCGGGGTGCTGTCGGCGCGTTTTGCCGGTGAGCCTAAGTCCGATCTGCGCAACAACGCGCTGCTTGTCGAGCGCCTGCATGGCATCGCCGATCGCCGCGCCTGGTTCTATTGCGTGCTGGTTCTGTTGCGCCATGCCGACGACCCTCAGCCCATCGTTGCCGACGGCAGCTGGTACGGCGAAGTGAGAGACCGCGCGGCCGGTGGCGGCGGTTTTGGCTACGATCCGCATTTCTGGCTTCCGGAGCACGGCATGACGGCCGCAGAGATGCCGGCCGCGGACAAGAACACCGAAAGCCATCGGGCCCAGGCCACGCGTTTGCTGCTCGCCCGTCTCGGTTCTCTGTAGATGACGACCATTGCCATGCCGGGAGCGTTGACGGTATTGCCGCCGCTGTCCCTGTACATCCATTTTCCCTGGTGCGTGCGCAAATGCCCGTACTGCGATTTCAATTCGCACGAGGCGAAGAACGGTTTCGACGACGCGGCCTACGCCGACGCCCTGTTGCGCGACCTGGAGTCGGCCCTGCCCGCGGTCTGGGGACGGCCGGTGCGCAGTATCTTCATCGGCGGCGGTACGCCCAGTCTGTTTTCGGCACCGGCGCTGGAAAAACTGCTCGACGGCGTTCGTGCGCGGGTTCGCCTCGACCCCGATGCCGAGATCACGCTGGAGGCGAATCCCGGTACCTTCGAAAGCGAACGTTTCCTCGCCTATCGGCAGGCGGGGGTCAACCGGCTGTCGATCGGAATCCAGAGCTTCGACGACGGCAAGCTCAAGGCGCTGGGGCGCATTCACGATTCGGCGCAGGCACATCGCGCGATCGAGATCGCGTGCCGTCATTTCGACAACGTCAATATCGATTTGATGTATGCCTTGCCCGGGCAGTCGCTCGAGCAGGCGCTGTCCGATATCGATCAGGCCCTTGCGCATGGCGTGACTCATTTGTCTGCCTACCACCTGACGATAGAGCCGAATACGCTGTTCCATCGCTATACCCCGCCGGCGTTGCCCGATGATGAGTTGTCGGCAGATATGCAGGAGGCGATCGAGGCGCGGCTTGGGCACGCCGGCTTCGAACATTACGAGACCTCCGCATTTGCCAGGCCGGGTCGGCGCTGTCAACATAACCTCAATTACTGGCTGTTCGGCGACTATCTCGGTATCGGTGCGGGGGCGCACGGCAAGATCAGTCTGCCCGATGGAGTCTGGCGCGAGATGCGGCACAAACAACCGGCGGCCTATCTGGCCGGAGTTGAGGCCGGAACAGCCGTGCAGACGCGACAGAAAGTCGGCCGGCGCGATTTGCCGTTCGAGTTCATGATGAATGCCCTGCGCTTGACCGGAGGGTTCGATTCCAGTCTGTTTGTCGAACGCACCGGGCTTGCCCCCGCGATGATCGCGTCCCGCCTCGACGATGCCTGCGCGCGCGGCTTGCTCGGCCGCGCAGACGGTCGCCTGTTTCCGACCGGGCTCGGGCAACGGTTTCTCAACGATTTGCTGACCCTGTTTCTGAGTGAAGGAGCTTCTCACCATGACTAAAAAAACGATCCACTCCGATCTGGCTCCGGCTGCAATCGGTGCCTATTCTCAGGCTATCCGCGCCGGCGACACCGTCTATCTTTCCGGTCAGATTCCACTGGACCCGGAAACCATGCAGTTGGTGGATGGCGGCTTTGCCGCCCAGGCGCACCAGGTGTTCAAGAATCTGCAGCATGTCTGCGAGGCGGCGGGTGGCAGCCTGGACGATATCGTGAAACTGAATGCGTATCTGACTGATCTGAGCAACTTCGGTATTTTCAACGAGGTGATGGGCCAGTATTTCAATCAGCCTTTCCCCGCGCGCGCGGCGCTCGGCGTCGCCAGTTTGCCGCGTGCGGCACTGGTCGAGGCGGATGCCGTGCTGGTTCTTGCTTCCTGAGTGCAGGCTGCGCCGGCGAGGGCCCGCTTGCGGGGCCCTCGTCATTTCTGGATCGCGGTTGACGTGCAGGGCAGGAGGTGGCAATCTGGAGTGTTTGATTCAAACCATCGTTTGAATGAAAACAAGAAGGAGGCGGCATGCAGCTGCGTACTATCACCGTTTTCGGCGCGTTGTTCGCCCTGTCCGCCGTCGCGCAGGCCTCCGATAGCCCGGTCGGAACCTGGAAAAACATCGATGACGAAACCCACCAGGCCAAGGCGCTGATCCAGATCAGCCAGGATGCCGATGGCGAGTTGAGCGGCCGCATCGTGAAACTGCTGCAGCATCCCGATGCGGTATGCGACAAATGCGACGGTGAACTGAAGGGCCGGCCGGTTCTCGGCATGACCATTCTGTGGGGATTGAAACAGGACGGCGAGGCTTGGAGGGGCGGCAAAATCATCGACCCGAAGTCCGGTTCCGTCTATAGTGCGAGTCTGAAGGTGCTCGATGGCGGCCGCAAGCTCGATGTCCACGGCTATATCGGCATCTCCTTGCTCGGCCGTTCACAGGTGTGGGAACGGCAATGATTCCAGGGCGGCGCCGGTCGCAACCGGCGCCGCCGTTCCCCATCCCCCCCCCTTCCGTTACAATCCGGGCTGATGAGCCCAATTCACGATCTAGCCAACCAGCCGCTGACCGCCGCGCCGGCCACCGCGAAAAAGCTTGAAAAGCTCGGCATACGCCGGCGTTTCGACTTCATTCTTCATCTTCCGCTGCGCTATGAAGATGAGACCCACCTGTATCCGATCGCCAGTGCGCCCTACGGCCAGGCCGTGCTGGTCGAAGGCGAGGTGCTGTCGCAGGAGATCCAGTTCAAGCCGCGTCGGCAGCTGGTGGTGCAAATCGAGGATGCGACGGCGACGCTGATATTGCGCTTCATTCATTTCTATCCGAGCCAGCAGAAGCAACTAGCAATCGGGCGTCGCGTGCGCGCGCTGGGCGAGGTCCGGCGCGGTTTCTTCGGCGACGAGATGGTGCATCCGAAATGCCGCGATGTTCTGCCCGGCGATGGCCTGGCCACCAGCCTGACGCCGGTCTATCCCACTGTCGCCGGTCTTGCGCAGCCAGTATTGCGGCGCATGGTGCAACAGGAACTCAAGGCCCAGCCGCTGTTCGAGACGCTCCCCCCGGGAATGGCCGAGGCAGAACGGCTCATCCCGTTTGCTGACGCGGTCAGCATCCTGCACGCGCCGACGCCCGACTACTCGGTCAAGCAGTTGACCGATCCCTTGTTGCCGGCATGGCAGCGGCTCAAATTCGACGAATTGCTCGCACAACAGTTGTCCATGAGGCTCGCTTACCGGGCGCGGCGCCAGGGCCGCGCGGTGGCAATACGCGGCGACGGTCGCCTGAGTACCCCATTCCTGAACGGCTTGCCTTTCGCCTTGACGCGGGCACAGCAGAAAGTGCTGGCCGAAATTCATGCCGATATGGGGGCGGAGCATCCCATGCACCGCTTGCTGCAGGGCGACGTCGGCAGCGGCAAGACCGTGGTGGCGGCGCTGGCGGCGCTGGCGGCGATTGAAGCCGGATTCCAGGTCGCGCTGATGGCGCCGACCGAAATTCTCGCCGAACAGCATTATCTGAAGTTGTCGGCCTGGCTCGCGCCCTTGGGGGTCGACGTCGCCTGGTTATCGGGCTCGCTGCGCAAGAAACAGAAAACCGACGTCCTTGCCCGCATCGGCGACGGGACGGCGCGCCTGGCGGTCGGCACCCATGCGCTGTTCCAGGACACTGTGCAGTTTGCCGGGCTGGGGCTTGCCATCGTGGACGAACAGCACCGCTTTGGCGTGGGGCAGCGGCTGGCGCTCAAGGACAAGGGCGGGGAGCCGCACCAGTTGATGATGTCGGCGACACCGATTCCGCGTACGCTGGCGATGAGTTTTTTCGCCGACCTCGACGTCTCAGTTATCGATGAATTGCCACCGGGGCGCACCCCTATCGTCACCAAGTTGATCAACAGCGGGCGTCGTGAAGAAATCATCGCCTTCGTCGACAAGACCTGCCGTCAGGGGCAGCAAGTGTATTGGGTCTGCCCCTTGATCGAAGAGTCGGAAACCTTGCAGTTGCAGACGGCGGTCGATACGCATCTCCAACTGGGCGAAGACCTGCCGCAATGGAAGGTGGGGCTGGTTCACGGGCGGATGAAACCGGCAGAGAAGGCGGCGGTGATGGCCGCGTTCGCCGCCAACGAATTGCAAGTACTGGTGGCGACCACGGTGATCGAGGTCGGGGTCGATGTCCCCAACGCCAGTCTGATGGTGATAGAACACGGTGAGCGCATGGGGCTCGCGCAGTTGCATCAGTTGCGGGGGCGCGTCGGCCGCGGGAGCGCCAAAAGTGTGTGCGTATTGATGTTCGAGACGCCGCTGTCCGAGTTGGCCAAGGCGCGGCTGAAGGTCATCTACGAGCATACCGACGGCTTCGAAATCGCACGTCAGGACTTGCAGATCCGCGGGCCGGGCGAGTTTCTCGGTGCGCGCCAGAGCGGGGCGCCCATGCTGCGTTTTGCCAATCTGGAAGAAGATATCGCACTGCTCGAACGCGCGCGCGAACTGGCTCCGCTCATGCTTGAGCGCTGGCCGGAGGCGGTGCAACGCCATCTCGACCGGTGGCTGGCCGGACGCGAGCACTTCCTCAAGGCTTGAGGCGCGGCTCAGGTTTCTATCAATGATTGCATCAAGCCGCGCAGCCAGCACAGTGCGGGAGCCTTGTCCTGCACCGGATGCCACACGCAGTTGAGGTGATAGGCGGGAAGGTCGGCCGGCAGGCCGACCCGGCGCAGTGGCCAGGTAGAGCACAGCAGTGCGGCCACGCGTTGCGGCAGTATCAGCAGATGCTCTGTGTGGCTGACGATGGCGGCGGCGGACATATAGCTCTGGCTGTTGACCGAGATGGTACGCTGTACGCCATGGCGCTCGAGGTAGCGGTCGACGGTCGAGGTCCGCGTTCCGAGCGGCGAATGGAAAACATGCGGGATCGCGATCAACTGCGCGAGCGACAAGCCGCTGCCGGCCGCCGGATGGCGTGCGCTGACGACTCCGGCCAGTGGTTCGGTCAGCCAGGTCTCGCGGCAGAGATGGCCAGGGACGTCCATGTACTCGTCGAAGCCCAGCACCAGATCGATGGCGCCGTTCGCGAGCTCGGCTTCCGGAACCCGGTCGCGCAGGATCAGTATCTCGATGCGCAGCCCGGGGGCGATTCTTTCCAGCCGCTCGATCAGGGGCGGAATGAGCACGCATTCGACATAGTCGGTGGTGCAGATGACGAAACGGCGCGACGAAGTCTGTGGTTCGAATTCTTCCGGTTCGTTCAGATGCTGCTCCAGCAGGCGCAGTGCATGGCGAATGCCGGGATGCAGCTTGAGCGCGCGCGCGGTCGGCAGCATGCCGTGCTGGCTGCGTACGAGCAGCGGGTCGTCGAAGAACTGGCGCAGCCGATTGAGCGCATGGCTCATCGCGGGCTGGCTGATATAGAGCTGCTCGGCGGCGCGGGTAACGCTGCCGTGTTCGAGCAGGGCATCGAAGGCCAGTAGCAGATTGAGATCGAGCTGGTGCAGTTTCACCGGATATTCGCGCTGTTTATGCGGGTATCTATGGTATTCATTTGATAGATAGCAGGTCAAATCCTAGACTGGCCCCATAACCCCTCCCTCAAGGACTGTGAAGATGGCAAAGGTAACCGTAGCGGCAACGCAGATGGCGTGCAGCTGGGACATCGCGGCGAATATCGCCCGCGCCGAAAAACTGGTACGCACCGCCGCGGCGCAAGGCGCCCAGATTATCCTGATCCAGGAGTTGTTCGAAGCCCCTTATTTCTGCATCGATCAGAGCCCCGAGCATTTTGCCCTGGCACGACCGCTGGCTGGCAATCCCCTGATCGCTCACTTTAGCCAGCTGGCGCGCGAACTGGAAGTGGTGCTGCCGTTGAGCTTTTTCGAACGCGGCAATAATGCCCACTACAATTCGCTCGTCGTCATCGACGCCGATGGCACGGTGCTCGATGTCTACCGTAAAACCCATATCCCCAATGGCCCCGCCTATCAGGAGAAGCAATTCTTCACGCCAGGCGATACCGGCTTCAAGGTGTGGCAGACGCGCTATGCGAAGATAGGCGTTGGCATCTGCTGGGATCAGTGGTTCCCCGAAACCGCGCGCAGCCTGGCGCTGGCCGGGGCCGAACTGATTTTCTTTCCGACCGCCATCGGCTCAGAACCCGCCTACCCGGAGATCGACAGCCAGCCGCACTGGACACGCGCCCAGCAAGGTCATGCCGCATCCAATCTGGTGCCGGTCATCGCATCGAACCGCATCGGTACCGAGCACAGCAAATTCGTTCCCGGACTTGAAATGACCTTCTATGGATCGTCCTTCATTGCCGACCAGACCGGCGAGTTGGTGGCCCAGGCCGATCGGGTCAGCGAGACGGTGCTGGTGCACAGCTTCGACCTGGACGCGATTGCGCGCCAGCGCATCAGTTGGGGGGTATTCCGCGACCGCCGTCCGGAAGCCTATGCCGCCTTGCTTACTTCGGATGGCAGCCATCGCGCCGCCGCGGCGGAAGGGGGCAAGGCATGAGCCCGCGCGAGCTTGCTTCCGTACCGCGCGACGATGGTTATCGCATGCCTGCCGAGTGGGAAGCGCAGCAGGCGGTGTGGATGCTCTGGCCCTACCGCCCGGATAACTGGCGTGACGGCGGCCGCCATGCGCAGGCGACTTTCGCCCGCGTCGCCGCTGCCATCGCCGAGGCGACGCCGGTGTTCATGGGGGTGCCCGAGGCCGAGATGGAAAAAGCACGCGCGACGATGCCTGCCGCCGTCACGCTGATTGCGCTGGCGAGCGACGACGCCTGGACGCGCGATACCGGTCCGACCGTACTGGTCGATGACGCTGGCCATTGCCGCGGCGTCGACTGGCAATTCAATGCCTGGGGCGGACATAACGGCGGTCTGTACTCCCCGTGGGATCAAGACAGCCTGGTGGCGGGGGCGGTGCTCGAACGACATGCTTTCGATCGTTATGTCGCACCGCTGGTGCTGGAAGGCGGTTCCATTCACGTCGACGGCGAAGGCACCTTGCTGACGACCGCCGAGTGCCTGCTCAACCCCAACCGCAACCCCGAGCTGGGACAGGCCCAGATAGAAGCCCTGTTGCGCGATTATCTGGGCGTCGATACCTTCATCTGGCTGCCGGAAGGGGTCTATATGGATGAAACAGACGGCCACATCGACAATATGTGCTGCTTTGCGCGTCCGGGCGAAGTGATCCTGCATTGGACCGACGACGAGAGCGACCCGCAGTATGCACGGTCGCATGCCGCTTTCGAGGTGTTGAGCCAGGCGCGCGATGCGCGCGGGCGTCAGCTCAAGATCTGGAAGCTGCCGCAACCGGGACCGCTGTACTGCAGCGAAGAAGAAGCGTGCGGCGTCGAGTCCGGCAGCGGAGTGCCGCGACCGGCTGGTGGGCGCCTCGCCGCCTCCTATGTCAACTTCCTGATCAGCAATCGCTGCATTGTCTTCCCGTTGCTCGACCCGGCGACCGATGGCGAAGCGGAAAGGCGCCTGCGGGAGATTTTCCCCGGCTACACGGTCACCGGGGTGCCGGCGCGGGAAATCTTGCTCGGTGGCGGCAACATCCACTGCATTACGCAGCAGATCCCGCGCGGCTGAAGCGACCGGGGGCGGAAACGGACGGGCTTCCTGTATGGGAGTCCGTCTTTTTTTGTCACGTGGCAGCGCCGGACGAAAAAATGCCTCGGCTGGGGGGCCGAGGCTTAAAGGGATTGCTGCAAACAACAAAGGAGAAACCATGATGAAGCCCGTGTATGTTAACAAGGCATCGCGATGCTCACAATACGCCAGGTGCTTTTTTAGTTGACATGAGTCAAATCCAGGTGTTAACCCATGCTGGATAGGACGTTATATGTAGTTTTGTTTCAGTTTTTTCTGTACCGAATTGTTATCCGGCAAAAAAAAACCCGCCGTAGCGGGTGTGTATCGACGAGCCGTCCTGGTCTAGTGGATCCATTGCGTCGCCAAGTAGTAGAGGCTTGCCGATAACATCATGGCCGCCGGCAGCGTGAACAGCCACGCCAGCAGGATGTTGCGGATGGTGGACATCTGCAGGCCGGCACGGTCGGCGACCATGGCACCGGCAATACCGCTTGAGAGCACGTGGGTGGTCGAGACGGGCATGCCGAACCAGCTGGCCAGGCCAATGGACAGACCCGCGGTGATTTGCGCCGACATCCCCTGCGCGTAGGTCATGTCCTTCTTGCCTATGCCCTCGCCCACGGTTTTGACGACACGGCGCCAGCCGATCATGGTCCCGACGCCCAGCGCGAGTGCAACCGACATGATCACCCAGGTCGGCGCATATTCGGTGGTCACTACGAGATCGGAACGCAGGCTTTGCAGGTGGTGTTTGTCGGCGCTGGTCAGGCCGGGCAGGGTGCTTGCCAGTTTGGCCGCATCATCCAGGCAGAGCAGGTTGGAGCGGACATCCCAGCGCTGCTGCGAGTTGAGCTTGTGATAATCGCCGGTATTGTCGAGCAGCGCGGTCAGGCGAGCGACGGTGGCCGCCGTCTGCTGCGAATCGCAACCGCCATTGGCAGCATGGGCGCCGGCCAGTTTGGCGCTCAGTGCGGCGTCATGCTTTTCGTAGAAGCGTTGCAGATGGACTGCCGCATCGCGGCTGCGCTCGATCTGGTAGGTGTTGCTGTCCATATTGAGCACGTAGTTGGCCGGAACGATCCCGATCAGAACCAGCATGATCAAACCAATGCCCTTCTGGCCATCGTTGGAGCCGTGCGCGAAGCTGACGGTCATCGCCGACAGGATCAGCATGAAGCGCGTCCAGAACGGGGGGTGCTTGCGTCCCTCGACCTGCTGGCGCTGGAAGGGGGTCTTGTGCATATTGCTGCGACCGCGATAGCGGCGCAATACGCGAACAATCAGCCCCGCAAGCAGCAATCCGACCAGCGGCGAACACAATAGCGACGCGCCGACTTCGAGCGCCTTGCCCCAGTTGATGCCGGTGGCCAGCGGAACATGGGTGAGCGCGGCGTGAGCGAGTCCGACGCCGAGGATGGCACCGATCAGTGTGTGCGAACTCGATGCCGGCAAGCCGAGATACCAGGTGCCGAGATTCCAGATGATGGCGGCGGCGAGCAGCGCGAATACCATGGACAAGCCGCGCGTGGTGTTGACCGAGATCAGCAGGTCGACCGGAAGCAGGTGCACGATGGCGTAGGCCACGGCGAGTCCGCCGGACAGAACGCCCAGAAAATTGCACAGACCGGAGGCGAACACCGCCAGACGCGGTTTCATGGACTGGGTATAAATAACCGTAGCCACGGCATTGGCCGTGTCATGGAAGCCATTGATGAATTCGAAGAAAAGGACGAATCCAAGCGACAGGATCAGGGTGAAGGCCACATGTGGCGCGAGCCCTGAGAACAGTTCCAGCATGGTTTTTTGAATTCTTTGGGAGAAGGCGCGATTGTTGGGGGACGCTCGACAATCGTCAAGAGGGGGGATGCATGTTTCGATGGGTCTGTCGCATCCTGTCCAATGGCGGGGAATGTTGCTTGACAGATGCGCAGGTCAGGCCGTTTCAGTCAATTCGGCGGGTTCCGCCTGCGCCGTTGCGGGCGCAGGCGTTTGCCGCGGTCCGGTCAGCCGAATTTGCCGGTAATGTAGTCTTCGGTGGCCTTCTGCTTGGGCGCAGTGAAGATCGCGTCGGTTTCGCCGAATTCGACCATCTCGCCGAGATACATATAAGCGGTGAAGTCGGACACCCGCGCCGCCTGCTGCATATTGTGCGTGACGATGGCGATGGTGTAGTCCTCTTTCAGTTCATGTATCAATTCTTCGATATGCGCAGTTGATATCGGGTCCAGGGCCGAGGTCGGTTCGTCGAGCAGCAGAACCTCGGGACGCGCCGCGACTGCGCGTGCGATGCACAAGCGCTGCTGCTGGCCGCCGGACAGCGAATTGCCGGACTGCTTGAGCTTGTCTTTGACTTCGTCCCACAGTGCCGCCTTGCGCAAGGCCCACTCGATGCGGTCGTCCGTTTCGGAGCGCGAAAGCTTCTCGTACAGACGTACGCCGAAGGTGATGTTGTCGTAGATCGACATCGGGAACGGTGTCGGCTTCTGGAATACCATGCCGACTTTCGCGCGCAGCAGGTTGATGTCGATGCTGCGTTCCAGGATGTTCTGCTCGTCGAGGATGATCTCGCCTTCGGCCCGCAGTCCCGGATACAGTTCGTACATGCGGTTGAAGGTGCGCAGCAGCGTCGACTTGCCGCAACCTGACGGGCCGATGAAGGCCGTAACCTTGTTCGGAGCGATATCGAGCTGGATATTCTTCAGCGCCTGAAACTTGCCGTAATAGAAGTTCAGATTGCGGACTTGAAGCTTGTTGCTGTTTTCAGCCATATTCGAGCAAGCCTTAATGCGATTGTGATTTCTGACTGCCCAGCCAGCGGGCAACGATATTCAGCGCCAGCACGCTGAAGGTGATCAGCAGGGAACCGGCCCAGGCCAGCGTGTGCCAGTCCGAGTAGGGGCTCATGGCGAACTGGAAGATGACGATGGGCAGGTTGGCCATCGGCTGGTTCATATTGCTGTTCCAGAACTGATTGTTGAGCGCGGTGAACAACAGCGGCGCAGTTTCGCCCGAGATCCGTGCGATGGCCAGCAGCACGCCGGTCAATACGCCGGCCTTGGCCGAGCGCAGGGTGACGTGCATGATCACCTTCCACTGCGGCGCCCCCAATGCGGCGGCGGCTTCGCGCAGACTGCTCGGGACCAGGCGCAGCATGTTTTCGGTGGTGCGTACAACGACCGGGATCACGAGCAAGGACAGTGCCAGCGAGCCGGCCCAGCCCGAGAAGTGACCGACCGATACCACATACACTTCATAGACGAACAGGCCGATGACGATGGACGGCGCCGACAGCAGAATGTCATTGATGAAGCGCGTGGCCGGGGCCAGCCAGCCGCGCTGACCGAATTCCGAGAGGTAGACGCCGGCCAGTATGCCGATCGGGGTGCCGATCAGCGTGCCAAACAGCGTCATCGCCAGGCTGCCGAAGATGGCGTTGGCCAGACCGCCGGCACTGCCGGGAGGCGGCGTGCTCTGGGTGAATACGGCCAGAGACAGCCCGGACAGGCCGTACTGCAACAGCGTGAACAGTATCCAGCACAGCCAGAACAGGCCGAACAGCACGGCCAGCAGCGAGGCGACCATGGTGAAGGAGTTGACCAGGCGCCGCTTGCGATACAGCGCAGGGTTCATGCCAGCGCTCGGCGCTTGGGTGGTGACTTTGATTGATTGCATGGTCTGTGGCGTCGTGTTCATTGATTCATCCGGTTACGAGGCCCGCCCTTCCTGCTTCTTCAAACGCAGGAGCAGGAGTTTGGAGCAGGCGAGCACCACGAAGGTGATGAAGAACAGGATCAGGCCCAGTTCGATCAGCGACGACAGATACATCTCGCCGTTGGCCTCGGCGAATTCGTTGGCCAGGGTGGACGAGATCGAGTTGCCGGGGGCGAACAGGTTGTCGGGGAAATTGGCCGAATTGCCGATGACGAAGGTAACCGCCATGGTTTCGCCCAGCGCGCGGCCGAGGCCGAGCATGATGCCACCGATGACGCCGTTCTTGGTATAGGGGAGTACGACGTAGCGAACGACTTCCCAGGTCGTCGAGCCCAGACCGTAGGCGGATTCCTTCAGCATGGTCGGCACGATCTCGAACACATCCCGCATGACCGAGGCAACGAAGGGGATCACCATGATGGCCAGGATCAGGCCGGCGGTGAACATGCCTATGCCCATCGGCGCGCCGCGAAACAGAAAGCCGACGCCGGGCACGTTGCCGAACACCGCGATCAGGGACGGCTGCACCTTGTCGGCGAACAGCGGGGCGAATACGAACAAGCCCCACATGCCGTAGATGATGGACGGGATGCCGGCGAGCAGCTCGATGGCAATGCCGAGCGGACGCTTGAGCCAGTTCGGGCACAGCTCGGTCAGAAAGACCGCGATGCCGAAGCTGACGGGCACGCCGATAAGGAGCGCGATAAAGGAGGTGACCAGCGTGCCGAATACCGGCACCAGCGCACCGAAGCGATTGTTGACCGGATCCCATTCGCTTGAGAACAGAAATCCAAAGCCGAACGATTTGATGCTCGGCATGGAACCGATCAGCAGCGAGATCAGGATCCCGATCAGGAGCGCCAGGACCAGGAAGGCGAAAAATCGGGTCAGCAGGAAAAAGGCCCGATCAAGCCGCCGCTGGTGCTGCATGTGCTTAGCGTTGAGAAACTGCGTCATTCGTCACTCATAAGTCTGGAATGTGTTGCAGACAAAAAGCCGGGGAGCGATCCCCGGCTGGCTATCTGTCGGCTGCAAGGTACAGCCTTATTTCCATACCGGCTTGCCGCTGTTGTCCACAACTTGCTTCCAGCTGTCGCGGATCATGTTCTTGACATTGCCCGGCAGCGGGATGTAATCGAGCTGTTCGGCAGTCGCGTCGCCGTTCTTGTACGCCCAGTCGAAGAACTTCAGCACGGCCGTGGCTTGTTCCGGCTTATCCTGTTTCTTGTGCAGCAGGATGAAGGTAGCGCCGGAAATCGGCCAGCTGTTCGCGCCAGGCTGGTTGGTCAGCAGCAGGAAGTATCCCGGAGCCTTCTTCCAGTCGGCATTGGCAGCGGCAGCCTGGAAGGCGGCGGCATTGGGGGTGACGTACTTGCCTGCTTCGTTCTGCAGCAGGGTGTAGGTCATCTTGTTTTGCTTGGCGTAAGCGTATTCTACATAACCGATGGAGTTTTTGATGCGTGCGACGAAGTTGGCCACCCCTTCGTTACCCTTGCCGCCTTGACCGGTCGGCCAGGCGACCGAGGTATTGGCGCCGACTTTCTTCGCCCAATCCGGCGAAACCTTGGACAGGTAGTTCGTGAAGATGAAGGTGGTGCCCGAACCATCCGCGCGGCGAACGGCAAAAATGGTGTCGTTCGGCAGCTTGACGCCCGGGTTGATGCGGGTCAGTTGCGGATCGTTCCACTTGGTGATCTTGCCGAGGTAGATTTCGGCCAGCAAGGGGCCGGTCAGCTTGATCTGGCCAGGCTTCAGGCCCGGGATGTTCACGACAGGAACCACACCGCCGATGACGGTCGGGAATTGGGTCAGGCCGGATTTGGCCAGGACGTCCGGTTGCAGCGGCATGTCGGAGGCGCCGAAGTCCACGGTCTTGGATTGGATCTGCTTGATACCACCACCGGAACCGATCGACTGATAGTTCATGTTGGTGCCGGTCTGGGCGCGGTAGGCTTCGGCCCATTTGGCGTACAGCGGGTACGGGAAGGTGGCGCCGGCGCCGGTGATGTTGTCGCCCGCGAACGAAGTCGTGGAAATCAGGGCACAAGCAAACAGAGAGGCCAGCTTGGTAGTCGTCTTCATGAGTTCTCCATGGGAGGTGCAATTCATACGGAACGAACCGCATCGTAAGCCTGCTAGTTTGCAGAAATATTACAATTCGTGGAAAGGCGGCGGCGCACTGGTTCGATATGCCGCTACAAGGCTATAATTTGCCCTTGTCTACTCGGGAGAGCCGCATGTCAGGGAAGTTGGTGATCGGCAACTGGAAAATGCACGGGAGCCTGGCTTCGAACCGTAACCTGGTGCGCGGCATGCTCGAAGACTGGTGGATCAACCGCAAGGGCGTTGCGCTTGCGTCTCCGCATATTTACCTGTTGCAGCTCGCCGACCTGCTCGAATACAGCCCGGTAGCCCTGGCGGCGCAGGATGTCAGCTCTTTTGGCGCCGAC
Source organism: Paludibacterium yongneupense DSM 18731 (assembly GCF_000422925.1). GTDB lineage: Bacteria > Pseudomonadota > Gammaproteobacteria > Burkholderiales > Chromobacteriaceae > Paludibacterium > Paludibacterium yongneupense. The sequence continues at coordinate 80,013 of NZ_AUGZ01000020.1, forward strand.
GGCGCCTACACCGGCGAAGTATCGGCTCCTATGCTTGCCGACATGGGCTGCCGCTATGCCTTGCTCGGCCATTCCGAGCGGCGGAACTATTTCAAGGAAGACAACCGGGTGCTGGGGGTGAAGCTGCGCAATACGCTGGCGACGGCCGTCACTCCCGTATTGTGCGTCGGCGAAACCTTGCAGGAGCGCGAGTCGGGCTGCCATCTGCAAGTGATCGAGCAGCAACTGGAGATCGCGGCAGGGCTCGAGGCCGGGCGGGTCATGATCGCCTATGAGCCGGTATGGGCGATCGGAACCGGCAAGGTTGCGACCTTGGCCCAGATCCGGGAAATGCATGACAGCATCAAAGCCTGGTGCTTGCAAAACCAAAAAGGCTCTGCTAAGATTCATGTTCTCTACGGCGGCAGTGTCAAGGCTGACAACGCTGAAGCCATTCTGTCGATCGACAGTGTCGACGGCGCTCTTGTAGGTGGGGCGTCGCTAGACGTCGGATCATTTGCAATGATTTGCCAGGCCGCTGATAAATTGGTATAGTATGGAACTTCTTAAGACGTTAATCTGGATTGTCAACCTGTTGTCCGCTTTGTCGGTTATCGTGCTCGTTTTGATGCAGCACGGCAAGGGCGCGGATATGGGTGCCGCCTTCGGTGGCGGGTCCTCTGGCAGTTTGTTTGGCGCATCGGGTTCTGCTAACTTTTTGAGTAGAACGACCGCGATCGTAGCGGTGATATTTTTCTCGACCAGCATGTCGCTTGTCTATCTCTCTGGGGGGAGTAGGGGCGAGCTGGGCGTGATGGCCGGCAAAGTTGAACAAGCAGCGCCGCAAATCCCGGGCGGAGTTGCAAAAGATAAAACTTCAGGTACGAAGATACCCGAATAATAAAAAGTTAATGCTTAACAGTGCCGACATGGTGAAATTGGTAGACACGCTATCTTGAGGGGGTAGTGGCGTAAGCTGTGTGAGTTCGAGTCTCACTGTCGGCACCACCATTCAAAAGCAGGCCACCGGGATTTCCGGTGGCCTGTTTTATTTGGAGCCCAGGGGGTGTGAGCCTCCTTTTTAAAGGGGATTCGGGAAAATGCTGCAAAACTACTTTCCCATTCTGCTGTTTGTCATTGTCGGGCTTTTGGTTGGCATCGGTCCCATCGTCGTTGGATGGATACTGGGCCCCCACCGTCCCGACCCTGAAAAGCTATCTCCCTATGAGTGCGGCTTCGAGGCCTTCGAAGACGCACGCATGCGCTTTGACGTCCGTTACTATCTCGTTGCCATCCTGTTTATCCTTTTCGACCTTGAAATTGCATTCATGTTTCCGTGGGCTATCGTGCTCAAGGAGCTTGGCATGTTCGGTTTCGTCGTGATGCTTGAATTCCTGGCCATCCTGACGATAGGTTACATCTACGTATGGAAAAAGGGAGCGCTGGAATGGGAATAGAGGGTATTCTGGAAAAAGGGTTCATCACCACCACCGCCGATACGCTCATCAATTACATGCGCACCGGTTCGATGTGGCCCATGACCTTCGGTCTGGCCTGTTGTGCCGTCGAAATGATGCATGCGGGGGCGTCGCGTTACGACCTCGACCGTTTTGGCATCGTTTTTCGCCCGAGTCCGCGCCAGAGCGATCTGATGATCGTTGCCGGCACCTTGTGCAACAAGATGGCGCCTGCCCTGCGCAAGGTCTACGACCAGATGGCCGAGCCGCGCTGGGTGATCTCGATGGGCTCCTGTGCCAACGGCGGCGGCTACTACCACTACTCGTACTCGGTGGTGCGCGGTTGCGATCGCATCGTACCGGTTGATGTCTACGTTCCGGGTTGCCCTCCGACTGCAGAGGCATTACTGTACGGTATTGTCCAGCTTCAGAACAAAATCAAACGCACCAATACCATCGCCCGTTGAGGTAGGAAACCATGGCCTCCAAACTGGAAGCGCTCAAGTCATCTGTCGAAAAGGTGCTGGGCGAAAAACTCGTGCGCGCGACGATCGCGCTCGAGGAATTGACGGTTGTCTGCGCGGCGTCCGATCTTGCCGCCACGCTCACCCGCTTGCGCGACGAGCCCGAGCTCAGCTTCGAGCAGTGTGTCGATCTCTGTGGTGTCGATTACAGCGCCTATGCGGATCTTCCGTGCGACGGCCCCCGCTACGCCGTCGTCTATCATCTGCTGTCGCTCAAGCACAATTGGCGCCTGCGCCTGCGCGTGTTTGCCGCTGACGACGATTTTCCCGTGCTGCCCACCTCGGTCGAGGTATGGAACGGTAACAACTGGTTCGAGCGCGAGGCGTTCGATCTGTATGGCATCGTGTTCGAAGGCCATCCCGATCTGCGCCGCTTGCTGACCGACTACGGTTTCGTCGGCCATCCCTTCCGCAAGGATTTTCCGGTTTCCGGCCACGTCGAGATGCGTTACGACCCGGATCAGCATCGTGTCATCTACCAGCCGGTCACCATCGAGCCACGCGAGATCGTGCCGCGCATCATTCGCGAGGAGAACTACGGTGGCTGAAATCCGCAACTTCACTCTCAACTTCGGCCCGCAACACCCGGCTGCGCACGGCGTGCTGCGGCTGGTGCTGGAGCTGGACGGCGAAGTCGTTCAGCGCGCCGATCCCCATGTCGGACTGCTGCACCGCGCGACCGAGAAACTGGCCGAGACCCGGACCTATCTGCAGGCGCTGCCGTATATGGATCGTCTCGACTATATGTCGATGATGTCCAACGAGCAGGCTTACTGCCTGGCCGTGGAAAAACTCACCGGCGTCGATGTGCCGCTGCGCGCCCAGTATATCCGCGTGATGTTCGCCGAAATCACCCGGCTGCTGAACCATCTGCTGTGGATAGGCTCGCACGCTCTCGATATCGGTGCCATGACGGTGTTCCTGTACGCGTTTCGCGAGCGCGAAGACCTGATGGACTGCTACGAGGCGGTTTCCGGTGCGCGCATGCATGCGGCCTACTTCCGTCCCGGGGGCGTGTATCGGGATCTGCCGGACAGCATGCCGCAGTACACGGTCTCCAAGATCAAGAGCGCCAAGGAGCTCAAGCGCCTCAATGATCTGCGTTCCGGCAGCATGCTCGACTTTATCGAGGATTTCACCAATCGTTTTCCCGGCTATGTCGACGACTACGAAACGCTGCTCACCGACAACCGGATCTGGAAGCAGCGCACAGTCGGCATCGGCGTGCTGTCGCCCGAACGCGCGCTGAATCTGGGCATGAGCGGCGCCATGTTGCGCGGCTCCGGCGTGGCATGGGACTTGCGCAAGAAGCAGCCCTATGAGGTCTACGATCGCATGGACTTCGATATTCCTGTCGGGGTCAATGGCGACTGCTACGACCGTTACCTGGTCCGGGTCGAGGAAATGCGCCAGTCCAATCGCATCATCCGGCAATGTGTCGATTGGCTGAAGCAGAACCCGGGGCCCGTGATCAGCGGTAACCACAAGGTGGCGCCGCCGTCCCGTGCCGCGATGAAGTCGAACATGGAAGAGCTGATCCATCACTTCAAGCTGTTCACCGAAGGGATGCATGTGCCTGCAGGCGAAGCCTATGCCGCTATCGAGCATCCCAAAGGCGAATTCGGCATCTACCTGGTGTCCGACGGAGCCAACAAGCCGTACCGCATGAAGATCCGTCCGCCGGGCTATGTCCATTTGTCCGCCCTGGATGAACTGGCGCGCGGCCATATGATCGCCGACGTAGTCGCGATCATCGGCACGCTTGATATCGTATTTGGGGAGATCGACCGCTGATGTTGTCCGCAGAATCGCTTGCCAAGATTGACCGCGAGGTGGCCAAGTACCCGGTTGACCAGAAACGGTCCGCCGTGATGGCCGCCTTGCGTATCGCGCAGCAGGAAAAGGGTTGGCTGCAAACCGAAACCATCGAATACGTCGCGAACTATCTCGGAATCGCGCCGGTCGCCGCTTATGAAGTGGCGACTTTCTATAATATGTACGACCTCAGTCCGGTCGGTAAGTACAAGCTGACCGTATGCACCAACCTGCCCTGTGCCCTGCAGGGGGGGGTCGATACCGCAGAATACTTGAAGAGCAAGCTTGGCATCGGCTTCGGCGAGACGACCGCAGACGGTCGCTTCACCCTGCAGGAAGGGGAGTGCATGGGCGCCTGCGGCGACGCGCCGGTCATGCTGGTGAATAACCACAAGATGTGTAGCTTCATGACGCGCGAAGCGATAGATCTCAAACTGGCGGAGTTGGAATAATGGCTATCTTCGTCAAGGGTGTGATTTTCGAGGGGGTGGACACTGCCGCCGCCGATGTCTGGACGCTGGAAGCCTACCGCGCGCGCGGCGGCTACCAGGCGCTGCAGAAGATTCTGCAGACGCCGATCGCGCAGGAAGACGTGATCTCCGAGGTCAAGAACTCGGGCTTGCGCGGGCGCGGCGGTGCGGGGTTCCCGACCGGTCTGAAGTGGAGCTTCATGCCGCGCAGCTTTCCCGGCGATAAATACGTCGTGTGCAACACCGATGAAGGCGAGCCGGGTACGTTCAAGGACCGCGACATCATCCGCTACAACCCGCACGCGCTGATCGAAGGCATGATCATCGCCGGTTATGCGATGGGTTGTCGCGCCGGTTACAACTATATTCACGGCGAGATCTTCGCCGAGTACGAACGTTTCGAAGCCGCGCTGGATGAGGCGCGCCGCGCAGGCCTGCTCGGCGACAACATCCTCGGCAGCGGTTTCAGCTTCGAGCTGCATGCGGCGCATGGCTATGGCGCCTATATCTGCGGCGAGGAAACGGCTCTTCTCGAATCATTGGAAGGCAAGAAGGGGCAACCCCGCTTCAAGCCGCCGTTCCCGGCCAGTTTCGGCCTGTACGGCAAGCCGACCACGATCAATAACACCGAATCATTTGCTTCGGTGCCTTTCATCATCCGCGACGGCGCTGCCGACTTCCTCGAGGCCGGCAAGCCGAATAACGGTGGCACCAAGCTGTTCTCGGTCTCGGGCCATGTCAACCGCCCCGGCAATTACGAAGTTCCGCTCGGCACGCCGTTTGCCGATCTGCTCGCCATGGCTGGCGGCATGAAGGACGGGAAGAAGCTGAAGGCGGTGATTCCCGGCGGTTCCAGCGCTCCGGTGCTGCCGGCCGAATTGATGATGGCGTGCACGATGGATTACGACAGCATCAGCAAGGCGGGATCGATGCTGGGCTCAGGTGCCGTGATCGTGATGAACGAAGACGTCTGCATGGTGAAGGCGCTGGAAAGACTCGCGTATTTCTACCATGAAGAGTCGTGCGGGCAATGCACGCCGTGCCGCGAGGGCACCGGCTGGCTGTACCGTATCGTGCATCGCATCGAGAACGGCCTGGGCCGTCCGGACGATCTCGATCTGTTGACCTCGGTCGGCAACAATATGGCCGGGCGCACCATTTGTGCGCTCGCCGACGCCGCCGTGTTCCCTGTCAGAAGCTTCACCAAGCACTTCCGGGCCGAGTTCGAATACCACATCGAACACAAGAAGTGCATGGTTGAACATAAATGGTGCTGATCCGGATTCCGGATCGCCTTATTCAGGTAGCGGACAGCTATGCTCGAAATCGAAATCGACGGTAAGAAACTGACGGTGCCGCAGGGCAGCACCGTCATGGAAGCAGCCCACTCGGCGGGAACCCACATTCCGCACTTCTGCTATCACAAGAAGCTCTCCATCGCGGCCAACTGCCGCATGTGTCTGGTGGAAGTGGAAAAAGCCCCCAAACCGCTGCCGGCCTGTGCCACGCCGGTCACCGACGGCATGAAAGTGCACACGCATTCTCCGCTGGCCGTACAGGCGCAGCAGGGAGTGATGGAGTTCCTGCTCATCAACCATCCGCTCGACTGCCCGATCTGCGATCAGGGCGGCGAGTGCCAGTTGCAGGATATCGCCGTCGGCTACGGCGGAGGCGCCTCGCGTTATAAGGAGAAAAAGCGCGCGGTAGTCGGCAAGGACATGGGGCCGCTGGTCAGCGCCGAGGAAATGAGCCGCTGCATTCATTGCACCCGCTGCGTGCGCTTCACGGAAGAGATCGGCGGCTACCAGGAAATCGGCATGGCCGAGCGCGGCGAAGGCTCCGAGATCATGCCTTTCCTCGGCAAGACCGTGGATTCGGAAATCTCCGGCAATGTGATCGACCTGTGCCCGGTCGGTGCGCTGACCTCCAAGCCATTTCGCTACAGCGCCCGCGGCTGGGAATTGTCGCGCCGCAAGTCTGTCGCGCCGCACGACGGTCTCGGCTCCAACCTGGTGGTTCAGGTCAAGGATAACCGGGTACTGCGCGTATTGCCGCGCGACAATGAAGACATCAACGAATGCTGGCTCTCCGACCGCGACCGCTTCTCGTATGAAGGGCTGAACGCTGCCGACCGTCTGCAGAAGCCACGCATCAAGTTCGACGGCAAGTGGCACGAGACCGACTGGACGACCGCGCTCGACTATGTGGTCAAGGGGCTGAACGGGGTGGCGGCGGATCATGGCCGCGATGCGATCGGGGTGCTGGCCAGCCCGCACGCGACCAGCGAAGCCTTGTACCTGTTGCAAAAGGTCGCGCGCGGCTTCGGCGTCAACAATATCGACTCGCGGCTGCGTCAGAGCGATTTCGGCGCCGATGCCGCACGCCGTGGTGCCTACTGGCTGGGGGCCAGCATTGTCGAGCTGGCCGCAGCCAAGTCGCTGCTGCTGGTCGGCAGCAGTATACGTCAGGAGCATCCGCTGCTGGCTGCGCGTCTGCGCCAGTCGGTGAAGAAGGGGGCACAGCTTAATGTCGTGCACGTGGTCGCCGAAGAGCTGCGCTCGCCGGTCAACGCCCGCCTGGTGTTTTCGCCGAATGAGCTGGTCGATGCGCTGGAGCAAGTGCTGGCTGCACTCGCCGAACTGAAGGGCGAGGCGCTTGCCTCCGGACTGGCCGCGGCCGTGCCCGGCGGCGAAGCGCGCCGCATTGCGGCAAGCCTGGCCGAGGCCGAAAGTACCGCCATCGCGCTGGGCAACGTCGCTCAGCACCATCCGGCCTACAGCCGGTTGCTGGCACTGGCGCAGGAGATCGCGCGGCTGACGGGAGGGCGCTTCGGTGTCTTGTCCGAGGCGGCCAATTCGGTCGGTGCACAACTGGCCGGGGCCCTGCCGACGCACGGCGCATTCGGTGCCGCCGTCGCCGCCGGCCTCAACGGCGCCCAGATGCTGGCGGCGCCGCGCAAAGCCTATCTGTTGCTGGAGTGCGACCCGGTCGTCGACGGCTACGATGCGCATGCTGCGCATTCTGCGCTGAAGCAGGCCGAGACCGTGATTGCACTGACTTCGTTTGCGACGCCGACCTTGCTGGAAGACGCCGATGTGCTGCTGCCTGTCTCGCCGTTCTCCGAAACGGCAGGGTCCTTCGTCAACATGGAAGGACGGCTGCAGACATTCAACGGCGTGGTTCGTCCGCTGGGCGAGACCCGTCCTGCCTGGAAGGTGCTGCGCGTGCTCGGCAACCGGCTCGATCTGCCCGGCTTCGAGCAGGAGTCGGTCGAGCAGGTTCGCGCCGAATGGCTGGCGCAAGGGTCGTTGAGCGAGGCGCTGGACAATTCGCACGAGGCGCTCGCCGCGGCTCCTGCCGCGCGCGGCGGTCTGGTCCGCATCGGCGAGATCCCCTTGTACCAGTCCGACATGCTGTGCCGCCATGCTCCGTCGCTGCAGGCGACGCGTGCGGGGGCCGTGCCTGTCGCCTACGCGTCGTCGGCCGTGTTGTCCGCGGCCGGGGTCGAGTCCGGCGCGCAGGTCACGCTGGTGCAGGGGGGGGCGACGTTGTCCTTGCGCATCGAGGTGGACGACAGCCTGCCGGGCGCCTCGGTTCACCTCGCCGCACATCCGCTAACGGCCTTGGCCGGTTTGTTCGACCCGATCGAGATCAGACAGGGGTAAATGATGGAGTTCTTGCAAAGCATTCTTGGCAATGAAGCGGGGCTCGTGTTGTGGACCTTGCTCAAGATCGTCGCAATCGTGCTGCCGACCTTGCTTGCCGTGGCCTACCTGACCTACGCGGAGCGCAAGGTTATCGGTTATATGCAGGTGCGTATCGGCCCGAACCGGGTCGGTCCGCTGGGCTTGCTGCAGCCGATAGCCGATGCCGTGAAGCTGATGATGAAGGAAATCATCATGCCGTCGCAGGCCAGCAAAGGACTGTTCGTGCTGGCGCCCATACTGGCCATTGCCCCGGCGCTCGCTGCCTGGGCAGTGATTCCTTACACCGACCACCTGGTGCTGGCCAATGTCGACGCATCGCTGCTGTATATCATGGCGATCACGTCGATGGGGGTGTACGGCATCATTCTGGCTGGCTGGGCCGGCAACTCGAAATATTCCTTTCTCGGCGCGATGCGTTCTGCCGCACAGATCGTGTCCTACGAGATTGCGATGGGCTTTGCCCTCGTCGGCGTGCTGATGGTCTCGGGCAGCCTCAATCTGGTCGAAATCGTGCATCGGCAGGGGCAGGGTCTGGCCGGCGGCTCACTGCTGTCGTGGAACTGGCTGCCGCTGTTCCCCCTGTTCCTGGTCTACCTGATTTCCGGTGTGGCCGAGACCAACCGGGCGCCGTTCGACGTCGCCGAGGGCGAATCGGAAATCGTGGCGGGTTTCCATGTGGAATATTCCGGGATGGCTTTCGCCGTGTTCTTTTTGGCGGAATATGCCAACATGATACTGGTCGCCGCCATGACCTCGATCATGTTCCTCGGTGGCTGGCTGTCTCCGTTCCCCGCTTCGTGGCCGGTACTCGGTGCGGCCAGCATTGCGTGGATGTTCCTGAAGATGGCGTTCGTGCTGTTCTGCTTCTTGTGGTTCCGCGCGACTTTTCCGCGCTATCGCTATGACCAGATCATGCGTCTTGGCTGGAAGGTGTTCATCCCTGTCACGCTGTTGTGGGTGGTGGTGCTGGGCGGTTGGATGATGAGTCCGGTTTCGCTGTGGAATTGAAGGGATAAAGGTTACGAGCATGGAAACGATTCGCAACTTTTTCAAAACCTTCTTGCTGGTCGAATTGGTGAAGGGCCTGATGTTGACCGGCCGCTTCCTGTTCGCCCGCAAGATCACCGTGCAGTACCCGGAAGAGAAGACGCCGCTGTCTCCCCGTTTCCGCGGGCTGCATGCGCAGCGTCGCTACGCCAACGGCGAAGAGCGCTGCATCGCTTGCAAATTGTGCGAGGCGGTTTGCCCGGCCCTGGCGATCTCGATCGAGTCGGAGCAACGCGATGACGGTACGCGCCGCACGACACGCTACGATATCGATCTGACCAAGTGCATCTTCTGCGGTTTCTGCGAAGAGGCCTGTCCGGTGGATGCCATCGTGGAAACGCATATTTTCGAATACCACGGCGAAAAGCGCGGCGATCTGTATTACACCAAACCGATGCTGTTGGCGGTCGGCGATAAATACGAATCGGAAATCGCCGAGCGCAAGGCGGCCGATGCCAAATACCGCTAAGGGGGGGACATGAGCTTTTCAAGTGTCGTATTTTATATTTTGTCCGCGATTCTTGTTTTCGCGGCCGTGCGCGTGATCACCGCCAAAAACCCGGTGCATGCCGCCCTCTACCTGGTACTGGCGTTCTTTACCAGCGCCGGGCACTGGATCCTGCTCGAATCCGAGTTTCTGGCCATCACGCTGGTGCTGGTCTACGTCGGGGCCGTGATGGTGCTGTTCCTGTTCGTGGTCATGATGCTCGATATCAATATCGAGAAATTGCGCGAGGGCTTCTGGCAGCATTTGCCGCTAGCCGGCATCATTGCCCTGGTCATGGTCGGCGAAATGGTGCTCGTGCTGAGCAGTCCGGAGGCCGGACTGGCCAGCTACCGCGCCGCTGCCCCCCTGCCGGGCGACTTCAGTAATGTGCGTCAGCTCGGTCTTCTGCTGTACACCCATTATCTGTACCCGTTCGAGCTGGCGTCGGTGGTGCTGCTGGTGGCCATCGTGGCCGCCATCGCGCTGACCATGCGCCGGCGCAAGGACAGCAAGTACGTCAATCCGGGCGACCAGGCCGCGGTGCGACGCCAGGACCGGGTTCGCCTGGTCAAGATGGAGGCGGAGAAAACCGTCGCCGCTACCGACGTCGCCGCCGGCGACCAAACCCAGGCCTGATGGCCGTCGATAAGAGGGAGGTACCGTGCTGACGCTTACTCACTTCCTGGTGCTGGCAGCCATCCTGTTCGCCATCAGCGTGTTGGGGATTTTCCTCAACCGCAAGAATGTGATCGTGCTGCTGATGGCGATCGAATTGATGTTGCTGGCGGTGAACTTCAACTTCATCGCCTTTTCGCACTACCTGTCGGATACGGCCGGACAGATTTTTGTGTTCTTCATCCTGACGGTGGCCGCGGCGGAATCCGCCATCGGTCTGGCGATACTGGTGGTGCTGTTCCGCAATTTGCGCACCATCAACGTGGAAGACCTGGGCAGCCTCAAGGGCTGAGCCGAAAACCGGATACCAAACTAAAAAGCACGAAACCATGGATATGAAGAGCTTATACCTGCTTATCGCGCTCTCGCCGCTCGCGGGCTCGCTCGTTGCAGGCCTGTTTGGATGGGCGATCGGACGACGCGCTTCACACGTCGTCACGATCCTTGGCGTGGCCGTTTCGGCGGTTCTGTCGTTCAAGGTGTTGCTGGGCTTCCTCGGCGGGCATGCCGAGGTCTTCAACGGCCCGGTCTATACCTGGTTGACGATGGACGGCCTCGACTACTCGGTCGGCTTCCTGGTCGACTCGCTGACGGCGATCATGCTGGTGGTGGTCACCTCCGTCTCCTTGATGGTCCACATCTATACCATCGGCTATATGCAGGAGGATCCCGGATATCAGCGCTTTTTCAGCTATATCTCGCTGTTCACCTTCTCCATGCTGATGCTGGTGATGAGCAACAACTTCTTCCAGCTGTTCTTCGGCTGGGAGGCGGTGGGCCTGGTCTCCTATCTGCTGATCGGCTTCTGGTTCAAGCGGCCCACAGCGATTTTCGCCAACCTCAAGGCTTTCCTGATCAACCGGGTCGGCGACTTCGGCTTCCTGCTCGGCATCGGGTTGGTGCTCGCCTACTTCGGCGGTTCGCTCGACTACCGCGATGTGTTCGCGGCGGCCCCCGGCCTCGCACAGCAGACGATAGAACTGATTCCCGGCCATCCGTGGAATCTGATGACCGTCACCTGCCTGCTGTTGTTTGTCGGTGCGATGGGCAAGTCGGCGCAGTTTCCGCTGCATGTCTGGCTGCCCGACTCGATGGAAGGCCCGACTCCGATTTCCGCGCTGATCCACGCCGCCACCATGGTGACGGCCGGGATCTTCATGGTGTCGCGCATGAGCCCCTTGTTCGAGCTGTCCGATACCGCGCTCAACGTGGTGCTGATCGTCGGGGCCATCACGGCGCTGTTCATGGGCTTCCTCGGCATGGTGCAGAACGACATCAAGCGGGTGGTGGCCTACTCGACCCTGTCGCAGCTCGGCTACATGACCGTGGCCCTGGGGGCGTCGGCCTACTCGATCGCGATGTTCCATGTCATGACGCACGCCTTCTTCAAAGCTTTGCTGTTCCTGGCCGCCGGTTCGGTCATCATCGGCATGCACCACGATCAAGACATGCGCAATATGGGCGGGCTGCGTAAATACATGCCCATCACCTGGCTGACCTCGCTCGTGGGGTCCCTGGCCCTGATCGGAACCCCGTTCTTCGCCGGCTTCTATTCGAAGGATTCGATTATCGAAGTGGTGCAGACTTCGCATCTGTCGGGGGCGGGTTTTGCCACCTTCTCGGTGTTGGCCGGTGTCTTCATCACCGCCTTCTATTCCTTCCGCATGTACTTCCTGGTTTTCCATGGCAAGGAACGCTGGATGGCGGCGAAGCACGATCATCATTCGCATGATGACCACGGCGAGCATCACGGCCTGGCGCCCGACCAGACGCCGCACGAATCGCCCTGGGTTGTCACCTTGCCGCTCGTGCTGCTGGCGATCCCGTCCGTGATCGTAGGCTACCTGGCCGTCGGTCCGCTGGTGTATGGCGATTTCTTCAAAGGGTCCATCTTTATCGACCTCGCGCGTCATCCGGGCATGGAAGAACTCGGCCACGAGTTTCACGGCGCACTGGCGATGGGGATCGCTTCGCTGACATCGCTGCCCCTGTGGCTGGCAGCGGCGGGGGTGGCACTGGCCTGGTTCTTCTATATGAAGGCCCCGCGCTATCCGGCTGCGCTAGCCGAGCGCTTTGCGCCGGTGAAGCGTCTGCTGGACAACAAATACTATCTGGACGAACTGTATTTCGCCGTCTTTGCACGCGGTAGCCGTTTGCTGGGCACTGCGTTCTGGAAGTTCGGCGACATCCTGCTGATCGATGGCCTGCTGGTGAATGGCAGTGCGGGTCTGGTCGGCAAGTTCTCGCGCGTGGTGCGCAAGTGGCAGACCGGCTTTATCTATAGCTATGCGGCAACGATGATCATCGGTGTGCTGGCTTTGATGTCGTTCTGGTTCGCACCGCTCATCCTGCGCTGAATGGATGCAGGTCCGGGATTGAAATAACAACTTAGGCTTAGACTATGTCCACTAATCTGTTAAGTCTGGCGATCTGGACTCCGATCGTGTCCGGTTTGCTGGTGCTGGCGACAGGCGGGGATGCGCGCGCCGCGTTTGCGCGCTGGCTGGCGCTGGCGGGCGCACTCGTCAGCTTCCTGGTGACCTTGCCGCTGTACACCGACTTCGGTGCGATGAATGGCGGCATGCAGTTCGAAGAAATGCGCCCCTGGATAGGGTCGCTCGGCATCAACTACCACCTCGGCGTCGACGGTATTTCCATGCTGTTCGTGCTGCTCAACAGCTTTGTCACGCTGATGGTGGTGATCACCGGCTGGCAAGTGATCCAGAAGCGTGTCGCGCAGTATATGGCGGCTTTCCTGATCATGTCGGGCTTGATCAACGGGGCTTTCGCCGCGCTCGACGCGATCCTGTTCTACGTATACTTCGAAGCCATGCTGATCCCGATGTATCTGATCATCGGCGTCTGGGGCGGCCCGCGTCGGGTGTATGCGTCGATCAAGTTCTTCCTGTACACGTTGATCGGCTCCTTGCTGATGCTGGTCGCTTTCATCTATCTGTCGCGTGAAGCGCACAGTTTCGAAATCAGCGCCTTCCAGAATCTGCACATCGCGTTCAAGGTGCAGATCCTGCTGTTCATCGCCTTCTTCCTTTCCTTCGCGGTGAAAGTGCCCATGTGGCCGGTCCATACCTGGCTGCCGGATGCTCACGTCGAAGCGCCGACGGGCGGTTCGATGGTGCTCGCCGCGATCACCCTGAAAATCGGCGCCTACGGTTTCCTCCGCTTCGCGCTGCCCATCCTGCCCGATGCGTCCCGCTACTTTGCCCCGGCGATCGTGGTGCTGTCGCTGGTGGCCGTGATCTATATCGGGCTGGTGGCGCTGGTGCAGACCGACATGAAGAAGCTGGTCGCGTATTCGTCGATCTCGCATATGGGCTTCGTCACGCTGGGGATGTTCCTGTTCGCCGGCAATACGCAGAACACATGGGCGCTCAAGGGGGCCATCCTGCAGATGGTGTCGCACGGCTTTGTTTCTGCGGCAATGTTTATGTGCATCGGCGTGATGTACGATCGCTTGCACACGCGCAATATCGCCGACTATGGCGGTGTGGCCAACCGCATGCCGATCTTCGCCGCCTTCATGATGTTGTTCGCGATGGCGAATTCGGGCCTGCCGGGGACGTCCGGCTTCGTCGGCGAGGTGATGGTCGTGCTGGGTGCGGTACAGGTCAACTTCTGGGTGGCGGCCTTGGCGGCGACCACGCTGGTGTTCGGCGCAGCCTATACGCTGTGGATGTACAAGCGCGTGATCTTCGGCGATGTCGTTCGCTCACAGGTCGCGGAATTGAAGGACGTCAACAAGCGCGAGTTCCTGGTGCTGGCCGTGCTGGCGCTGGCGGTGCTGGGCATGGGTCTGTACCCGCAAGCCTTCATCGACAAGATGCATTTCTCGGTGAACGACCTGATCGCGCATGTAGCGCAAAGCAAGCTGTAAGGCCACAAGGAAAACACAATGAATTGGGCTGCGATGAACCTGATGCCGGCACTGCCCGAGATATTTCTGCTCTCGGCCGTGCTGGTGATTCTTGTGCTTGATCTGTTTATCTCGGACGCCAGGCGCTGGTTGACCTACGTCCTGTCGCTGGCGACGCTCGCCGGCTGTGCCGTGGCACAGATCTACACCTACACGGCGGTGCCGGTGCAGATTTTCGACCACATGTATGTCGCCGATCCGCTGGCGACCGTGGTCAAGCTGTTCATGTATGCGATTACCGCAGCTATCCTCGTATATACCCGGCAGTACATGACCGACCGCGGACTGTTCCGTGGCGATTATTTCCTGCTGGTGCTGTTTGCGCTGCTCGGCATGAACGTGATGGTTTCCGCCAGCCACTTCATGACCCTGTATGTCGGCCTGGAACTCCTGTCGCTGTCGCTGTATGCGCTCATCGCGCTGCAGCGCGATTCGGTGCAGGCAACCGAGGCGGCGATGAAGTATTTCGTACTCGGCGCGCTGGCTTCCGGCCTGCTGCTCTACGGCATGTCCATGGTGTATGGCGCGACCGGCACGCTGGATATGGCCGGAGTCGCCAAGGTGATCCACGCCGGACAGGCCAATCAGGTGCTGCTGGTATTCGGCCTGGTGTTCCTGGTCGCCGGCCTGTGCTTCAAACTGGGGGCGGTACCGTTTCACATGTGGGTGCCGGACGTTTACCACGGCGCCCCCCTGGGCATCACGCTGCTGGTCGGCTCGGCGCCGAAACTCGCCGCTTTCGTGTTCCTGGTGCGTATTCTGGCTCAGGGCCTGGCCGGTATGGTCGGTGACTGGCAGTCCATGCTGCTGATCGTCGCGGTGCTGTCGATGGCGCTGGGTAATCTGGCCGCCATTGCCCAAAGCAATATCAAGCGCATGCTCGCCTATTCGACGATTTCGCACATGGGTTTCCTGCTGCTGGGGATGGTCGCTGGCAATGTAGGCGGTTACTCGGCTGCGATGTACTATGCGATCATCTATGTCCTGATGGCGCTGGTGGCTTTCGGCGTCTTGCTTGCATTGTCGCGCTCGGGGTTCGAATGCGAGAAATTGTCCGACCTCAAGGGACTCAACCAGCGTAACAGCTGGTATGCGCTGCTGATGTTGCTGGCCATGTTCTCCATGGCGGGCATTCCGCCTCTGGCCGGTTTCTACGCCAAGTTCGCGGTTATCCGCGCCGTGCTCGACATCCATCTGGTCTGGCTCGCGGTGTTTGCCGTGATGATGTCGCTGGTCGGCGCCTTTTACTATCTGCGCGTGGTCAAGCACATGTATTTCGATGATGCGGAAGACAGTTCTCCCATTGTCGTTCCTTTCGAAATGCGCGTGCTGCTGACGGTGAATGCGCTGGCACTGCTGGGGCTGGGCGTGCTGCCCGAGCGCCTGGTGGCCTTGTGCCTGGATGCCATGCACCAGTCGCTGGCGCTGATCTGAGGAGAGCAGGGTGCAAAGCAGCGTTTACTCTTTGTTGCTGGTCGCCCTGCTTGCGGCTAATCTGCCTTTCGTGTCGCAGCGCGTCGGTTTCGTGCTGCAGGTCGAGCGCAAGGCGTTTGGCTGGCGTTTGCTGGAGCTGCTGTTGTTGTATGGGGCGACCGGCCTGCTCGGTCGCTTGCTCGAGTCGCGGCTGATGCCGGTCCAGCATCAGTCGTGGACGTTTTACGTCGTGACTTTCTTCATGTTCCTCGTCTTTGCCTTCCCAGGCTTCGTGTTGCGCTACTTCTGGAAAACCCGGCGCGGCTGACGGTGTGTTGCCATTTTGGCCCCTTGGGGCGTCTTTTGCGCGCGCAGGCCGTGCGCGCAAGGGGGCCGTCGCTGCTGACCGCAGATCCCTTCTGGTAAAGCTTTACCGTATATTACTGAATTCACAGTTCAACACACAAAGGGCTTTGCGGTAAAAACATGCTTCATGGAAATGGTGGATAAATAGATCATCACCACCCACTTCACTGGAGCTGATTATGAAACATCTTGTTGCCTCCGCAATGCTGAGCCTGGGCTTGCTGCTTCCCGCCTACTCGGCCCTGGCCGCCGATACGAGCGCACCAACCGGCTGGGCCCGGCACCAGGCCGATTGGCAAGCGCATCATGCCCAGCGCGTTCAGGCCCGGCTCGATCATCTCGCCGATATGCTGCAACTGACCCAGGCACAACGCCAGGGCAAGGCGTGGCAGAACTATCTGAAGGTCTCGCGCGATCTTGCCGCGACCATGCCGATGATGGGGATCATGCATGCGCCACGCGATGCCGATGCCGCGACCCTGACGCGCCTGCGTGCCGACGCCGCGGCCCGGATCGCCACGCATCTGTCTGCACAAGCCGATGCCACCCGTGAACTGCAGGCTGCGTTGACCGAAGCGCAACGCAAGGTCCTGGCGGAGATGGTGCGGCACGAAGGCCCCATGCATCACGGCTTTTTTCATCATGATGCGGACCCCATGCACGGCGACGGATCTGTACCCGCTCCCGCCCCCGCCGGTGGCGAGTGAGATGGACGAACCCGGGAGATTGCTATGAAAACGCTACGATTGTGTGCTGCCGCTCTACTGCTCGCGGCAGGGGCGGCACATGCCGAGCATGTGCATTTCGGCGTCGGGGTCATGATAGGCCCGCCGGTCGTGCCCTTGTATGCGCCCGCCTACTATTACCCGCCGGTATACCGCGAGTCCGTGATCGTGGTGCCGCCGACAGAGTATGTCGAGCAGGACGATGCGGCGCCGGCACCTTCCCCCAGCGCGGCAATGCCTAGCGCACCGGCCAGCGATGGCTACTGGTATTACTGCGCCAGATCGCAGAAATATTATCCATACGTCAAGAAATGCCCGGCGGGCTGGATGAAAGTCTCATCCACTCCGTCGGATGCACGTTGAAGGAGGCGAGCATGATCAGACAGCTATTGCCCGCCGCGATGTGTGCGCTTCTGTTGTCCGCCTGCGTCACCGTGCCGCAGGGACCTTCGGTGATGGCATTGCCCGGGGCCGGCAAGAACTGGAACCAGTTCCAGGCGGACGATGCCTATTGCCGGCAGTTCGCTTCCGGCCAGACTGGTAATGTCAGCCAGAACGCCGTCAACAGCGGGGTCGAGAGCGCAGCGGTGGGTACGGTCGTGGGCGCGGCGGCCGGGGCATTGCTGGGCGGCCATCAGGGGGCGGCGGTCGGCGCGGGCAGCGGGCTTTTGCTGGGCAGCGCGGTCGGCGCTGGCGCGGCACAGGACTCGGGGCGGATTACGCAGCGAAGCTATGACAACGCCTATATCCAGTGCATGTACGCCCACGGTGAAAAAGTGCCGATGTCGGCACCCGCGCATCGTGTGACCCACTATGCGCCGCCTCCCGCTTCGTATGCACCGCCGCCGGACGGCATCGGATATCCGCCGCCACCGTATTGAGCCGACAGTCGGATTGTGTCGGAGGCGAAGCCAGACGGCCCGGATTTGCCGGGCCGCTGTGTTTAGTAGAAGCGCGGTTGTCCGTTAGGACGCGTCTTGAAACGCTTGTGCAGCCAGAAATACTGATCCGGCGTTTCCAGTATCCGTTGTTCCAGAAACTGGTTCATGCGCAGCGTGTCGGCCTCGACGTCGCTGCTCGGATAGTTCTCCCACGGAGGGTAGAACTCGAGCTCGCAGTGGTTGCCAACGCGTCGGGCGATGGCGGGAACGACGTGCGCGCGCGCCAGACCGCTGATGCGCGACATGCCGGTGATGGTGGCGGTCTCGACGCCGAAGAATTTGACGAAAACCGAGTCGCGCGGCCCGTAGTCCTGATCCGGCAGGTAGAGGAAGGGGGCATGGTCGCGACGCATCGCCTTGATGATGGTGCGCAGCCCTTCCTGGCGGGACACGATGAAAGCATTGTTGTAGCGCTGGCGACCGCGGTAGATCTGCGCATCCAGCGCCTCGTTCTTCTGGTGGGCGTAGACGCTGACCAGCGGGATGTACTGGTTGAGGGCGTAGACGCACAGCTCGAAGCCGACAAAATGCGGGTAGAACAGGATGACGTTTTCGCCCCGGTCGAGCAGATCGGTCACATAGTGCAGGTTCTTGATCTCGACCAGCCGCCTCAACCGGCGCGCAGAACTCCACCACACCACTCCGTATTCGAGAGCCAGACGTATCATGTGCCGAAAATTGGCGCGAACCAGACGCTGTCGCTCGCGCCGCGGCATGTCGGGGAAACACAGGCGCAGGTTGATCATGCCGACGCGGCGCCTTTCGCGTGCGAGCATCCAGGCCAGCGTTCCCCCCAACCAGGCGATGGCGCCGATGACGGCCATGGGCAACAGACGAATCAGCCACAATAGAACAAATACGAATTTCATTGCTATCCTTGAATCTCGGGCGCGGCCACACCGGCCGGGCGCTTGTAACGGTTATAACTCCACAAATATTGGCTCGGTAAGCGACGGATCAGGTTCTCGACGGCGGCATTGAGCCGTGCGGCGTCTTCCTCCCTTGCCCCGACGAAAGCTTCGGCCATCGGTTCGATATGTACGACGAAGCCTTTTCCGCGCGGTAGGCGCTCGCCGAAAAAGAGCAGGGTTTCCACGCCTGCGACCTGGCTCAGGCGCGGCACCAGCGTCATGGTGTAGGCCGGGCGGCCGAAAAAAGGCGCCCAGACGCCTTCGCCGCCACCGGGAACCTGGTCGGGTAGAATGATGGTCGCTTCGCCGCTTTTCAGTGCCTTCATCAGAATGCGCACGCCGGCGCCGGTGGCCGGGGCGGTGCGGCCTTTGCCGCGCGCCCGGCCCGAGTTCATGACCGGCTCAAGCCAGGAAAGCTTGGGCGGGCGGTACATCGCCGTCAGCGGGAAAGGCAGGCGGTGGCTGATATAGCGACCGGCGATATCATAGCTGCCAAGGTGCGGGGTCACGAAGACGATGCCGTGTCCTTGTGCGATGGCAGCTTCGACATGTTCCCAGCCTTCGCAGCGACGCACCATCCCGGCGATGTCCGCAGGGGAGCGGCACCAGGCGATGGCCAGTTCCAATGCGCCCTTGCCGGTTTCGCCAGCGCTCTGTTTGACTAGGGCTCGAAAAAGCCGATAATCTAGGCAAATTTTACTGGTTTCTAGATTATCCTTTAGCCGCGTAGCAAAACGCGGGGAGAGGACGTAGGTCAGCCTGCCGAGAAGACTGCCCAAGCCCTGAAGCAGGGGCAGGGGCAGGCGCGCCAGCAGCGTTAGAATGAGATGGACCAGCTTGGCCATTTTTTTTATCGTTTCCCGGTTGATATCCTGGTGCAGGAAGCGGGCTATTTTATCACCATTGAATTAAGGTTTATTCGGGCACGAAAGCAAAAATGAACGAATATCTGTTTACATCCGAATCGGTCTCCGAAGGTCATCCCGACAAAGTCGCTGACCAGATTTCAGACGCCGTTCTCGACGCGATCTTTCGCGAAGACCCCCATTCCCGCGTCGCGGCTGAAACTCTGGTCAACACCGGTCTGGTGGTGCTGGCTGGCGAAATCACCACGCGCGCGAATATCGATTATATCCAGGTGGCTCGCGACACCATCAAGCGCATCGGCTACGACAACTCGGAACTGGGGTTCGATTATCACGGCTGCGCGGTGATGATGTGCTACGACCGGCAGTCGCCCGATATCGCACAGGGCGTGAACGAAGGCGAGGGTCTGGATCTCGACCAGGGAGCCGGCGACCAGGGCCTGATGTTCGGCTACGCCTGCAACGAAACGCCGACGTTGATGCCGTTCCCTATCTATTACTCGCATCGCCTGATGCCTGATGCAGCGCCAGGCCGAATTGCGCAAGGATGGCCGTCTGTCGTGGCTGCGTCCGGACGCGAAAAGCCAGATCACCTGCGTCTACGATTCGAACACCGGTCTGCCCAAGCGTATCGACACCGTGGTGCTCTCGACTCAGCACAGCCCGGACATCGATCACAAGACGCTGACCGAGGCCGTGATCGAGGACATCGTGAAGCCGGTGCTGCCGCCGGATATGCTGACGGCCGAGACCCGCTTCCTGATCAACCCGACCGGGCGCTTCGTCATCGGCGGCCCGATGGGCGACTGCGGTCTGACCGGGCGCAAGATCATCGTCGACACCTATGGCGGCGCCGCGCCGCACGGCGGTGGCGCGTTCTCAGGCAAGGA
>NZ_KE383962.1:0-27154 GCF_000422925.1 Paludibacterium yongneupense DSM 18731
CGAAAAGCCAGATCACCTGCGTCTACGATTCGAACACCGGTCTGCCCAAGCGTATCGACACCGTGGTGCTCTCGACTCAGCACAGCCCGGACATCGATCACAAGACGCTGACCGAGGCCGTGATCGAGGACATCGTGAAGCCGGTGCTGCCGCTGGATATGCTGACGGCCGAGACCCGCTTCCTGATCAACCCGACCGGGCGCTTCGTCATCGGCGGCCCGATGGGCGACTGCGGTCTGACCGGGCGCAAGATCATCGTCGACACCTATGGCGGCGCCGCGCCGCACGGCGGTGGCGCGTTCTCAGGCAAGGACCCGTCCAAGGTCGATCGCTCCGCGGCCTACGCCGGCCGTTATGTGGCCAAGAATATCGTTGCCGCCGGTTTGGCCCGTCAGTGCCAGATCCAGATCTCGTATGCAATCGGTGTGTCGCAGCCGACTTCGATCGCGGTTGACACCTTCGGTACCAATGCCGTCCCGAATGAAGTGATTGTGGAACTGGTGAAGCGTCACTTCGACCTGCGCCCGAAGGGCATCATTCAAATGCTGGACCTGTTGCGCCCGATTTATGGCAAGACGGCGGCCTACGGCCACTTTGGCCGCGAAGAGCCCGAGTTCACCTGGGAGCGCACCGACAAGGCGGAAGCACTGCGCGCCGACGCCGGCCTGTAACATCGACCACGACGCTTGAAGGCGTCCCGGGAAGCGCTGCGAGACGATTGTCGTCCCAGGCCCGGCCATGAAACGGCGCTTACCTGACAAACCGTGCCGGACACGGGATGCGGGTGAGTGCATCCCAACCGGCCTCGTGCAAGGAATCCACGATGGCTGAATTCACTGATTTTCACGTTGCCGACATTTCCCTGGCCGCCTGGGGGCGCAAGGAACTGGCGATCGCCGAAACGGAAATGCCGGGCCTGATGGCTCTGCGCGCAGAATACGGCTCCGACAAGCCGCTGGCCGGCGCCCGTATCGCCGGTTCACTGCACATGACCATCCAGACCGCTGTGCTGATCGAAACGCTGGTCGCTTTGGGGGCCGAAGTGCGCTGGGCGTCCTGCAACATCTTTTCGACCCAGGACCACGCCGCTGCCGCTATCGCCGCTTCCGGCATTCCCGTGTTCGCGTTCAAGGGCGAGTCCCTGACCGAATACTGGGAGTACAGCCATCGCATTTTCGAGTGGGGCGATACGACCGCCAACATGATTCTCGACGACGGCGGCGATGCCACCCTGCTGTTGATGCTGGGTTCGCGCGCCGAGAGCGATCGTTCCGTCATCGCCAAACCGGCCAATGAGGAAGAAACCGCCTTGTTTGCCGCTATCGCGCACCATCTCGAAATCGATGCGCATTGGTATTCGCGCCGCCTGGCCACGATCAAGGGCGTGACCGAGGAAACCACCACCGGCGTGCATCGGCTGTACCAGCTGCAAAAAGAGGGGCGCCTGCCGTTCCCTGCGTTCAATGTCAACGATTCGGTCACCAAGTCCAAGTTCGATAACCTGTACGGCTGCCGCGAGTCCCTGGTCGATGGCATCAAGCGCGCCACCGATGTGATGATCGCCGGCAAGGTTGCCGTCGTCGCCGGTTACGGCGATGTTGGCAAAGGCTGCGCGCAAAGTCTGCGCGGCCTGGGCGCGACGGTATGGGTCACCGAAATCGATCCGATCTGCGCGCTGCAAGCGGCGATGGAGGGATATCGCGTCGTGACCATGGATTGGGCGGCAGACAAGGCCGACATCTTCGTCACCTGCACCGGCAACGTCAATGTGATCGCGCACGACCATATGGCGGCGATGCGCAATCAGTCCATCGTCTGCAATATCGGCCATTTCGACTCCGAAATCGAAGTCGCCAGCCTGCGCCAATATCAGTGGGACAATATCAAGCCCCAGGTCGACCACATCATCTTTCCGGACGGCAAGCGCATCATCCTGCTGGCCGAAGGGCGGCTGGTCAACCTCGGCTGCGCGACCGGGCACCCGAGCTTCGTGATGTCCAACTCCTTCACTAACCAGGTTCTGGCACAGATCGAGCTGTTCATCAACGGTGCGGCCTATCAGCGTCAGGTCTATGTGCTGCCCAAGCATCTGGACGAGAAAGTGGCACGCCTGCATCTCAAGCGCATCGGGGTGGAACTCACCACGCTGACTGCGCAGCAGGCCGATTACATCAGCGTGCCGCAACAAGGTCCGTACAAGCCGGACCACTACCGCTATTGATGTACCCGTGGCGGGCGACGCGAGTCGCCCGCTTGTTCCGTTTCCGCGACAGGCGCCCGTGATCGATGAGTGACTCAAAACCGACTTTCAGCTTCGAGTTTTTCCCGCCCAAGACCCCTGAAGGCGTGGCCAAGTTGCGTTCCACGCGCCAACAGCTGGGGCAGTTGCGCCCGCAGTTCTTTTCCGTTACTTTCGGCGCCGGTGGTTCCACCCGCGACGGCACGCTGAGCACCGTGCTGGAAATCCGCTCCGAGGGGCATGCGGCCGCCCCGCATCTGTCTTGCGTCGGTTCCACGCGCGATAGCGTGCGCTCTATCCTGTCCGAATACCGACAGCACGGCATCCGCCACATCGTTGCCCTGCGCGGTGACATTCCGTCGGGCATGGTCGAAGTCGGCGAGTTTCGCTACGCCAACGAACTGGTCGAGTTCATTCGCGCCGAGCACGGCGATCACTTTCATATCGAAGTCGCGGCTTATCCCGAGTTCCATCCGCAGGCGCGTTCGGCCGATGCCGACCTGGACAACTTCGCCAACAAGGTGAATGCAGGGGCGGACTCGGCGATTACCCAGTATTTCTTCAATGCGGACGCCTACTTCCGTTTTGTCGACGAGGTCCGGGCGCGCGGGGTCGATATCCCCATCGTGCCGGGCATCATGCCGATTTCGAATTTTTCGCAGATGTGCCGTTTTTCAGACAGCTGCGGCACGGAAGTGCCGCGCTGGCTGCGTCAGCGCATGCAATCATACGGCGACGATGTGGCCTCGGTGCGGGCGCTGGGTCTGGATGTGGTGACCGAGTTGTGTGATCGCCTGCTGACGCATGGGGCGCCAGGGCTGCATTTCTACACGCTGAACCAGGCCGGGCTCGTCTCGACCGTCTGGCAGCGGCTCGGCTTGTGAACAACTGCTCCGCCTGCGGGCGGAGCGACCCTATTCCTGCGCCTGAAGCTGTTCCAGCGGCAGCGCCGTGGTGTGTTTGTATTCCTTGAGAACGAAGCTGGAGCGGACGTCCTCGATTCCGGGTTGCTGCATCAACTCGTCCATGACGAAGCGCGAAAAGTGCGCCATATCCTCGAAGTAGACCTGCAACAAGAAGTCCATGTCGCCTGTCATGGCGAAACAGTTGATCACCTCCGGCCAGCCTTGCACCGCTTCCAGAAACTGCTGGGTGAGTGCATTGCCGCGTTTCTCCAGCGAGACGCGCACGAAAGCCTGCAGGCCCAGTCCGATCTGGCTTGGGTCGAGCAGTGCCACATAGCGCTGGATCACGCCCGATTCTTCCAATTGTTTCAAGCGTCGCAGGCAGGGCGAGGGCGACAATGCCACTCTTTCGGCCAGTTCGACATTGGTCAGTCTTCCGTTAAGCTGAAGTTCGGCCAGGATTCGCAGATCCGTCTTGTCCAGCGAAAGGCTTGGCATGGTTTTTCCTTTGGATTCAGTGTGGTGCAATTTTGTTTTTAGGTATCGCAAAATAGTGGCATCAAAGCAAGGAAATTGCCAATAGCGTTACCTAGAATAAAACACCTAATCGTGCCCGCAGGGCTCAGGCCGCGGCGTCGGCCTCCGCTGCGGGGCAGGAGGTCAGCATGGGCGAGCGCGAAACACGGCGGTTCTGGCCGGACATCCACGAAGTGGCCTCTCCGGTCTATAGCGATGCCGAGAACCGTACCTGGGCGACTCTGCTGAGCAGCCAGCGCAGCCTGTTGCCGGGACGGGCCTGCCGCGAGTTTCTCGCCGGCATCGAGCGCCTCGATTTCCCGGATGACGAAATTCCCCGCCTCGCCGACATCAGCGATCGCATCGAAGCGTGTACCGGCTGGCGACTGCGCCGGGTCGATGGCGTCGTGCCGGACGGTGAATTCTTCGAGATGCTCGCGCAGCGTCTGTTTCCTTCCACGGATTATATCCGGCGCCAAGAGGATATCGGTTATACCCCGGCTCCCGATATTTTTCACGAACTGCTCGGACACGCTCCCTTGCTTACCGATGCGCGCTTTGCCGCTTTTTTTCAGCGCATGGGCGAGGCTGCGGTCGAGGCCGCCGCGCGTGGGCACCCGGCGCGCGATCTGCTGCCGCATCTATACTGGTATAGCGTCGAATTCGGCCTGATCCGCACCCGCGACGGCTTGCGCATCTATGGTTCGGGCATTCTGTCGTCGCCGGACGAAGTGCTCTACTGTTTGTCGGGTCAGCCGACGGTGCTGCCGTTCGACATGGCCGCGGTCGCTGCGACGCCCTACGATATCTGGCATATGCAGGAGACCCTGTTCGCAATCGACAGCTTCGCCTGGCTTGAAGAAGCATTCGCCGAATGGTGCCGCGCCGTTGGCCTGGAATGACGGCACAGGAGGACGTAGATGATGATGAAGCCACACCCGAGCAATCCCCTGATGACGGATGGTTTCGAGTTCGTCGAGTTCACCGCCCCTGACGCGGCCGGGCTCGAGGCGCTCGGCACCCTGTTTTGTGCGCTCGGCTTTCGTGCCGAGGCGCGCCACCGCAACAAGAACATCGTACTCTGGCGCCAGGGCGATATCCGTTTTCTGCTCAACGGCGAAACCGAGGGGCCGGTGGCGGCGTTCGCCGCCCGGCACGGCCCGTCTGTCAGCGGCATGGCATGGCGGGTTAGCGACGCGAGGCGCGCATTCCTGTACGCAGTCGAGCACGGCGCGGTGCCGCATGTGCGCCCGCGCGGCGTGAGCGAACTCGAGATTCCGGCGATTGAAGGCGTCGGCGGCTCGGCCCTGTTCTTCGTCGACCGCTTCGGCGGGAATTCCCTGTTCGACATCGACTATATCGAATGGCCCGATGTCCTGCCTGGCAACGACTGCGGCTTGCTGGCTATCGATCACCTCACGCATAACGTGCATCGTGGCGAGATGGCGCATTGGGCCGCCTTCTACCAGCGCATCGGCAACTTCCAGCCTGTCCGTTACTTCGACATCGAAGGCAAGCTCACCGGGCTGGTGTCGCAGGCGATGACCAGCCCATGCGGCAAGATCCGCATTCCGATCAACGAATCGAGCGACGATTCGAGCCAGATCGAGGAGTTCTTGCGCGATTACCACGGAGAGGGCATTCAGCATATCGCCTTGTCCTGCCGCGATATCCACGCCTCGGTCGAAGCCTTGCGCGCGGCCGGCGTCGCCTTCATGGAGACGCCCGACAGCTACTACGCGCGGGCGGACGAGCGCGTGCCTGGGCATGGCGAAGATCTTGCGCGCCTGATGCGCAACCGCATCCTGGTCGACGGTGCCCCCGCCAATGGCGAGGGGCTGCTGTTGCAGATCTTTACCTGCCCGGTCATCGGGCCCGTTTTTTTCGAAATCATTCAGCGCAGGGGCAACGAGGGCTTCGGCGAGGGCAATTTTCGCGCCCTGTTCGAAGCGATCGAGGACGATCAGATCCGACGCGGTGTGCTCGGCCCGGGTTGAGGAGGGGAGATGCAGAAATGGATACATTACCCCCTGCGAGCAGGAGAATCGTCGGCGCAAGCCCATGCCGATCTGCCTGCGGCGGGGCCTTACGAGCGAGAAGTCGGACGCGAGGGGTTCTTCGGTCCGGCGTCGCATGTGCACCACCGCCATCCTCCAACCGCGTGGAGCGGATGGGAAGGGCCCTTGCGTCCGCGCGCCTATGATCTGTGTCGCGTCGCCGACGACGGGCAAGGTCCGTGGGACGCCGTCGAATTGATCGGCAACGCGCATTGCCGGCTGCGGATGTGGACCTGCTCGACCGCGATGACGCAGCTGTTTCGCAATGGCGATGGCGATGACCTGCTGTTCGTGCACGAGGGCGAGGGCGAGCTGTTCTGCGACTACGGCCACCTCGGCTATCGCGCCGGAGACTATCTGCTGATTCCACGCTCGACGATGTGGCGGCTCGAACCTGCCGCCCCCAGCCGTCTATTGCTGATCGAGGCCGTCAACGGCGCCTACCGTCTGCCCGAGCGCGGCCTGCTTGGCGCGCACGCCCTGTTCGACCCGGCCGTGCTGGCCGTGCCCGAGATCGACGACAGGTTTCGCGCGCAGCAGACCGAGGAGGTGTGGCAGGTCGTGATCCGGCGACGTGGAGCGCTGTCGACGGTGACGTATCCTTTCAATCCGCTGGACGCGGTCGGCTGGCATGGCGACCTGTCGGTGTGCAGGCTGGCCTGGCGCGATATCCGGCCGCTGAACAGCCACCGCTACCATCTGCCGCCGTCGGCGCATACGACCTTCGTCGCCGACCGCTTCGTGGTCTGCACCTTCGTGCCGCGACCGCTGGAGACCGATCCGGGCGCGCTGCACCTGCCTTTTTTTCATAATAACGACGATTTCGACGAACTGATCTTCTATCACGCCGGATCTTTCGTCAGCCGCGACAACATCCATCCCGGCATGCTGACCCTGCATCCCTGTGGTTTTACGCATGGGCCGCACCCGGCTGCCTGGCGTGCCGCCGGCAGCCGCAGCGCCACCGACGAAGTCGCGGTGATGATCGATGCGCGCGACGCGCTCGAACCCGCTGCCATGCTCGCTGCCGCCGAGTGGAGCGGCTACGTCGACAGCTGGAGGGAGGTGCGGGCATGAAGCTGGCCACCTATGACAACGGAGCGCGCGACGGTTGCCTGATGCTGGTCAGTCGCGACCTGACGCGCGCGTGCGCGGCCGGCATCGTTCCGACGCTGCAGGCCGCGCTCGATCACTGGGATGAGGTGGCACCCGTGCTGGAAGCCGACTATCGCGCGCTCAACCGGGGCGAGTGCGACGAGAGTCGGCCTTTCGACCCCGTGCACTGCCTGGCACCGCTGCCGCGCGCCTACCAGTGGGCCGACGGCAGCGCCTATCCGCACCATGTCGAATCGGTGCGGCGCGCACGGGGTGTGCCGATGCCGGAACGCTACTACGACGATCCGTTGCTGTATCAGGGCGGCTCCGACTGCTTTCTGCCGCCCTTGTCGGTGCTGGAACTGGCCGACCCGGCCTGGGGGCTGGATTTCGAGGCCGAAGTGGCGGTGATCACCAGCGATGTTGCGCAGGGCGCTGATCCGGCGCACTGCGCACAGGCGATCCGCTTGCTGATGCTGGTCAACGACTGGAGCCTGCGCGAGTTGATTCCGGCCGAATTGGCCAAGGGTTTCGGCTTTTTCCAGGGCAAGCCCGCCTGCAGCGCATCGCCCTTGGCGGTAACGCCAGACGAGGCCGGGGCAGCCTGGCGCGACGGGCGCCTGCATCTGCCGATGCAAGTCGAACTCAATGGCCAGCGCTTCGGCCATGTCGATGCCGGTGCGGGCATGCATTTTCCGTTTCCGCGTCTGCTCGCGCATGCGGCGCGAACACGCCGGCTCTCGGCGGGCACCGTGCTCGGCGGCGGCTCGGTTTCCAGCCCCGAATCCGGCAGCGGCGAATGCTGCCTGATCGAGCGGCGCATGCGCGAACTCATGGAGCAGGGGGCCGTGCTTACCCCTTATTTGCGACCCGGTGACCGGATCCGTATCGAAATGCTCGATGCCGGAGGTGGCAGCGTGTTCGGCGCGATGGAGCAACTGGTGGTGGCATCCCGGGGCGCGGTAAAATCGCCTCCGGCAAATTATTGATGCAGAAGGGAAATAATTCGCCGCTTCTTTTTTGTCGTTGAAACCGTGCAAAACGTCTTGACGAAGGCCGCGGCCTCTGGTTAAATGGCGACCTCTGACAACGCAGCAGCGTTGAAACAGAAGGCCAATTAGCTCAGTTGGTAGAGCAGCGGATTGAAAATCCGCGTGTCCTTGGTTCGATTCCGAGATTGGCCACCAGAATTACCAGAAAAGCCAGTCCTTATGGGTTGGCTTTTTTGCGTTTGCGCTTCGGGCCCTCCGCGCGATGGGGCAATGCCGGTCCATGCCGGTTTCTTCGGGCAGGTCGAAAACAGGCATTTCAGAGAGAGCAGGGGCGCTGTGCTGTGACACAACTTGAGTGTCCCCTTGCTACGGCTTGATGCCGTCATGGCTGCGCCCACCGGTTGAATCCGCAGGCCATTGCGGGCATTGCTGGATCGCACTGGCTTCGTCGGTTATGGAATGGTCGACTGCCGTAAGCTGTAATGCTGCGCAGAATGTCCGTATTTTACGGGTGGTCTGTTTCTTGCTCTCTTACGGCGTATGTCCTCATGGGAGAACGCCATGTCAACGCTCCCCAGCGTCCTGACGGATGCGGCCGGATGTGACGTTCGGGTCGCTTCCCGCATCCGCGACTTGCATGATCATGCCCGTCTGTTCAGTGACTGGAACCTGCACTATGACCAGATTTCATGTGGCCGTTTTGAGGGCTCCATCTGTGAAGCACGGCTGGATGGCATACAGATTGTGCAAGAGCAGCTGTCACAATCCGTATTTCAGACCGGGCCGGCTCGCCCGGGAACCATTAACCTCGGGGTGTTTCGCACCTTGTCTGGCGAGGCTCGCTGGTCTGGGAAATTACTGACGCTAGACCATGTAACCTGCCTGGGGCAAGCGTCCGAACTCCTGTTGCGCACACCGCAAACCAGCCATTTGCTTATGATTAGCTTGCCATGCTCCATGCTGGGGTTGGATCAATACCATTGCCCGCCTGCCACGGTAGAAAATCGCGCCCTGGCAGAAGGGCTGCGCCAGCGTATCGAGTCGACTCTGCTGGCCATGATGCATCATCCGCTGGTTTTTTTATCCAGCGCGGCCAGGCGTCAGTTCTGTAGTGATGCGACTGACCTGGTGGCCGCTTATCTACGCGTTAGCAGCCCAGATCGAGAGCGCATGGCGTTCAGCAAGGCACGCCGGGTTGTGAGTTGCACGCGCGAATTGCTGGAAGCGTCTGGAGAGCAGATTTTGACTGTGGATGATCTCTGCAAGAAAACCTACACCTCGCGCCGGACCCTGCAAAATTGCTTTGAACAAGTCACCGGCATCAGCCCGGCTGCTTTCCTGAAAATCATCCGTCTTAATAATGTACGAAACGACTTGTCACGGGCTGGAGGCCAGGTCCGGGTCAGCGATGTCGCGACCCGCTGGGGATTCTGGCATTTGTCCCAGTTTGCCGTTGATTACAAGCGCCTGTTTGGTGAGCAACCGCGGCAGACCATCCGTGCCTCTCGCCTCTGAAATCTGATTTCCGACCGAGACTGGCCGGCATGGATTCCCCCCCACTGCTTCCCTCCTGTTTTTTTGCACAAAAAAAGTGATTTGTGCTTCATTTTCATGCGCTTATGCACTCAGACTGAGCGTCAGAAATATTGCCATATTTCGATAACCGGTTTGCATCTACATCGCGATACTAGAGCGACAAACTCATCGGAGGATGAATGATGCAAACAAGTAATCAACTAAAAAAGAATAGTCTTGGATTGTGGTCGATCATCTTTTTTGTGATCGCAGCCGCCTCTCCATTGACTGGTGTGGTCGGTGCTGTTCCGGTGGCTTTCTTTGCTGGAAATGGGGCCGGTGTGCCAGGGGTCTTTGTGTTGGCCGGTTTGATCTTGCTGGTGTTTTCTTTTGGCTATGTGGCGATGAGCCGCCATATCGTCAATGCTGGCGCATTTTATTCTTATATCGCCATTGGCCTGGGGCGCAAGTGCGGTGTTGCTGGCCTGAAGGTGGCTTTGCTGGCTTATGCGACGATTCAGTTGTCGGTAGCCGCGATGTTCGGTTTTTTTGCGCAGATGTTCGTGCAGGAGCATTTTCAGATCAATCTGCCATGGTGGGCCTATAGCCTGGCCATGCTGGTAACGGTCATGGTGCTGGGGGTGCAAAAAGTCGAACTGGGTGGCCGTCTGCTCGGGGTGCTGATGCTGATGGAGATCTGTGTGGTGCTACTGACCGATATGGGTTTGCTAGCGCATCGTCCGGCTTCGTCTCTGGAGTTTAGTTCCTTCCTGCCTTCCGTCGCTACGCATGGGGCAATGGGGGTGGCTCTGATCTTTGCGATTGGTTCTTTTGTTGGTTTTGAAGCGACGGCTATTTATTCCGAAGAATGCCGTAACCCGGAAAAAGCCATCCCACGCGCAACGCTGTTGGCCGTGATCCTGATTACCGTTTTTTTCGCTTTTACCACATGGGTGTTTGTTCAGAGCTGCGGTGCCGCGCAGGTGGCGGCGCTGGCGAGCAAGGACCCGGGACACTTTGTGTTCCAGCTGGCACACCAGGCGCTTGGTCAATGGGCTGTTGAAGCGATGTCCGTGCTTCTGATCACTAGCTTGTTTGCCGCAACGCAGGCATTTCATAACACGATGTCACGCTATCTATTCGTGATGGGGCGCGAAGGCTTTATGTGGTCAGGCCTGGCGACTATTCACAAGATTCATGGCACTCCCTATGTCGCCAGCACCATTCAGACTGCGGTGATGCTACTGGCGGTGCTTGTAGCCGCTGTCGCCAGGCTCGATCCGATGTTATCGGTGTTCCCCTTCATGTCGGCGATTAGCACCATGTCCATCCTGTTGTTGCAAGGTGCAGTCTCAGTGGCTGTCTTTATGTTCTTCTTGCGTAACCCTCGTCTTGGTGTTTCGGTCTGGAGCGCCCGTATTGCCCCGGTGTTGGCCACCGTATGCATGTTTGGAGCTCTGGCCAAGGTGATCCAAAACCTGGATGTAATGAGCGGTTCTTCGTCTCCACTGATCTTCCTGCTGCCTTATCTGGTGTTTGGCGTGGCGTTGCTGGGGTATCTGTTGGCAGTGCTGCTTAACCGCTTTTTTCCCGAACGTTATGCCCGGCTTGGTCAATTGGTTGAAAGTCTGGATTGATCTGCTGTCTCCACGGCGCTGCCTCTTATTACTCAAAGACAGGAGTACCCCAAATGAATGTGCGTGCTAGCAGTGAAATGACGTCTGTTGATTACAAGTTCTGGCATCCAATGTGCCACCCCGGGGAGTGGAAACAACGTGAGCGCCTGCAGATCGTTAAATCGGAAGGTTTGTACGTCTGGGATGAAAAAGGCAACAAAATGCTCGATGGCTTTGCCGGCCTGTGGTGTGTGAATATCGGCCATGGCCGCCCGGAAGTCAAAGCCGCCATTAGCAAACAGATGGATCAGCAGATTTATGGCCAGATGTTCGAAGGGGTCATGCATCCGCGCGCGGCTGAACTGGCAGAAAAACTGGTGCAGATGACCCGGCAGGAGGATATGGCGCGGGTGCTGTATGGCACAGGAGGTTCGGATGCGATCGAAACGGCGCTGAAAGTAGCGCGCCAGTATTGGCGTACTCAAGGTATGCCCGCACGCACTAAATTCATTTCGTTGAAAAATGCCTACCATGGGGTGCATTTTGGTGGCGCATCTGTCAGTGGCATCAATGCCTTCAGGTTGAATTATGAACCAGGTCTGGGGGGATGCACCCAGATTGATACGCCATGGCTGTATCGCAATCCGTGGACTGATGATCCGGAAGAATTAGGGCGCATATGTGCGAACCTGCTGGAAAGAGAAATTCAGCATCAGGGCCCGGAAACGGTGGCTGCGTTTATTGCCGAACCGGTACAGGGCGCGGGAGGGGTCATCGTGCCTCCGGCCAACTACTGGCCGTTGGTGCGCGAGATTTGCGACAAGTATGGTGTGCTGCTGATTGCAGATGAAGTGGTCACCGGATTTGGCCGCAGTGGTTGCATGTTTGGATCCCGCGGCTGGGGGGTCAAGCCGGATATCATGGCACTAGCCAAAGCGCTGACTGCAGGTTATATCCCCCTGTCGGCCACCCTGCTTAACCACCGCGTTGCTGATGCCATCGAAAAGAATACCGATTTCAATGGCGCCCTGATGACCGGGTATACCTATGGCGGACACCCGCTGGGGTGCGCTGCAGCGCTGGCCGTGCTGGATATCGTTGAAAAAGAAGACCTGCCGGGAAATGCGGCAAGTGTCGGCAGCTATTTGCTGGAGCGCCTCAAGCCATTTGAGCAGAATTACCGTTCTGTTGGCAATGTGCGTGGCAAGGGGCTGATGCTGGCGATTGATTTGGTGTCTGACAAGCAAACCCGTGAAATGCTCCCCCCAAGCAGCGATCTGACCTGGAGGCTGGCTGCGGCAACACGTGAGGCGGGTGTCGTGGTTCGCCCCGTTGGTTCCAAGCTGGTAATCGCTCCGCCGCTGGTGCTGGATCGGGACCATGCCGATACCATTGTCGGTGCCCTGAAGCAGGCACTCGACCGCGTGGATCGTTGATTAAGGGGAGGGCGTATGGAGTTTGCTTTTGGCATTCCCGGATTCGTGCGTTTTGGCCCCGGAATCTCGGCAAAACTGGGGGAGCTTGCGGCAGGAATGGGAGCGAAAACGGCTTTTGTCCTGTCCGATCCGGGGGTTAAGGCGGCAGGGCTGGTCGATGCTCTGCTGGGCTCGCTGCAGGCGGCAGGCATTGACATGGTGGAGTACGACCAGGTGAAAGCCAATCCGCCGGACGTACAGGTGGAGGAGGCCGCACAGCTGGCACGGGCCACTAATGCCGATGTGGTGGTGGCGATCGGAGGTGGGAGCACGATCGATTGTGCCAAGGCGGTGAATATTCTGCTGACCAACCCGTCACCGATCCGCTTGTACGAAGGTTTTGATCGGGTGAAGCATCCGGGGCGGCCGTTGATTGCCATTCCTACGACATCGGGAACGGCCAGCGAAGTCACGACGGTCAGTGTGGTGACGGATACCGAGCGGACGCGCAAGATGGTGATTGGTGGTCAGTTTGTTGGTCCAACGCTGGCATTGGCCGACCCGTTGCTGACTGTTGGTCTTCCTCCGACTATCACTGCATCGACCGGCATGGATGCCCTGACTCACGCCATCGAGGCCTATGTGTCTCGGGCCGCGATGGTGCCGACCGATGCGCTGGCACTGAAGGCGATCGAACTGATCAGTCAAAATTTGGTGCGGGCTTTCGAGCATGGCGATGATATTGAGGCGCGCTCCTCAATGGGGCTGGGAAGTATGATGGCCGGGTTTGCCTTTAATTCGGCAGCACTTGGCCTGGCGCATTCGATTGCCCATCCACTGGGAGCGCATTGCCATCTGGCTCATGGCGTAGCCAATGCGATTGTCCTGCCCGAGGTGATGGCCTTCAATGCGCCAGCCGCATCAGGCAAGTTCCGATGCATTGCCAACGCCATGGGGTGTAATGTACACGGGCTGAGTGATGCCGGTGCCGCTCAGGCTGCGGTAGATGCGGTTCGTGCACTTAATCGGGCGCTGCAGATCCCGACGCTGTCTGCGTGTGGTATTGACCGAGACGTGTTTGAACGCGTAGCCCGGGATGCGCTAGAGGAGGTTTCTACCAGGTTTAATCCGCGTAGCCCTACGCGGCAGGATGTGCTGGCAATACTGGATCAGGCCTATTAGTCACGGAGGCGCAAAAGAGCCTGTTGCTGCAAAGCGATGCGGCAACAGGCTTTTTTTCATTGAGCTGCTCTGCCGAGCCACTACCGCCATGGCCATCGATACGGACTGGGTCGGACCTGGCCTGTCTGAGACATCAATGGCTATGCTCCGATGTGAAAGTCGCCACTGCTCGTCATGGGCTTGAGCGACGACTCCGGTCGGACAGCAGCCGTCGCCACGGCGACGGCTGCTCGTTGCCTCGCGCGCCTTTTCACCTGGCTGGCTGCTGCGCACGCATGGCTCGGTTTCCCCGTTTCCATCCGGCGATACGCCATCGCGCCGACTATGGCGTATCCCGGAACTCTTCGAAAAGCGGCGGCAGGAACGAGGCAAGATGATTCATCTCGGACGCGCAGTGGTAGATCATGTCGGGTCCGATGACACGCAGCTGTTGCCAGGCTTCGGGCGGGAATTTGAAATCCTTGACCTGGGCTTCCGACATCGTCGCAATGGCCCTGCCTTGCGGGCTGGATAACGATTCCGGCGGCAGATCCAGTAGCTGAAAGTCATTGAAGATGAAGCGGCTTCGCATTTCTGCGCCATCTTCGGTTGCGCGCACCTGGTGGATCAGCCAGGCGCTCGACACCGGCAGGCTGGTCGATCCGCCACGAGCCGCGATGACGGTCGATCCGGGCCGGCTTTTCTCGAAACCCAACCGTATCGGGTCGATGAACCTGACCGTGAGATCACTGCGTTTTTCGCCCAGGTATTCGTCGACATAGCTGACATTGTCGATATAGCGCTGGCGGTCGGTCAGAGAGCGATCGGCACTCCGGTCTTCCCCTATTCCTGCGTAGTAGTGCGCATCCGGGTGCCAGAGCTTGTAGCGCGTTGTATCGCTGCTATGCCAGCCAAACCACCAATCCCACATCTCGCCGGTCACCCCCGGCATGTTTGTCAAAATGGATATCATGATCTTGCCATCGTCCAGAATGGTATAGCCGGTTTCCATCTTGCCGTAGCCGGGACGAGACAATATGCTCGCAGCCTCATTCAGCGAGAAACCATATTCCGATGGCGAGGGGCCCGCTGCCAGCGCTTCCAGTACATGTGGCTGGACGGGCAGCGTGTCTCCCTTGAAGTAGTGCGCCCACGGTTTTTTCCTATCCTCGTCCCGGTAGCCCAGATATCTGGCTTCAGAGCCGTAGGAGGCGGGCAAAGGGTTGCGGTCGGCTTTCGTCGTTGCATAGTGCATGGCGATATCCTCATTCTGTGTAAAATATGAATTTGAATTCACATTCATGTTAATGCTAGCATTTAACGACATCAAGTCAAGTTTCGAGGCACGCATGACGCATTCACGACCACCCCAGCAGGAGCGTAGCCGGGCAACCCTCGAGCGAATTCTTGCGGCAACGAATGAACTCGTTTCCGAGTCGGGGGTCGCGCCCTTGACGATAGCGGCTGTCGCGGCACGGGCGAAGGTCGCTGTCGGCAGTATCTATACCAAGTTTTCCAACAAGCAGGAGCTGCTCGCTGCGGCTTACGACAAGTGGATTGAGCAAGGCAGTGCCGAGGTTGATGCCGAGCGCACGCTCTGTCTCGGGGGGGCGTGCGAGTTTGATGCCTTCGTCGATGCGCACGTGATTGCAGTGACGCGGCTTTTCCAGCGTCACGCCCGTCTTATCCGGGGCTTTGCCTTGAGCGATGTCGAAAGAGGCTGCGCGAGCCAACTGCAGCAAAAAGCAAACCGGGCTTTTCTGGCATTGACGGAGCCTGTCATTTTTCATCCCTTGCGCCCGGCGACGGCGACGGATTCTGCGATTGCGCTCGTTCGACTCACCATCCAGGCAACGCTGGAGTGGCGCGTTTTGAACACCTCCGACGCGCAGGATGTCATCGAGATGGAATGGTCGACTCTGGCCGATCAGCTATCGAAGATGCTGCGCGGCTATCTGGGTCCGCCATGATGTGATGCCAGTTGCATGCCGGACGCGATGAGATGACGGCCGCTATTCATCATGGACGAAGCCACTGTCGGAACGGGCGCCAATCGCGCCGCGCCAGGAGCGGGGAGTGAAGCGCGCGGGTCGGGCAGGCGTCGCGGCGACGCTCTTTGGCCCGAGGTCCGCGACCCGCCCCGGATGTCGCCGGGCAGCCGTGCGGACAGGGGCTTGTCCAGGGTGCAGGCAACGGGCGGGCAACGGGCGGGCGAAGCGCACGAGGCGGCGCCACGGAGTCGGGAACGGGGAAGCCGGCCGCGCCCTTGCCCCCCGGTGTCCTGGCGCCGGATCGAATGTGCCCGACTTCAGATTTGCGTGCCCGCTCAAACGGTTTCCAGGACGATCTTGCCACGCGCATTGCCCTGCTCTATCCGTGCATGCACCTGCCTGAGATTCTCGGCATTGATCCCCTTGATACGCTCAGTCAGCGTCGTCCTGACTGTGCCGGCATCGACCAGAGCGGCCATCTTGCGCAGGATGTCATGCTGGCGGGCAAGGCTGGGTGCCTTGAAGAGCGAACGGGTAAACATCAGCTCCCAGTGCACCGACAAGGACTTGGCCTTGAACGGGACGATGTCCAGGCTCTGCGGGTCGTCTATCAGTGCCAGCTGGCCTTCGGCGCGCAGGACCTCGACAATCTGCGCCAGATAGGCTTCAGTGTGGTTGAGCCCGATGACATGGGTCACGTCGGCAAACCCCAGGGCGGCGAGTTGCGCTGACCAGGGCTGGTGATGGTCGATCACATGATGAGCGCCGCATTCGCTCGCCCAGGCCCGCGTTTCCTCGCGCGAGGCCGTGGCAATGACGGTCAGGCCGGTCAGGGCGCGTGCAAGCTGCAACAGAATCGAGCCGACCCCTCCCGCCGCGCCGACCACCAGCAAGCGATTGTCCTGTGCCGGGTCGGCATGCTGAACCTTCAGCCGATCGAACAGTAGCTCCCATGCCGTCAGACTGGTCAGCGGCATGGCGGCAGCCTCGGCGAAGTCGAGGCTCGCCGGTGCCGGCCCCGCAATGCGTTCGTCCACCAACTGCAGTTCGGAATTGCTGCCCGGGCGGTTGATCTCGCCGGCATACCAGACACGGTCGCCTGCTTTGAAGCGGGTCACCTTGTCGCCGACGGCGCGTACGATGCCTGCGGCATCCCAGCCGAGTATTCTGGCCTGCCCGGCTGGCGGTTGCGCACTGGCCCGGACTTTGACATCGACCGGATTGACCGAGACGGCATGGACTTCAACGAGCAGGTCGTGCCCGGTTGCGAGTGGTGCGGGAAGTTGAATGTCGACTAAAGAGTCGGCGTTATCGACGGCCTGGGGGGTGTAAAAACCGACAGCTTTCATTGTGCTGCTCCTGAGTGGGGAATAGAAATCGGAAAGTACCGGTGAGGGCTTTCCGTGGGCGTCCCTGTCAGGGGACAGCCATGGGGCAGGCAGCCGGCTAGTCAATGCTTGCCGATTTGCCGGCAGACATGCCATCGGGGCATGGTATGAAATTGCCAGTTAGCGTGAAACGTGCAAAATTGTGAAACACTTTCAAAAAAATCACGAAAATGATGGTAAGACTCGATGACCTTCAGGTTTTCATCCGTGCCGCCGAGGCCGGCAGTTTCTCGGCCGCCGCGCGGGAACTCGACCTGAGTCCAGCGCTGGCAAGCGGCTCGATGCAGCGTCTCGAGCAGGCGCTTGGCGCGCGTCTCTTCGTGCGGTCGACACGCCGGATGCGCCTGTCCGAAGACGGCGAGCGGTATCTGCCGCATGCCCGGGCGATTCTGGAGGCCGTGGCCGGCGGGAGGCAGGCGCTGTTGCAAGGGCGTGACGAGATCGAAGGCCCCTTGCGCCTGTCGATTCCTTCCGACCTTGGCCGCAATGTCCTGCTGCCGTGGCTGGACCAGTTCCAGCAGAGCCATCCCGGGCTGACATTGCATCTGCACATGAGCGACCAGACGGCTGACTTGTTCCGCGAGTCGGTGGATGCCGGGATCCGTTACGGTCAATTGGCGGATTCGAGTCTGGTTTCCCTGCCGCTGGTGCCGTCCAACCGGCGGACCCTGTGTGCGTCTCCCGCCTACATCGAACGCCACGGCGCACCCCGCACGCCGCTGGATCTGTCCCGCCACAATTGCTTGCGCTATGTAATGGGTGATCAGACATTTGAACGCTGGAGTTTTCATCTGCCGCAGGGCATCCAGACGGTCAGCGTCGCTGGGGATCGCGTCAGCGACGATGCCGATGTTGTCCGGCGCTGGGCGCTGGCCGGGCTGGGAGTGGTGTACAAGTCGCGGCTGGATGTGTGGCCGGATCTCCAGGCGGGGCGCTTGCTCGAACTGTTCCCGGCCCATTACGGCCAGCCTTCGCCATTGCAGTTGGTCAGCGCTCATCGCAGCGCGCTGACGCCTGCCGTTCAGCAGCTGAAAGCGTTCTTGACGGATTGCTTCGCCAGGCAACAGGCCTCGCTTCCCCGACTTCCATAAGCCACAGGCGCTGCACCGATTTGAGGCCGGGGACTGCGTTGCCGGTGACCGCCACGGTGTGTTCCCGCAAGAGCGCCCGCCTTTGCACCACAGTTGTGCGGTGGCGGTATTTAGCGTGCCCTTCTGCGTTGTTTAGAATATTAATCGGATTTTAAGAATTATTGATTGTGACGTTGGAATATAAATTACATTAGGATCATTTTTCTTGCGCAGTTTATGAAGACAATTGGCCGATATAAGGCGGTTTGTGTTGATATTTCGTCAGTCGATGGCATGATTTCTGCTATGTAGCTTGTTGAAATAACAAAGTAAACATAAACAAGTAGTCTTTCGGAATAACAAAGTAAACATGGCTGACGTTCGAAATATTGAACAGAGCGGCGCTCTGCGCTCGGCGCCGTCCGCTTCCGGGAGCCGTGTTATTCAGATGGACTGTCATCCGCCTGCACTTGCACAGCGGAAAGGGGATCAACATGTCGCAACTGGGATTCAAAGCCAGCATGCGCCTGCTATTGGCCGCACTGCTGATCGGCATGGCCGGTTTTGCCGCGGCCTCGTTCTGGGCGATACACACGCTCAAAGTCAATGGGCCCATCTACGCCCGCATCATACAAAGCAAGGACCTGGTCGCCGATATTCTGCCGCCGCCAGCCTATATCATCGAAGCCAATCTGGTCGCGCACCAGCTCATGCGAGCCGCAACGGCCGGGGACCGGGCTGCCCTGCTGCAGCGAATGGCGACGCTGGAGCAGGAGTTCGACGCAAGCCATCGCGGCTGGCGCGCATCCGATCTGCCATCCGCGATCAGGACGCCTCTGGTCGATCAGGCTTTCCCTACGGGCAAGGCCTTTTTCCGGCTCGCGCACACGGATCTGCCTGCCCGTCTCGATGCCGGCGACGCGGCTGGCGCGCTGCAGGTGTTCAATCAGATGCAGACGATATACCAGCAGCACCGGCAGGCCATCGATGCGGTTGTGACCGCCTCCAACGCCTACGGCGATGCAACGGCGCAGGAGGCGGCCCAATTGGACCGCACCTTGACCTGGGCGCTGATCGCGACCTTGTCGCTGATTGTCGGCATTGGCCTGTTGCTGGGCTTGTCCATCATTCGTCGTCTGATGCGGCAGCTGGGCGGCGAGCCCGGGTATTCATCCACGGTCGTGCGCCAGATCGCGGCGGGCGACTTGTCCGCTGCGGTCGATGTTAGCGCCGGCGATACCCACAGCCTGCTGGCGAGCATGAGCGACATGCAATCCCGGCTGGCACAGGTGCTGGGCGGGGTCAGACGCGGCACCACGCAAATGCGCGAAGCCGCGCAGGCGCTGGCAGGGTCGATGGAAACGATCAACCAGAACAGTCAGACCCAGTCAGAGGACAGCGGCGCTTCGGCTGCTGCGATCGAACAGCTGTCGGTCAATATCCACAGTCTGAGCGAGCAGGCGCAGGGCGTGGCCGTGCTGATGAAAACGGCGATAGGACTGAGCGGCAATGGCAATCGTCTTGTCGGCCAGGTGCACGATGGGCTGTACTCGACGCTGGACGAGTTGCGCCAGTCCAGCGGCGATATCGAATCGCTGGAAAAACAGGCCGCAGCGATTTCGGCGGTGACGCGCGTGATTGGCGAGGTCGCCGAACAGACGAACCTGCTGGCGCTGAACGCGGCGATCGAAGCGGCGCGCGCGGGCGAGGCGGGGCGGGGTTTTGCCGTGGTGGCGGATCAGGTGCGCGCTCTGGCGCAGCGCACGGATGAGGCGACACGGGAAATAGCAGGCATGACCGTCGACATCCAGCGCTATGCGCTGGCCGTGGTCAATCTGATGCATCAGACCATTACGCGGCTGGAAACGGGGACCGGACAATTGCTCGAAGCCCAGCAGGTGTTGAGCGCGTTGGACAAGGACGCACGCACCGTCGACCTCAGGATGCAGGAGGTCGAGCTATCGCTGGGCGAGCAAAGCCAGGCGGGCGAGTTGATGGCATCGAGCATCGCCAGTATTTCGGGGCGGGCCCAGGATAACCACGCCATCATCAACCAGGTCGAGACCGAAAGCGAAATGCTGCTGCGACTGGCCGGTAATCTGGCCGACAGCGTTGCCCTGTTCCGGCTTCCCGCACACAGCTGAGCGGGGCGCGTGCCCCAGACGGGTGCGCCGGGCCGCGCCCTTGTGCCGGGGCGCGGCGCCTCGCCTGCCTGCTTATTCCAGCACGTACTGGCCCGGCGCCGGGCATAGCGCCGGATACTTGCTATTGTCCAGCTTGAACTTGACCTCGGGCCCGCTTTTCGGCCGCAGCCAGTCGGCCCAGTTATTCCACCAGGAGCCGGGGTGGGCCTCTTGGCGCGAGAGCCACTGCTCGGGACTCTCGCCGTGCTCCGGCGCTTGCTGCCAGAATTGGCGTCGCGACTTGGGCGAAGGCGGGTTGATGATGCCGAGGATATGCCCGGAATTGGTCAGCGTGAAGGTCACCGGGCCCGATACGCGGTCTATCAGCGTCCAGGTTTGCCGCCACGGTGCAATGTGGTCCTCTTCCGCCGATACGATGTACAGCGGCGTCTCGATGCGCCCAAGGTCGATGGGGGAGCCTGCCAGAGTCAGGGCGTTGGGCTGGCACAGCTTGTTGTGCTGATAGAACTCATGCAGATAGAAGCTGTGCATGCGGGCAGGCATGCGCGTGGTATCCATATTCCAGTACAGAATATCGAAGGGGCGCGGCGTCTCGCCCAGCAGGTAGTTGTTGATCCAGTAGTGCCATATCAGACTATTGGCGCGGAGCATGCGGAAGCTGGCCGCCATATCCTTTCCATCCAGGTAGCCTTGCTGATCCATTTTGTAATCGACATAGTCCAGCCCGCTTTCCTGGACAAAGACGTCGATGTCGCCGGGCGCGGAAAAATCGGTAAGGGTGGTCAGCAAGGTGGTGCTGGCGATGCGGCTGGCTTCGTTGCGTGCGGCGAGCCAGGCGATGTAGGCCGTGGTCAGCGTGCCGCCGATGCAGTAGCCGGTGAGGTGGACCTGTTCGCTGCCGCTGATCGAGCGTGCGACATCGACGATGCGGGCAATGCCGTCGGTCAGATAGTCGTCGAAGCCGGTGTCCCGGTATTCCTCGCCCGGGTTTTTCCAACTGGTCACGAAGACGGAGAAGCCCTGATCTACCAGAAACTTGACCATGCTCTTCGAGGGGTCGAGGTCGAGCACATAGTATTTATTGATCCATGGCGAAATGATGACCATGGGGACGCGATGCACCTTGTCGCCGCTGGCCTGATAGTGCAGCACCTCCAGCAGCCGGCCGCGGTAGACAACGGCGCCTTCCGTGGTCGCCAGATTGACACCGACCTTGAACGCATCGCGGTCGGTCATGGCGATATCGCCGATGGCGGCATCGCGCAGAAGATTGTTGAATCCGTCACGCAGACTGGCACCGCCGGTCTGCCAGGCGCGCTCGAGCGCGGCCGGGTTAAGCGCCAGGAAGTTGGTGGGGGCGACCGCGTTCAGCCATTGGCGCAGCCAGAATGCCGCGCGCTTGCTTTCTTCCGGCGATAGCCCCGGCGTGGCGAACAGGGAATCTTGCAGCCAGCGGGTGTTGAACAGATACCAGTTTTTCAGAATAACCCACTGTGCTTCGTTCTGCCAGCTGCTGGCCTTGAACCGCTCGTCTTCGCTATGCGCCGAGAACGGTTCGCTGCAGTCGCCGCCGAGAAGGCTGGCCCAGGACACCCCTTGCCAGCGTAGCGCATCCCCCCACCAGTGTTCCCATGCCGCCGCCAGTTCCGAGGGATGTTCGAGCCAGGCATGTTGCGCTTTGTTGATGATGGGGCCGAGTTGAAACGGATCGAAGGTCTTTTGCCAGTTTTCTGTCCAGGGATTGGCACTGGCCGCGAGCGATGATGACATTTCATCATTTCCATTTGAATTACTTAATTCAGCTTAGGCGACTAATTTAGGGTTGCCAGGCCGATATGCCGCACTGCGGCTAAATAGGATATGATTTCCCCGATCATGTCATCCCTGCTCAGGCTGCCGGGCATTGCCGTCTTGAACCCGGCGCCGGGTGTCTGTACAGCCGAGCGTCGTCATGACCGGCTCGCGTCCTGAATGGCGGGCCTTGCCGGGATGGCCCGTGCCGGCTGGGCCGGCGTAATGCGCTGTGACCGGATAGAAGGCGGGAGGCCGCTGTGGTGCTCCCTGATGGAGAATAGAATTGACGAATAAACAGAATCTGATCGAAGAGTTGCAGGAGCGCGGCCTGATCGCGCAAGTGACCGATGCCAAGGCGCTCGACGCCTTGTTGAGCGAAAAGAGTGTCACCCTGTATTGCGGCTTCGATCCCACTGCTGACAGTCTGCATATCGGCAGTCTGGTGCCCTTGTTGACGCTCAAGCGTTTTCAGCGCGCAGGGCACCGCCCGCTGGCGCTGGTCGGCGGCGCGACCGGCATGATCGGCGACCCGAGCTTCAAGGCGTCGGAGCGGCAACTGAATACCGCCGACGTGGTGACGGGCTGGGTCGAAAAAATCCGCCGCCAGGTTTCGCCCTTCCTCGATTTCGACTGTGGCGCGAATAGCGCCGCCATGGTGAACAACCATGACTGGTTCGGCTCGATGGACGTGTTGACGTTCCTGCGCGATATCGGCAAGCATTTTTCCGTGAATGCGATGATCAACAAGGAGTCGGTGAAACAGCGGATCAACCGCGACGAGTCCGGGATTTCCTTCACCGAGTTTTCTTATAGCCTGCTGCAAGGGTACGACTTTGCACGACTCAACAGCGACTTCGATTGTCAGCTGCAGCTTGGCGGCTCCGATCAATGGGGCAATATCACCGCCGGCATCGATCTGACCCGTCGCCTTAACCGGCAACCGGTGTATGGTCTGACCCTGCCCCTGGTGACCAAGGCGGATGGCACCAAGTTTGGCAAGACCGAGAGCGGTACCGTGTGGCTGGACGCGAAGAAGACTTCCCCCTACAAGTTCTACCAGTTCTGGCTCGGTTGCGCCGATGCCGATGTCTACCGCTTTCTGCGCTTCTTTACTTTTCTCGGTCTGGACGAAATCGCCGCCATCGAGGCGGAAGACAAAGCCAGCAGCGGCGCGCCGAAGGCACAGGCGATACTGGCCGAGCAGGTAACGGCGCTGGTTCACGGACAGGCTGCCGTCGAGGCTGCCACCCGCATCAGCCAAAGCCTGTTCGCCGAAGATCAGGAATCGCTGACGGAAGACGATTTCGAACAACTCGCGCTGGACGGAGTGCCCCATGTCGTGCTCGGTAGCGAGCAATGCGGTCTGATCGATACGCTGGTCGCCGCTCAGCTGGCTACGTCGAAAACGCAGGCGCGTGGGTTTATCGACAGCGGAGCGGTCAGCATCAACGGCCGCAAGGTCTCCGATCTGACCACCGTCGTCGGTGCCGACGATCGCCGCTTCGGTCGCTATACGCTGTTGCGCCGCGGCAAGAAAAATCACTGTCTGGTCAGCTGGACGGGCGCCTGATCGCACCGGTCTTGCCATGACCGCGGCCTTGCCTGCTCCTTTCTGAGGGGCAGGCAAGGCCGTTGTGCTGTGTTTCTGCTGGCGTGCGCTCAGCCTTTGATGGCGGCCGCGTTGCGGCCGTCGCCTAGGAAGAATAGCGCGAGTGAGGCGGCGATCAGAAAGGCCGGGTATTCCCAGCCTCCCCCCGCATTGGCGAACATCCAGCCATTATGACCATGTACCGTCACGATGGTGCCAGCCAGCAGCGGGATTAGCGCCAGTGCGATCCAGCGCGCGTAGAGGCCGCTCAACAGCAGCAGGCCGCCGCCGATTTCTCCGATCATGGCCAGGTAGGCGAACGCTGCCGGCAGGCCGAGGCTGGCGAAGTAGCCGACGGTGCCGGACGGGGTGAAGACAAAGAGCTTGGTGGCGCCATGCGCGAGGAACATCAGGGCCAGGGCCAGACGCAGGGTCAGGGCG
Source organism: Paludibacterium yongneupense DSM 18731 (assembly GCF_000422925.1). Classification (GTDB taxonomy): domain Bacteria; phylum Pseudomonadota; class Gammaproteobacteria; order Burkholderiales; family Chromobacteriaceae; genus Paludibacterium; species Paludibacterium yongneupense. The sequence goes on from NZ_KE383962.1 coordinate 23,928, forward strand.
GCATAGCGGGGCTGGGGGGTGAGGAGCGCTTTCATCATGGTTTCCTTGGTATCTAGTGGGGGTGCGGTATCCGGGGGGAGCCGCCAATCCATGCTGTCATTTAAGCAGACACGAACAAGTGAATAAATAGGCTTAAATTAAAGATATTGTTTACTAATGGATAATAATGGACCGATTTTCGGAAATTCGCGCGTTTGTTACGGTGGCTGAGCTCGGAAGTTTCGTCGCGGCATCCGATCGTCTTGAGCTGTCGCGCGCGATGGTGACCAAGCTGGTGTCGGCTCTCGAGGCGCGTCTCGGCGTGCGTCTGATGCACCGCACGACCCGCCGCTTGTCGTTGACCAGCGAAGGTGAAAGCTATCTGGAGGAAGCGTCGGCGCTGCTATCCGAACTCGACGATCTGGAATCGCGCCTTTCGGCCGGAGCGACGCGCCCGGCCGGGCGTTTGCGCGTCACTGTCCCGGTGTCGTTCGGCGTTCATTACCTGGGACGGCTGGTCAGCCGTTTTCAGGAGCGCTACCCGGAAGTGGTGGTAGAGCTCTCTCTCAATGACAGGCGTATCGATCTGGTGGAAGAAGGCTATGACGTCGGCCTGCGCGTGGCGCGGCTTACCGACTCCAGCCTCATCGCCCGTCGGCTGGCGCCGATTTCGGCCGGGGTGTGCGCGGCGCCTTCCTATCTGGAGCGGCATGGCATTCCCCTTGAGCCCGAGCAATTGTCACAGCACAACTGCCTGCTCTATACCTTGATGGATCAGCCTGGAGTCTGGGACTTCGCGGGCAGGGACGGCAACGAGTGCAAGGTTCGTGTCGACGGCAGCCTGAAGGCCAATAACGGCGATATGTTGGTCGACGCGGCTTGTCAGGGGTTGGGCATTGTCCGGCAGCCGCATTTCCTGGTCGATGCGGCGCTGCGCGATGGACGGCTGCTGCCGCTGTTGCCCGATTGGTACTGGCAGCATCTCGATTTGTACGCGGTTTACCCCGCCCGGCGGCACGTGCCGGGAAAGGTAAGGGTATTTGTGGATTTTCTGCTGGAATTCTTCGGGCGTCCGCAAAGCGAGTGGCGCTGAGCGCCGCGCCGCTCCACTCCCGCTTGGCCGGACTCAGTGCAGTTGGCGGATATAGCTGGCGAAGCCACTGAGCAGCATGTCGATCGAGACCGCCGTCAGCACCAGTCCCATCAAGCGTTCGAGTGCGGTAATCGCCTGATCGCCCAGCAGTTTTTGCAACCTTCCGGAAAACAGGAATACTGCGGTCGATACCAGCATGCACAGGGTCAGCGCGCCGACCCACTCCAGAATACGGGCGGGCTCGCGCGTCGCCAGCAATAGCACCGTCGCCATGGCCGAGGGGCCGGCGATCAAGGGAATCGCGATCGGAACGATAAACGGCTCGCCATGCATCTTGTCGCCGCCGAACACGCTGCCTTCTCCCGGAAAGATCATTTTCAGCGCGATCAGAAACAGAATGACTCCGCCCGCAATGCCGATCGACTGATCGCTCAAGTGCATGAGTTCGAGAAAGGTATGTCCGAAGAACATGAAAAACAGCAGCACCAGGAAGGCGATCAGGCACTCGCGGTAGACAACGCGACGGCGCCGTTCAGGCTTGACTTGCTTGAGCGCGGCGATGAACAGCGGGATATTGCCGAGCGGGTCGGTGATCAGAATGAGTAGTACTGTGGCGGAGAGAAATGATGTTTCCATGGCTAAACCGGATCGAAAACCGGCGGGCCAGGCCCGCCGGGTCAGTCGTAAGCAAGAGCCTGACCGGCTCAGGCCGGATCTTTGCGCGCGCTGCCTGCAATCAGGGGCAAGACGAACAAGCGGCACTCGAGCGCGCCGTTATACAGAGGCACCCGGCGTTTGACCGCGAGGCGAATCAGTTGTGCCAGACGCAAGTCGCCGGTAAACAGGTTTGCGGTCCAGCCGGCAAAATTCTGCTTCAGCCAGTCGCCCAGCTGCGGATACAAGCCGGCCAGCGTGTCCAGTTCGTCCATGCGTACGCCGTAAGGAGGGTTGCACACGATGAGGCCGCTGTCGGCGTGCGGGCGGGTATCCAGGATGTCGCAGACGTCGAGCTGCACCGCCTCGGCGAGATGGGCACGCTCCAGGTTGGATCGCGCCATCGCTATCATTGCCGCATCGTTGTCGGTACCGCGAATCGGCAAGGCGCGCGCGGGCAATGCCTTGGCGCGTGCCTGTGCCAGTTGGGCATCCCAGGCGCGCGCATCGAAGTCGGCAAATTTCTCGAAGCCGAAACGGCGCGTCAGCCCGGGGGCGCGCTTGAGCGCGATATTGGCGGCTTCGACCAGGAAGGTGCCGCTGCCGCACATCGGGTCGAGCAAGGCTTGCTCGCCGTTGTAGCCGGCGAGTAGCAGGATGCCGGCGGCCAGATTCTCGCGCAGGGGGGCGTCGCCGGTTTCCTGACGCCAGCCACGCTTGAACAGGGCGTCGCCGCTCGTATCGAGGTAGACGGAGGCCTTGTCCGGCGAAATAAAGACATGGATGCGGATGTCCGGGTTGCGCGTATCGACATTGGGCCGGCCGAGCGCTGCCTGGCGGAAGCGGTCGCATACCGCATCTTTTACCGTCAGTGAAACGAAGTCCAGGCTCTTGACGCGGGCGCCGACGCCATCGGTCTTGACTTTGATGCTGCGGGTGACGTCGAAATGATGTGGCCAATCGACCTGCATTGCCAGGGCGTTGATATCGCGCTCGTCGCGGTACGGGCCTTGCGCCAGGCACAGCAGGATGCGGCTGGCGATGCGGCTTTCAAGGTTGGCGCGCATCATCAGCGCCGCGTCGCCGGCGAAGCTGACGCCGCCATCGCTGCGGCTGACTTCGCTGGCGCCGATGGCCGTCAGTTCAGCGGCCAATACTTCGTCCAGACCGCGCGGGCAGGTGGCAAACAAAGCCAGTGCGGCAGCGGCTCCGCGCGTGCGCGGGGCGGCTTGCGGGCCGTCGCCGCTGCGGCGAGGCGGGGTGGCCTCTGTCGGCTGCCCGCGGCGCATGGAGCGCTCGCCACGCTCTTCGGGCGCCGCCGGTGCGTCGGCGCGTTGCGGGCTTGCTGCCGGCCGTGCCGGCTCTGCATCCGGCTCGCGGCGTCGAATCAGCGATTTATTGATTTTCGGGGCCGGGGCACGCGGCAATTCGGGTTCGGCAGCAGGCGCCTCGCGCCGCTCGAAGGACTTGCGATCAGCGGGGGTGCTGTCGTCGCGGCGGG
>NZ_KE383962.1:27429-99951 GCF_000422925.1 Paludibacterium yongneupense DSM 18731
GCCTTGCTGTCGTCGCGGCGGGCGAACGGCTTTTTCGGAGCGGATTCGTCTTTGCGGGGGCGGCCATCGGCCGGGGTTTCCAGCGGCGGTTTATTGGCCACTCTTGCTGACGGGCTGTTCGGGTCGCGGCGCAAGGTCGCACGCTGGCGGGAACGGAAGGTGGCCATTTTTTTTCTTTCGCAGATCTAATCTGGCATTTTAGCGGATTTCTTTCCCGGCTTCCCGCCTTTCCGGCAATTCGGTAACATATCCTGTTGCTCTTTTCGAATTGATCCGAGTTCAGCCTATGGCCGAAAAACCGTTTGCCTCCCATCTGGTGGCCTGGCAAAAATGCCATGGCCGCAACGATCTGCCCTGGCAGGTCTCGGACCCGTACCGGGTCTGGCTGTCGGAAATCATGCTGCAGCAGACTCAAGTGGCAACGGTGCTGGATTATTATCGGCGCTTTCTGGAGTCATTTCCGACTCTGGCCGACCTGGCCGCTGCGCCCCAGTCGGCGGTGCTCGCCTGTTGGAGCGGTCTTGGCTATTACAGCCGGGCACGCAATTTGCACAAAGCAGCGCAGTGGGTGATGGAAGAGTGTGGCGGTGCCTTTCCCGACCAGCGGCAGGATATCGAGGCGCTGCCCGGGGTCGGACGTTCGACGGCGGCGGCGATTGCCGCCTTTGCATTTGGCCGCCGCGAGGCGATACTTGACGGCAATGTGAAGCGTGTACTGACGCGCTGCTTCGGTATCGAAGGTTTCCCTGGCGAGAAGAAAGTCGAACAGCGACTATGGTTGCTCGCGGAAAGCCTGCTGCCGGACGAGGGGATCGTCGCCTATACGCAAGGGCTGATGGATCTTGGTGCAACGATTTGCACGCGTGGCCGACCGACCTGCGAACACTGTCCTTTGCAGGCGGACTGCGTTGCGTCCCGCGAGGGGCGCGTCGGCGAATTGCCGACGCCGCGTCCGCGCAAGAGTATTCCGACGCGTCATACCGTCATGCTGCTGGCCCAATCGGGGCGATCTGTCTGGTTGGAGCGCCGTCCGCCAAGTGGAATATGGGGCGGATTGCTGTCGCTGCCGGAATTCGCCGATTCGTTTGCCGTCGGCGACTGGCTGGCGCGGCAGGGCAAGGGCGATGTTCTCCCTGCCTGGGCTGAATTCGAGCATGTGTTTTCGCACTACCGCTTGATCATCACCCCGTTGCCGGTGCGGCTGGACAGCTTGTTTGCCGATGCCGTGCGCGAGGAGACGGGCGAATGGGTCGCGTTGGATGTTGCACCCGATGCCGGCGTACCGGCTCCGGTGCGAAAATTGTTGCTCAAGCTGGCTCGTTCCGCAGGAGCGGGCCCGGAAAATTAACTGTTTCGTAGTGATTGCATATGGTCTCCGTCGTACGTTCCGTTGCCGATACGCTGGCTGATGCCGCCGACCCCAATCGTTGGCTGGCCCAGCTTTCCGCTTCGCTTTCCGAAGGCGATCGCGAGATGTTGTCGCGGGCCTTTTCCGCTGCGCATGAGATGTATCAGGGCAAGACTCTGTCGCTCACAGGGGAAAACCTGTTCAGTCACGCCGTGTCTTCCGCCGCCATCGTGGCCGATCTGAACCTTCTGCCGGACGCCATCGTGGCGACGCTGCTGTTTTCGACGCCGGATTTTCGCCCCGACTGGCAAGAATGGCTGACCGCGTCCTTCAACCGCACGGTGGCGGTGCTGGTCGACGGGGTCAACCGGGTGCGGCGCCTGACCGAACTCGCGCGCATCGATCAGCTCGATACGCCGGAAGAGCGCGCGCGTCAGGCCGAGACGATGCGCAAGATGCTGTTGGCCATGGTCGCCGATATCCGGGTGGTGTTGATCAAGCTGGCCTGGCGTACTCAGACCATGCACTATCTGCCGCACTGCGACGAAGGTATCCGGCGCTCCATCGCACAGGAAACGATGGACGTGTTCGCACCGCTGGCCAACCGCCTCGGGGTCTGGCAGATCAAGTGGGAGTTGGAGGATCTCGGTTTCCGCCATATGGAACCCGACGATTACAAGAAAATTGCCAAGCTGCTGGACGAGCGGCGACTGGAACGCATCGACTATATCGAGCGCGTGCTGGGGCAACTGCGCGACGAGCTGAAAAAGGCTGGAATCAAGGGCGAGGTCGCCGGGCGACCGAAGCATATCTACAGCATCTGGCGCAAGATGCGCAAAAAGAACCTCGATTTCGCCGAGTTGTACGACATTCGCGCGGTGCGCATCCTGGTGGAGAAACTGTCGGACTGCTATACCGTACTTGGTCTGATCCATAGCATGTGGCAGCCGATTCCCGGCGAGTTCGACGACTATATTTCCAACCCTAAAGCCAATGACTATCGCAGCCTGCATACGGCGGTCATCGGGCCTGAGGATCGTGGCATCGAGGTTCAGATTCGAACCTTCGAAATGCACGAGCATGCCGAATTCGGTGTCGCTGCTCACTGGCGTTACAAAGAAGGCGGCAAGGGCGATGCGCAATACGAAGAAAAAATCTCGTGGTTGCGCCAGTTGCTGGATTGGCGCGAGGAAGTGTCCGATCGCTCGGGCCTGGCCGAAGCGTTCAAGACCGAGCTGTTTGCCGATACCATCTATGTGCTGACGCCGGCCGGTCGGGTACTGGCTTTGCCGCAAGGCGCGACAGCGATCGATTTTGCCTATGCCGTGCACACCGATCTCGGTAATCGCTGCCGTGGCGCCAAGGTCGATGGACAGATCGTGCCGCTGTCGACCCCGCTTGGAAACGGGCAGCGTATCGAGATACTGGCGGCCAAGGAGGGCGGTCCCAGCGTCAACTGGCTGCATGAGGGATGGGTCAAGAGCCATCGGGCCATTTCCAAGATTCGCCAGTATATCCGCATGCAGAACGCCGATTCTGTGCGCGAGACCGGACGGCAGCTGTTCGAGCGCGAGTTGACCCGCCATTCGCACGCGCATCCCAATCTGGGGGCGCTGGCGGAGAAGCTCGGCTACAACCGGATGGACGAGCTGTACGCGGCGCTCGGACATGGCGAACTGAGCCTGCGCAGCGTGGCGCAGGGGCTGGAAAGCTTTGCGCCGCCAGCCCCGGCCAAGGATGTCGCACCTGAGGATGTGGTCAAGGCCAGCCGCGGCGGACACGATTCGCGCGGGATTCTGATCGAGGGTGTGGACAATCTGATGACGGTGCTCGCTCGCTGCTGCAAGCCGGCGCCCCCGGATAGCGTGGTCGGTTTCGTCACCAAGGGCCGCGGCATTTCGATTCACCGCAGCAATTGCGTGACGCTCAAACGCCTGTCGGCGGATGTGCCGGAACGGCTGATTGCCGCAGATTGGGGGGAGCAGAAAAACAGCGTGTTCCCCATCGATATCGAGGTCATCGCCCAGGATCGCCCGGGCTTGTTGCGCGACATCTCCGATGTCCTGACGCGCGAGAAGCTCAATGTCATCGGGGTCAATACCCAGTCGCGCGACCACCGCGCCCGGATGCGATTTACCGTGGAAGTCCGGCAGGTGAACGACATCAGTCGTGTGCTCTCTCATGTACTGGACCTGGCAGCCGTGCAGGAAGTGCGCCGCATCTGATGTCTTCTGCGCCATGCGTGCAACACCGCCCTCCCGGCGCGGAGGGCGGCGTGAAACATAGTTGCTTTCACGTGAAGATAATGATCATAATTCCTTACTTTCTTGCCCTTCGTGCAAGCTCCTTAGAGAGTACATTGTCATGTCCGACCTGATCAGCGCCGCCCGGCGCGCCCTCGCTTTGATGGATCTCACCACTTTGAACGACGATGACAGCGACGAGCGCGTCGCGGAACTGTGCCGGCGCGCCGTCGGCCCTGCCGGGCGCGTTGCTGCGGTATGCGTATTTCCGCGCTTCGTCCCTATCGCAAAAAAGACGCTGCGCGAGCTAGGCGCAGGCGAGATCCGCGTCGCGACCGTGACCAATTTTCCTCATGGCAACGACGATGTGGATATCGCCGTCGCAGAGACAAGGGCCGCCGTGGCCTATGGCGCCGACGAAGTGGATGTGGTCTTTCCGTTCCGGGCACTGATGAAAGGGGATGCCGCCACGGGCGAACGGCTGGTACGTGCCTGCAAGGAGGCCTGCGGTCCGGTTCTGCTCAAGGTGATCATCGAGAGCGGCGTGCTGCGTGAACCGGAGCTGATTCGCCGGGCCAGCGCGATTGCGATCGCCGCAGGCGCCGATTTCATCAAAACCTCGACCGGCAAGGTCGAGGTCAATGCCACGCCGGAAGCGGCCGCCATCATGCTGCAGGCCATTGCCGACAGCGGTCAGGCATGCGGTTTCAAGGCGGCTGGCGGCGTGCGTAGCGCGCAAGAGGCCGTGCCCTATCTGGAACTGGCCGATCGCATCATGGGGGCCGACTGGGCAACGGCAGAGCACTTTCGGTTCGGCGCTTCCAGTCTGCTGAACAGCCTTGAGGCGAGCCTGGGTTTCGCTCATGGCGAAAGCGCCAGCGGAAGTTACTGAAATAGCGCGCGGTGGGGACAGGCTGCACGCCGCCCGCCCGAGAGAGGATGCGTAACATGTTTTTGCCCCAGGAATTCATTGCCAGAAAGCGGGATGGCCTGCCTCTGGAACGTGCCGATATCGAACGCTTCGTCGCCGGTATCACCGACTCCAGTGTCGCCGACAGCCAGATCGCCGCATTCGGCATGGCGGTGTTCTTCAACGGCCTGAGTATGGAAGAAAACGTCAATCTGACGCTGGCCATGCGCGACTCCGGCCGGCGTATGGAGTGGCGCGATCTGGATCTGCCCGGCCCTGTGGTCGACAAGCATTCGACCGGCGGTGTCGGCGATGTCGTATCCTTGATGCTAGGCCCGATGATCGCCGCTTGCGGCGGCTTCGTGCCGATGATATCCGGCCGCGGCCTCGGGCACACCGGCGGGACGCTCGATAAGTTGTCGGCCATTCCCGGTTACGATCCGTTCCCCGACGCCGCCAGGTTTCGCGAACTGGTTCGGACAATTGGCGTGGCCATCATCGGTCAGACCAACGACCTGGCTCCGGCCGACCGGCGTTTTTACGCCACGCGCGATATCACCGCTACGGTAGAATCCATTCCGCTGATTACCGCTTCGATTTTGTCCAAGAAACTTGCGGCAGGACTCGATTCGCTGGTCATGGATGTGAAGACTGGCAGCGGCGCTTTTATGCCCAGCTACGAAAAATCGCTGGCCCTCGCGCAGCGTATCGTCGAAGTCGGAAATGGCGCCGGCATGGCGACCAGTGCGTTGATCACCGATATGAGCCAGCCACTCGCATGCTGCGCCGGCAACGCGATCGAGACGGCTGAAGCCGTGCGCTACCTGACCGGCGCGGCGCGTACGCCCCGCTTGCATGAAATCACGATGGCGCTCTGTGCCGAGATGCTGATCGCCGGCGGCCTGAGCCCAGACGAAACCGATGCGCGCACCCGCCTGCAGGCGGCGCTCGACAGCGGCCGCGCGGCCGAGATCTTTGGCCGTATGGTCGCCGCGATGGGCGGGCCGGTCGACTTCGTCGAAAACTACGCACGTCATTTCGAGGCTGCGCCACTGGTGCGCCCGGTGCTGGCCGAGCGTGCGGGCATCGTCGGCGAGATGGATTGCCGCGGTATGGGCATGGCGGTTTGCGCGCTAGGCGGGGGGCGTCGCCTGGCGAGTGATGTACTCGATTTCAGGGTCGGGCTGACCGATCTGGTCGAACGGGGGCAGCCGGTCGACGCCGCAACGCCCCTGGCCGTGATCCATGCCGCCGACGAGGCGTCGTGGCAGGACGCGGCGCGGCGCGTGCGGCAGGCCATCGTCGTGGCCGATGCCGCGCCGGAGGTTTTGCCGCTGGTGTGCCGTACCCTGCGCCGCGACGATATCCTGGAGGCATCATGAAAAGGGTCATCATCCTGATACTGGATTCGCTCGGTATCGGAGCCAGCGCCGATGCTGCCGTTTTTGGCGATGTCGGCAGCAATACCTTCGGCCATATCGCGCAAGAGGCGGCAGCGGGCCGCGCCGAGCGCGGGCGGCACGGCCCCTTGCAGCTGCCCAATCTGACGCGGATGGGGCTTGCCCACGCCTGCGAGCTGTCGTGCGGCGCTTTTCCCGACGGCATGGCGCGCATCGAACCGGTTGCCGCCTACGGCTATGCGCGCGAGCTCTCCTCCGGCAAGGACACGCCGTCCGGGCATTGGGAAATCGCCGGTGTGCCGGTGCTGTTCGAGTGGGGCTATTTCCCTTCGCATGACCATTGTTTCCCAGCCGAATTGCTCGACGCCATCGTCGCGCGCTGCGGACTGCCGGGTTATCTCGGCAACTGCCACGCCTCGGGCACCGATATCATCGAGAGCCTGGGCGAAGAACATATGCGCAGCGGCAAGCCGATTTTCTATACCTCGGCCGATTCGGTGTTCCAGATCGCCTGCCATGAAGAGAGCTTCGGGCTGGAACGGCTGTATCAGCTGTCGCATGCCGTGCGCGAGCTGCTGGAACCCTACAATATCGGGCGTGTCATTGCCCGTCCCTTTGTCGGCAGCGGCCGCGGCGATTTTCGCCGCACCGGCAATCGCAAGGATCTGGCGCTGGAACCGCCGGCGCCGACGGTCTTGAAAAAGTTGGCAGACGCAGGGGGGCAGGTGGTTTCTGTCGGCAAGATCGCGGATATCTACGCCCATGTCGGTATCACCCGCAAGGTCAAGGCGACCGGATTGGACGAGCTATGGGATGCGACGCTGGCTGAAGTCGACGCGGCCGCCGATCGCAGCATCGTCATGACAAACTTCGTCGATTTCGATTCAAGCTACGGTCATCGCCGTGATGTGGCTGGTTACGCCGCTGCACTGGAAGCCTTCGACAAACGCTTGCCCGAGCTGCTGGCCATCCTGCGCGAGGGCGATATCCTGCTGCTGTCGGCCGACCACGGCTGCGATCCGACCTGGCCGGGTTCGGACCACACACGCGAACACATCCCTGTCCTGTGCTACGGGCATGGGGTCAAGGCGGGGCCGATAGGCGAGCGCGTCACATTCGCCGATATAGGGCAGACTGTCGCGAGCTATCTGGATCTGGCGCCGATGGACTACGGCACTTCTTTTCTTGCGTGACGACTTTCTAGGAATTTGTGTATGTCGACTCCACATATCAGCGCCGAATTCGGCGATTTTGCCGAAACCGTATTGATGCCCGGCGATCCGCTGCGTGCGCAAGTCATTGCAGAAACCTATTTGCAGGATGCGCAGCGCGTGACGGCCGTGCGCAATATGTACGGCTATACCGGCTTGTACAAGGGCCGCCCGGTCTCCATCATGGCGCACGGGATGGGCATTCCTTCGTGCAGCATCTATGCGACCGAGTTGATCAAGGACTACGGCGTCAAGAACGTCATCCGCATCGGTTCCTGCGGCGCGGTCACCGCCCGGCTCAAGCTGGGCGATGTCCTGATCGCCATGGGCGCGTCGACCGACAGCAAGGTCAATCGCATGCGTTTTCTCGATCACGACTATGCCGCGATCGCGGATTACGACCTGCTGCGCACCACGGTCGATACGGCGGCCGAGCTGGGCAAGAAGGTCGTGGTCGGGAATGTGTTCTCAGCCGATCTGTTTTATTCGCCGCAGCCGCAGATGCTGGATGTTCTCGCACGCATGAAAGTGCTGGCCATCGAGATGGAACTGGCCGGGATTTACGGGGTGGCCGCCGAATACGGCGCGCGCGCGATGGGGATTCTGACCGTTTCCGATGTGATCCCGACCGGCGAGGCGGCCAGCGCGGAGGAAAGGCAGACAACCTTCCACGATATGATGCAAATTGCGCTGGAAACCGCGCACAAGCTGTAGCGTCGGGTTTTGCTTTTTTACAAGCCGTTGATTCTAGCCGTGTTTTTTTGGTGTTGTGCCTGAACTACAAATTTTATAGTGCAGTGCACAATAAATCTTGCCAAAGCGGAGGGGGCTGCGGATAATCGTAGCTGCATCAGGGCGTTGCATTGTATTTGCCGCGCTCTGGTGTTGTCTCCTCCATCCTCCTTAAATCAAGGTGGAACTTGGCGCAACCGAAGCTGGCTGCGCATTTTTTTTACGGTCGGTGTGGCGTTTATCCCCCCGGCCGTGCCGCGCTATTTTCTTTTATTGCACAAGGGTTTGACAGCCTTAACCCCGTTGTAATAGAATCCGTAACTTTCAAGAATTACGATGGAAGAGTTCCATGAAGACCTTTTCTGCCAAGCCGCATGAAGTAAAGCGCGAGTGGTATGTGGTCGACGCCTCCGACAAGGTGCTGGGTCGCCTGGCTGCAACTATCGCGCATCATCTGCGCGGTAAGCACAAGCCGGAATACACCCCGCACGTTGATACCGGCGATTACATCGTCGTTGTCAACGCCGAGAAGTTGCGCGTTACCGGTGCCAAGGCACAAGACAAGAAGTACTATCGCCACACCGGCTATCCGGGCGGAATCAAGGAACGCAACTTCACCGAACTGCAACAACAGTTCCCTGAGCGCGTTCTGGAAAAAGCCGTCAAGGGTATGCTGCCGAAAGGCCCGCTGGGCTACGCCATGATCAAAAAGCTCAAGGTGTACGCTGGTGGCGAGCATCCGCACACAGCCCAACAGCCTTCTGTGCTGGAAATCTGATTCGAGGCATATAGATGAACGGTAAATATTACTACGGTACCGGCCGTCGCAAGAGCTCCGTGGCACGTGTATTCATGCAAAAGGGCAGCGGCCAGATCATCGTCAACGGCAAGCCGGTTGATGAATACTTTGCACGCGAAACCGGTCGCATGGTCATTCGTCAGCCTCTGGCTCTGACCGAACACCTCGAGTCCTTCGACATCAACGTGAATGTTGTTGGTGGCGGTGAAACCGGCCAGGCGGGTGCGATTCGTCATGGCATCACCCGTGCCCTGATCGACTTCAGCGCCGAACTGAAACCGGCTCTGTCTACCGCCGGTTATGTGACTCGCGATGCTCGTGAAGTTGAACGTAAGAAAGTCGGCCTGCGTAAAGCTCGCCGCGCCAAGCAGTTCTCCAAGCGCTAATCCGCTTGTCGCCCTGCATTGTCGAAAGGCCGCCTTCGGGCGGCTTTTTGTTTTTATGCGCCCGCTCGCCCGTACCCGGTGCGGGGGTGGGCTTTCCCGCCGAGCGGCACGGCATTTCGCCTTGGCGATAGCGATGGCAACACGGTAGACTGTCATTTTTGCGACATCAGCTTACAGAAGGAAGCGGAATGATCAAGGTCGGGATTGTGGGGGGGACCGGTTATACCGGCGTGGAACTGCTGCGTCTGCTGGCGCGCCATCCTGAGGCGCGCGTGACCAGCGTCACCTCGCGCAAGGATGCCGGCAGCAAGGTGTCCGACATGTTCCAGAGTCTGCGTGGCCGGGTGGATATCGAGTTTTCCACGCCGGAAGCGGCGCGACTCGCCTCCTGCGATCTGGTCTTTTTTGCCACGCCCAACGGTATTGCGATGCAGGAGGCCGGGGAGCTGCTGGCCGCCGGCGTGCGCGTCATCGACCTGGCGGCCGACTTCCGCATCAAGGACGTTGCCGAATGGGAAAAGTGGTACGGCATGAAACATGCCGCCCCGGACTTGATTGCCGAGGCGGTGTACGGCTTGCCGGAAGTCAATCGTGCGGCAATTGCCGGGGCGCGGCTCGTGGCCAATCCGGGGTGCTATCCGACGGCGGTGCAGCTCGGCTTCCTGCCTCTGATCGAAAACGGCCTCGTCGATGACTCTGCCCTGATCGCCGACTGCAAGTCGGGGGTGTCAGGTGCGGGGCGCAAGGCTGAAATCGGAGCGCTCATGGCTGAGGCCGGCGATTCATTCAAGGCTTACGGCGTCGGCGGTCATCGCCACTTGCCGGAAATCCGCCAGGGGCTGTCCCGCTTTGCCGGCGGCGAGTGCGGTTTGACGTTCGTTCCGCATTTGACGCCGATGATACGCGGCATTCATGCGACACTGTATGCGCGCCTCAAGGACGAGGCCGATCTGCAGGCGCTGTACGAGCAGCGGTATGCCGATGAGGCCTTCGTCGACGTGATGCCGGCCGGCAGCCATCCGGAGACGCGCTCGGTGCGCGGCGCCAATACGTGCCGCATTGCGGTGCACCGGCCGCAGGGAGGCGACACGGTCGTGGTTCTGTCCGTCATCGATAATCTGGTCAAGGGCGCGGCAGGGCAGGCGGTGCAGAACATGAACCTGATGTTCGGGCTGGCCGAAGGGGCGGGGCTCGAGGTCGTGCCTTTGCTGCCATGACTTGAAAATTCGCCAGCGGCCCCGAACTACGACTAAAATAGTACGATGAATGCCGCTTCAGTCCCTAGCGTTTACGAGGTTAACCATGACTGTCACTACTGAAATGCCGTCCCCGATCAAATTTACCGATAGCGCTTGCGACAAGGTACGCGATCTGATCGCCGAAGAAGGCAACCCCGAGTTGAAACTGCGTGTCTTCGTCACCGGCGGCGGCTGCTCCGGCTTCCAGTACGGTTTCACCTTCGATGAAATAGCCAACGAAGACGATACCGCGATCGATCGCGAGGGCGTCACCTTCCTGGTCGATCCGATGAGCTACCAGTATCTGGTCGGCGCCGAGATCGATTATCAGGAAAGCCTGGAAGGGTCGCAGTTCGTGATCCGCAATCCGAACGCCACCACGACCTGCGGCTGCGGCTCGTCGTTCTCGGTGTAAGCGTTTCGGCAATGGCATGAAGCCTGGAGCCCGCGTTCCAGGCTTTTTTATGGAGCCCTATGAATAAGCCGCCACCGGTTGTGCTGCCCAAGATCGAGTACACGCGCGAATTTCCGTTCAGCGACGCCGACTTCGATCGTATCCGCAAGCTCATCCATAAAGAAGCCGGGATCTCGCTCAATCCTTCCAAGAAGGACATGGTCTACGGACGCCTGGTGCGCCGGATCCGCGATCTCAAGCTGGCGAATTTCGGCGCTTACGTCGACTTGCTGGAGAGAAGCTCGGGTCAGCGCGAGTTCGAAGTGTTCGTCAATGCACTGACGACCAATCTGACGTTTTTTTTCCGCGAAGAGCACCACTTTCCCATCCTGGCCGAGCACCTGAAACAGAAGGCGCAGGCCAGCGGCGAGTTGAACATCTGGTGCGCCGCGGCCTCGACCGGCGAAGAACCGTATTCGCTGGCGATGACGGCACTGGAGTCGTTCCCGAACGGTAACCGCCCGCGCATCTCCATCCTGGCAACCGATCTTGATACCATGGTGCTGGAAACCGGGCGCAAAGGGATCTATTCGGCCGAGAAGGTCGCGCGGCTGCCGCCTGCCCTGGCTGCAAAGTACTTCGACAAACTGCCTGACGGCGATTTTCAGGCGCGCGCCGTATTGCGCGATATGATCACGTTTTCACGGCTGAACCTGATCGATGGCAACTGGGCGGTACGCAAGACCTTCGACGCCATTTTCTGCCGTAACGTGATGATCTACTTCGACCGGGACACCCAGTTCGCCGTTTTGAAGAAATTCTCGCCCTTGCTGAAGCCGGACGGGCTGTTGTTTGTCGGCCACTCCGAGAATTTCTATTTTGCGGCCGAGTATTTCCGCCTGCGCGGCAAGACCGTCTACGAGCGGGCGACGCGCCCCTGAGGCGGGCAGGGGCGGGATGCGGGGCGGGCGCCGTCAATGGTAAGATGCCTGCCACCGATCCTCAGGAGAGTTTCATGCGTCTCGCAACACCGCTATCCCCCCATGCCGTTCGCGTCATGCTGCTCGGCAGCGGCGAGCTGGGCAAGGAAGTCGCTATCGCCTTGCAGCGACTCGGCGTCGAAGTCATCGCTGTCGATCGCTATGCCGATGCACCTGCCATGCAGGTAGCGCATCATGCGCGTGTGATCGATATGACGGATGGCGAGGCCCTGCGCGCGCTGGTCGTCGAATGGCGCCCCCATCTGATTGTTCCCGAAATCGAAGCCATTGCCACCGATATGTTGCTGGCAATCGAAGGCGAAGGGCTTGCGCAAGTGATTCCCACCGCGCGCGCGACCAGCCTGACCATGAACCGCGAGGGGATACGCCGCCTGGCGGCCGAGGAGTTGGCGCTGCCGACTTCACCTTACGCATTCGCCGGCAGCCGCGATGAGGTTGCGGCGGCTATCGACGCCGGTATCGGCTACCCCTGTCTGATCAAGCCGGTCATGTCCTCCAGCGGCAAGGGGCAGTCG
The DNA here is from genome assembly GCF_000422925.1 of Paludibacterium yongneupense DSM 18731. Lineage (GTDB taxonomy): Bacteria > Pseudomonadota > Gammaproteobacteria > Burkholderiales > Chromobacteriaceae > Paludibacterium > Paludibacterium yongneupense. Next base: position 39,607 of record NZ_KE383962.1, read on the forward strand.
GTCTTGAAAGGCGCCGCCGATCTGGATGCGGCCTGGGATTACGCGGCCAGCGGGGGGCGCGTGGCCAAGGGGCGTGTCATTGTCGAAGGCTTTGTCGACTTCGATTACGAGATCACCTTGCTGACGGTGCGCGCCCGGGCGGCGGATGGCAGCGTGGCAACCCACTTCTGCGAGCCGGTAGGGCACCTGCAGCGGCATGGCGACTATGTCGAGAGCTGGCAGCCCCAGCCCATGAGCGCGATCGCCCTGGAGCGCGCCCAGGCCGTCGCAGCGGCAGTGACGGGCGCCTTGGGCGGTTTGGGCCTGTTCGGGGTCGAACTGTTCGTCAAGGGGGATCAGGTCTGGTTCTCTGAAGTCAGTCCGCGCCCGCATGATACCGGACTCGTGACTTTGGCGACGCAGCGATTGTCCGAGTTCGAATTGCACGCCCGCGCGATTCTCGGCCTGCCTGTCGATACCCGGCTGCGCGAATGCGGTGCCTCTGCCGTGATCTATGGCGGCCTGGATGCAAAAGGCATCGCTTACGATGGCGTGGCCGAGGCGCTGGCGGTGCCGCAATCGGACCTGCGCCTGTTCGGCAAACCGGAAAGCTATGTTCGCCGCCGCATGGGGGTTGCCGTAGCGAGCGGCGACTCGGTCGAGGAAGCGCGTTCGCGTGCGAGAGAGGCGGCGGCTTGCGTCAAGCCGGTGGCGGGCGACGCGTCCTCGTGAGGCTCACTTGGGTCGGTGGCCGCGTTCGATCAGGACGCCGACCTGTCTGACGCCCGGCAGTATGCCGGGCTTGCTGACGGAAACGCGCACCCAGGGTGCGCCGAAGGTGTCGCGGATCAACTGGGCGATGAATTCGGCCAGCGCCTCGATCAGCAGGAAGTGCTGCTCCGCCAGCGCGGTGCGCACGCATTCGGCAACCTGGGCGTAGTGGATGGTGTCGCCGATATTGTCGCTGTGGCAGGCGGTTTCGCTGGGAATCCCGATGTCGAGGTCCAGTTCTATGGTCTGCGGGTTGATCCGCTCCCATTCGTACACGCCGATAATGGTTTCGGCGCGCATCTCGCGCAAGAAAATAATGTCCATCCGTCTGCGGCAGTTGGGGTTTGCCGCCCGATATCGTAAAATCAGAAGTTACCCATTCTAGTGGATATAGCATGACCACGACAGCATTTGCGTTCATCCTTGCCGCGTATCTGATCGGCTCGCTGTCTTTTGCCGTGATCGTCAGCAAGGCGATGGGCATGGCCGATCCACGCAGCTACGGCTCGGGAAATCCCGGCGCGACCAATGTTCTGCGCAGCGGGCGCAAACTCGCGGCGGTGCTGACCTTGCTCGGCGACGGGGTCAAGGGCTGGCTGGCCGTGGCGGTTGCCGGCTGGCTCGGGCCGCGGTACGGTCTCGGCGCCCAGACGGTGGCGCTGGTGGCGCTGGCCGTTCTGATCGGCCATATGTGGCCGGTTTTCTTCGGCTTCAAGGGGGGCAAGGGGGTCGCCACCGCGGTGGGGGTGCTGTTCGGTTTCAATCTTTTGCTGGCGCTTGCCGCGGCCGGCACCTGGCTGTTCATGGCCGTGGTGGTGAGGATCTCTTCGCTGTCAGCCCTGACCGCGGCGGTGCTGGTTCCGGTGTACGCCTATTTCATCGTCGGGCCGCACGATCCGCGTTTCGGCGCCTGCCTGGTCATCGCATTGCTGGTTCTGCAGCGGCACAAGTCCAATCTGGTGAAACTGCTCAGCGGCCAGGAAGGGCGCATCGGCGAAAAGGCCGATCGTCCCTGACAGGACGGTCACCCGTCGGACAGTACCCGGATATGGGCTGTCACGCTGCGTCCCAGCGACGACAGCTCGTATCCGCCTTCGAGTACCGATAGCAGGCGCCCGTGGCAGTACAGATCCGCTATCTGGAGCAGGTGGCGGGTTATCCACTCGTAATCCGCTTCCACCAGTCCCATAGACCCCATATCGTCTTCGCGATGTCCATCGAAACCGGCCGACACGAACAGCATCTGCGGCTGAAATTCGTGCAGAGCAGGCAGCCAGACGTTTTCCACCACTTCCCGCACTTCTCGTCCGCCGCTGCCCGCGCGTAGCGGCACGTTGCGCATATTCGTCCCCAGGGGCTTGTCGCCACAGTAGGGGTAGAACGGGTGCTGGAAAATCGAAACCATCATCACGCGCGGATCGTCGTGAAAAATCTCCTCGGTGCCGTTGCCGTGATGCACGTCGAAGTCGACGATCGCGACCCGTTCCAGTTTGTGCTCGGTCAGGGCGTGTGCAACACCGATCGCCAGATTGTTGTAGAAGCAGAAGCCCATGGCCTTGCCGCTTTCCGCGTGATGTCCGGGCGGGCGGATTGCGCAGAAGGCATTGGGTACCTTGCCCTCGCATACGAGATCGACTCCATGGACCACGGCGCCTGCTGCCCGGCGTGCCGCCTTCAGCGTGCCGGGCGACATGGCGGTATCGGGGTCGATACGGTAGGTGCCTACATGCGGCGCACAGGCTTCCAGATACTCGACATAGCTAGGCGGATGAACGCGCGCCAACTGTTGATCGGTGACTTCCGGCGCTTCGATTTCCTGGAGTCCGTCGAAAATCTGGGATGCCATCAACTGGTCGCGAATGGCGGTCAAGCGCTCCGGGCACTCGGGGTGGCCGGTGCCCATATTGTGTTGCAAGCAGTCGGGGTGGCTAATGTAGGCGGTCAGGCCGGTGCGATGCCAGCGGGTTTTCAGCCAGGTGAACACGTGCGCTTCCTTAGTACGAGCGAAATTTATGACCTTTTAATAAACAGTAGCCGATCCAGGCATAAATTCCAACTGCCGCCCTGTCCAAGCATGGGTATTTCGATGCTGCACTGCAATAAATATAGGGCTTGCAAGCATGTTCCAATTATATGCCATTTGTATTAAATATAATTAATAAGGGAGAACGAAATAAATTTTGCAAAGTCATAGGTGAGTGCAGTGACAGCCCGCTCAACCGGCGGGAAGGCTGTGCAGGGAGAGTCCGAACGATGCGTGTGCTTTATCGGGGGTGGGGGCGGCCGAAAATCCTCGTTCCGGTCCTCATTCCGGTTCTGGCGGCCGTTGCGCTTGCCGGATGGCGCCTGGCGCAAACGCCGCCTGCCGTTGTCAGAACGGAAGTTGTCGGGCGCGGCCACATCGAGGACGTCGTGCTTGCCAGCGCCGTCATGTGGCCATGGAGCCAGCTCGATGTCGGCGCCCAGGTCAGTGGCCAGCTCAGGAGGCTCAATGTCGAACCCGGGCAGAAGGTGCGGCGTGGAGAACTGCTGGCCGAGATCGATCCCGTGCTGGCGGCCAACGAACTAAAAGTGTCGGCCAGCGTGCTGACCGGGCAGCGGGCGCAGCGCGCAGGCAAACTGGCCCAGTGGCAGCAGGCGGCGGCCGAGGCTGCGCGGCAGAGCCGCCTGCTGGCCGGGGACCATACTTCACATCGCGAAGCTGAAAGCGCGCAGGCGGCTGCGGCTGCGCTGCATGCCGAGATCGCGGCACTCGATGCCGCCATCGCGCAGACCCGGGTCCGTATCGATTCGAATCGCACCTCGCTGGCCTATACCCGGATTGTGGCGCCAATCGACGGCGAAGTGCTCACCGTTTCGACCCAGCAAGGGCAGACCGTGATCGCCGCGCAGCAGGCGCCTACCATCCTGCGCCTGGCCGACCTCAGCCGGATGAAGGTGCGGGCACTGGTCTCGGAGGCCGATATCATGCGCATCCGTCCCGGCCTCAAAGTGTATTTCAGTATGCTCGGGACGCCTGAGCAGCGGCAGTACGCGGTCCTGCAGCAGATCCTGCCGGCTCCGGAGAAGATCAATAACGCGATGTTCTACCACGCCGTGTTCCATGTCGCCAATCCGGACGGCCGTTTTCGCAGCGAGATGTCGGTACAGGTCGGCATCGTTCTGGCCGAAGCTGCCGGAGCATTGCTCGTCCCGACTTCGGCGCTGGAGGGAGGGGCGGGCGATTACCGGGTCAGGGTGAAGGGGGCAGACGGGCGGATAGAAAGTCGCAAGGTCAAGCCCGGCATCCGGGCGCCGATGCGGACCCAGATCCTCGCCGGCGTGGCTGAAGGCGAGCATGTGGTCGTGCCCGAGCCTGCTGAACAGGGGGTTGGCATCAGCGTAAGCATGGGGGCGGGCGCATGACGGTGCCGCTGATGCAGCTGCAGGCGGTCGGCCGCCGTTACGACGAGGCCGGCCCGGATGCGCTTGCCGGAATCGATCTCGCGATAGCCCGTGGCGAGATGGTGGCCATCGTCGGCGCTTCCGGCTCCGGCAAGTCGACCTTGATGAATATTCTCGGCTGCCTTGATCGCCCGAGCCGCGGCCGCTATCTCGTCGATGGCTGCGATGTCGGAGCCCTCGATGCGGACGGGCTCGCGCGTCTGCGCCGCGAGCATTTCGGGTTTGTCTTTCAGCGCTATCACCTTCTGACACGGCTCTCCGCTCTCGAGAATATCGCGTTGCCGGCGAGCTATGCGGGCGGGGCGCGGCGGCTGCGGCAGGAGCGCGCGCACGGGCTGCTCCAGCGCTTTGGGCTGGGCGGCCTCGGCAACAGACGGCCGAGCGAGTTGTCGGGGGGACAGCAGCAGCGCGTCAGCATCGCGCGCGCGCTGATGAACGGCGGCCGGGTGATTCTGGCCGATGAGCCGACCGGCGCACTGGACAGTCGCAGCGGGCGGCAGGTGATGGCGATATTGCATGAACTGCACGGCGCCGGGCATACCGTTATTCTGGTCACGCATGATCCAGGTCTGGCGGCACAGGCTCAGCGCGTGATCGAGATGCGCGACGGGCGCATCGTATCCGACAGCGGCACGCGGGTGTCGCCCGCGCGGTCGGCCTGCGCGGACGTGCCGCCGGAGGCCGACCGCGGGTACTGGGGAGAGGCCGTGCGCGGGGCCGTCGCCGCGCTGGCTGCCCATCGCCTGCGCTCCGCGCTGGCGACGCTGGGCATCAGCATCGGCATTGCCGCGGTCGTCGCCATCGTGGCGCTGGGCGCTGGAGCACGCAAATACGTGCTCGACGATATCCGTTCGATAGGCAGCAATACCCTGTACGTCAACCGGGGAGGGGATTTCGGCGATGACAGGGCCGCTGGCGTGCGCACCTTTCTTCCCGGCGACCTCAAGGCGCTGGCGGGTGAGCCCTGGGCTGCCAGTGCGACGCCCGTGACGATGCGGACACTGCGTCTGCGCTATCGCGAGCGGGATTTCAATGGGCAGGTCTACGCCGTTGCGGCCGACGGCTTTCTCTCGTCCGGAATGGCGCTCGTTGCCGGGAGGGGGCTTGTCCATGAGGATGTTTCCCGCCTGGCACAGGTTGCCGTCATCGACGACAACACGCGCCGCCGCGTGTTTGGCGAGGGCAGGGCGGTGCTGGGGCAAGCCGTGATGGTCGGCGGCATGCCGGCCACGGTCGTGGGGGTTGTGCGCACGCGCGACGAGTACCGTCCCGAGCTTCAGGTCTGGCTGCCGTATACTACGGCGGCTGCGCGTCTGTTCGGGCAGGACTTCTTCGACAGCTTGACTGTACGCGTCGCGGCGGATGTTCCTGCCGCTCTGGCCGAGCGCAGGCTGGAGCAGCTGCTGACCCGCCTGCACGGACGCAAGGACTTCTTCATCTTCAATATGGACCGTGTCGTGAAGCAGATGGAAAACACCACGCGCACGCTGACCTTGCTGCTGTCGCTGCTTGCGCTGATCGCCTTGGTCGTTGGCGGCATCGGCGTAATGAACATCATGCTGGTGTCTGTCAGCGAACGGACACATGAGATCGGCATCCGCATGGCCGTTGGCGCGCGCCAAAGCGATGTGCGCAGACAGTTCTTGATCGAAGCGGTGCTGGTCTGCCTGATCGGCGGCGTGATCGGGATCGCTCTGGCCTTTGCGGCCGGCCAGGCATTTTCGCTCTTCGTCAGTAAATGGCGAATGATCTACAACTGGCAGGTCGTGGCGCTTGCTTTCGTCTGCGCGAGCCTGATCGGGCTTGGCTTCGGTTATCTGCCCGCGCGCAAGGCGGCACGGATGGACCCGGTGCAGGCGCTCGCCAGGGAGTGATGGGGCGGAGGGCCTGAGCCCCCCGCGTGTGCTGCGAACTACAACAGAAAGTCCTTGGAGATGCCCTTGCGCCGCAGGATCCGGCGCAGTTGTTCGAGGCCTTCTATCTGAATCTGCCGCACGCGTTCGCGCGTCAGGTTCAGGGCCGAAGCCAGTTCTTCGAGGGTGCTGATTTCATGCCCGTTGAGGCCGTAGCGCCGTTCGATGACCAGGCGTTGTTTCTCGTTGAGCTGCCCCATCCATTCCTGGACAAAGTGCTCAAGCTGATTGTTGTGGAGCTGGATTTCCGGTTCGTCGTGCTGATCGTCCGGAATCGATTCGCCGATCGACAGCATCGGGTCGATATCGAGGGGGGCATCCAGCGAAGCCATGCGTTCGTTGAGGTTCATGACCCTGCGCACGTCCTCGACCGGCCTTCCGACCTGGTGGGCGATTTCATCGAGCGTCGGCTCGCGGCCCATCTGGCTCTCGAGATGGCGCGATGCGCGCAGGTATACGTTCAGTTCCTTGATGACGTGAACCGGCAGCCGTATGGTACGCGACTGGTTCATGATGGCGCGTTCGATGCTTTGCCGTATCCACCAGGTTGCATAGGTGGAAAAACGGAATCCGCGTTCCGGATCGAACTTCTCCAGCGCGTGCATCAGGCCGATGTTGCCTTCTTCGATCAGATCGAGCAGGGCCAGGCCGCGATTGATGTAATGCTTGGCGATATTCACCACCAGTCGCAGATTGTGCTCGATCATTTTTTGCCGGGCGGCGAATTCCCCGGCGACCACGCGCCTCGCCAACGCCAGTTCTTCCGGCGGCGTCAAAAGCGCATTGCTGCCGATGTCGTTGAGGTAAATCTGGGTGACATCGGCTACCTCGTCGTGCTGCGCGAAAGTCTCGGTGCTTTCTTCGCTTTCGCTCTCGCTGTGGGCTTCTTCGACAGCCTCTTCTTCAGCGACTTCCTCTTCTTCAAGGATTTCGAGATCGTTGCTCATTTCATCTTCCCCCGCCTGTTTAGCCCGCGGGGTGAGTTCCCGCTAAGGCCTGCTCTCCAGGTATTGCATTGGATCGACCGGGATACCGAAACGACGGACCTCGAAGTGCAGCTTGACCTGGTCGGCGTCGGTATTGCCCATCTTGGCGATCTTCTGCCCTTTTTTGACTGTTTGACCCTCCTTTACCAGAAGCTGACTGTTATGTGCATATGCCGAGAGGTAGGTTTTGTTGTGTTTGATAATGATAAGCTTGCCATACCCTCGTAAACCGTTGCCGCTGTATACCACCGTGCCATCACCCGCAGCCACGACGGCCTGGCCTGGGGTGCCACCAATGTCGATACCTTTATTGCTGTCCGAGTAGCCGCGTAGAACCTTGCCATCGGTCGGCCACAACCAGTTCAGCTTGTCGTCGCTGCCGCTTTGCGGCGCGCTGCTATCGTTTTTGCTCTTGGGTGAAGGCAGGACGATGGTCGTGCGCGCCGGCGAACTGGCTGTCGCCGGGATCGTCGTGGCGTGCGCGGTCGTCGTCCGCTCGCTGCTGCGTCCTTCGCTCTGGGCGGCCAGGCTGCGCCGCGCCTCTTCAGAGTAAGGCAACTTCAGTGCCTTCGGGTAATTCTTGACGTTAGCATCTGCCGATGATGCCGGCGCTACCGTCGTCGTTGCCGCCGCGGCGGCAGCCGGAGCCGTCTGAGCGGGCGCAGCTGGCGCAACGGGTGCCTGGCCTTCGCCATCCGGCGGCGTCAGCCGCAATACTTGTCCCACCTTGATGGTGGTGTCGCTCATATTGTTCCAGGCCGCGACCTGTTGGTATTTGAGGCCGTGGTTGAGCGAGATGCGGAACAGATTCTCGCCCGGTTGCACTACATGCGTCTTTTCGTGCCTGTCGGTCGCGGACGCCGCCAGCGGGCTGGCCCTGACCGGAGCGACGGCCTGATACGGTGCCGTCTGCGCGTTGCCGTCGGCCTGCGTACGCACCGCAGGCGGCGCGGTCCTGGTGCTGACCGCGGCACCCGATTCCACGGGGGCCGCCTGTTGCACGAAGCTGCTGCAGCCGCTCAGCAAGGGGAGAGCGATACCCGCAGCAATGCAAATGTTCCAATGGAGTCTTTTACCCATTTGTAGAATTTTATAAGCCAGTTGGTTCGATTTGTAAATTGTCAGACAATAAGATCCTGTCGTTTAGACGGTAAATCTTATAGATCAGTGTGTTTTAGTTGCGGCCCGGCAACAACGGCACGAATTTGACCGGATCGAGCCGGGTTTTCTGCAGTCCCTGCGGGGTATTCTCGATATGCCACAGGTGCTGCTCTGCATCGCCCATCGGCATGATCAGGCGGCCGCCGGCGGCTAGTTGCGCGATGAGGGCCTCCGGTACGGCGCGGGCCGCCGCCGTCATGATGATGCCGTCGAATGGCGCGGCTTCCGGCAGGCCGAAGTGGCCGTCGCCATGCACGAGCCGCGCGTGGACCAGCCGCGCCGCACGCAGGTTCTGTCTTGCTTTGTCCAGTAAAGCGCCGAGACGTTCAATCGAAAACACATCGACTCCCAATTTAAGCAGCACCGCGGTCTGATAGCCGCAGCCGGTTCCTATTTCAAGAATCTTGCCGCCATGCTTGCCCGCAAGCAGCAATTCGGACATGCGAGCCACGGTCAACGGTTGCGAGATGGTCTGGGCATGCCCGATGGGCAGCGATACATCGTCATAGGCCCGGGTCGCCAGGGCCTGATCGACAAACAGATGACGCGGCACCTCGTACATGGCTGCCAGGACACGCTCGTCCTTGATGCCCGCCTGACGCAGGCGGTCGACCATACGCATGCGCGTACGATCGGAAAGCATGCCGTAATCCTGACGCTGAGGAGTCAGCCGTGCAGCCATGTATTGATTCCATCCAGTTGGCCATATGCTGTCAGGTCCAGCGACAGCGGCGTGATCGAGACCGTGTTGTTGGCGAGCGCCCAGAAGTCGGTCCCTTCTCTGGAATCTTGCGCCGCACCCACCGGGCCCACCCAGTATACCGTTTCGCCGCGCGGATTCATTGCTTTGATCACGGGTTCCGCCTGATGGCGACGACCGAGTCGGGTCACGCTCATGCCCCTGATCATCTCATAGGGTATGTCGGGCACGTTGACGTTGAGCAGAACCGGGGTGGTCAGCGGTTTGCGCCGGATATGGGCGAGCAGGTCTTCCACCACCCGGCCCGCGGTCGCGAAGTGTTCGCCGCTATGCCCTGCCAGCGATACCGCGATCGAAGGAATGCCGAGCAGGAAGCCCTCGGTGGCTGCGGCCACCGTACCCGAGTACAAGGTGTCTTCGCCGGCATTGGCGCCGTGGTTGATTCCGGCGAAAACCATATCGGGTCTTTCGTCGAGCAGGCCGGTGACCGCCAGGTGCACGCAATCCGTCGGGGTGCCGTTGACATAGTTAAAGCCGGAGGCGGATTGACGCAGGCGCAAGGGGCGATCCAGGGTCAGCGAGTTACTGGCGCCGCTGCGGTCCTGTTCCGGGGCCACAACGATGATCTCGCCATGGGAGGAGAGGGTCTGAGCCAGCATGGCCAGCCCGGGAGCAAAATAGCCATCATCGTTGCTGATCAAAAATTTCATGCGTTCTTATCCTGATGTATTGCGAGATTGTAGCTCCGGGTGTGAGGCGGCGAAACCGTGAAACGCGGAACCAAAAAAAACCCGCCAGGTCTCAGGCGGGTTTTTGGGGGGGCAGGCTGGTCTCAGGCATAGTAGCGGGCGCTGAATTCGAGCATGCGTTCGATCGGCGCGCGCGCGCTCGCCATTTCGGACTCGCCCAGATAGTCGATGAGCAAGCCATCGCCCTGCTGCGCGCGTTTGACCGCCTCGACCGTATTCATCTTCATATAAGGACAGGAATTGCACTGGCAGCCGGCATAGATCGGTGCCTGGCGCAGGTCGAGGTCGGGCCGGGCCAGGCCCATGTTGTACAGGATGCCGTCTTCGGTGGCGACGAAAATGACGTCGGTCGTGCTGCCCTGATACTCGCGCACCCAGTTGAGCATGCCCGAGGTCGAGCCGACATAGCCGGCGCGCTTGAGTACGGGGAGCGGGCTTTCCGGGTGCGCGATCAGGTGCGCGGCTCCTGAGACAGCACCGAGCGCCTCGTCCAGAGCGGCTTCATTGAAGCGGTCGTGGACTTCGCATACGGCAGACCACAGGGGCATGTCGTAACCGTATTGGAAGTTCAGGTATGCGCCCATATTCCGGTCAGGGGAGAAGATGACTTGCTTGCCCTCTGCGTAGAGGTGCGCAATGATGTCATCGACATTGCGGCTGGTGACGATCCAGTCCGACAGCGCCTTGTGCTCGGCGCTGGAGTTTATATAGGAGACGTGAACGTGGTCGGGATAACTGTTGCGCCACTTCTTCAGGGCCGCAACATCCGTCTGCGTGACCAGCGAACAGGTCGAACCGGCATCCGGTAGAATGACCTTCGCCGCTGGATTCAGTATCTTGGCGGTTTCCGCCATGAAGCGCACCCCGGCAAAAACGATGACATCGGCGTCCGCTTCGCGAGCGAACAGGGATAGCTCCAGGCTGTCGCCGACCTTGTCGGCCATTTGCTGGATTTCCGGTTGGGTGTAATAGTGTGCGAGTGTGACGACACGTTTCGTCATGGTCGGTTTGCTCCTGTCGCGGCATGGCGCGGCAGCTATAAATGATTGTTGCCGAACATGAAAGAGTAACAATAATGCCGACATTGCGCTACAGGATAATCGTCTGCCGCGATCGCGCGGGCCGGGCGGCGCCGCTCGGTTAGCGGCGTGTTCCGGGCGCGGCTTCGCCAGCCGTTTCGCTTTCCAGCATTGGGATGAGTGCCATGAAACCGCATTATCTGACCCCGCTGTTCTCCCCGCGCAATGTAGCCGTCGTTGGCGCCAGCGATACGCCCGGTTCGATAGGGCAGGCCGTGTTCGCCAATTTGCTGGCAGGCAATTTCCAGGGCCATCTGTACCCGGTCAACCTGAACCACAAGGTGGTCGGCGGCATGCTGGCCCAGTCCTCGGTGCGCGCCATCGAGGGGCCGCTGGATATGGTGGTGATAACCACCGCGTTGCGCACCCTGCCTTCGATCATGAAGGACTGCGGGAAGAAAGGGGTGGCGGCGGTGCTGCTGGCCAAGGAGTTCGCCGACAGCTTGCGACTTGAGCGCGAGTATCTCGACGAGTCGTTGCGAATTGCGCGCCAGTACGGCATCCGGGTGCTGGGACCGAATGTCTTCGGATTGATCCGCCCGGTGGCCGGCTTCAACGCCAGCAACTATGTCAGCCCGGTCCGCCCGGGCAATCTGGCGCTGGTATCGCAGTCAAGCGCGCTGTGTACCGCCATGCTGGACTGGGCGGAAAGCCAGGATATCGGGTTTTCCAGCGTGGTGTCGGTGGGGGAGGCGCTCGATGTCGATTTCGGTGAAATCCTCGATTATCTGGTAGCTGACAGCTTTACCCAGGGTATTTTGTTGCATATCCACCACATTCACGATGCACGGCGCTTCATGAGCGCCTTGCGCTCGGCGGCACGCACCAAGCCGGTTGTCGTAATCAAGTCAGGGCGCTATGAGGACGACATAACCGGCCTCACCCACGCCAGCAATCTGGTCGCCAGCGGCGATGTTTTTGACTCCGCGCTGGCGCGCGCCGGGGTACTGCGCGTCAGTACCTTCGCGCAGTTGTTCACCGCCGCGCGCGTACTGGCAGCCAACTACCGCGTCCAGGGGCGAAGGCTCGCCATCGTGACCAATGGTGCCGGTCCCGGCGTGCTGGCGGCCGACAGCGTTGTCAGCTACGGACTGGAACTTGCGCGCTTGAGCGCGCCCACCCTCGAATTGCTGAACCAGGTGCTCCCGCGCAACTGGTCGGGAAAGAATCCGCTCGACATCATCGGAGATGCGAGCCCGATGCGTTTTCGTACTGCCGCCAAAGCCTGTCTGGATGACCCGCAGGTCGATGGGGTGCTGGTGATTTTCACACCGCAAGCCGGTACCGATCATCAGACCACCGCTCAATTGATGGTCGGTCTGCAGCGCGAGTCGAGCAAGCCGCTGCTGTTGTCCTGGCTCGGCGATTCCAAGGTGTCATCCAGTCGGGAACTGTTCGCCAAGGCGCACTCGGCCCATTTCAACGCGCCCGAACTCGCGATCGAAGTGTTCCGTAATTTGGCCGCCTACCATCATAATCAGCAACTGCTGTTGCAGACCCCGGGGCCGTTGGACAGCAAGCGTGAGCAACCCGATATCGAGCGCGCGCGCGCGCTCATTTCGCGGGCGCTGGCCGAGGGGCGCAACATTCTCTCCGAGCGTGAATCGAAGCAACTGCTGGCAACGTTCAATATTCCGGTGAATCCTACCGTGCTCGCGCACACTGCCGACGAAGCCGCCGTGCAGGCGGCCTCAATTTCCTACCCGGTGGTGCTCAAGATCGATTCGCCGGATATCTTTTACAAGTCGGATGTCGGCGGGGTGGAACTGAACATCAGCAACGAAGCGACGTTGCGTACGGCGTTCGCCGACATCATCGAGCGCACGCGACAGGCGCGTCCCGATGCCCGGATCGAAGGGGTGTCGGTGCAGCCTATGCACCGGCGCCGTTTTGCGCGTGAGATCATGGTCGGTGTGTCGCATGACAGAGTGTTCGGTCCGGTCATAACCTTCGGGGCTGGCGGCATCGCGGTCGAAGTGATGCAGGACCGCGCTCTGGCCTTGCCGCCGCTGAACGATTATCTGGTCAACTACATGATCAGCCGCACCCGTGTGAGCCGGCTGCTCGGTCCGTTCAAGAATATGCCCCCGGCGGATCGCCCGGCTCTGGAGGCCGTCCTGCTGCATGTCTCCGAGATGGTGTGTGAGTTGCCTGAAATACGCGAGATGGATATCAATCCACTGCTGGCCGATGAGCACGGAGTGATCGCGCTTGATGCGCGCATCATCGTCGAGCCGGCTCGGCCGGACAGGAAACGCTATGGGCACATGGCCATCATGCCGTATCCCTCGCATATGGCAAAAACGCTGGCGCTGGATGACGGTACGCCGGTCACCATCCGTCCTGTACGGCCCGAGGACGCGCAGATGCAGCAGGCTTTCGTGCGCGAATTGTCGGAAGAAAGCCGCTACAACCGCTATATGTCGAGCATCAAGCAGCTGTCGCAAAGCATGTTGGTGCGTTTCACGCAGCTGGATTATGACCGCGAGATGGCACTGGCCATGATTCACGAGGCGGATGGTGTCGAAGAACAGATGGCGGTGGCGCGCTTTATCACCGATCCAGACAACGAAGGCTGCGAATTCGCCCTGGAGGTGGCCGATCGCTGGCAAGGTCACGGCATCGGCAACGTTTTGATGGAAGCCCTGTTCAATGCCGCGCGGGAGCAGGGGCTGAAAGTGATGCGGGGCGAGGTACTGGCCGGCAACAAGGGCATGCTGAAACTGATGCGCAAGCTGGGCTTCAGCGTAGAGGTTCACCCCGAAGACCGCTCGCTCACTATCGTCACCAAGCCTCTTTGACCGTATATCGGGGGAATCTCGCAATAAGCGCTTGCCAGATAAGGGAAAACTGCCCTAAAATCGTGGGCTTTTCTACGATCCCGTTTTTATCAAGGACAATCGACAATGGTAGTGATTCGTCTGGCACGCGGCGGCTCCAAGAACCGTCCGTTCTACAATATCGTGGTGACCGATTCGCGCAACCGTCGTGACGGCCGCTTCATCGAACGCCTTGGCTTCTACAATCCGGTTGCCAACGACAAGGAAGAACGCGTTCGCGTTGCCCTGGATCGTGTTAACCACTGGGTTAACGTCGGCGCCCAACTGTCCGATACCGTCGCTCGTCTGCTCAAAGAGCAGCCGGCCGTCGCAGCCTGATTCCGTCGCCGGAAGCAGGGCACATGCGCAACGACGAGCTCGTGGTAATGGGGTTTGTGCGTGGCGCTTTTGGTGTCCGCGGCTGGGTCAAGGTCCAGGCCGACACCGAATATGCCGACAGCCTTTTCGACTATCCGGTCTGGTGGCTGGGTAAGGGCGAAGACTGGCGGCCATATGCATTTGAAGAAGGCGCCGTTCATACCAAAGGCCTTGCGGCCCGGTTGAAAGGTGTCGAGGGCCGCGAAGCGGCCGAAGCGATGCGCGGCATGCAGATTGCCGTTCCGCGCAGCGAACTGCCTCCTCCTGACGAAGACGAATACTACTGGGCCGATCTGATCGGTCTTGAAGTGTTCAATGCCGACGGCGTACGCCTCGGTAGTGTCAGTGAACTGATGGAGACCGGCGCCAACGATGTATTGGTGGTCGACGATGGCGATAGCCGCCGGCTGATCCCCTTCGTCGATGCCGTCGTCGGTAGCGTCGATCTCGAAGCCCGCCGCATTGAGGTGGACTGGGGTGTCGACTACTGATGCAGATCGATGCGATTTCGCTTTTCCCCGACATGTTCGACGCGGTAACGCGTGCGGGCGTAAGTCGGCGGGCCCTGGAACTGGGGCTGTGGGGGTTTGCAGCGTGGAATCCGCGTGATTTCACCGAGGACAACCATCGCACCGTCGACGACCGGCCTTACGGGGGCGGTCCGGGAATGGTGATGTTGAGCGAGCCGCTGGAGAAGTCCATCGCGGCGGCGCGGCTACGACAGCAAGCCGCAGGCGTTGTTGCCAGTCATGTGGTGTATCTGTCGCCGCAAGGCCGCCCGCTCGACCATGCCAAAGTGGTGGAGCTGTCGCAGCGCCCGGGACTCGTTCTGCTGTGCGGACGATACGAGGGCATAGACGAGCGGCTGGTGGCGAGCCACGTCGACGAGGAAATCTCGATTGGCGATTTCGTGCTCTCGGGCGGGGAATTGCCGGCGATGACTGTGATCGACGCCATTGTCCGACTCCTCCCCGGCGCGCTGAACGATGCGCTGTCGGCGGTAGAGGATTCGTTTGTCGACGGCCTTCTCGATTGCCCGCATTACACCCGACCCGAAGAATACAAGGGCATGCGGGTGCCGGATGTGTTGTTGTCCGGCAATCATGCCCTGATCGCCAAATGGCGACTCAAGCAGTCCCTCGGCAGGACGTGGCAGCGACGCCCCGATCTGCTGGCGGGGCGCAGTTTGACAAAACAGGAGTCTCGGCTGCTGGCTGAGTACCAGCAGGAACAAGACTCCGCAAAACATCAGGAGCTTTAAACATGGATCTGATCCAGAAACTTGAGCAAGAAGAAATTGCCCGTCTGGGCAAAACCATTCCCGAATTCGCGCCGGGCGATACCGTTATCGTTCAGGTAAAGGTGAAGGAAGGCAACCGCGAGCGTCTGCAGGCTTACGAAGGTGTGGTGATCGCCAAGCGTAACCGCGGCCTGAACAGCGCCTTCATCGTACGCAAGATGTCCGCTGGCGAAGGCGTGGAACGTACGTTCCAGACCTACTCCCCGCTGCTGGCCACCATCGAAGTGAAGCGCCGCGGCGACGTACGTCGCGCCAAGCTGTACTATCTGCGTGGCCGTACCGGCAAGTCCGCACGTATCAAGGAAAAGCTGTCGTTCAAGAAGTAATCTTGCAACAGCGGCTTTACCGATAGCGTATTTTGCTATCATCAAGCGCAAGGCTCCGCCTTGCGCTTTTTTCATTTGTGGAGACCGCGATGCAGTACAGCGCCGTCATCGCTACGCCGTTGTGCCGCCTGGGAATCCTGACCCGGGCCGACGCCCTGTTGTCCTTGTCGTTTGTCGATGCCGGGACGGCCTTGCATGAACCTGTGGCCGGTGGGCTTGAGGCGGAGGTTGCACGCCAGATCGCCTGTTATTTTGCCGATCCGCGCTATGTTTTCAACCTGCCACTGCATCCTGTCGGTACGGACTTCCAGCTGCGGGTGTGGAGGGCGATCGCCCGGATTCCAGTGGGGGAGACACGGTGCTATCGGGAAGTGGCCAGCGAGGTTGGCAGTATCGCGCGCGCGGTAGGCGGAGCCTGCGGCCGCAACCCCTTGCCCATTATCGTGCCCTGCCACCGGGTGGTTGCCGCCGCCGGCCCCGGAGGGTTCAATCGCGGTCAGGATCGGCTGATGATGGGCATCAAACTGGGGTTGCTGCGGCATGAATACGCGGGATGATATCGATTCTTTCCTCGATCAGCTCTGGCTGGTCGACGGTCTTTCCGCCAATACGCTGGCAGCCTACCGCCGCGATTTGAACAAGCTCGCGCAGCGCCTTGAACAGATGGGCAGCTCGCTGTCCGGGGCCGATGCCAGCACACTGGCCGTCGCGCTTGCCAGCCGTGAGGATGAGAAGCCGGCGACGCGCGCGCGCTTGCTGAGCGCAGCTCGCCGGTATTATCAATCGTTGTTGCAGCGCGGCGAGCGTGCGGACGACCCTTGCCTGCGGCTGGCTGCGCCGCGCGGTGCCGCGCGCTTGCCGAAGTCCTTGTCCGAAGCGCATGTCGAGGCTTTGCTGGCGGCCCCCGATTGCTCGACACCACTGGGCCTGCGCGATCGTGCGATGTTTGAAGTCCTGTATGCGACCGGCCTGCGGGTGTCCGAGTTGGTCGGCCTCAGTCTTGGGCAGGTGAATCTGGTCGAAGCCTGGGTGGCCACCGTGGGCAAGGGCAACAAGGAACGTCTGGTGCCGCTGGGAGAAGTTGCGCTCGACTGGGTGCAGCGCTATCTGCGCATGGCCCGCCCGCTGCTGTTGGCCGGAGCAACCAGCGACGCCCTGTTTGTCACGCAGCAGAAAGGTGCGATGACGCGGCAGATGGCCTGGTATCTGATATCGGGCTATGCGCGCCGCATCGGGCTGAGCGCGGTCAGCCCGCACACTCTGCGGCATGCCTTTGCCACCCATCTCGTCAATCACGGCGCCGATTTGCGTGTCGTGCAGCTGCTGCTCGGCCACGCCGATATTTCCACGACCCAGATCTATACCCATGTCGCGCGCGAGCGCCTTAAAAACTTGCACCGTTCGCATCATCCGCGCGGTTGAGTGCCTGTCCTTTCTGCGTATTCATTATAATTTCCATTTCGTTAAAATAATACCGTTGTCGTTGATCCGTCGGCAAGAAGCCAATGGCCGGGGAGGGCTCCCCACCGCGACGACCCTTGCGGAAAGGTGTGAGAATGCGTGAATGGATGGCAGTGCTGATGATGGCGATGCCCGGATGGACACTGGCGGCATCGATGGTCGTGAATGGTGATTTTGCAAGCGGCAGTTTCAGCGGCTGGACGCTGTCCGGGAATACGAGTTACAGCGCAGTGTCGCCGGGAAGAGTGTTTGGTCACAAGCAATACCTGGCCTTGCTCGGCCCGAGTGGCGGCACCGGCACCCTGGCTCAGCAGCTGAATACCATTCCGGGGCAGCATTACCGGCTGAGCTTCGATCTGAAGTCGCTACTGGCGGCGCCGACGGAATTTCTGAGCGCAAGCTTCGGTGGTCAGACCGTGTTTCAACGTCATGATGCGGCCTTCGGCTGGGAGCATTTCAGTTTCGATGTCGAGTCCATGGGGGCACAGAGTCTGCTCAGCTTCACCTACCGCGACGACCCCGGGTTTTTCCATTTGGCCAATATCAGCGTCACGCCGGTACCGGAACCCGAAGCGGCGGTACTGCTCGGCCTCGGGCTGGCCGGCGCCTTGCTGGCCCGTCGTCGTAAAGGACGCATCATGGCCGGGTGAGCCGACGATTTACTACTTTTTCCTTATGTCGCTTGTTGTTGTTATTAAATATAATTGCATAGCATGTGAGCACGTTTTGTGAGCACGGCATACAGTCAAATCGGCATGAGGAAATTCCATGAAAAAATTAACGGCAGTACTGGCATTCGTGGCGATGGCATCTTCCTCGATTGCCATGGCGACCAATCTAGTCGTGAACGGTAATTTCTCCAACGGCACCTTCTCCGGCTGGAGCCACACCGGCGATACCAGCTACGACTACATAAGCAGCGACCTTCTGAATGGAACGTTGGTGCACAGTGCTGCGTTAGGCCCGGTCGGCGACAGCGGAACGCTGTCGCAGGTTCTGGCGACGACCGTCGGGCAGGCCTATTCCATCAGCTTTGAATGGAAGGCGGATGGCGGGGACGGAAGCTCCTACCTGCGAGCGCTGTTCGGCAATAACAGCGTATTCAGTACGACGAGCACCAATCAGGGCTGGACGCTGGCGACGGTGAGCGGAGTTGCCACCGCACCTTCCACCGTGCTCCAGTTCAACTACCGCAACGATCCAAGCTACTACCAACTGACCGATATCTCGGTTTCGGCGGTTCCCGAACCCGAAAGTTATGCTTTGCTGGGGCTGGGATTGACCGGTGTTCTGCTGGCCCGGCGCCGCAGAGTGGCAGCCGCCGTCTGAAATCGTCCCGCGACGGCTCCGCCGCTCCGGCCTTCGGCCCGAGCGGCGTTTTTTCTGGGGCGCCCGGCAATAAAAAGCCCGCCAGGTGATCGCTGGCGGGCGGTTTGCGGCGTGTTTCAGAGGGCTGCGGTGGCGATTTCCTTCTCGGCGAACTCGAGTGTCACCTTGCCGTCGACGACGGTGACCGTCACTTCGCCGCCATCGCTCAGACGACCGAACAGCAACTCGTCCGCGAGGGCTTTGCGGATGGTGTCCTGAATCAGACGTGCCATCGGGCGGGCGCCCATCAGGGGGTCGAAGCCATTCTTCGCCAGGAACGCGCGCAGCTCGTCGGTAAAGTGCGTTTCAACCCGTTTTTCCGACAGCTGCTGCTCGAGCTGCATCAGGAATTTGTCGACAACCTGAATGATGACTTTTTCGTCGAGCATGTCGAAGGGAATGATCGCGTCCAGGCGGTTGCGGAACTCGGGGCTGAACTGGCGCTTGATGGCGCCCATCTCGTCCCCGTTCTGCCGACTGTTGGTAAAGCCCAGGCTCGGCTTGGCCAGCGATTCGGCACCGGCGTTGGTGGTCATGATGATCACCACGTTGCGGAAGTCCGCCTTGCGCCCGTTGTTGTCCGTCAGCGTTCCATGATCCATCACCTGCAGCAGCACATTGTAGATGTCCGGGTGGGCTTTCTCGATTTCATCGAGCAGCAATACCGCGTACGGGTGCTTGGTGATGGCCTCGGTCATCTGGCCGCCCTGTTCGAAGCCGACATAGCCGGGGGGTGCACCGATCAGGCGTGACACGGCGTGCCGTTCCATATACTCGGACATGTCGAAGCGTATCAACTCGACTCCGAGGGCATAGGCGAGCTGGCGCGCGACTTCGGTCTTGCCGACCCCGGTCGGACCGGAGAACAGGAAGGAACCGATCGGTTTCTGCGGGTTGCCCAAACCCGAGCGCGACATCTTGATCGCCGTCGCCAGCGCGTCGATGGCCTTGTCCTGGCCGAATACGACGCTCTTGAGGTCTCGATCAAGCTTGCGCAGCACATTGCGATCGTCGCTGGAAACCGTCTTGGGCGGGATCCGGGCGATCTTGGCGACGATGTCTTCGATCTCGGACTTGTTGATCACTTTTTTCTGCCGTGACTTGGGCAGGATCTTCTGTGCCGCGCCAGCCTCGTCGATCACGTCGATCGCCTTGTCCGGCAGATGCCGGTCGTTGATGTAACGTGCCGACAGCTCGGCCGCCGTGGTCAGCGCTCCGACCGTATAGCGTACACCGTGGTGCGATTCGAAGCGCGACTTCAGACCCTTGAGTATCTCGATCGTCTGTTCGACGGTCGGTTCGGCGATGTCGATCTTCTGGAAGCGCCTGGAGAGCGCATTGTCCTTTTCGAAGATGCCGCGGTATTCGTTGTAGGTGGTTGCTCCGATGCAACGCAGGCTGCCGTTGGAGAGCGCAGGCTTGAGCAGATTGGACGCATCCAGCGTGCCGCCCGATGCGGCGCCTGCACCGATCAAGGTGTGGATCTCGTCGATGAACAGAATGGCGTGTGGATCGTCGGTCAACTGCTTGATGACCGCCTTCAGACGCTGTTCGAAATCACCCCGGTACTTGGTGCCGGCGAGCAGGGCTCCCATGTCCAGGGCGTAGACCGTGGCCTGGGAGAGGACTTCCGGAACCTCGTTGTTGACGATGCGCCGCGCGAGCCCTTCCGCGATGGCTGTCTTGCCGACGCCGGCCTCACCCACGAGCAGCGGGTTGTTCTTGCGTCGACGGCACAGGATCTGCACGGTGCGCTCCAGCTCGTGCTCGCGTCCGATCAATGGATCGATCTTACCTTCGCGCGCCAGCGCATTGAGGTTCTGAGTGTAGTTTTCCAACGCACCTCCTGCCGTGGCATTTTGCTCTTCACCTTCGCTCTCGCCCTGTTCGCGCGGTTCGCTCGGTTGTTGCGGCTGCCGCTGCTTGGTGATTCCGTGCGAAATGAAATTCACCACATCAAGTCGGGAAATTCCCTGCTGATGCAGGTAATAAACCGCGTGCGAATCCTTTTCGCCGAAAATAGCAACCAGAATATTGGCTCCGGTGACTTCTTTCTTGCCCGAGGACTGCACGTGCAGGATCGCGCGCTGT
Organism: Paludibacterium yongneupense DSM 18731; assembly: GCF_000422925.1. Taxonomy (GTDB): domain Bacteria; phylum Pseudomonadota; class Gammaproteobacteria; order Burkholderiales; family Chromobacteriaceae; genus Paludibacterium; species Paludibacterium yongneupense. The sequence goes on from NZ_KE383962.1 coordinate 60,132, forward strand.
ATCACGCGCTGGAATCCCAGCGTAGGCTGTGTCTCCACTTCGCCTTCGCCGGGGACGGTCGGCGTATGTTCGTCAATGAAATCCGTCAGCTGTTTCTTGAGCTGATCCAGATTGGCACCGCATGCGCGCAGCACATCGGCTGCGGACGGGTTGTCAATCATCGCCAACAGCAGGTGCTCAACGCTGATGAACTCGTGCCGTTTCCGCCTGGCGTCCATAAACGCCATGTGCAGGCTTACTTCAAGCTCTTGGGCAATCATCAGTTTTCCTCCATCACGCACTGGAGCGGATGCTGGTGCGCTTTCGCATAGTGCAACACCTGCTCAACCTTTGTTGCAGCCACATCTTTGGTATAAACACCACACACACCGTGGCCATGCGTGTGTACCTGAAGCATGATACGGGTCGCCTGTTCGCGGTCTTTGCGGAAAAAACGTTGCAAAATATCGACCACAAATTCCATTGGCGTAAAATCGTCGTTCAATAACAAGACTTTATACAGGGGAGGCAGCGTGGGCCTGACCCGCGACGCCTCCAGAAGGGCGTCATCCTTGTGCTGCGTTGACATGTCGTCTTTCAGGAGACCGCTCACTACTTTAATTTTGGTTCCGACAGGATTTTTTTCAAGTGCCTAAAAATCTTTTACCTTATGGCTTGACGATTGCACAAGGGTTGCGTAGAAATGCAGGAAGGTGCTTAGCTTAATTGATTTGCATGGGATTCGGGCACGCGTCCGAATCCGTTAAGCTTTAGTTGTTCGGCCTCACCCGCCTGTTTATGCATACTGCAAGGATGTAAAATGGCAACTGGTACCGTCAAATGGTTTAACGACGCTAAGGGCTTTGGCTTCATTACCCCGGATGAAGGTGGTGAAGATCTGTTCGCTCATTTTTCGGCCATCAATATGTCGGGCTTCAAGACCCTGAAAGAAGGGCAACGTGTAAACTTCGACATCGTGAACGGCCCGAAGGGCAAACAAGCGTCCAACATCCAGTCCGCTGCCTGATCGTCGGATCCGTTCCGCGACCCGATCACACCGGCAGCCTGGATGATTCAAAGAACCCGCCATCGGCGGGTTTTTTTATTCCGCCGCACCTGCCTTCGATTCAGTATCGCACATTGTCCACCCGCTTACGCGGCGAGAATCCGCTTTTATTGTCCCCATGCGCAAGAGGGCGGCCGCCATTGCCTGCGACCGCGCCGGCTTGACCCCTGCAAGGCCCGCCCGTACAACGATTGCAGCGTGGGTGCTGTACCCATGCCGCTTCGAATGGAGGACTCGTCATGTTGCGAACTCGTGTGACCATCGCCGCCCTGTGCCTGCTGGCGGCAGACGGCGCGGCCGCCGGCAACGGCTACGGCTATTGTCGCGATCAAGTCAGGGCGGCTCACGGCTATGCCAATGCCTCTGCTTTGGAAAAAGCGGTGCTGGATGCCAAATACATGGGGGAAATAGCGTTGTGCATGGCCGGCTGATCGCAGCCAGAGGGGCCGCGCGCGAGCGCGGCCCCGGGGGGAGGCTTACATGCGGGCGATCATCGCGTCGCCGAAGCCGGAGCAGCTGACTTCGGTCGAGCCGTCCATCATGCGCGCGAGGTCATAGGTGACCTGCTTGTCGGCGATGGCGGCGGACATGCCTTTGATCACCAGATCGGCGGCTTCGGTCCAGCCCAGGTGGCGCAGCATCATTTCGGCGGACAGGATCAGCGAACCCGGATTCACCTTGTCCTGGCCCGCATAACGCGGGGCCGTGCCATGGGTGGCTTCGAACACGGCATAGTTGTCGGAGATGTTGGCACCCGGGGCGATACCGATGCCGCCAACCTGCGCGGCCAGCGCGTCGGAGATGTAGTCGCCGTTGAGGTTAAGCGTGGCGATGACATCGTAGTCGGTCGGGCGCAGCAGGATTTGTTGCAAAAAGGCATCGGCGATGCAGTCGTTGACCTTGATCGTACGGCCGGTCTTCGGATTGACGAAGGAGCACCACGGCCCGCCATCGATGGGTTGCGCGCCGAATTCCGCCTGAGCAAGGGCATACCCCCAGTCGCGGAAGCCGCCCTCGGTGTACTTCATGATATTGCCCTTGTGCACCAGGGTCACGCTGTCGCGATCATTGTCTACCGCGTACTGTAACGCAGCACGGACCAGGCGGTCGGTGCCCTCGCGCGAAACCGGCTTGATGCCGATGCCCGAGGTCAGCGGGAAACGGATCTTGGTGACGCCCATTTCGTCCTGCAGGAAACGGATGAGCTTCTTGGCCGGTTCGCTTTCGGCCGCCCATTCGATCCCGGCGTAGATGTCTTCCGTGTTCTCGCGGAAAATCACCATGTCGACTTGCTCCGGATGCTTGACCGGACTCTGGATGCCTTCGAAGTAACGTACCGGGCGCACGCACTGGTACAGGTCGAGTTCCTGGCGCAGGGCGACGTTGAGCGAGCGGATGCCGCCACCGACCGGGGTCGTCATCGGCCCCTTGATCGACACGGAAAACTCCTTGAGCGCAGCAAAGGTTTCGGCCGGGAGCCACTCGTCGGGTCCGTACAGACGGGTCGATTTCTCGCCGGCGTAGACTTCCATCCAATGGATCTTCTTGCTGCCGCCATACGCCTTGGCGACTGCAGCATCGGTGACTTTGATCATGACCGGAGTGATGTCCACGCCGATGCCGTCGCCTTCGATGAACGGGATGATCGGATTATTCGGGACGGCTTGACCCGGGATGATTGCCTGGCCTTCCAGTGGTCGCTTGATCAGTGTTTTAGCGCTCATGCCTACTCCATCATTGTCAGTCGGTTTTCGAGTCTCATCGGCAAAGCATAGTGCCTGGGCGGACTGCGCGAGGGTTGGTGCGGGCGGCACCGTGATGCTGCGGCCCTGTCGATCCGGGGCCTTCCCGACGACAGACCGCCAGTGTGGCCGCGGCGCGTGCCGTGGCTGCACATCCTTGTTATTATCATGTAATTCCCCTGTAACCGCCAGACCAATGCCCGAGCTCATTCTGTTCAACAAACCCTACGGGGTGATTTGCCAATTCTCAGGCAACGAATTGCGGCCGACTCTGAAAGATCATATTGATGCGCAAGGCTTTTATCCAGCCGGGCGGCTCGATACCGACAGCGAAGGCCTGCTGCTGCTGACCGATGACGGCGGCTTGCAGCACCGCATCGCCGACCCGCGCTGGAAGCTGCCCAAGACCTACTGGGTCCAGGTCGAGGGCCTGGCGAGCGACGAGCAGCTGGAGCGCCTGCGCCAGGGCGTTGACCTTGGCGATTTCATAACGCGTCCGGCGCTGGCGGAGCGTATGCCATCTCCCGATGTGTGGCCGCGGCAGCCGCCGGTGCGCTTTCGCAAGACCGTCCCCGACGGCTGGCTTTCCTTGACGATACGCGAAGGAAAAAACCGGCAGGTGCGGCGCATGACGGCCAAAGTCGGCTTGCCGACCTTGCGGCTCGTGCGCGCGGCGATCGGGCCGTGGTCTCTCGACGGGCTGGAGCCAGGGCAGTGGCGGCGGCTGAGTATTGAGCTTGCGGATTTGCCGCGAGTCGATCATGCTGACGGCATGGCTGGGCGCCGAGGCCGCCGATCTTCCTGACACGTCGGGCGCCCTTGCGGGGGCGCTATGGAGATTCCCGAGTACTACAACCCTGTGGCGCGCGACATCGCCCAAGCGTTGATAGATGGCTTCGACAAGCATTATCGCCTGTTTCGCGATTGCAATCGGCGCGCGAAGGATCTGTTCGAGTCCGGCGACTGGCAGGGTATCCAGCAGTCGATACGCGACCGCATCCAGTTCTACGACGACCGGGTGGCGGAGACGGTTGGGCGCCTGCTCAAGGAGTTCCACGCCGAGTTGCTGGACGATGAGATCTGGCAGCAGGCGAAGCTCTATTACATCGGCCTGCTGACCAACCACAAGCAACCCGAACTGGCCGAGACTTTCTTCAATTCGGTCTTTACCCGCATCCTGCACCGCGACTATTTCAACAACGATTTCATCTTTCTGCGTCCCGCGATCTCGACCGAGTATATCGAGTCCAATCCGCCGTCCTACCGCAGCTACTACCCGCAGGGCGGAGTCCGCCACGTCATCGGCCGCATCATCGCCGATTTCGGCTGGTGTCGGCCGTTCGCAAACCTGCGTCGCGACCTGGCTCTGGTGCTGCGCACCTGTCGTGACCATTTCGGCGGCAGCTGGCCGCGCATCGAAGCCAATTTCCAGGTTCAGGTGCTGGCCTCGGCGTTCTATCGCAACAAGACCGGTTATATCTTTGGCAAAGTGATCAATGGCGGGCTGCAATACCCGTTTGCAATCCCGGTCCTGCACGATGCGAAGGGGGGCTTGTATCTGGACACCATTCTGCTCGAACCGTGGCGGATAGGCGTGCTGTTTTCGTTCAGCCGCGCCTATTTTCTGGTCGATATGGAGGTTCCTTCCGGCTATGTCCAGTTCTTGCGCTCCATGCTGCCGACCAAGAGCAAGGGCGAGTTGTACACCATGCTGGGCTTGCAGAAGCAGGGCAAGAATATCTTCTACCGCGATCTGATCCACCACCTGCAGCACTCCAACGACCGTTTCATCGTCGCGCCCGGCATTCGCGGTCTGGTGATGCTGGTGTTTACGCTGCCGTCCTATCCCTATGTGTTCAAATTGATCAAGGATGTGTTCGGAGTCAGCAAGGAGGTCGATCACGACACCGTGCGTGCGAAGTATCGCCTGGTGAAACGGCACGATCGCGTGGGACGCATGGCCGATACGCTGGAGTTTTCCAATGTCGCCTTTCCGCGCGAGCGCTTCACTGCCGAATTGCTGGATGAACTGCGAAGGCTGGCGCCGTCGATGATTGAGGAGGGCGAAGACAGCATCGTCATCCGCCACGTCTACATCGAGAGGCGAATGAAGCCGCTCAATCTATTTCTGCAGACGGCGAGTCCGGAAGAAAAAGAAGCGGTGGTTCGCGACTATGGAAATGCGATCCGTGAGCTCGCGTGTGCCAATATTTTCCCCGGTGACATGTTATTTAAGAATTTTGGTGTAACAAGGTATGGCAGAGTAATATTTTACGATTATGACGAAATCGAATATATGACCGACTGCCAGTTCCGGCAGATTCCGATCGCGCCGACACCGGAGATGGAGATGTCGGGGGAAGTCTGGTACCCGATTGCGCGCAACGATGTGTTCCCTGAGGAGTTTGCCACCTTCCTGCTGGGGGATCCCGACGTGCGGCGGATTTTCATGCGCTATCACAGCGATCTGCTGCACGCCGAGTTCTGGCGCCAGAAGCAGCTCAGCATACGCGCGGGGGTGATCGAGGACTTCTATCCCTACCCCGAAGCGATGCGTTTCAGCTTGCGCTATCCCGAGCGCTACGGATGAGAAAGGGGCGGGGAGAGAGCGGGCTTCTCCCCCCGGAAAGGGTCATTCGACGCTGAAGTCACATGGGAGGATGTCGAAAAACGCTACCGGGCCCGCGCTGGTCAGGCCGACATGGAAGCAGCAGTCCATGGCAACAGGAGAGTCCGGCGTTTCCGCCGCGCGGATGATCTCGAATAGAACTTCCACTTCCTTGAACTTCTTGTTGATTTTTACATCCTGACGCAGCCAGTCCAGAATCGCCTCGCGTTGCGGATGCTCGCCTTCCACGGTGAGAGTGGACTGCGGGCAGGAGACCAGGTTGATGGCCGGTGGAATGCCTATGCCCCTTGCCTTCAGCTGTCGACGAACCAATTCGTCGAAAATGCTCAGATGGCGCTTGGCGCGGCGGCGGAAGCTCTCCAGAGAGACCGTGCCGGCGTGATCGCTCGGACCGAAGTAGCGTGTCAGGGCATGACTTGCTTGCTGCATTACCGCCTCCTCTGCTGAAACAAAAACTTAGTCTAGGCCAATACCAAAACAATACCACCCTAATTTAGCATTTTTTTGCACTCGAACAGAAAATCAAGGGCCTGACGCGGGGTCAAATCGTCGATCTCGAGATCGGCAAGTTCGCCGAGCAAAGGGTGGGGCTCGGCAGCCGCCGGCTGCGGGGCTTGCGAAAACAGGTCGGGCTGGTTCATCGCCGCTGACTGGTTTTCCAACTCGACCAGGTGGCGCCGCGCTTCGCGTATCACCCTCGGCGGAACGCCGGCCAGTTGCGCGACGGCCAGGCCGTAACTCTGGCTGGCCGGACCTTCCTCGACATGGTGCAGAAAGACGATGCTGTCCTTGTGCTCGACAGCGGACAGGTGCACGTTGGCCACGCTGGGGAAATCGCCGGCCAGGCGCGTCAGCTCGAAATAATGGGTGGCGAACAGCGTGTAGCTGCGGTTTTTTTCGATCAGCGCGCGCGCGATTGCCCACGCTAGCGCGAGGCCGTCGAAGGTCGATGTTCCGCGCCCGACTTCATCCATCAGCACCAGACTCTGCGCTGTGGAGTTATTGAGGATGTTGGCGGTTTCCGTCATCTCGACCATGAAGGTCGAACGCCCGCCGGCGAGATCGTCCGAGGCGCCGATGCGGGTAAAGATGCGGTCGATCGGGCCGATGACGGCGCGCGTGGCCGGCACGAAGCAACCGATATGGGCCATCAGGGTGATCAGTGCGGTTTGTCGCATATAGGTCGACTTACCGCCCATGTTCGGACCGGTGATCAGCAACAGCTTGCGGCTTTCGCCCAGGCAGACATCGTTGGCGATAAAGCGGTCGACTTCGTTTTCGACCACCGGGTGGCGGCCTTCGCTGATTTCCAGCGTGACCTGCGGGACGAACTCGGGCTCGACATAGTTCAGCGTGGCGGCACGTTCGGCAAAAGTGGACAGCAGGTCGAGGCTGGCGACGGCTTCGGCGATCTGCTTGAGTTCGACGATATGCTGCGCGAGGCGGTCGAGCAAGTCTTCGTACAGCGATTTCTCCAGGGCCAGCGCACGGTCTTGCGCGCTGAGCGCCTTGTCCTCGAATTCCTTCAGTTCGGGGGTGATGTAGCGCTCCGCGTTCTTCAAGGTCTGGCGGCGGCGGTAGTCGTCGGGCACCTTGTCGCTCTGGGCGCGTGAGACTTCGATATAGAAACCATGCACGCGATTGAATTCGACTTTCAGGGTGGCGATGCCGCTGCGCTCGCGCTCGCGCGCTTCCAGCTCCAGCAGGAATTCGCCGCAACGCGTTTCGATCGTGCGTAATTCGTCCAACTCCGCCGAGTAGCCGTGATTGATCACGCCTCCTTCGCGCAGGAAGGTCGAGGGCTCGGGCAGGATGGCTGCAGCGAGCTGTTGCGCGAGAGGCGACTGTCGCGGCAGGGCGTGTGCCAGCTGGCGCACCAGCCCGCTATCGACCTCTTCGATCAGCGGCGCAAGCCGTTCCAGCGCGAACAGCGAATCGCGCAGTGCGGCCAGGTCGCGCGGGCGGGCCGAGCGCAGTGCGATGCGAGCATTGATACGCTCGATGTCGGCGACTTCGGCCAAGGCGGCATCGATGCCTGCGCCGCCGCTTTGCAGCGCCTTGACCGCCTCCAGCCGCGCGGCGATGTGCTCATGCTGGCGCAAGGGATGGTGCAGCCATTGGCGCAGCAAGCGGCTGCCCATACTGGTGGCACAGCGATCCAGCAGGGAGAACAGGGTTGGCGAACTTTCACCGCGTATGGTTTCGGTCAGTTCCAGATTTCGCCGCGTGGCGCCATCCATGCGAATCAGGCTGGCATTGTCCTCGACCGTCAGCGCCGAGATGTGTGCGGGATTCATCCCCTGGGTCGCTTTGACATAGTCGAGCAGGGCGCCGGCCGCCCCGATGGCCAGCCCCATGCCTTCGGCACCGAAGCCGGCCAGATCGCGGGTACCGAAATGGCGTGTCAACGTTTTCTCGCCCGAATCGGCATCGAATTGCCAGGCCGGTAGTTTCTTGCGTGCGAGGGCGAGCGAATCGAGCACCTTGAGGTCGAGATCTTCGGGCAGCAGCAATTCTGCCGGACGGATGCGTTCCAGTTCGCTGACCAATTCTTCGCTCGGGCACTGCAGTATCTTGAAGTCGCCGCTGGACAGCGACAACCAGGCCAGGCCGACGCGGCCCTTGCCCGCTGCCATGGCCATCACCGCGGCATCGCGCTTGTCGTCGAGCAGGGCGGCATCGGTAACGGTGCCGGGGGTGACGATGCGGGCGACTTTACGCTCAAGCGGCCCTTTGGTGGTGGCCGGGTCGCCGAACTGCTCGCAGATGGCGACCGATTCGCCGAGTTTGATCAGACGGGCCAGATATTGTTCGAGGGCATGAAAAGGAATGCCGGCCAGCTTGATCGGCGTGCCGGCCACCGCGCCGCGCGTGGTGAGCGTGATGTCGAGCAGACGTGATGCCTTTTCGGCATCGTCGAAAAACAGCTCGTAAAAATCGCCCATCCGGTAGAACACCAGTTTATCCTGGTGTTCCCGTTTGATGTCCATATAGGCCGCCATGGCGGGGGTCAGTTTGGGCGCGGCGTCGGTCATTAGTATTCACTCGTACTGCATCGGGTCATTAGGAGAGGCGACGCGAAGGCGTCATTCCGGCGTCTGGCAGCGGAGTAGCGCTACGCAGGCCGGAAACGAAGGTGGGATTTTCGCATATGCGGCCACGGTGACGCCACCGTGCCGCGCAGGGAGCGGAGAAGGCCGGGCGGACTAGCTCCCCATGCGCCAGGGCAGGGCAGGGGCAGGCATGCGTGGACCGTATTCGCCGGGAAGGCTGCCGAATCGACCGTCGCCTCGTTCCCAGTCGAGCCTTGCGGCGGCGATCTGCGCTTTATCGTGGCCGACGAAATTCCACCACATGACGACATCCCGAACAAAAGGCAGCCCACCGATGAGCAGAACCTTGGTGCCGGGGGCCAGTTCCAGCGCGAGTCGGGTACGTCCGGGAGCGAGATAGGCCAGCTCATCGCGCGCGAAGGTTTCTCCTTCGACGCCGACCTCGCCGGCCAGCGGCAACAGCCCGTACTCGAAGTCGGGGTCGAGCGGGAATTCAGTAGTCGTGGCCCGCTCGCATTCCAGATCCAGGCCGAGCAGGGGCGAATGGACCCGGGTGGGGGCCTGATAGCCCTGCAGTGCACCGACCAGCAGCGTGCAAGTCGCCTCGCCCAGTCGCCAGCTGGGCAACTGCGGATAGTGCTCGAAGCCGGGGGCCATATCCGTCAGATCTTCCGGCAGGGCGATCCAGAGTTGCGCGGCGTGAATGACGCCGCCCTCGGCAGGAGAAACTTCGGCGTGGCTGATCCCATGTCCGGCCGTCATCAGATTGATCTGTCCGGCGCGTACCGATTGCGTGTTGCCCAGGCTGTCGCTGTGCCGGATTTCACCGGACATGACCCAGGTGAAGGTTTGCAGACCGATATGCGGATGCGGGCCGACGCGCAGCCCTTTGCCGTCGGCAAATGTCAGCGGTCCCGCATGGTCGAGAAAGCACCAGGCGCCTATCATGCGGCGCGATCGTACCGGGAGCAGGCGCCGCACGCCAGGGCCGTCGCCGAGCGGGGCGTCGCGCGCGGGTATGCGCTGGATGGGGGCGTGATTCATATCCTGTCCTCCTGTTCAGTCCTGCAGACGGGTTTCGATCGTGACATCGCCCGCCAGCAAGCGGTGAATGGGGCAGGCGTCAGCGATTTCCAGCAGCCGCTGCCGTTGCGCGTCGCTCAAGTCCCCATGCAGGGTCAGCGTGCGGGCGATGCGGGTCTGTGTCCTGGGGGAGCCGTCTTCCTGCAGGATATCGAGAAGGACGTCGATGCCGCTCAGGGCGATCGTCTTGCGCCTGGCGTACATGCCGAGAGTGATTGCGGTGCAGGCGCCGAGTGCGGACAACAAGATTTCGTGCGGTCCCGGCCCGGCGTCCCCGCCGCCCTGGCCGGGCGCAACATCCGACAACCAGTGGTGCGAACCGTCTGATAGGGATACGGTATAAGGAACGTCCCTGCTTGAAGCGCTGACGCTATGACTCATGGTGTTTACTCCGTGGCTGGGAGGGTTGTCGACATCGTGATTTTCCGATCATAGGTCATCGCGGTTCGCGGTGACGCGGTTTCGTGAGCTTGCAGGAGGCTGGTAAGGGAATTATGTTTGACTAAACACTCATTTATAGTGGTAAACCGGCATGGCCCGACCCAAAAGCGAGGATAAGCGCAATGCGATCCTGCGCGCCGCAATCGAGGTGATTGCCGAGCGCGGCCTGACGGCGACCCCCACTGCGGCCATTTCGCGCCTGGCTGGTGTGGCGGAAGGGACTTTGTTTACTTATTTCAAGACCAAGGACGTGCTGGTCAATGAGTTGTACCTCACGATCAAGCGCGAGCAGGCGGCGACGTGCATGGGCGGCCTTCCCGCCGAAGCGGATGTGCGCGAGCAGTTGCGCCATGTCTGGGATGTGTATGTCGACTGGGGTGTCGCTCATCCTGCGACGCGCAAAGCGATGGCGCAGCTGCAGGTATCCGGCGTACTGACGGCGGAGAGTCTGTCGGCCGGGCTGGCGCCCTTTGCAAGACTGCAGGCTTCGATTCGCACGGCCATTGCGCAGGACCGCCTGCGTCCGCTGCCTGAGCCATTTGTCGAGGCCGTCATGCAGTCTTTGGCCGAGACGACCATGGCGGCGGTCTCCGGCAAGCCCGAAGCGGCTGCCGATTACCGCCGCTGGGGCTTCGAGGTGCTGTGGAACGGTATCGAACAACGCTGATGCCCGACCGGCCGCACCGCGGCCCGAACGGTCGGTGAGGCGAACGGCACAAGGAAACAGTATGAATATCGTGATCTATGGTGCCAGCGGCATGGTGGGGCAGGGGGTGCTGCGTGAATGTCTGAATGCCGCCGATGTAGGCAGCGTGAAGGCTGTCGGTCGCTCGCCCCTGGCCCAGGAGCATCCCCGGCTCAGTCACTATCCCTTGCCGGATCCTGGCCCTTATCCGCTCGACTGCCCTGAATTGACAGGCTATGACGCGTGCTTTTTCTGTCTTGGCGCTTCCGCGGCCGGAATGGGCGAGCAGGACTACATCGACGTCAACTACGCGATACCGATGGCGGCCGGGCAAGTGCTGGCCCGGCTCAATCCCGGCATGACGTTCATTTACGTGTCCGGTGCGGGTTGCGACAGTAGCGAGCGCGGACGCACGATGTGGGCGCGGATCAAGGGCCGCACCGAAAACGGCCTGTCGCGCCTGCCTCTGTCCGCCTTCATGTTCCGACCCGGCATCATCCAGCCGCTGGATGCTATCCGCTCCCGCACGCCAGTCTACCGTCTGCTTTATTCCTTGATGGCTCCCTTGCTGCCGCTGCTGCGGCGCGTGTTTCCCGATGCGGTTCTGACTACGCAGCAGATGGGGAGGGCGATGCTCGCCGTGGCTCGACATGGCGCCAGCCGTTGCGTCCTGGAATCGCGCGATATCCGTGCGCTGGCCGACGGTCTCTCGCAGGGGCGTTGAACACCGTGTCGCCTAGTCCAGGTACAGGCGTCCGCCTTCGCTGCGCAGGCTGGCGCAAATGGGGTCGTCGGCGTGTACGGCCAGGGTGTTGATGCCGCAGCTGTAGAGCCGATAGCCGAGTGGCGCTAGCAGTGCTTCCAGGCGTTGCGGGTCGGTTTTAAGTATCTCGATGAATAATAGCGGGCGATGTCGCCGCAGGGTGTCGCATGCTCCCAGCAGTGTCTGTTCTTCCATCCCTTCCACGTCGATCTTGATCAGGTCCACCCGGTCCAGGTTCAACGAGTCCAGCGTCAGCAGATCGACGCGCTGGCACTTGTTGCTGTAGTCGATGGGCTGGCCGATGTCCTGGTTGTGCGCGCTCTCCTGCAATTCGAAACTTCCGAAAGAACCCGGCCGCAGATAGTCCGGCTGCGGGATGTCGATATGACCGCACTCGGCGCCGACAGCGGAATTCAATGCATTTACGTTCAGGCAGTTATTCAGTGCGATGTTGCCGGCCAGGGCGTAGTAGATCTTTTCCTGCGCCTCGAAAGCGACGACATGGCCCCAGCCGTGCATGAACCGCGCCCACTCTATCGTATGCACGCCGATGTTGGCGCCGCAGTCGATGCCTATCACGCCGCTGCCGAAGTGCTTGAGTCTGGCGCCCAGCAGCGCCAGAACAAAATCGATCTCCTCCTGTTCGTAACTTGACGTCGTCAGCAGTTGATAGCCGACACCAGAAAATCCGTACTTGTCCTGGGCAAAATCGTTGCGGTTGACGATCATGCTGCCGTGGTTGCTGGAGAGCAGCACGAACGGCGCCGGACGCATGATGTTCTTCATCTGAGTTCTTTCGCAGTGTGCAATCTATTTGCACATCATATCGGTAACTCCGGGTTTGTGGGGAGAGCGTTAGCCGGAAGTTAAGGCCGAATCGGCAGCGCGGATTCCGACGCTATGTGAATAAAAATCACCAAAACGGTGCTTTGTTGGCGTCTCTTACTTGTTTGAACACCAAAATGGTGCGTAATTTTGATTTAAGTCAGAAAAAAGCACCAATAGCAGGCGACAGTGCCCTTTTTTGGGCATAGACTTGGCGCCAATAAAAACTTATCACTCTGATTCAATATCAATCATGCGCGCCACCGTCGATCTGGAAGTGCTGGCCAGTTTTCTGGCCGAGGCCCTGGGAAGTCATACGGAAGTCGTCATTCACGACTTGTCCGACCTCGAGCATTCCCTGTGCCTGATCCGCAACCCCATCTCGCGGCGCGAGGTGGGGGCGCCGGCGACGGATCTGGCTCTGCGCATGCTGCGCGAATGCGACGGCACGTCCCGGCCTTACCGTACCAATTACAACGGCAAGACGCTGGACGGAAGGCAGTTCCGCTCCTCCAGCCTGGTCGTGCGGGATACGGACGGGACGCCGCGCGCCATGATCTGTCTGAACAGCGATGACAGAAGACTGCGCCAGGTCATCGAATCGCTGCAGTCGATGATCACGGCTGACGATGCTCCGCAGGAAGAGTTGCTGTCCGGTTCCATCGAACAGGTCGGCGACGAAATGATCAACCTGGAACTGTCCCGATTCGAGCTGCCGGCGCACGGCCTGGGCGTGGACGAGAAGCGCGAACTGGTGCAAAGGCTGGATCGCAACGGCCTGTTCCTGGTGAAGGGATTTATCGCAAAAACGGCCGGGGTGCTCGGCATTTCGGAGCCGACTCTCTATCGCTATCTCAAAGATTGATTGGCCGGGGCTGCCGGGGGGCCGCCACCGACACGACTGATCCAGTTTCCCTTTGGAGATCAGGCGCAGCGCCGAAAAGCGCCGCGCGGGGGTTTTTTTGCCCGGCGACAGCCGACAAGACACACGCTTAATTTACACAAGGACTCTGATCATGACTCAAACAACTGTCACTGGCTCACCGCAGGTCGGGGCGCGCGCTCAGACTGGAGCATCGACCTGGAATAAGCAGGACACGGTATGGATGCTGGGCCTGTATGGCACGGCTGTCGGCGCCGGCACCCTGTTTCTGCCGATCAACGCCGGTCTCGGCGGCTTGTTGCCTCTCGTCGTGATGGCCTTGATCGCCTGGCCCATGACCCACTTTGCCCACCGCGCACTGTGCCGTTTCGTCCTCTCCGGCTCGGCGGGAGGCGACGACATCACCGAAGTCGTCGAGGAGCATTTCGGCAAGACCGCAGGCAAGTTGATCACCCTGCTGTACTTCTTTGCTATCTTCCCCATCCTGCTGGTGTATAGCGTGGCGATCACCAATACGGTGCAATCGTTTCTGACCCACCAGCTCGGCGTCGGCGCCCCTCCGCGTGCGATTCTGTCGCTTGGCCTGATCCTGGGGCTGATGGCCATCGTTCGCTGCGGCGAATCGATCATCGTCAAATCGATGAGCGTGCTGGTGTTCCCCTTTGTCGCCGCCCTGATGGCGCTGGCCTTGTATCTGGTCCCGAACTGGAACCTGGCGCTGTTCGCGCAGGCCGGAACGGTGACGCATGTCAACGGTGGAAGCGGCTTCTGGATGACTCTGTGGCTGACGATTCCTGTCATGGTGTTCTCCTTCAACCATTCGCCCATCATCTCCTCCTTCGCCGTCGACCAGAAACGCCGCTATGGCGAGCATGCCGATGCCAAGAGCCGCCGCATCATGGTGTTTAGCCATCTGATGATGGTGCTTACCGTCATGTTCTTTGTGTTCAGCTGCGTGCTCAGCCTGTCGCCGGCCGATCTGATGGCCGCCAAGCATCAGAATCTGTCCATCCTTTCTTACCTGGCCAACAAGTTCAACAACCCCTTCATCGCTTATGCCGCTCCGGTCATCGCCATTGTTGCCATTACCAAATCCTTCCTTGGCCACTATCTGGGGGCCAGCGAAGGTTTCAACGGTCTGGTGATCAAGTCCCTGCGCAATCGCGGCAAGAGTATCGATCTGAAAGTGCTCAATCGCTTTACCGCCTTGTTCATGATTGTGACGACCTGGCTGGTCGCGACGTTCAACCCGAGCATCCTGGGCATCATCGAAACCATGGGGGGACCGGTGATTGCGGTGCTGTTGTTCCTGATGCCGATGTATGCGATTCGTAAAGTTCCGGCCATGCGCCGCTATGCCGGCAAGGGGAGCAATCTGTTTGTTACCTTGATGGGCCTGGTGGCTATCTCGGCGATCTTCTACACCCTGCTGGGCTGATGGCCGTCGCCGCGGTTCCATCCTCGGGGGGCGGAGCCGCGGGGCGCCCGAAGCGGGCGCCGCCATCCAGACCCGCACACAAGGAGTGCATCATGTTTTGCATGTTGGATCTTTACAAAATCGGAGTCGGACCTTCCAGTTCCCATACCGTCGGGCCGATGAAGGCAGGCAAGCAATTTGCTGACGACCTGCTCGCGGCGGGGCGGCTGGATTCGATCTCGCGCATCGAGATCGATGTCTACGGTTCGCTGGCGCTGACCGGAAAAGGGCACTGCACTGATCACGCCATCCTGCTCGGACTGGTCGGCGAGATGCCCGACACGGTCGAAATCGATAGCATCGCCGGTCGCGTGGCGAAGTTCGAAGCCCGCGGAGTCCTGCCGCTGGGCGGGCAGCGCGATGTCGGATTCAGTATGGTCTTCCATCCCGAGACCTTCCTTGCGCTGCATGAAAATGGCATGCGTATCTCGGCATGGAGCGGTGAGTCGCTCAACATGAGCAAGACCTATTACTCGCTGGGCGGCGGCTTCATCGTGGATGAGGAAAACTTCGGAAGCGGCGATGTGCGCGAGCTGAAGCTGCCCTATCCCTTCCATTCGGCTGCGGATCTGCTGGCGCATTGCCGACGAACCAGCCTTTCCCTATCCGGCCTGGTCATGGCCAACGAACTGGCGTTGCATGAACGCGAGGTGATCGAGGCGCACTTCGCCCGTGTCTGGCAGGTGATGCAGAACAGCATGGAACGCGGCATGCGCGCGGAGGGCGCCTTGCCCGGTCCGATGAATGTTCCACGCCGGGCTTCCGCCCTGCGTCGTCAGTTGATGAATTCGGAGCGTTTGTCGCACGACCCGATGAACGTCATCGACTGGGTCAATATGTACGCAATGGCAATGTCAGAAGAAAATGCGGCCGGCGGCCGGGTGGTGACGGCGCCGACCAATGGCGCTTGCGGCATCGTGCCGGCAGTGCTGGCCTATTACAACCAGTTCATCCAGCCACTCGACACCGATGCCTGCGTGCGGTTCTTCCTGGCGTCGGGGGTGGTCGGCAGCCTGTTCAAGATGAACGCCTCTATCTCGGGGGCGGAAGTCGGATGTCAGGGCGAAGTGGGCGTGGCTTGTTCGATGGCCGCAGCGGGATTGACCGAACTGGCGGGGGGCAGTCCCGAGCAGGTCTGCGTCGCGGCGGAGATCGCGATGGAGCACAACCTTGGACTGACCTGCGACCCGGTCGGCGGCCAGGTCCAGATCCCGTGTATCGAGCGCAATGCGATCGCGGCGGTCAAAGCCATCAATGCGTCGCGCATGGCTTTGCGGCGCAATAGCGAGCCTCGGGTTTCGCTCGACAAAGTCATCGCGGCCATGTTCGATACCGGCAAGGACATGAATCCGAAATACCGGGAAACCTCGTGCGGCGGTCTGGCAGTACAGATTGTTCCATTGGCGCAGGTGTTGCCCATGCATGCCGACACCGCCCCGGTCGCGGCCTAGCCCGGCCGCAAGTGAAGGGCGGCCGTGTGTCTGACGGCTCGGGTCAGCGCGGCCAGCGCCGTCGATTCGATGCGCCAGTGCTGCCAGTACAGGGGAATGTCGAGCCAGCGACCGGGGATGATCTCGGCCAATTCGCCGGTCGCGAGCGCTTCCCGCGCCATCATCTCGGGGATCATGCCCCAGCCGAGTCCGCGCCGGGCCGCCTCTGCGAAGCCGGCGGCGGAGGGAATATAGTGCCGCCGCGGCGGCATCTCGCCGGGGGCGATGCTGTGGATGAAGCGCTGCTGCAGGGCGTCTTTGTCGTTAAAAATCAACACCGGCGCCAGTGCCAGCGAGGCGCTGTCGACGGCTGCCGCGAAATGGCGCGCGATGAAGCCGGGCGAAGCCAGCGGCAAGTAACGCATCACGCCCAGTGTTTCCACGCGGCAGCCCTGCACCGGTTTCGGTTCTGCCGTGATCGCCGCCATGACCGAACCGTCGCGCAGCAGGCTGGCCGAATGGTCTTGATCCTCCACCCGGATATCGAAACGGATCGCGGGCTGTGCCGGCAGCACGTCCAGCGTCGAGAAAAACCAGCAGGCGAGCGAATCGGCATTGACGACGATGGGCAGGCGCACTGCCTCGTCGGCATCGGGGTGCGAGGCGCCGAGTTCGCGCAGCGCCTCGCTCTCGAGTATCTCGACCTGCATCGCGAGCCGCGCCAGCGTCTCGCCGGCGCGAGTCGGTTGCGATGGCGATTTGCGATTGATCAGGACCTGCCCCAGCCGCTCTTCCAGCAGGCGGATGCGCTGGCTGACCGCAGAGGGGGTGACGTTGAGGTGGCGCGAGGCCGCCTCGAAGCTGCCTTCGCGCAGTACGGCGGCAAAAGCGGCAAGTTGCGCACTATCGATTCGCATGATTAAGAATTTCTAACTGATCCCAAGAACGTTTAACTTCATGATAGCAGGGCGTGCGACTAGACTGGGGACTCAAGCCATTTTGGAGTCTTTCATGTCGACGAGCAGCTTTCTGGCCGGGTTCATCACCGGACTGTCCCTCATCATCGCGATCGGGGCGCAAAATGCCTTTGTTCTGCGCCAGGGTTTGCGGCGCGAACATGTCGCGGCGACAATCATGATCTGCGTCGCGTCGGACATGGTGCTGATTGCCAGCGGCGTGCTCGGCCTGGGGGTATTGGTCCAGCAGTCGGCCTGGCTGCAGATGGCGGCACGCTATGGCGGAGCCGCCTTCTTGCTGGTCTACGGGCTGCTGGCGGCGAGGCGTGCCTGTTCGCACGAACGATTGGAGGTCGGCGGCGAGGGGGCGGGCTCGCTGAAGTCTGCCGTGCTCGCCTGCCTCGGTTTTACCTGGCTCAATCCCCATGTCTATCTGGATACGGTGGTGCTGCTGGGGTCGATCGCCAATCAGCGGTCGGGACAGGGGCCGCTCTGGTTCGGGGCCGGTGCCGGCCTGGCCAGTCTGTGCTGGTTTGTCGGTCTGGGCCTGGGGGCGCGCTTGCTGACACCGCTATTTGCGCGCGAACGCTCCTGGCGCATGCTCGATTCCGCAGTGGCTGTCATGATGCTGGGAATGGGGGTCGGCCTTGTCGCCGGTTGAGCGTCAAGGGCTGTATTGCGGGGTGAAGGGAGCTGCGTGTAGGCTTGTCTCCTCGTTTCCCTTTTGCCAACTTTCGGGCCGTCATGACTTCACCGCTTTTCATGCTCTTCTGCGCGTCATCGTTGTTTGCGGTATTCACCCCGGGGCCGACCGTAATGCTGGCTTTGCAGAATAGCACCCAGTACGGCTGGCGCCGTACCACCCTGTCCTCGCTGGGGAATGTATCGGGCTTGCTGCTGCTGTCTACGGCGAGTGCGATCGGCCTGGGCGCGCTGCTGCGCTCCTCGGCCGTGCTGTTTTTCGGGCTCAAACTGATAGGCGCGGGCTATCTGATTTATCTTGGCGTGCGGCAATGGCTTTCAGCTTCGGTTGCGGCGGATTGCGGGCACGGAAGCGCGCAGCACCGCAGTCGCGCCAGCCTATACCGCGAAGGTCTGCTGTTGGCGCTGACCAATCCGAAGGCCATTCTGTTCATCACGGCACTGTTTCCGCAGTTCATCGTGCACGATCTTCCGCTATGGCCGCAGTTTGTCGTGCTGACGCTGACGTTCATGGGCTTGTCCTTCAGCGCACTGATGACTTACGCCGTGGCCGGGCATCTCGCGCGCGGTGGCTTCATTTCGGCGCTGCAATCGCGCGCCTTTCGCCGGGGCAGCGGCAGTCTGTTCATCGTCATGGGCGTGGGGCTGCTCGGGCTCAAGTCCCGCTGAATCAGAATGCGGCCAGCCATCCCGCCAGCGCGCCGGCCGCCAGCAAGTACAGGGGGTTGATGCCGCGTCTGAGTGCGAGCGGTACCGTTGCCGCGCTCAGCAGCCAGCCGCGCAGATGGGGATTCGCCGCGTTCAGGAGCAACCAGCCGCTGCCCAGCGTGAGCCCGATGGTGACCGGCGCGAGCCCGCGCTCTATCGCCAGCCGCGCGCGCGACTGGCTGTAGCGGTCACGCAGACGGACGACGGCGTAAGTCAGCAAGGACGAGGGCAAGCACATTCCCGTCGTTGCGACCAGCGCCCCCGGCAGACCGGCGACTTTCCAGCCTATCAGCGTGACGAACAGCATATTGGGGCCGGGGGCTGCCTGGGCGATGGCGAACAGGCTGCTGAACTCGGCATTGCTCATCCAGCCGTCGAGCTCGACGACTTGGCGGTGGATTTCCGGAACCAGCGCATTGACGCCGCCCACCGCCATCAGCGAGTACAGGGAGAAGCGCCAGGCCAGACTGGCCAGGATGGCGCCGCTCATGCTTCGGCCCCCATCTCGCGCCAGGCGCAGAAGACGGCCAGTGGCGCCATTGCCGCCAGGACGACGATCAACGGAAGACGCAGCACGGCCACGGCGATGAAGGTGGCCGCGGCGACGAGATAGCGCCAGTGTCGACGGCGCATGCGCAGTCCGAGACGAATGCCCATGGCCACCATCAGGCCGGCGGCGACCGAAGCCAGCCCGGCCAGCGTGCTTTTGAGCGCGGGCGAGTAGGCAAAACGATCGTAGAGCACGGCCAGCGTCAGGATAATGGTCATGGGCGCCAGCATCAGCCCGGCGACGGCGCTGATGGCACCGCTGATGCCCTGGAAGCGCATGCCGATGGCAATCGCGATGTTCATGACGTTGGGTCCGGGCAGGGCCTGACCGAGGCCGAGCAATTCGGTGAAGTCGTGATCATCGACCCAGCGCCTCTCGTCGACCATCATGCGCCTGACCAGCGGAAGTACCCCGCCGAAAGCGGTGATACCGACCTTGAAGAAGCCGGCGAACAGTGCACGCCGGCCGGGATGGATTAGGGGTGGGATCATCAGGGCTAGAGTAGCTTATGCCGCGAGCCGCGACAATCGCGGAAACGCCCCCCGGTCGCGGCAGCGGCCGCGATTCGTGTTAGCATCGAAACCTGATTCATTTCTGTTCTCCGACTATGACTCCGCAATACGAGCAATTCAACGAGCTGGCTTTTTGTATCCCCAAAGTCATGCGCGCAGCGCTGGACGCACGGCTCAAGCCTTTCGGCCTGTCCCAGGCGCGCTGGCAGGTCTTGCTCAAATTGCGGCATTCGGGGCGTGCCTTGTCGCAACATGAACTGGCGCAGAGGGTTGGCATCGAACCCGCTTCGCTGGTCCGGCACCTCGATGCCCTGCAGCAGGATGGTCTGATCGAGCGCGAAGCCGATCCGGTCGACCGGCGTGCCAAGAGGGTGACGCTGACGGCGCAGGGGGACGCGCTGTCGCAGCAATTGATGAGTGTGGCGCAGAGCATGCGCGCCGAGTTGCTGCAGGATGTGAGCGAGGCGGAACTGCAGGTGTGTATCGATGTACTGTCCCGCCTCAAGCGCAAGGCCTTGCAGGCCGTTGCGCCGCTGGAGTTCTAGCAGGCGGCTGTGCGGGGGGGCGATCGCCGCACCCCGCAGGCCGCCGCTGTGCTCAGGCGAGGTGAGGAGCCAGGATCTGCAGCAATTGGGCGAGCACTTTCGGGCTAGCCGCGACGATATTGCCGCTTTCGAGCCACTCTTGCTCTCCCTGGAAGTCGGTCACGATCCCGCCCGCCTCCTGGATGATCAGGCTGCCGGCGGCGATATCCCACGGCTTGAGATTGAATTCCCAGAATCCGTCAGTCCGTCCGCAGGCGACGTTGCACAGGTCGAGCGAGGCGGCGCCTTCGCGACGAACGCCGGCCGTGCGCGTGATGACGTCCTTGAGCATGCCGAGATAGGTGTCGAGATAGGACTGGTCGGTGACCGGAAAGCCGGTGCCGATTACGCATTCAAGCAGGGACACGCGCTTGCCTACACGGATGCGGCGGTCGTTCATGAACGAGCCTACGCCGCGGGAGGCGGTGAACAGATCGTTGCGCGACGGATCGTAGACGACGGCTTGCTGGATCAGGCCCTTGTGCGCCATGGCGATCGAAATCGCGTATTGCGGGTGGCCGTGGATGAAGTTGGTGGTGCCGTCGATGGGATCGATGATCCACTCGTATTCGGATTCGCCGATGCCTTTGGCACCGGACTCTTCTGCTAGAATCGCATGCTTCGGGTAGGCGTCGAGGATGGTCTCGATGATGGCCTCTTCAGACGCGCGGTCCATGTCGGAGACGAAGTCGTTGGGCTTTTTCTTGTCTACGCGAAGCGCATCGAGGTTGTGCGAGCCTCGCTGGATGATATTGGCAGCGCGACGTGCGGCTTTTACCGCGACATTGAGCATCGGATGCATTGACGGCCTCTACATAGAATACGGATGGACGGTCATGTGCCGGTCATCCGCTGGTAATAATCAGGTTTCAAGGAACAAAAAAACCCGACGCCACGCCGGTTGGCACCGGTCGCTCGCGCCAGGGTTTTGTAATATACCCGCCATTTTAATGCGAAATAGCCCATGAATAAACCCGAAGTCCCTGATTTTTTTAAAAACGTGCGAGTCGTGCTGGCGCGTCCCAGTCATCCGGGCAATATCGGTTCGGCTGCCCGCGCCATGAAGACCATGGGTCTGACCCGGCTCTACCTGGTTGAACCCCGCGAATTTCCGAGCCCTGAAGCGGATACGCTGGCCTCGGGAGCGGTCGATGTGTTGCAGCGCGCGCAGGTGGTCGCCACGCTGGGCGAAGCGCTGGACGGCGTTACGCTGGCGGCGGCGCTGACCAGCCGCCGGCGCGAACTCACCGCCCCTCTGTCCACGCCGCGCGAAGCGGTGCCCGAGCTGATCATGCGTGCGCGGTCGGGAGAAGAGGTGGCGCTGGTATTCGGCAATGAAACCTTCGGTCTGTCGATCGAAGAGGTCGAGCAGTGCAACCGGCTGGTGACTGTCGCCGGAAACCCGGATTATTTTTCCCTGAACCTGGCCATGGCCGTGCAGGTCATGAGCTATGAACTTTTCAGTCAGGGCGGGATCGGAGTCGGGCATTTGAAGGCGGAAGCCCAGTTGGCCACGCATCAGGAAGTCGAAGGACTGTGCGGGCATCTCGATCAGACCATGGAACGTATCGGCTATTACCGTGGTCGAAACGGCGAACGACTGATACGGCGCATGCGCACCCTGTTTCATCGCGCCTCAGTGCAGCGGGAAGAGGTGGATATCTTGCGGGGCTTTTTCAAGCAGGTACTGCGCACGGCAGACCGGGACGAAGACAAGCCCGCCTGATGCGGGGCGGGCGCTGTCCTGTCTTGTGTCGGCACAGCAGCGGCCAGCCGCGCGCCGCCTGTACGGCGCACGGCTGGCCGTGTCGGCGTCTATTCGACGGCGTTGGAGTGGATGCAGCCCGAAATCAGTTCCTTGAGCTGTTCGGGCTTGATCAGCTGGATATGCTTGTGATCCACGCTGATCCAACCGTGCTGCTGGAACTTGGACAGGGTGCGACTGACCGTTTCCAGTTTCAGCCCCAGGAAGCTGCCGATTTCCTCGCGACTCATCCGGAGGATGAAGTCGTTGGCGGCAAATCCGCGCACGGACAGCCGTTGCGACAGGTTGAGCAGGAAAGCGGCCAGGCGCTCTTCCGCCTTCATGTTGCCTAGAAGCAACATGACGTTCTGATCGCGCACGATTTCGCGGCTCATCAGCCGGAAAAAGTGGTGCTGCAGGCTGGGAATATCGCGCCCGAGCGTTTCCATGCGCGAGAACGGTAGTTCGCAGACTTCACTGTCTTCGAGTGCGATCGCGTCGCAGCCGTGGATGTTGGACGAGATGCCGTCCAGCCCCATCAGTTCGCCCGACATCAGGAAGCCGGTAACCTGCTCTCGGCCGTCCTGGCTGGAAACGCAAGTCTTGAAGAAGCCGGTACGCACGGCGTACAAGGATTTGAAGCCTTCCCCGCTGCGGAACAGGTATTCTCCCCGCTTGATGCGCCGGCTCTGCCTGATGACGGCATCGAGCTGCGAAAGCTCCTCGCGATTGAGCCCGACGGGCAGGCAGAGTTCGCGCAAGCTGCAGTTTGAACACGACAGCTTTAGCGCGTGCAGGGGTATCGTTGTCTGGTCTGTCATGCTGTCTTTTGTGCAACCTTTACTTATGGCTTGACTCTCGTCAAAGCGGAATCCAATTGCTTTGACGCAAATTTACCAGTCCGCCTCCAGTTTTGCCATCAAATACCGACATGACCACTATCTATCCGTTTTCACCCGAGCGTTGCGAGTTCGACAGAAGCCTGATCGAAAGGCTTGATGGCGCAGGGCCTAGGTACACGTCATATCCGACTGCGGACCGATTCTCCTGTGGCTTTAAGGAGAATGATTACCGCCATAGTTTGACGCAGCGCCATATCGGCGCCAATAGCAAAACCCTATCATTATATGTGCATTTGCCGTTTTGTAATACGATTTGCTATTACTGCGCCTGTAACAAAATCATCACCAAGGACAAGAGCAAAGCGGACGTCTACCTCGACTATCTCGAAAAGGAGATCGGTCTGGTCGCGGATCAGCTCGGCACCCGGGAACGCGCGATCCAGCTGCACTTCGGCGGCGGTACGCCAACCTTTTTGTCGGATGCCCAGCTTGAGCGTTTGATGGGCATGCTGCGCGCGCGCTTCGAGTTCCTGCCGGAAGGCGAGTATTCGATCGAAATCGATCCGCGCAAAGTCAGCCGCGAAACGATCTTCAAGCTGGGCGAGCTCGGCTTCAATCGTATCAGTGTCGGGGTGCAGGATTTCGAAGCGGCGGTTCAGAAGGCGGTCAATCGCATACAAAGCGAGGAGGAGACGCTGGAGGTGATCCAGGCTGCCCGCGATGCCGGCTTCAAATCGGTGAGCGTGGATCTGATCTACGGTTTGCCGTTGCAGACGCGCGAATCGATGGCGCGGACCCTGGGCAAGGTCATCGCGATCGCGCCCGATCGCATCGCGCTGTATAACTATGCGCACCTGCCTGCCGTATTCAAACCCCAGCGCCGCATCGTCGAGGCTGAACTGCCCGCCGCCGAGGTCAAACTCGATATTTTGCAAGACTCGGTGGCGAGCTTGCAGGCGGCCGGCTATGTTTTCATCGGCATGGATCACTTCGCCCGGCCTGACGACGAACTGGCGGTCGCTCTGCGCCAGGGCAGGTTGCAGCGTAATTTCCAGGGTTATTCCACACATGCCGACTGCGACATGATCGGTTTCGGCGTTTCCTCCATCGGCAAGGTCGGCCCCTGTTATTCGCAGAACGAAAAGGACCTCGAGCCCTACTACGCGGCGCTGGATGCCGGACACTTGCCGGTCATGCGCGGCATGACCCTCGATGGCGACGACATTCTGCGCCGTGCAGTCATTCAGGCGTTGATGTGTCGCTTTTCATTGTCGGTCGAGGCGATCGAGCAAGTCTTCGGCATCACCTTCGCGCAGTATTTTGCCGAAGAACTGCCTCGCTTGCGCGAGCTGGCGAAGTTGGGACTGGTGGTGTTCGATGGCGATTTTCTGATGGTCGAGCCCAAGGGCCGCTTCCTGATCCGAAGCATTGCCATGACCTTTGATCGCCATTTGCGCGAACGTCAGACCACCGCGCGCTACTCCAGGGTGATCTGACGGTGCCGTCATCCCCACCGCGCGGCCGAATGGCGGGCGTAGTCAACGGCGCGCTGCTGGCGGGCGTGGCGGCGGGCTACGGACTCTGGTTCGGCTGTCGGCTGGCATGGGCTGCGCTCTGCCTGCCGATGTGGCTGGCGGGGCGTTGCCGGCGCGGCAATCGGCCATGACGCAACCGGTTTGACGCCGCGCCGCCGGCGCTGCCGGTTTCAGATGATCAGACTCTCGATGCGCGCCGTGATCATGTCTACGGCCGGGTCGTTGCAGCCGTGGGGCAGAATGACGTCGGCGAAGCGCTTGGTGGGTTCGATGAACTGGTTGTGCATCGGTCGGACCGTCGCCATGTACTGGTCGATCACGCTCTGCATGGAGCGGCCGCGTTGCGCGATATCGCGTTGCAGGCGCCGGATGAAGCGGACATCGGCATCGGTGTCGACAAAGATTTTCAGCGACATCGCGTCGCGTATCGCGGCATCGTACAGCGAGTAGAACCCCTCGATCAGGATTACCGGAGACGGCACCAGCGTGATGGTCCGCTCCGAGCGCGTGTCGTTGGCAAAATCGTAGACTGGCATATCTACCGGAACCCCGTTTTTCAGGTCGTCGATATGCTGCATCAACAATGGCCAGTCGAAGGCGTGCGGGTGGTCGTAGTTGGTCAGGCGGCGTTGCTCCAGCGTCAGCGCGGCCTGATCCCGATAGTAGTTGTCCTGCACGATGACGGCGGCTTTGTCGGAACCTATGGTTTCCACAAGCTTGCGTGTGACGGTGGTTTTGCCGCTGCCGCTGCCGCCGGCGATGCCGATGATGAAGGGGGGAGTCATGGCCGGGCCCGGATGGAAAACGCGGTATTTTATAGTTCTATCGTCAGTAATTCCACCTGCGATGCGCGCCCTGGTCCGTCAAACCCCGCCATCACTCGTTTCCGACCTCGATTTCTGCCGCCGCATACCATTCCTGCATAGCGGGGAGAGACAGCATATGGTCGGCATAGCGTTGTGCGAGGGGGGGCAGCGTCGTGCCATAGGTGACGAAGCGGGTCACCACCGGGGCGTAGAATGCGTCGGCGATGGTAAAGTGGCCGAACAGGAACGGCCCCTGCGCCTGGTTGCGGTTCAGATGCTCTTGCCACAGGGAGACGATACGGGCGATGTCGGCCGCCGCCGACTCGTCATGGGCGACGTCGCGCCGATGGGCAACATCCATCGGCAGCTGCTGGCGCAGGGCGGTAAAGCCGGCGTGCATTTCAGCGGCCATGGAGCGCGCGACGGCGCGCGCACGCGCTTCTTCAGGCCAAAGCCGGGCATGAGGGAAACAGTCGGCAAGGTATTCGCAGATGGCCAGACTATCCCACACCTTCAGGGTGTGGTCGATCAGCAGCGGAAGCTTGCCTGCCGGATTGATCGCGAGGATGGAGGCCCGGGTTTCTGCTTGCCCGAGCGGGATGGTATGTTCTTCGAACGGCTCGGCTATCATTTTCAGCGCAAGCCAGGGACGTAGCGACCAGGACGAAGAGTTCTTGTTTCCGATTATCAGCTTGAACATGTGAACGCTCCTCGTGTAAAGGGTGGGGGCGGCGTTCGTCCCCTCACTCCATTACAGCCCAGACGGCGGAGCCGGGCAAGAACCTTCTCAGTCCACCTCGTCTATCCACGCCTGCTGGATCGCTTCCAGGACCTTTTCGCCGCCGCGCTGATGGTCGTCGTCGAAACCGGGCAGGGCCACCACCCAGTTGTGCAGGTCGATGAAACGGACTGTTCCGGGATCGACATCGGGATGCGCGTCGGCCAGCTCCTGGGCGATGCTGTGAATATCTGACCATTTCATCGGCGGTTCCTCAGTGTTGTTCGCGCGCGTGATTGATGGTGTAGCGCGGAATCTCGATGACGAGATCGTCGTCGCCTATCACCGCCTGGCACGACAGCCGCGAGTTCGGTTCGAGACCCCAGGCCTTGTCCAGCATGTCTTCTTCCAGCTCGTCGCTCTCGTTGAGCGAGTCGAAGCCCTGGCGTACCACGCAGTGACAGGTCGTGCAGGCACATGACATCTCGCAGGCATGCTCGATTTCGATGTCGTGCTCCAGCAGCGTTTCGCACAGGCTCTTGCCGCTCTCAGCGTCATCGATGACTGCGCCGTCGGGGCAGAGGTCGGCATGGGGCAGCACAGTGATTTTAGGCATCCGTTCGTTTCCTACAGTTCTGCTATGTTCTGACCTTTGAGCGCACGCTGGATATTGCGGTCCATGCGGCGTTCTGCAAAGGTCTCGGTGGCGCGGTTCAACTGGTTGGTGGCTTCGTTTACGGCACGGGTGCGTTCCGTCGCCATGGCGGCGACCAGATCCTGCAAGGCCGCGTCTATCTGCGTGCGTTCGGCGTCGGACAGCAAGTCGCCGTCCTGTCTCAGCGCATTGCGGCTGGCTTCGAGCAGGCTATCGGCGCTGACGATGGCCTCACGAAGCTTGCGCATCTCGATGTCTTCTTTCACATTGGCCAGCGAGTCGTTGAGCATGCGGCTGACTTCATCGTCCGACAGGCCGTAAGAGGGCTTGACCTCGATGCTGGCTTCTATCCCCGATGTCTGCTCTCGTGCGGTCACCGCCAGCAGGCCATCCGCATCGACCTGGAAGGTGATGCGGATGCGGGCGGCGCCAGCCACCATGGGGGGAATCCCGCGCAGCACGAAGCGCGCCAGCGAGCGGCAGTCGCTGACCAGTTCACGCTCGCCTTGCAGTACGTGTATCGCCATCGCCGTCTGGCCGTCGCGGAAGGTGGTGAATTCCTGAGCGCGCGCGATCGGCAATGTGCTGTTGCGTGGAATGATCTTCTCGGTCAGTCCGCCCATCGTCTCGATGCCGAGCGACAGCGGGATCACGTCTAGCAGCAGCCAGTCTTCGTTTTGCTTGTTGCCGGCCAGTACATTGGCCTGGATCGCCGCGCCGAGCGCAACGACCTTGTCCGGGTCGAGGTTGTTCAGGGGCGGCTGGCCGAACACGTCGGCAACGGCCTGCTGTACATGTGGCATGCGTGTGGCGCCGCCGACCATGACCACGCCCTTGACGTCGGCCGCCGTGATGCCGGCATCGCGCAGCGCCTTGCGCACCGGGATCATCGTTTTGGCGACCAGCTTGCTCGTGATCGCGTGGAACGCCACTTGGTCCAGCTCCAGATCCAGTGCCTGGCCGTCGGACAGCAGGGCGGTCAGGCGCGTGCTCGGGTGGTCGGTCAGCGCTTCCTTGGCCTCGCGAGCGCGCGTGTGCAGCAGACGCGCATCGCTGTGAGACAGGCTGGAAAGCCCTGCCTGTTCGAGTGACCAGCAATAGACGCGGTGGTCGAAATCGTCGCCGCCGAGGGCCGAGTCGCCGCTGGTGGCCAGGACTTCGAAAATTCCGCGGGTGAGCTTGAGCACCGAGACGTCGAAGGTGCCGCCGCCGAGGTCGTAGACCACATAGATGCCTTCCGAACCGTTATCCAGGCCGTAGGCGATGGCGGCGGCAGTCGGCTCGTTCAGCAGGCGCAATACGTTGAGGCCGGCCAGGCGGGCCGCGTCCTTGGTCGCCTGGCGCTGCGAATCGTCGAAGTAGGCGGGGACGGTTATCACGGCACCGGTAAGCTCGCCGCCCAGGCTCTGCTCGGCGCGCACTTTCAGCGTACGCAGAATCTCGGCCGAGATTTCCACCGGGCTTTTGACGCCGGCGCGCGTCGCCAGGCGCATCATGCCGGGGGCGTCGACGAAGCGGTAGGGCAGCACGTCGCTATCGTCGAGATCTTCGAGGCCCCGGCCCATCATGCGTTTTACCGAAACGATGGTGTTGCAGGGGTCATGGCTTTGCTGGGCCTGGGCCTCGTAGCCGACTTCAACCGTGTCTTCGTCGACGTAGCGGACGACGGAGGGGAGCAGGCCGCGCCCGCTGGAGTCGGGCAGTACGGTAGCCGAGCCGCTGCGGACCGTCGCGACCAGGGAGTTGGTGGTGCCCAGGTCGATGCCGACCGCATGGCGATGCTGGTGTGGCTGAGCGAACAAGCCGGGTTCGGCGATTTGCAATAGAGCCATGGCTGAGTCTAACGTGAGTTGGGTCGGTCGGTAACGAGGCGTCAGGACAACACGTGTTCGATCGCGTCGCCGATTTCCTGGTCGAGTTTTTCCAGAAAACGCAGTTTGCGCACCAGCAGCGTCGCGGCGGCGTAATCGCTTGCGCGATCCAGGGCGGAGGCCAGTTGCGCCTGCAATCGGGCGGCTTCGGCGGCGAGGTCGCGCGCGAGTCGTTCCAGCGCCGCGCTGTCGCCGTCATCTTCCGCCTGTTCGATGTTTTCGCGCCATTCCATCTGCGCGATCAAAAAATCGGGCGGCATGCTGGTATTGCTTTCTTCCTGCGTATCGATGCCGGCCAGCGACAGCAGGTAGCGCGCACGGCGCAACGGGGATTTCAGTGTCTGGTATGCTTCGTTGACGCGCGTCGCCACCATCAGCGCGACACGCTTTTCGGCATCGCCGGCGCTCGCATAGCGATCCGGATGCACTTCTGCGGCGGCTGTGCGCCACGCGGCGTCCAGCGCCGCCGTATCCAGCTCGAAGCGGCGCGGCAGGTCGAACAGGGCGAAGTGATCCTGGCTGAAGTTCTGATTCATAAAGTCTCGCTGGCAGAGCACGACCCGCGCCAGGACGGGTCAGACGTTGAAGCTTTCCCCGCAACCGCATTCGTTCTTGACATTGGGGTTGTTGAACTTGAAACCTTCGTTCAAGCCATCCTTGACGTAATCGAGCTCGGTTCCGTCGAGATAGGCGAGACTCTTCTCGTCGGTGTAGACCTTGACGCCGTGGCTCGCGAAAGCGATATCGTCTTCGCTCTCCGTATCGACGAATTCGAGCTTGTAGGCCATTCCGGAACAGCCAGAGGTCTTGACGGCGAGACGGATGCCTAGCCCCTTGCCGCGCTTGGCAATGAAGTTGCTCACGTGCGCCGCGGCGCGTTCGGACAAAGTGATGGGCATGATGTATTCCCGCTCGCGTTATTTGGAATCGTGTTTCTGACGGTAGTCGTTGACTGCCGCCTTGATCGCATCTTCGGCCAGAATCGAGCAATGTATCTTGACCGGGGGCAAAGCCAGTTCTTCCGCGATGTCGGTATTGCGGATGTTCAGCGCTTCGTCCAGCGTCTTGCCTTTGACCCACTCGGTCACCAGCGAAGAGGAGGCGATGGCCGAACCGCAGCCGTAGGTCTTGAACTTGGCATCCTCGATCACGCCGTTCGCACCGACCTTGATCTGCAGCTTCATGACGTCGCCACAGGCCGGGGCGCCGACCATGCCGGTTCCGACATCCTCGCTGCCTTTGGAAAAGGTACCCACGTTGCGCGGGTTTTCGTAATGATCCAGAACCTTGTTGCTATATGCCATTTTCCACTCCTTGCCGGCGGGGGCGCGCCCCGCCGGGGTTGATTCTCAGTGTGCAGCCCATTCGACCGTGTTGAGGTCGACGCCATCCTTGAACATTTCCCACAGCGGGGACAACTCGCGCAGCTTGCCGATTTTTTCGTGCAGCAGCTTGATGGCGAAATCGATCTCGGCTTCGGTGGTGAAGCGACCGATGGTGAACCGGATCGAGCTGTGTGCGAGCTCGTCGTTGCGGCCCAATGCGCGCAATACGTAGGACGGCTCCAGGCTGGCCGATGTGCAGGCCGAGCCGGAGGATACCGCAAGTTCCTTGATCGCCATGATCAGGGACTCGCCTTCGACGAAATTGAAGCTGACATTGAGGTTGTGCGCAACGCGAGCCGCAAGATCCCCGTTGAGGTAGACCTCTTCGATATCCGACAGGCCCTGCCACAGCCGGTTGCGCAGGCCGAGGATGCGTTCGTTCTCCGCGTCCATTTCTTCGCGCGCAAGACGAAAGGCCTCGCCCATGCCCACGATCTGGTGCGTGGCCAGGGTGCCCGAGCGGAAGCCGCGTTCGTGGCCGCCGCCATGCATCTGCGCCTCGAGGCGCACGCGCGGCTTGCGGCGGATATAGAGCGCGCCTATGCCTTTGGGACCGTAGGTTTTGTGCGCGGAGAAGCTCATCAGGTCGACTTTGAGCGCCTCCAGGTCGATGTGGACCTTGCCGGTGGCTTGTGCCGCATCGACGTGGAATACGATGCCTTTTTCGCGGCAGATGTCGCCGATCTGGACGATGTCCTGAATTACGCCGATTTCGTTATTCACCAGCATGACGGATACGAGAATGGTATCGGGGCGCAAGGCGGCCTTGAATGCCTCGATATCGATCAAGCCGTTGTCGAGCACAGGCAGGTAGGTGACTTCGAAACCCTGGCGCTCAAGCTCGCGACAGGTGTCGAGCACGGCCTTGTGTTCGGTCTTGACGGTGATGATGTGCTGGCCGCGGCTCTTGTAAAACTGGGCCGCGCCCTTGATGGCAAGGTTGTCCGACTCGGTTGCGCCCGACGTCCAGATGATTTCCTTGGGATCGCAGTTGACCAGCGCCGCGACTTGCGCGCGGGCATCTTCCACGGCGTGTTCCGCGGTCCAGCCGAAAGAATGGCTGCGCGAGGCGGGGTTGCCGAAATGCTCGGTCAGGTAGGGGATCATTGCCTCGGCTACCCGCGGGTCGACCGGTGTGGTGGCGGAGTAGTCGAGATAGATCGGAAACTTCAGCTGGGTCATGCTTGTTCTCCACTAAGGGCGCCGTGTTTCAGGCTGCCGTCGCTGCGCGGCGTAATGCCGGTGAGCCGTCGCGCTTGTCTTGCACCACGGTCGGTTCCTTGGCGCGTTGTTTCTCCACCAGGCAGGCAAGACTGACCTCGGACAGGTAGTCGAAGATGGTGGTATTCAGATTGGTCCACAGATCATGAGTCATGCAGCGCTGGTTGCCGCGGCAGTTCTCGTGGCCGCCGCATTGGGTGGCGTCGACCGGCTCGTCCACGGCACAGATGATGTTGGCCACCGAAATCAGCGCCGCGGAGCGGGCCAGCGTATAGCCGCCGCCAGGGCCGCGCACGCTATCGACCAGTTCGGCGCGTCGCAGCTTGCCGAACAGCTGTTCAAGGTAGGACAGGGATATGCTCTGTCGCTCGCTGATACCGGCCAGCGCGACCGGGCCGTTGGATTCACGCAGCGCCAGATCGAGCATGGCGGTGACGGCAAAGCGGCCTTTGGTGGTTAGACGCATGATCGGATTCCCCGTGGAAGATGAGTTCCCTAGCATTATCCGTATACCCGACAAAATTTGTCAACTATTTGCTGCGGGCCGGATCTCGCCAGGGAAGCGATCCGCCGGACTCGGGCATCGCTTAGGGGATTACACTAATTTTACGCGGTTTTCCGGTGCGATGCACCATCCGCGAACGGCCCCGCATGCGCCGCGATGCCGAGGGTGCTTGTCAAACGCTCACTTGATGAATATTGTATCCGGTTATGGCCCGGATCAGGGTCAGGGACACGATAATAGACAATGGGAAATAGAAGATATGCGAACCTCTAGTACTTTGCTGCTGGCCGCCAGTCTGGCTGCCGCTTCGTCGCTGGCTTCCGCCGCCGGCACGCTGATTTTCTGCTCGGAAGGCAGCCCGGCCGGTTTCGACCCGGGTCAATTCACCAGCGGTACCGATTTTGACGCTTCCGCAGAAACCATTTTCAATCGTCTGGTACAGTTCCAGCGCGGCGGCACCAAGCTTGAACCGGGCCTGGCCGAAAAATGGTCGGTCTCGCCCGACGGCCTGACCTACACCTTCAATCTGCGCAAGGGCGTGAAATTCCATACCACGGAATACTTCAAGCCGACACGCGACTTCAACGCCGACGACGTGCTGTTCACGTTCAACCGGATGCTGGACAAGGATAATCCCTTCCGCAAAGCCTACCCGACCGAATTCCCCTACTTCACCGATATGGGGATGAACGATAACATCGTCAAGATCGAGAAAGTCGATGCGAACACGGTCCGCTTCGTCCTGAAGACGGTCGATGCTTCCTTCCTGGCCGACCTGGCGATGAGCTTCTCGTCCATCCAGTCCGCCGAATACGCCGACAAGCTGCTGAAGGAAGGCCGTGCGCAGGATATCAATTCCAAGCCCATCGGAACCGGCCCCTTCATCTTCAAGAGCTATCAGAAAGACGCCAGCATCCGCTACGCGGGCAACAAGCAGTACTGGAAGAAGGGCGACGTCAAGATCGACAATCTGGTGTTCGCGATCACCACCGATCCTTCCGTCCGCAACCAGAAGCTGAAGGCCGGCGAATGCCAGGTCACCGTCTATCCGCGTCCGGCCGACCTCGCCGGGCTGAAAGCCGATCCGAAGGTCAAGGTGTTGAGCCAGTCCGGCTTCAACCTCGGCTACGTTGCCTACAACGTCAAGCACAAGGAACTGAGCAAGCTGGAAGTTCGCCAGGCGCTTGACATGGCGATCAACAAGAAAGCCATCCTCAGCGCGGTGTACCAGGGGTCCGGCCAGTTGGCGACCAACCCGATGCCGCCGACGCAATGGTCGTACAACAAGGCGCTGAAAGACGCTCCTTACGACATCGCCAAAGCCAAGGCGCTGCTGGCCAAGGCCGGCTACCCGCATGGCTTCAGCCTGAACCTGTGGGCGATGCCGGTACAGCGTCCGTACAATCCGAACGCCAAGCTGATGGCCGAGTTGATCCAGTCCGACTGGGCCAAGATCGGCGTCAAAGCCAATATCGTGACTTACGAGTGGGGCGAATACCTGAAGCGCGCGAAGAGCGGCGAGCATGATGCGATGCTCATCGGCTGGACTGGCGACAATGGGGACCCGGACAACTGGCTCGGCGTTCTGCTCGGTTGCGACGCGATGAACGGCAACAACTTCTCCAAGTTCTGCTACAAGCCGTACGAAGCGCTGATCCAGAAAGGCAAGCGCTCAGCGAATGTGGCCGAACGGACCAAGGACTACATGCAGGCCCAGGTCATCGTCAAGCAGCAGGTTCCGATGACCCCGATCGCGCATAGCACGGTCAATCAGCCGATCAGCACGCGCGTTACGGGTTTCCTGGTCAGCCCCTTCGGCTTGAACTCGTTCTACGGCGTCGGCATCAAGTAACTGGCATCATTGTTGCTAGAACCCGGGGGCTCGATCCCCCGGGTTATTTATTGAGGCGGCACGGGGAACCGATGCTGCCCGACGCTCCGGCAGGAGCAGGGACAAGGGTAGGTCAGACAGCCGGTGATATCGGCGCAGAACGAACGCGGGGTAAGCCGCGTCCGCGTCCGCGTCTGCGTGCGCACGCCGGTTCGCTTCCCCCATCTCCCTCGCTCGCGCCCGGCGTCTTCAACCTGGTCCAGGTCTGTTAAACGGAATCCCGATGGGCGCGTGCGTGCACGACTTCGGATTTCCAGGAGATGTCATTCCATGTTTTCTTTTATTCTTCGGCGTCTCGGGCTGCTGATCCCGACTTTTTTCGGGATCACGCTCCTGACCTTCAGCCTGATCCGCCTGATTCCGGGCGACCCGATCGAGGTGATGGTCGGTGAACGCTCGCTCGATCCGCAGATGCATGCCGCGGCGCTGCACCGGCTTGGCTTGGACAAGCCCCTGTATCTGCAGTACATCGATTATGTCGTCAATCTGGCCCATGGCCATCTCGGCGATTCGCTGATTACCCGCGTCGACGTGTGGACCGAATTCACGACGCTGTTTCCGGCGACACTCGAGCTGGCGATTTGCGCGATGATTTTCGCCGTCGTCCTCGGCTTGCTGGCCGGCATCGTCGCCGCGATCAAGCGCGGCTCACTGTTCGACCACGGCGTGATGGGACTGTCGCTGACCGGCTTTTCCATGCCGATCTTCTGGTGGGGCCTGATCCTGATCATGTTTTTTTCGGTGCGGCTGGGCTGGACCCCGGTTGCCGGGCGCATCGATCTGGCGTTCGATATTCCCCCGCGCACCGGCTTCATGCTGATCGATACCTGGCTCGCATCGAGTCGCGACCCCAGTCTGTCCGGCGCTTTTGTCGATGCGCTCAAGCACCTGATACTGCCCACCATCGTGCTCGGGACGATTCCGCTGGCCGTGATCGCGCGGATGACGCGTTCCTCCATGCTTGAAGTCCTGCGCGAGGATTATGTCCGCACGGCTCGGGCAAAGGGGCTGTCTCCGTCGCGTGTCATTTTCATCCACGCATTGCGCAATGCCCTGATTCCGGTTCTCACCGTGATCGGCCTGCAGGTCGGCGTGTTGATGGGCGGTGCCGTGCTGACCGAAACCATCTTCTCCTGGCCCGGCATCGGCAAATGGCTTATCGACGCGATACAGCGCCGCGATTATCCGGTAGTTCAGAACGGCATTCTGCTGGTCGCTACACTGGTGATCCTGGTCAATTTCGTCGTCGATATTCTGTACGGCGTGGCCAATCCGCGTATCCGGCACGCAAAATGACAGGAAAGTTGCCACACATGACTCAAACGCAAAACGCGGCGCCGGACGAAGCGGCGGTCGTCTATCCCTCGCCGTTCAAAGAATTCTGGCAGGGCTTCTCGCATAACAAGGGCGCGGTCGTCGGCCTCGCTTTCATGACGCTGATCCTGCTCGCCGCGATCCTGGCTCCTTGGATCGCTCCGTACAGTCCGATCGAACAATACCGCGACCACATGTTGGTTCCTCCCGTCTGGAGCGATGGCGGTACGAGCCAGTTCCTGCTCGGAACCGACGAAGCGGGGCGCGATATTCTGTCCCGCCTGATCTGGGGAGCGCGCCAGTCCTTGTTCATCGGTCTGTCGTCGGTGTTGATGGCCCTGATCCCCGGTGTCGTCGGCGGTCTGTTGTCCGCCTTTTTCCCCAAATTGCTGGGTTCGAGCATCATGCGCCTGATGGATGTGCTGATGGCGCTGCCGTCCTTGCTGCTGGCTGTCGCCATTGTCGCGATCCTGGGACCGGGGCTGATCAATAGCATCATCGCCATTTCGGTGGTGTCGCTGCCGGCCTATGTCCGCCTGACCCGTGCCTCGGCCATGACCGAGCTCAATCGGGACTATGTGACCGCC
Organism: Paludibacterium yongneupense DSM 18731; assembly: GCF_000422925.1. GTDB lineage: Bacteria > Pseudomonadota > Gammaproteobacteria > Burkholderiales > Chromobacteriaceae > Paludibacterium > Paludibacterium yongneupense. The sequence continues at coordinate 95,274 of NZ_KE383962.1, forward strand.
GCGCGCGTCAGCGGTGCAGGCCTGTTGCGGTTGATGTTCGTCACTGTCCTCCCCAATTGCCTCGCACCATTGATCGTGCATGCGACCATGAGTTTTTCCTCCGCCATCATCGATGCGGCCGCGCTCGGTTTTCTCGGGCTCGGCGTGCAACCGCCGACGCCGGAGTGGGGGATGATGCTGGCTTCGGCCCGTGATTACATCGAGCGCGCGTGGTGGGTCGTGAGTCTGCCCGGCCTGACCATCCTGCTGTCGGTTCTCGCCATCAACCTGATGGGTGACGGCCTGCGCGACGCGCTGGACCCGAAACTGAAGCGCGCGGCGTAAGGGAATATCATGAGTTTATTGGAAATTAGTAATCTATCCGTTCAGTTCGGATCGGAAGCCCGTCCGTTCAATGCGGTAGAAGGCCTCGATTTGAGCGTCGATCAAGGTGAAGTGGTCGGCATCGTCGGCGAGTCGGGTTCCGGCAAGTCGGTGACCATGATGGCGATGATGGGCTTGCTCGAAGGGCAGGGCCGCATCGTTGCCGATCAGTTGCGTTTCGACGGCAAGGATCTGCTGAAGATCTCGGCTCGCGACCGGCGCAAGATCATCGGCAAGGATATTTCGATGATCTTTCAGGATCCGATGACCGCGCTCAATCCGAGCTATACCGTCGGCTATCAGATCATGGAAGTGCTGAAAGAACATCAGGGCCTGCGCGGCGCGGCACTCAAGCAGCGTGCGCTCGAACTGATGGAAATGGTCGAAATTCCGGCCGCGGCGCAACGGCTGTCGTCGTATCCGCATCAACTGTCCGGCGGGATGAGCCAGCGCGTCGCAATCGCGATGGCCATCGCCTGTAAGCCCAAGTTGCTGATTGCCGACGAGCCGACCACGGCGCTTGACGTGACCATACAGGCGCAGATCATGGAGCTGCTGGTCAGCCTGCAGAAAAGCCAGAACATGGCCCTGATCCTGATCACCCATGACCTGGCGGTCGTCGCCGAAGTCGCGCAGCGGCTGGCGGTCATGTATGCGGGGCAGGTTGCCGAATTGGGGGCGGTGCCGGACATCTTCCGCCGTCCTTTCCATCCTTATACCGAAGCGCTGCTGTCATCGATTCCCGAGCACAGCAAAGGTGCACGTCGCCTCAATACGCTGCCCGGCATCGTTCCCGGTCACTATGATCGTCCGGTGGGGTGCCTGTTGTCGCCGCGTTGCCCGTATGTGCAGGAGCGTTGCCGTCTGGAGCGCCCGGCGCTGACAGTCGACGGTGCCAGCGGGGTGCGTTGCCACTTCCCCCTGAGCGCGAAGGAGGTCAAATGAATCATGTCCTGGAAGCGCGGGATCTGACCCGCTATTACGATGTCTCGCAGGGCTTCTTCAAAGGCAATGCCACGGTCAAAGCGCTCAACGGCGTCTCGTTTACGCTCGATGCCGGCAAGACGCTGGCTGTCGTCGGGGAGTCGGGGTGCGGCAAGTCTACGCTCGCCCGTCAGTTGACCCTGATCGAGCCGCCGACATCAGGTGCCCTGCTGCTCGAGGGTACGGATGCGGCGAAGGCGGGCAAGTCCGAGCTGCAAGCCATGCGTACCAAAGTGCAGATGGTGTTTCAGAATCCGTATGCGTCGCTCAACCCGCGGCAGAAGATCGGCGACCAGCTGGCCGAACCCTTGCTGATCAACACCCGGATGAGCGCGAGCGAGCGCAAGGACGCAGTGCTGTCGATGATGCAGCGGGTCGGATTGCGGCCCGAGCACTATTTCCGTTACCCGCATATGTTCTCTGGCGGGCAGCGGCAGCGGATCGCGATTGCGCGGGCCATGATGCTGCAGCCCCGCATCGTGGTGGCGGACGAACCGACCAGTGCCCTCGATGTATCGATCCAGGCGCAGGTGCTGAATCTGTTCATGGATCTGCAGGACGAGTTCAATACCGCGTATCTGTTCATCTCGCACAATCTGGCCGTGGTCGAACATGTCGCCGACGACGTGATGGTGATGTATCTGGGGCGTGCGGTGGAAATCGGCAGCAAGGATACGATTTACAATCGGCCTTTGCACCCGTACACCCGTGCGCTGTTGTCGGCGACGCCGTCGATTCATCCGGAAAATCGGGCGATCAAGATCAAGATCGAGGGCGAGTTGCCGAGTCCGCTCAATCCTCCAAGCGGATGTGCATTTCATAAGCGCTGCCCGCATGCGCAAGAGCGGTGCACAAGGGAAGAACCGCAGCTGCGGACCGTGGATGCGCAGCGCGTGGCCTGTCATCGTGCCGAGGAATTGCGCCCCTGAAGGCAAGTCGATGTCACAAAACCCGGCTGGTTGCCGGGTTTTTTTTGCGCCGCAACACGAAAGGGCTTTACCGTCCCCCCGCCCCAAGCTACATTCCGCCTGTGAATTCTGTTCAACTACGAAGGGGGGTGCTGTGAAGCGAGCCGTGTACGCCGGAAGTTTCGACCCGGTCACCAACGGTCATCTGTGGATGATTCGCGAGGCCGTGGAACTGTTCGACGAGTTGATCGTTGCGGTCGGGGTCAATCCGGACAAACACTGTACCTTCAGTGTGGACGAGCGTATCGACATGCTCAATGCCGTGACGCGGGGCTTCGACAAGTTGCGTGTCGACATGTTCGAGAACCAGTTTCTGGTGAACTATGCCCAGTCCGTGGGCGCTAACTATATTATCCGCGGTATCCGTACCGCTAGTGATTACGAATACGAGCGTGCAATGCGTTATGTGAACTCGGATTTGTTTCCCGATATCACTACCCTGTTTTTGCTGCCGCCACGCGAATACGCCGAAGTGTCGTCCACCATGGTCAAAGGTCTGGTCGGACCGCGCGGCTGGGAAACGGTGATCCGGCAATATGTGCCGGAGCCCGTATCGCGCAAACTGCTGCAGATGTATTCCACCGACGTTTGACCGTCGGCGCTTATCGTTTAACCGAGAAAATTTTATGCTGGATGTGAGTGCGCTTGCCAATCGCTTGACCAAGAATTGGAAACATTACGGAAAATGGGCAAGGCGGCAGGGGGTTGCGGCGTGGCGGGTCTATGACCGCGATATTCCCCAGTTTCCCCTGGCGATCGATATCTATGGCGAGCACTGCCATATCCAGGAGTATGAAACGGGTTGGGTGCAGGACGATGCCGAACATGATCTCTGGCTGGATGCCGTCAAGAACTGCATCCGGGATGTGACGGGCATTCCCGCTGCGCAGATGGGGGTCAAGACCCGTCGTCGCCAGAAGGGCGAGAGCCAGTACCAGAAGCTGGAAAAGCAAAGCGACGATTTTGTGGTTGAAGAATTCGGCTTGCGTTTCTGGGTCAATATGGATGCGTACCTGGATACGGGGCTGTTTCTCGATCACCGCAATACGCGGCGCCAGGTCATGGGCGAAGCGGCCGGCAAGCGTTTTCTCAACTTGTTTGCCTACACTGGCAGCTTCACGGTGTATGCTGCCGCCGGCGGCGCGATTCGCTCCGAAACCGTCGATCTGTCCAATACCTACCAGCAGTGGACGCGTCGCAACTTCGATCTTAATGGCATCGATAGCCGCGTGCATACGCTGGTGCGCGACGATGTGTTTCATTATCTGACCGATGCACTGGCGCTGGGCAAACAGTTCGATCTGATCGTGATGGATCCTCCGACGTTTTCCAATTCCAAGCGGATGGACGATATTCTCGACGTACAGCGCGACCATGTGTGGCTGATCGAGCAGGCGATGGCCTTGCTGGCCGAGAACGGTGTGCTGTATTTCTCCAGTAATTTGCGCAGTTTCCAGCTCGACGAACGCCTGCCCGTGCTTTACAGCGTGGAGGATATCAGTCGGCAGTCGGTACCCGATGATTTTCGCAACAAGAAGATTCACCGCTGTTTCCGTCTGCAGAATCATTCTTGAGCACAGGGCGGCAGCTATAGCCTGAGCGTATCGCCACTCAGGAAAAATCAATCAATCCACCGCCTTGTGAACCATTTGGCTTGCCCTTATTCTCTATTGGGTCATCCTTTGACGAACGGGAGCACTCAATGGCTGTTATTCAAGCGACTGCTGCATCGTTCAACGATGTCGTTGATCGTGACGGGATCGTGATTCTGGATTTCTGGGCGCCCTGGTGCGGCCCGTGCAAGATGTTCGGTCCTGTGTTCGAGGCCGCGGCCGGGCGCAATCCCGATATCGTGTTTGCCAAGATCAACACCGAGGACGAAGTCGACCTGGCCCGGCACTTCAATATCCGTTCGATTCCGACTTTGATCGTGTTGAAGGGGCGGTCGATGGTTTTCAACCAGGCGGGGGCGATGATGGCGGCCCAGTTCGACCAACTGATCGATGCTGTGCGGCAGTTGGAGCCCGTGGCCTGAGATTCCTGCCTTCGAAAAGCGGGGCCGCGCCAGCGGTCCCGCTTTTTTTGCAAAAAGGCTTGACGGGTCTGCGGGGTGGCGGTATAGTTCGCCTCCTCAGCTGACGACGCAAACGAAACACGGCGCCGACGGCACTGCTCTTTAACAAAACGAACAACCGATAGGTGTGAGTGTCTGGCCGAAGCCGACACTTGCACTGCAAGAGAAGGACCACTGGTTCTTTAATCTTGCGTGCCAAAGTACGAAATTAGCTAAAGATTGAACTGAAGAGTTTGATCCTGGCTCAGATTGAACGCTGGCGGCATGCTTTACACATGCAAGTCGAACG